>CAKSIN010000010.1 GCA_934463115.1 uncultured Clostridia bacterium
ATCCTCAAGGTAATTCGATGACTTCGTGTTAGCCTTATCATCTAAAAACCAATGTACCGCATTTTCATCACCAGAAGTTAATACGTGTATTCCCAATGGCTTAAATCTTGCAGATTCTTTTGTTATAAGAACGCCTGTGCGTTCTGTTCCTCGTACCTTGCTATGTAACCACTCTTTGGCTTTCTTCATGTCCCTTGTCAATACAATGGGATATCTGTCCTTTATTTCAATATTTCCAAATACTGTCCCATTCGTTCTATTACATATCCTGCAATCAATTCTATCATAGGTTCGGCATTGTTATTTTTATAAAACTCATCGAATGCGGCGTAATATGTTTTTCTATCGGCAAACTTCACATTGATTGCGGGGTAGCCGTTTTGGATAAGGTCAAGGTTCAAGAGCAGTCTTCCCGTTCTGCCGTTACCGTCAATAAAGGGATGAATGCCTTCAAATTCGAGATGAAACCGTGCGATTCTCTCTATTGGGTGCATTTTCTTTTTGCGCTTTTCGTTCTCGACGAGAAGTTCAGTCATTTTAGGTTCAATCATATACGGCTGAACAGTGTCGGTATATGCACCCATAATGGTTACGGGAATTTTGCGGAACACGCCTTTATCCTCGGGTCTGTTCATCAGCACAAGAGCATGGATATTTTTGATAACCGTTTCGCTGATTTTCGTATCTTTTGCAATATCCTCGATGTACAAAAATGCGTCTCTGTGACCGACTGCTTCGAGGTGGTCTTTCAGCGGTTTTTGGTCAATTGTCATACCTTCCAAAACCATTGCCGTTTCTTTTAATGTAAGAGTGTTGCCCTCGATTGCGTTTGAATTATAGGTGAAGTCCACCATAAATTCATCACGCAATCTTTCTGCCTCGCCTTGCGTAAGCGGACGCTTTTTGTCAAGCTCTGCTTTTAATGCGTCGATTTTCAATAGCAGGGGAGATAACTCCTTTGACATTTTTATTCCTTTTAGAGTTCTTGCGTCAACGGGTTTTGGTGCGTTTTCGGGAATCATATATAATTTGCCCTTTTGAATAACGCCGTCTATTCTGTTTTGAGCGCATAAAAGTCTGACTCTGCGCGGTGAGAGTCCCCACTTTTCTGCCGCTTGCGAAACTTTAATATATTCCATAATCATACCTCTTTCAGGTTGTTGTGTATAGTATATCACATTTCGGGAATAAAATCAACACTAATTACAAAAATAATTGCTTTGTATTATTCCTATAATAACCAAGATAACAAAATTTCCGCATATGCAATTTTTTGAAAGTGTTTAGCAAGTTTTTGTTTTATCATTTTTAAACATCCGTAACAAAAATGCGGTAAATCCCTATAAAAATCTAATAATTTGCGTAATATTTATGCTATCCGTAAAAAAAATACAGAAATTGCTTGACAAATATTAATAGATATGGTATTATCATTATAGAAAGGAGTTTTGGACATGCTTAAAAAGTTTCAGGTTGAAAATTACAGGGGATTTAAAAATACCCTTTTATGGGACTTATCGGACACTCGCGATTATGGCTTTCGTAAAAAATTAGTTGATAATAAGATTGCTAAGAAGTCCGTCGTTTTCGGTAAAAACGGTTCGGGAAAATCAAGCTTGTGTACCGCCGTTGTTGATATAACCGCCCACTTGCTTGACGCAGAAAAAGATGATATTCCTCAACACTTATATACATATGTCGGAAACGAAGACAAATTTGCGACATTTACATATGTTTTTCAGTTCGGTAAAGATGAGGTTATATATACTTATTGTAAGGCTAATTTAACAACTTTATTGCTTGAAGCAATAGCTGTAAACGGCAAAAAAATGCTTGTTCATAATTTTATAGATGAAAAGGACAATTTTATAAGAATTCCCGGTGCGGAAAATCTAAGAACGAAAGGTCTCCAAAAACAATTATCGGTTGTTAAGTATATCTATAACAATACTATACAAGACGAAAATTCGATTATAAGCAAAATTATGAAGTTTGTAAGCGGAATGTTATATTTCAGGAGTTTAAGAGACGCCAATAAATATATTGGTTATAAACTCGGAAGCGAAAAATTAAATGAGATTATTCTTAACAATGGCAGATTGGATGATTTTAACGCATTTATTAATGATATGGGACTCAATTACACGCTTGTACCGCTGAAACTAATGAGCGGTGCACTTACAATCGGCGCTAAATTTGAAAACGATAATGTTGTCGAGTTTGAGTCTATAGCCTCCTCCGGCACCAGAACCCTTATGTTGTTTTATTGCTGGTTTATAGAATTTGACAAACTTACCTTTCTTGTAATAGATGAATTTGACGCATATTATCACCATGAACTTTCTGAAAAAATCCTTTCAATAATTCAGAGTTTTGACAATATGCAATCTATGGTTACAACACACAATGTAACATTATTGCACACCGATTGTACAAGACCTGATTGTGCTTATGTGATTGAAAACGGAAACATTAACAATTTATGCAGCCTTACAAAACGGGAATTAAGAGAGGCGCACAATATAGAAAAATTATATCGTGCCAATGAGTTTGAAAAGGGCAAAGAATAATTTAAAAAATTTGGTAAAGGGGTGATGTCAATTGATTGTTTTGGGCAAAAAGAAAAAACACATTAGAAAAACTGTTGGCGCAGTTTAACAATGTGTTTCATCACGGATATGCTAAACGCATACCTGTCTGAACAAGTATAGTTTAGCATATCCGTAAACAAAAATCAAGACTTTGAAGGAAATTTTTTATGATTTCTACGATTTTTTATGTTTACGGAGGTAATATACTTTATGACAGATGTACAATTTAATAACAATTATGATGTGTTTCATTCGTTTTTGGTAGAAAAAGCCGACTATGATGGTTATTTTGAGTTGCCTAAAATTAGAACAAGCAGTCAATTGCCTGACAGAGTTATAACATTTTCAAAGGCAATGGCAAGAACATGGAATGATTTTGACTGTTGGGTTATGTTTTATGAGCATGATGTGAATTTTGAACGCTTATGGCATAACCCCAAACAGTACCTTGCGAAACTCAAAAAGTTTAAGGGCATCATTTCGCCGGACTTCAGCTTGTATCGAAATATGCCGCTTTGTATGCAAATGTGGAATACATATAGAGGCAGAGCAATAGCCGTTTGGCTGCAGAATAACGGAGTTGAAATTATACCTAATGTGAGGTTCAATGATGAACGTACATACGAATTTTGCTTTGACGGAATTGAAAAATTCAAAACTGTTGCGGTAGGTACTCATGGTTGTATAAAAAACAGGATTGATAAGGATTATTTCAAAGACGGGCTTGCGGAAATAGTTAGAAGGCTATCGCCGAGAACAATTATTGTGTATGGCGCTGCACCTGATGATATTTTTAAGAAGTACCGGGATGCGAGCATAAATATAATGCCTTTTGAAAGCGAATTTTCAAAATCCAGAAAGCAGGTGACTGCTTAATGGGTGCAGGTGCAGGTGGTAATTTCGGAAATACAAGGGGGAGTAAAAGTATTAAATATCCCGGTAACGATCCATCAATATCGCCCGGTAAAGATTTTGAATGGCGCGGAAAAACCGATCCAAAGGGTGGTAAAGGTAACTGGTATAACCCCAAAACCGGAGAAAAATGGAATTCGGATTTAAATCACGGAGATCCTATCGGTCCTCATTGGGATTATATTGATTCAAATGGCAATAAATATAGAGTTTTCCCCGATGGGCGCTTAGAGAAAAAATAATTTGGAGGTAATTATGATGAATAAAAACGATTGGCGATTAACAAATCAAATGAATTATTTGTTTCAAAAAACACTTATAAAGAAACACTATCAACCGTTTCGCAAAGGTTGGGAGCACGATCATTGCGAGTTTTGCGGAACTCGAATAGACTCTTCGCTGACATTTGCTTATGCAACAGAAGATGATTATCATTGGATTTGTGAAGAATGTTATCAAGATTTTAAGGAAATGTTTCAATGGAAAGTAATTGATAAGATAACATCAAAAGAATAGAAGGATAATTGTCACCTGCTTTCCGGATCCGGAAAGCAGGTGACTGCTTAATAGGTGTGTGAATTTTTAATATTACGCCACTTCTATATAAAAAGTTTCTGTCTTGTTACAACCGTATGTACAGTGGTGTGAGAGAGGAGAAATTCATTAACGGTAGTTTCGCCTCAATTGCAGAAAAAACGACGGATAGTTCAAGTTTCAACAATAAGGGATAATTGTCTTGACAACAGTGCGCATGTGACTTTAAAATATAATTGGATTATAGGTGAGAATCAAATTTCCATTCCGTCTCATGGCTATGGGAACGCGCAGGGACTTGTTATCACTTACAAAATCATTCATTGTGTGCCGCCGAAAGGGCGCGAATCTATCGCGCCGCGGTTCGGCTAAAATCGACAACACAATAGGAAATAAGATTATATGTGCCGCCGATTTTGCACTATGAATGATTTTGCTCGTGAACGCGTCCGCCGCACAACCCCAAGGCCGAACGTCGGAACGAAAATTTTCCGCGGTAAGGATGTTTGTTTACTTGTAGCTGGTTAGTTGTAAGCTAAACTTTTGCGCCGTTGACAACCGCAATTGTTTGATATACTTTGTATATCAAATTTCCATTCCGTCTCACGGCTATGGGAACGCGTAGGGGGCTTGTTATCACTTACAAAATCATTTATTGCATGCCGCCGAAAGGGCGCGAATCTATCGCACCGCGGTTCGGCTAAAATCGACAACACAATAGGAAATAAGATTATATGTGCCGCCGATTTTGCACTATGAATGATTTTGCTCGTGAACGCGTCCGCCGCACAACCCCAAGGCCGAACGTCGGAACGAAAATTTTCCGCGGTAAGGATGTTTGTTTACTTGTAGCTGGTTAGTTGTAAGCTAAACTTTTGCGCCGTTGGCAACCGCAATTGTTTGATATACTCTGTATATCAAAATTCCATTCCCTCTCATGACGGTGAGAGCATGCGGGACAAATCGCGACTTAGAAAATAATTATTGCGTGCCGAAACCGATTTAAAAATCACCTGATACATCAAATTACATACGGAGGTTACATACATGAAGAATACAAAAGGTTCATTTACGCTGCCCGGTGAAAGCGGCTACGAAGATCTCACACTTAAGCTTGCGGAGAAGTGGGGAGCGGATGTAATCCGCGACAGTGACGGTACGGAGCTGTCGCCGGAGATAGTTGATGCCGGATACGGAATATATTCCACAATATGTATTATCCGAAACCACAACGATTGGGCAAAAAAGAATCCCGACAAGCTCCAGCAGACATTTCTTATTTCAGAGCCGGTGGTAGCTGAGAATACAACCGTAACGGTAAACCTTATGGACGGATATTTCAGCGAGCAGTTTTCGCTGAATGATTCCGACGAGTCGGTTGCGCTCTGGCAGGTGTTCGACAGAACGACAGGCGAAGAAGTATGCGGCTGGGAATACAGCAGCGACGCGGTGGTAATAAACGACGCGATACCGTTTCACAAATATACGGTAAATTTTTTGGCATATCGCATTTGGGAAGAAATATCAATGTACAATCATGTAACGAACAACTGGAACACCGAGCACATGATGCAGATTGATCCCGTCTATCCCGAAACACAGGAATACATGATGTCGTGGATGCGCAGCTGGTGTGAGTCGCATCCGAAAACAACCGTTGTACGTTTTACATCCATGTTCTATAATTTTGTGTGGATATGGAGTTCATATGCCAAAAAACGCGAAGTTTTTTCGGATTGGGGTTCCTACGATTTTACCGTAAGCCCGAAAATGCTTGATGATTTCGGCAAAAAATATGGATATAACCTGACATCGGAGGACTTTATAAACGGCGGAAACAGGCATGCAACGCATTGCGCGTGCCCGAAGCGCATTCTTGATTACATGGAGTTTGTAAACAGTTTTGTAATTGAGTTTGGAAAAAAGCTGGTTGATATCGTTCATTCCTACGGGAAAAAAGCATATGTGTTTTACGATGACAGCTGGGTTGGTGTGGAACCGTGGGGAAAGAGATTCGGCGAATTCGGATTTGACGGACTCATCAAATGTGTGTACAATGCATTTGAAGCAAGACTGTGCGCCGGTGTGAAAGATGTGGATACACACGAGATACGTCTGCATCCGTATCTGTTCCCGGTTGGTCTCGGCGGCGCTCCCACATTTGCACCCGGCGGCAATCCCACGGCAGATGCCAAATCATATTGGAAAGACGTTCGCCGTGCACTTCTGCGCGACAGGATAGACAGAATCGGTCTTGGAGGATATTTGTCGCTCACATTGCCGTTCCCGGATTTTAACGACTATATCGAAAAAATTGCGGACGAATTCCGCGCGATAAAGGATTTGCATATATCGGGCAAACCGTATGTAAAAAAACCACGCGTTGCCGTTTTGACATTTTGGGGAAAGCTGCGTTCGTGGATATGCTCCGGTCACTATAACGACAACCCGGCAGTTTGCCTTATTGATATAATCGAAGCGCTTGCCGGAATGCCTCTGGATATTGAGTTTATCAGCTTTGATGATTTGCTCGGCGGCGCGCTTGATAATTTTGACGTTGTGATAAATGCCGGAGCGGCAGGTACCGCATGGTCGGGCGCAAAGGAATGGGAAAATCCCGATGTAACCACTGCCATAACCGAATGGGTATACGGCGGCGGAGTGTTCCTTGGTGTCAACGAACCGTCGGCAGTATGTGCGGGTTCCGAATTCAGAATGTCACATGTGCTGGGGGTTGATTACTGCGGTGTCGACAAGCTGTGTCACGGGAAGTTCGGATTTGACGTATCCGAATCCGATTCGGTGCTCGATTCAACGACTCTTTCGGGCAAGGATGATATTTATATTATATCAGACAAAACAAAGGTACTTCTTGCCGACGGCGAGAAACCCGTTATCACGCGCAATGATTTCGGAAAAGGTGTAGGACTGTATATGTCGTCGTTTAAGCATGGCGATATTAACAACCGCACACTTCTCAATCTTATTTTGGAGAGCTGCGGCGATACTTCAGCGGAATATCTCACGGACAATCCGCACACAGAGTGCGGATATTATCCGAATGGCGGATTCCTTGTGGTAATAAACAACAGTGCCGACAGTCAGACAACAACCGTCAAAACACAATACGGTGACAAAACGGTTACGCTTGACGGCTATGACGCAAAAATAATGAATATTAAGTAATTTTGGGCAAAAAGAAAAACCGTCGGACAAAGACGGTTTTTCTTTTTCCTTTAAAAGGAGGGAAAATTGAAAAAAGTTTGTTTGTTGTGGTATGTATATATAATAGCATATTTTCCCTGTTTTGGCAATATTTCAATTGACGAAATATACGAAAATCAATCATCATTTTTGTGCACAAATCACAAAAATAGTGATTTTTACAATATTCCGTCGGACTCGGAAGCTATTTTTTCTATTTTCTTTTTGATTCTTTGCAGGGCATTGTCTATGGATTTTTCCGATTTACCCAGTTCGGCAGCTATTACACAGTATCGTTTCCCGGCAAGATATTTCCTGAGAACGCATGTTTCGTATTTGCTGAGCGACGCAATAAGCCTGTTTTCCAAAAAGTCGGAACGCTCACGGTTTATCATTATCTCCTCGGGATCAAACTTGTGCTGTTCGGCAAGCGAATCGAGAAGTGTGCTGTCGCTGTCATCTCCGAAAGAACTTTTGCTGAGTGATATATACGAATTGAGCGGTATGTGCTTTTGACGTGTCGCGGTTTTTATTGCGCTTATTATCTGTCGGGTAATGCACAGTCCGGCAAATGAGCGAAATGTTGCGCCGCTGCCCGGTTTGTAATCGCGCACCGCTTTGTACAGACCTATCATACCCTCCTGAATAATATCTTCTCTGTCGGCTCCTATCAAAAAGTATGTCCGCGCCTTTGCGCGCACAAAGTTTCGGTATTTATCAAATATATAGTCAACCGCCCCGGAATCTTTGTCGGGAACGAGGGAGAGTATTTCTTCATCAGACATTTTGTCAAAATCATATTTTTGCATTTGTACCACCGCCTGTTAAAATTTTATATTATAAAATCCGATTTGTCAAGAGTCGGCTTGTTCTATTTTTGAGACAACCTAATATACTTGTATTGTGAGGTGGTTCTATGAGCATTCCCGAAGAGCAGATTCGAGCGTATATACCGTCTGCCGTGCTCTGCCGTATGGGCGGCGGCATTTTTGAGAAAGGTGTAACCGAGCTGAGATTTTCGGTCGGAAAACGCCCCATGGCAGTCACGCGCAGTGGACTCGAATATATACTCGGCGGTGAACATGCCGGGTATGTTGTGCGGCACGGGGATATTGTCGAGGTGGCGGACAGCGTGTCACATGGTAGCATGTACTCTGTAAACGGCAGTATTGTAAACGGATTTGTCACCGTTCCCGGCGGCCACAGAATCGGCTTTTGCGGAACGGCGGTGTATGACGCGGACAAAATTGCGCATATCAAGGATATATCGGATATATGTATTCGTGTTGCACGTCAGGTCATCGGCTGTGCCGACGGTATTGCCGGTGAACTGTACAGCGGCAATGTGCCGTCAAACATTCTTATTGCTTCTCCGCCGGGATGTGGTAAAACAACGGTGCTGCGCGATATATGCAGAATCCTCGGAAACGGTTCACCGCGGCACAGACCGCTCAAGGTAGGAATTGCCGATGAACGCAGCGAGATAGCTGCCGTGTACAACGGCGAGAGTCAAAACGATGTCGGCGAAGCGTCATTTGTGTGTACCGGGTACAATAAACTGCACGCAATAAATATCATGCTCCGTGCAATGTCACCGGATGTAATCGCAACCGATGAAATAGGGAGCAGTGATGATTTTGACGCAGTGCAGACCGCGCAAAGGAGCGGTGTGTCAGTTGTGGCAACGGCTCATGCACGCTCGCCGGATAATCTGTTTGAAAAATTCGGCAAAGAAAAACTGCACGCGTGTTTTGACAGAATAATATTTTTGTCAAAAATGTCTGTTGCGGACAGAATATACAGGAGGGAAAACAATGATTATTAAAATTATCGGAATTGCTTTGGTGATGATATCGGCAACGCTTATAGGTTTTTGCTTTTCGGAGTGTATGGTCTGCCGCGAGCGCGAGGTAGACAATCTCGGTGACGCGGTGGCAATTATGGAGGATTGCCTTGAATGCACAATGGAGCCGGTAGGCCGCCTTTTCGGAAAAGCATTGCCCCATGTCAAAGGCGGAGTACACGACATGTTTGCTCTTACGGACAAATATGTCGCGGACGGGATGAGCGCGTCAAAGGCATGGTGTGCGGCATTGGACGAGAGCGCATGTGCGCTGTGTCTCAGACGTTCGGACTGCGAATATCTGAAAGCGTGCGCCGATTCTTTTTGTGCAAACGATATCGGGCAGCAGAAGATGCAGCTGAAGTCTCTGCGCAGCAAAATATCAATGCTCGGTGACGATATAAAGAACTACAACAATAAAAACTGTCGGCTGTATAAGGCACTCGGTGTATACGGCGGAGTGTTTTTGTGTGCCGTACTCTTTTGAGGAGGCTCCGGATGATTGGAACAGAGCTTATTTTTCAGATAGCCGCCATAGGAATTATTGTTTCGGTGCTGTGCCGCCTGCTTGTTCAGTCCGGGCGCGACGAGCAGGCATTCATGGTTTCTCTTGCCGGGCTTATATCCGTAATGCTTATTGTCGTCAGGCAGGTCAGCACATTGTTTGATACTGTCAGGGAGCTGTTCGGACTATGATTATAATGCTTCGGGTGTCGGCTCTCGCGGTTGCGACGGCAATTTTTTCGCTTGTTGTAAGCCGTGATTTCAAGGTGGGTGCACTGGCTTTGTCGCTGACGGCATGTATGTGCATTTTTGCGGCGGCTGTCGGTTTTCTGGGCAGTGCGGCAGAGGTGCTTGATTCAATAAAAGGATTGAACTCGGCGAATAAACGGTGTGTGGAACTGATGATAAAAGTGCTCGCCGTTGCATATGCCGCGAATTTTGCCGGCGATGTGTGTACGGAGGCAGGGGTAAAGTCGGTTGCGTCGGCTGTGGAAACATTCGGAAAATTGGTAATGCTGTCGCTTGCATTGCCGATGCTTCTTGAAATATTCAGATCGGTGGTTGGAATGCTCAAATGACAAACAAAAGGATAATCATGGCGGTATTTGCAACAGTTGTATTTACAATCGCATTTTTGACATGGCGCGGAGCAGCCCGGGCGGACAGTTCGGTTGTGAACGACACATACATATCGGAACTTGACACCCTTGCAGGCTACGGCACATTCGGCGATTTGATTTCGGATATTATAGACGGCGGTCATCCGGATCCGCGCGGTATCCTGCAAAATCTGATATCGTTTATAGCCGGCGATATCCGCACTGCGGCCGCATATTCCTCCGCAATTGTGGCGGTTGCCGTTATGAGTGCATGTATCGGCGGTGCCGGAAGCGGCTTTTTGCAAAAAAACGGCGAAACGGCTTTTTTAATTTGCTATTGTATTGCAGCGTCATTCTCGGTCGGTGTGTTAAAAACCGCGGCGGAGTCGGCAGTGCAGTGTGTGGAGAGAATCTCGGCATTTGTAAAGATGACGGTTCCGGCATACATAGGGTTTGTCACGGCAACGGGGGCGGTGGGTGCCGCCGGAACAAGAACCGTTTTTCTGATAATGGTAAATATTGTAACGGATTTTGCCGGAAATGTTATGCCGGGGGTTTTTTTTAATATCGGAATAATGTACGCGGTAAACTATATGTCCGGCGAGATACACGTTGTGAGACTTGTTGAGCTTGTACGGCAGGTAATGTTCTGGATTCTCGGCTTGCTCCTTACGGTGTTTGCCGGTTCTGTCGGATTGTCGGGTATTAATGCCGGCGCCGGGAATATGTCTGTCAAAGCGCTGAAATACACTGTCGGGCGGTGTGTGCCGGTTATAGGCGGATTTTTAGCGGAGTCGACTGATGTACTCGCCGCCTCTGCCGCAATATTTCGTTCGGCATTTGGAACAGCAGGGATAATTATTTTGTTTTCAATGTGTCTGCTCCCTGTGGCAAAATTGTTTGTTATGGGGGTATCACTCAAGGCGGCGGCAGGTATAGCCGAGCCGTTCTGCGATTCGCGTATCAGTGACTGTGCGGCCGGAATCGGTCAGACCATAATAGACATAACGCTGTGTATTGTGCTTGTTTCGGTAATGCTTATGCTTGCCGTTGCGGTGCTTATTCTTACTGCGGCAGGGGGGTAACAGAGTGATGCAAACTGTAAATTCCTACACGGTTTCCGTTTGCTTTGTTATTTTGCTGTGCACGGCTTTTCAAATGCTCATGCCGTCGGATAAATTCAAGGTGAACACGCGCATTATTTCCGGGATATTTATTCTGTCGGTGCTTGTCAATCCGGCATTAAAACTTATCGGCGGAGATATTGAAAGCCGAATGTCAAACGGCATTGCCGGCGGTAATCCGTCTGCGGATGAGCAAGTTGAAAATTTGCAAGGCGAGTTGGACTCAGCTTTTCGCAAATCTGTAAAGAGGGGCATGGCGGACGAAATAGAAAAATGCGTATCCGAAAAGTTCTCTTTGGGCGAAAAGATTACGGCGGATGTGTCCGACGATTGCCTGCGCGTCACACTGCGCAAAGTACCGCAGGATATTCGCGGCGAGGTTTCGGACATAATCAAAAACCGGTTCGGTATCGAACCGCAGTATACGGAGTGATAATATATGATACGGGGCATAAATATGCAGGGTATAAAGGAAAAATTTTCGGGAACCGACAGGATAAAATATCTTGCAGTGCTTCTTGCGGCAGGGGTGGTTATGATTTTGATTTCAAATTTTTCCGGCACTCCAACGGCAAAAAAGACAGTCGATAACAACAGCGGCAGTACCGTATCCGAAACATCTGTGCCCGACAGCCGCAGCACAGAGGAATCTCTTGCAAAAATACTGGAAAAAGTCAAGGGAGTGAGCAATGTATCGGTGTTTATTACATATGATAATAACGGCAGCAAAAAAATCAGCTCCAACACAAAGGAGAGCATCGAAAAATCGGATTCTTCCGAAAAAACTTCAACCGAAAAAACAACAGTTATGAGCCGCGCGTCCTCAGCCGAAGAACCGTTTGTCAGCGAAGAGAAGCTCCCGAGCATACGCGGCGTTCTGATTGTTGCCGAGGGTGTCGGTAAAAGTGAAATTAATGCCGAGATAACCGAGGCTGTATCGCAAGTTCTCGGGGTTGCGATACACAAAGTCAAGATTTTGTCAGCAGACTGAATATGAAAGAGGGAAAGGATATGTTTATGATATTTAAGAAAAAGCAAATGCTTATTGTGACTCTTGCCGTGCTTCTTGCCATAGCCGGTTATCTGAATTACAGATATGACGAAAAATCCGATACAAAAGACGTTCTCAGCATAAGTGACGGCGAAACCGATCACGATGTGGGAGAGGCTGTAAAGGTCAGCGGCAGCGAAAATGACGAAAAGAGCGAATCCGACAGCTTTTCGTCATATAGGCTTGAGCGCGAGCGCGCCCGTGCAAAGGCAAGAGAGGAACTGGAAAAAACTATTTCCAACACCGCGGTATCCGAAGAATCAAAAAAGGCGGCAGAGCAGCAGCTCACGCGCCTGAGCGGATATTCCGACACCGAAACCACGGCAGAATCGGTGCTCAAATCAAAGGGGTTTGAGGATGTTGTGGTGTTTATATCTGGTGACGCGGTGAACGTTACGGTTAAGAGCGATGGGCTTTCTTCGTCCGATACGGCAAAGATAATTGACGCTGTTTATGAACTTACAAAAAATAATAATATAAAAATAGTTGAAGTTGAGTAAAAAATGTGGTATACTGTTCCTATAGATATTATTTTATCCTTTTCGGGAGGTATATTGTCATGGAAGAAATAAGAGAAAATATCGATACAACCGGTAATGTTAAAATATCGGAAGAGGTAATCATAACCATTGCCTCGGTTGCCGTTTCGGAGATTGAGGGTATCAGCGGTACGGGAACCGGAATCGTTGAGGGACTGGCGCGCAAATTTGCAAAGAGACCTGCCGGCGGCGGTATAAAGGTTTCAATGTCGGATACCGATGTTACGATTGACATTAACGTGATTATGAACTACGGAGTTCGTATTCCGGAGGTTGCATGGAATGTTCAGGATGCGGTTAAAAAGCAGGTTGAACTTATGACGGGCTTGAACGTTACAAAGGTGAATGTGCGTGTTGTTGGAATTGAGATTCCGGCAGATGAAACAGCACCGGAGATTGCCGAAAACGCCGACGGAACAGAAGACAGTAACGAATAACAAAATCAACCGCTGCCATGTGGTGATAATACCCGGCAGCGGATTTGAACTATACGGGAGGAAAAGATGAGCAGAAAGGCAGCGCGCGAATGTGCATTCAGTCTGATATACGAAATACCGTTTCATGATACCGATGCACACGAGGAAGTTATAAACATGTTCCTGAATTCGGAGCATGTAAAGAATATTACGGACAAAGACTCGGAATATATCCGCACAACGGTTTTGTCGTGCTTTGATAATATCGGCGAAATCGACGAAAAAATCAGCTCGTCGCTGAAAAAATGGACGATTGACAGACTGTCAAAGGTGGATTTGTCTGTATTGAGATTGTCGCTCAGTGAGACTAAATACAGCGGTGTACCGCTTGAAGTATCCATAAATGAAGCGGTGGAGCTGGCAAAAAAATTCGGTGATGACGACTCGCCGTCGTTTATAAACGGTGTGTTGGCCGATATCAACAGGTAGGTTTGTTATGCAGGTTATTACCGTAGGTGAACTCAACAGATACATTAAACAAAAAATCGAATCCGATTCACTCATGACGGGTATATGCGTACGCGGTGAAATATCAAATTTCAAACACCACTACACCGGGCATATGTATATGTCGCTGAAAGATGACACGGGCAGCATACGCGCGGTTATGTTCCGCTCGGCTGCATCGCGTATTGCCTTTGTGCCGCAAAACGGCATGATGGTAATGGTAACCGGCAGAGTAGGAGTTTTTGAACGTGACGGGCAGTATCAGATATACATAGACTATATGGCGCCGGACGGAATAGGTCAGCTGTATGCCGCGTATGAACAGCTCAAATCCGAACTTGAGGCAGACGGATATTTCTCGGCGGAGCACAAAAGACCGATTCCGAAATATCCGATGTCGATAGGGGTTGCAACAGCACCGAATGGGGCGGCTGTGCGTGATATAATAAACATTGTGTCACGCAGATATCCGCTTGCAAAGGTTATGGTATATCCCACGCTTGTGCAGGGCAGCGAGGCGGCGCAGTCCATATGCGGTGCAATTGAATATTTCAATTCGCATACAAATGCCGATGTGCTCATAGTGGGCAGAGGAGGCGGCTCGATAGAAGATTTGTGGCCGTTTAACGACAGAAATGTTGCAATGGCAATATACAATTCGGGTATACCCGTAATTTCGGCTGTCGGACACGAGACCGACTTTACAATAGCCGATTTTGTTGCCGATCTGCGCGCCCCGACACCGTCGGCGGCAGCCGAACTTGCCACACCGTCGGCAGCCGAGCTTGCGGCATGGCTGTGTGCAGCGAGAGAACGGCTCAGAGTGTCGCTTGCGCGCCTCGCCGAGAGCAAAAGGGCTTTGCTCAAATCGCTTATGTCGCGCAGAATATTTTCGCAGCCGGAATTGATGCTTGAACAAAAGACAAGCCTTCTCGACAGTACTGTGAGCAGCCTTGCGGCGGCATATACCGCAAGAGGCGACGAACGGTCGAAACGTCTGTGCGAATGTTCGTACAAGCTGTCGGCGCTGAATCCCATAGGTGTTCTGGCACGCGGTTACAGCGTGGCATACGGCGATGACGGCGTGTTAAAATCGGTCAGTGATTTTGACAGTGAAAAGAAATTCTTTTTGCGTGTGTCGGACGGCAGCGTTGAGTGCCGTTCACTTGGAGTAAAGGAGGAAACGAACGGTGGCAAAAAACTTTGAAGAAAATATTTCCGAACTTGAGGAAATTATTAATACACTGGAGAGCGGAAACGCTCCGCTGGACAAATGCATAGAATTGTTTGAAAACGGAGTCAAACTTTCGAACGAATGTCTGAAAATGCTTAATGACGCACAAAAGAAAATTGTTCTTCTTACCGAAAAAGGGGAACAGAAATTTGATACCAAAGAGGAAAACGAAGATGAATGATTTTAAAAAGGAATATGCAGAAAGAATAAAACTTATAGACGACTACATGCGCGGTGTGTTTGCACAAATGCCCGAATGTGAACCGCCTCTCGGCGAGGCAATGGAATACGCGGTATTTTCCGGCGGAAAAAGAATCCGTTCCGTGCTGTGCATTGAAACGGCACGTATGCTCACAGGCAGTATAGACGCTGCGCTTCCGTTTGCCGCCGCAATAGAATTTATTCACGCATTTTCGCTTGTTCACGACGATTTGCCGTGTATGGACAACGACGATTACCGCCGAGGAAAGCCGAGCTGTCATAAGAAATTCGGTGAAGATATTGCATTGCTTGCCGGGGACGCGCTTCTGTGCTATGCATCGGAAATCATGGCGGATGCTTGCGAAAACGGAGGAAAAAATCAAATCCGCGCAATGCGGCATGTGCTCAAATCTGCCGGAATCGGCGGAATGATAAACGGACAGGCGCAGGATCTCGCCATAGCCTCTAAGGGAAAAGCGGATGAAAAAAGGCTGGTTGAACTGATAGAGCAAAAAACAATGGCGCTCATCATGACGGGAATTGTCAGTGCGGCATACCTGTCGGACAGTGACGAAAAAACCGTTCAGGATTTGTTTGATTTTGCCTACAATATCGGAATAGCGTTTCAGATACGCGATGATTTTGAAGATGAGGCGGAGGACAGCAAGAGCGAACACAACAGCCCGAATTTCATAAACACACTGGGGCGGTTTGCCGCACTCGAGCGGATGAACGGTCACCGCGCCGCTGCCGAAAACATTATTGACAAATACAAAAACAATGAATTTATAAAGGGATTAATCGGATATCTTTTCGATTGAGGAACAAATGATAATGAGTTATCTTTACGATATAAAATCGCCGGATGATATAAAAAAACTGAATATTACGCAGCTTGCTTCACTTGCGGATGAAGTGCGGGAATTTCTTATAAAAAACGTAATGCAGACTGGGGGACACCTTGCGTCGAATCTCGGAGTTGCCGAGCTCACAATAGCCATGATGTATGCGTTCGATTTTCCGGGCGACAAGGTTGTATTTGATGTGGGGCATCAGTGCTATGTGTACAAGATGCTTACCGGCAGGCTGAATCGCTTTGACACGCTGCGCAGGCTCGGCGGACTTTCGGGTTTTCCGAAATGCACCGAGAGTGTGTACGACAGCTTCGATGTGGGACATGCCAGCACATCTATTTCGGCGGCGGTGGGAATGGCGCGCGCAAGAGATTTGGACGGCAGAAGCGAGAATATCATAGCCGTTGTGGGCGACGGCGCGCTTACCGGCGGAATGTGCTTTGAGGCGCTAAACGATGTCGGCTCCGGAAAAACAAAGGTTATAATTATTCTCAACGATAACGAAATGTCAATACAGAAAAATGTCGGAGGGCTGTCGGCTCATCTTTCAAAGCTGCGTTTTTCCGACAAATACCGCAGCACAAAAACGAATATTCACGGTTTTCTGAGCAATGCCGGCAAAGTGGGAAAGATAGCGGGCAATGTTCTGCATAATGTGAAGGACGGCCTTAAATATGCCACCATAGCCGCGCCGCTTTTTGAAGATCTCGGACTGACATATATGGGGATTATAGACGGAAACAACATTTCGGAGCTTGTTTCGGCGTTTAACGCGGCAAAAAGGGTTGAGGGACCTGTGCTCATACACACATTTACCAAAAAAGGCCTCGGCTATGAGGAGGCGGAAAAAAATCCCAGCAAATACCACGGTGTGAGCAGCCTCACAACGCGTATATCGCGCCGCGAAATGAAGTATACCGACGCTTTTTCCGCGCTTATGACGAACTTCGCCGCAAATTCCGACAAGGTGGTCGGCGTTACCGCGGCAATGACGGACGGCTGCGGACTCGCGCAGTTTGCCGCGGAATACCCCGACAGATTTTTCGACGTCGGGATAGCCGAGGAACACGCCGTTACGATGTCTGCCGGCCTTGCAAAGGGCGGATATACGCCGGTATTTGCGGTGTATTCCACATTTTTGCAGCGCTCATACGACCAGATTATCCACGATGTGTGCATGCAAAATCTGCATGTGGTGCTTGCCGTGGATCACGGCGGACTCACCGGTGAGGACGGCGAAACACATCAGGGACTTATGGATATGGTTATGCTCAGCCACATTCCGAACATGACGCTCCTTATGCCGTCGTGCTATGACGAGTTTAAACAGATGATGCACTATGCCGTGTTTGAATGCACCTCTCCCGTTGCGGTCAGGTATCCTAAAGGACAGGTATCGTTCAGAAATATTACCGCGCCTTTTGAAACCGGAGTTCCGGAAATTGTGCAAAACGGCGGCGATATTCTTATCGTTTCCTGCGGAAGAATGACGGATACTGCGCTTTGTGCGGCAGAAAAGCTCAAGGCCGACGGAATATCCGCTTGCATCGTAAACCTGCGTACAGCCGAAATTTCCGACAAATCGGTTATTTCGAAATTGTCGGAGGGGAAAAAGGCGGTGTTCACGGTTGAGGACGGAATTGTTAGCGGCGGAGTCGGAGAACATATCGCCGCGTCCTGCAATTTTAAGTGCAGTTTTTTTGCACTGGGGTTTGATACGTGCTATGTTCCGCACGGCAAACAAAGTGAACTGTTTGCCATGTACGGTCTGGACGCAGACGGAATATATTCACGAATAAAAAAAGAAATTGAAAAAAGTGATTGATTATGTTGTAATTTTGTGATATACTATCAAGTTGTATATATGTTTGAAAGTTTGGTGTTGGAAATTGAAAGGGCGACTTGATGTTGAACTTGTAAACAGAGGACTTGTGGAGAGCCGCGAAAAAGGACGTGCCCTTATTATGGAGGGCGCGGTGTATGTCAACGGTCAGAAGGCATACAAGGCAGGCGAGAGCGTTAAGGACGGAATGAAGATAGAAATTCGCGCCGGCAAGCTGAAATACGTGAGCCGCGGCGGACTTAAACTGGAAAAGTCAATTGAGGTTTTTCCTGTTTTGCTTGAAGATTGCGTTTGTATGGATATCGGAGCGTCTACCGGAGGTTTTACCGATTGTATGCTTCAGAACGGCGCAAAAAAGGTATATGCTGTGGATGTCGGATACGGCCAGCTTGCGTGGAAACTGCGCAGTGATGAACGCGTTGTTAATATGGAACGCACAAATATCCGATATATTGATTATGACACTGTTGAGGACGAGGTGGATTTTGTTTCCACCGATGTTTCGTTTATATCGCTTCGGCTTGTGCTGCCCGTTGCGTATAATATTCTTCGTCCCGGCGGTGAAATGGTCGCTCTTATAAAACCACAGTTTGAGGCAGGCAGGGAACAGGTTGGAAAAAAAGGTGTTGTTCGTGATATAGCGGTTCACAGAGAAGTGATCAGAAACGTAACCGAATTTGCGCTTGAAAGCGGATTTTCGGTTGCCGGTCTGGATTATTCTCCGATTAAGGGGCCGGAGGGCAATATTGAATTTTTGATGTATCTTAGAAAGGACGGCGAACATCTGAATGCTGCTGATGACAGCGTGATAGACGAAGTAACGCGCAGTGCGCACGGCATTTGAGAAATGACAATTATGAATGATAAAGAACAACCCGACAAAAAAGAAGAAAAAAGTCAAAAAGAAAAGAATCCGCATGCCGGACACAGGCAGAGAATGAAAGAAAAATTTAAGGAATGCGGCATTAATGCGTTCAGCGATTATCAGGTAATGGAGTTTCTGATGTTTTATATTTACAGGCGAAAAGATACCAATATAATCGGACATGAATTGATTAATGAGTTCAAAAACCTTGAAGGAGTATTCGGCGCACCGTATGAATCTCTCATAAAGGTTAATGGAATAGGGCATGAGGCTGCACTGATTATTAATTTTATAGGTCAGCTCAGAAACAAAATTTCTCTCGATTCAAAAAGATGTGAACATGAGATTATGATAAACACAACTTATGCGGGCAATTATTTCTGCGATTTGTTCAGAGATCTCAATTTTGAAAGACTGATGCTTATGAGCCTCAGAGCCAACCGCGAGATTATTGCTGTCGATACCATAAGTGAGGGAACAGTAACATCAACTCCGGCGGATTTGCGGACTATAGCCGAAATGGTATTTAAACGTAATGCCGCGGCGGTTATCATTGCACATAACCACCCGAGCGGAAACGTTCATCCGTCCGGAACTGATATCGCCCTGACAAAGAGGATAGTGCAAATGCTTGAACTGATGGATGTTGCTGTTATTGACCATATTATATGCAGCGGCGAACGTTTTACGAGCATGTTTGAACGTGGATTTATGGATTCCGCAAATGGCGGTCTGCTATGATTCGGGACTGAATAAAAGTACATAATATGCCGTATGCGGCGTACCGGCAGTGTTAGGAGGAATCGGTGTATGAAAAGCAAAAGTACGTACGACAAAAACCCTGTTCATATTACAAGCATAGGAGGGCAGGCGGTTATAGAAGGCGTTATGATGCGCGGCACGAAGATTATAGCTACGGCTGTGCGCAAATCGGACGGAAGTATTGTTGTTGACAAAAAGCCTGTCAATTCATTTGTGAGCAAATACAAACTGAACAAAATTCCAATCATACGGGGTGTGGTGTCTTTTGTCGAGTCGCTTGTAACCGGCATGAAATGCCTTATGTTTTCGGCAGATCAGATGGATATTGAGGATGAAGAAGGATATCAGCCGTCAAAATTTGAAAAATGGCTTGATGATAAATTCGGCGACAAGGTAAAGGATATAGCAATATATTTTTCAGTTGTGGTGGCACTGTGTTTCAGCGTCGGTCTGTTTATGCTGCTTCCGAATGCTCTTGCAACACTGTGCACATTCTTTACAAAAAATCATGTAATCCTCAATCTCTGTGAGGGTGTAATCCGAATGGCAATATTTCTCGTGTATCTGACTTTGGTTTCAAAGATGAAGGATATCAAACGTGTGTTTGAATATCACGGCGCCGAGCACAAGACAATTGCAACATACGAAAGCGGCGCCGAACTCACCGTGGAAAATGCAAGGCAGCATTCGCGGTTTCACCCGAGATGCGGCACAAGTTTTCTCCTTATTGTAATGGTCGTGAGTATAATTATATTTTCGTTTATACATTGGGGAAGTATGTGGCGAAACATGCTGTACAGACTTTTGCTTTTGCCGGTTGTCGCAGGATTGTCATATGAAATGATAAAGATTGCCGGGCGGAGCAAAAACCGTTTTGTGTCATTGCTCACCAAACCGGGACTATGGCTCCAGCGCATTACCACAAGCGAACCGGACGACAGTCAGCTTGAGGTGGCAATACAGGCACTTTCGGCTGTTCTCACCGGTAACAAAGAGGATGACAAATGGTAAAATATACGATAGGCGATGCTCTTCTTGAGGGCATCGCTTTGCTTAAAGAAAACAAAATTGAATCAGCCGGTGAGGACGCGCGAGTGATTATGGCGCATTGCCTCGGGCACGACAAACTGTATATTACCGTTCACCGTGATGATATTCTCGGCGATGAGGAAAAGAAAATATTCTTCTCTGCCGTGCAGCGGCGCGCAAAAAATGAACCTGTGGCATATATTACGCACAGCCGTGAATTTATGTCGCTTGATTTTTATGTGGACGAAAATGTTCTTGTTCCGCGTCCGGACACCGAAATTCTTGTTGAAAAGATTATAGAGCTGTGCAGCGGCGGGAAAACGCGTATTTTTGATGTATGCACCGGCTCGGGTGCAATAGCCGTTTCACTTGCAAAATATATGCCGGAATGCAGTGTATGCGGACTTGATATAAGTGCTCCTGCTGTGAAAATTGCGAGGAAAAACGCTGCTGCAAACGGTGTTGATGACAGGTGCGAATTCAAAGTTGCGGATGCACTCTGCTTGCCGGAGTTTTCGGCTGATTGCATTGTATCCAATCCACCGTATGTATCGACGGCGGAAATGACGGCACTTATGCCGGATGTGGGTGATTTTGAGCCGCATATTGCGCTGTATGGCGGCAATGACGGACTGTCGTTTTACCGCTCAATATCGCAAAGCGCTCCGAGCCGTCTTTCGGACGGCGGTATTCTTGCGTTTGAAGTGGGTTTCACCCAATCGGAGGACGTGTCGGACATTATGACATGCGCCGGGTTTAAAAATATACAGACCGTGCATGATCTTTCGGGCATCGAAAGAGTTGTTTTCGGGTTCAAAATGTAAAAATTAATCTTGATTTATTTGAAATTTCATTATATAATAGTAGTATCAAAGAATTATTCGTCGTATATACAGACAGATTTGAAAGGGCTTTATATATGAAAATACCTATCGGACGCGAAAGCGCCGTACAATTGTTTGAAAACTGCCTTGCCGAAAACAGGCTTGCGCAGTCATATATTATAAATGCTCCTGCCGGTATGGGCAAAAAGATATTTGCAAACTGCGTTACGGAGATGACTGTGTGTTCTGACCACAGTGCATGCGGCGAGTGCGCGTCGTGCAAAAGCTTTGCGGCGCATGCTCATCCGGATGTAATTGAGGTAAAGCGTGATGAGGACAGGGCAACCCTCGGTATTGACTCGGTGCGTGCAATTCTTGGAGAAGTGTATATTCGTCCGGCTATGTCGGATTACAAGGTTGTGATTGTTCATGAGGCTCATCTGCTTACCGCCGAGGCACAGAATGCCATGCTCAAGGTGATTGAGGAGCCGCCGCGCGGAGTGGTTTTCCTGCTGCTGTGTGACAGTGTGTCGCCTATATTGCAGACGGTTAAATCGCGTTCGGTGACAGTTAATCTCCGACCTCTTTCGGCAGATGAACTGCGGACGGCAGTCGGCAGTGATGCCGGTGATTTTGAAATCGGATTTTGCGGCGGCAATCCCGGTAAACTGCGGAATTTGATGTCCGACAGTGATTTTTCCGCGCTGAGGAACGAAACGGTTGATTTGTTTTCGAAAGCTCTCGGCGGCGGTGCGGCGAATGTGTATGACTTTGTAAATTTCTTTGACGGAAACAAGGAAAAACGGGAGGAAATATTTGATATTGCGCTTTGCCTTGCACGGGATGCTGTGTACAAAAAACTCGGCATTGCCGAATATATGATAAATAAAGATAAAATACAACAGATAGGTGCATTCACATCGAAAACCGATACTGGCGGATGTGTGCGTATTCTTGCGGATATGCTCGCGACAGTGCGCGACAGGGGCAAGAACGGCAACTACACCATGGCGGTTACACAGATGCTTTTTGAATGCAGGGAGGTTATACATGGTTGATGTAACAGGAATCAGATTTAAATCGCTTGGAAAAATATATTATTTCGATCCCGGTGAGTTTGAACCGAAATGCGGAGATAACGTTATTGTGGAGACATCGCGCGGAACGGAATACGGACATGTTGCAATAGCAAGAAAGCAGGTAGACGAGAGCGAAATAGTTCCGCCGCTTAAAAAGATAATCCGTATTGCAACACCGGAGGATGACGAGGTTGTACGTCAGAATAAAATAAAGGAAAAAGAGGCATTCGAAATATGCCGTGAGAAAATTGCCAAACACAATCTGGAAATGAAGCTTATTGAAGTTGAGTATACTTTTGACCATAACAAGATACTGTTTTACTTTACGGCGGACGGCAGAATCGATTTTCGCGAACTGGTGCGTGACCTCGCGTCGGTTTTTAAAACAAGAATTGAGCTGCGGCAGATAGGTGTGCGCGACGAAGCCAAAATGGTTGGCGGACTCGGAGTGTGCGGCAGGGTTCTTTGCTGCAATTCGTATATGGGAGAATTCGTTCCTGTGTCCATTAAAATGGTAAAGGAGCAGGGACTCTCGCTCAATCCCACAAAAATTTCGGGGACATGCGGCAGGCTGATGTGCTGCCTTAAAAACGAGCAATCGGTATACGAATCGCTTGCGGCGAAAACTCCCGGAGTCGGTTCGGTCGTTATGACTCCCGAGGGCAAGGGTGTTGTTGCGGATGTCAGCCTGCTTAAGGGCATAGTAAAAGTTACGATAGATTCCGACACCCAGAAAGAACAGATTGAATTTAAGGCAAAAGATGTAAAACTGCTTAAAAAGGGCAGAGGAAAACGGGAAGAAAAGGTGGATATGGAAGAACTTAAGCAGCTTGAAGACTGATTTTTTTCGAAATATCAATATTTTTTGCATAATTTCGTATAAATTAAAAAAAACTCTTGAAAATATAGTTTTTTTGTAGTACAATATTGTCGGCGAATAAAGCCGAAAAAATGTTATCATTCGCGGCAATTGCCGATTGATATGATTATCGCATAAGGAGGTGTATCCAATGGCATACGTTATAAGTGAAGATTGCATCAGCTGCGGTGCTTGCGCAAGCGAGTGTCCCGTAGGCGCTATCTCGGAGGGCGACGGCAAATACGAAATCAACGCTGACGAGTGCATCGAGTGCGGTGCATGCGAAGGTGCATGTCCCGTAGACGCACCCCACGCTGAATAATTTTGATAGCGATTAAAAGAGGCTGCCGACGCAGCCTCTTTTGAGTAGGAGACATTTATTTATTACGGAGAGCATAGACAATTATGGAAAGAATAGACGATTTGGGAATAGGCGGACTCAGACTTTTGCAGGACACGGATTTGTTTTGTTTCGGAACAGACAGTGTGCTTTTGAGTGATTTTGTCCGTGCCGGTACGCGTGATACCGTTGTAGACCTTTGTACGGGAAACGGCATAATCCCGGTGCTGCTCAGCGCCAAAACAAAGGCAAAAAAAATATACGGAATAGAAATATTAAAAGAATCGTTCGCACTTGCTGTGCGAAACACTAAACTCAATTCGCTTTCCGAAAAAGTTGAATTTATAAATGACGATATAAAGAATAAGGATAAATATTTCAGCAGCGGTTCAATAGAGGTTGTAACCTGCAATCCGCCGTATATGAAGGTCGGAGCGGGATTTACAAATCCGGACGACTTAAAAGCTGCGGCACGCCATGAACTGTACGCCGATCTGGACAGTGTTGTGTCGTGCGCGGCATGGCTGCTTAAGTTCGGCGGCAGCTTTTATATTGTTCACAGAGCCGACAGGATGTGCGATGTTTTGTGTACAATGAGAAAGTATAAGATAGAACCGAAAAGGCTGACTCTTGTGAGTCATTCGCCGTATCACGAGCCGAGCCTGGTTATGGTTGCCGGTATGCGCGGCGCAAAACCGTCGCTGAAATTTGAAAAAACGATATATGCCGGAATACACGGAGGTGAGTAATTTGGAGTGCGGAACACTTTACCTTGTTGCAACGCCTATAGGTAATCTTAACGATATGACATATCGTGCGGTTGACACACTGAAAAATGTTGATTTTATTGCCTGTGAGGACACAAGACATTCTCTGCGGCTGCTGAACCATTTTGACATACACAAGCCGCTCACAAGCTATTTTGAACATAATAAACGCGAAAAGGGCGAGTATATTATATCAAGGCTCAAATCCGGTGAAAGCGCGGCGCTTGTTACCGATGCCGGCACTCCGGCAATATCCGATCCGGGTGAAGACCTTGTGCGGATGTGCATTGAACAAAATGTCAAAGTCGTTCCTGTGCCGGGATGTGCGGCACTTATTAATGCGCTCATTGTTTCCGGACAGGATACGGGCAGGTTTTGTTTTGAGGGATTTTTGTCGGTGAACAAAAAGAGCCGTTCGGAGCACCTTGCGTTTCTCGCCGGCGAACGGCGGACTATGATTTTTTACGAGGCTCCGCACAAACTGCGCCGTACTTTGGATGATATGATCCGTACATTCGGCGGCGACCGCCCGGTAACGCTTGTGCGTGAACTCACTAAGCTGCACGAACAGATTATGTGCACAACTCTAAGCAAAGCCGCGCAGGTATATGACGGGGTTTCTCCGAAAGGTGAATATGTAATAGTGCTTGCCGGAATGAGCGAGGAACAGGCGGCGAATAAGAGAAAAGAGGAATACTCGGATATAAGCATTATACAGCATGTTGACCGCTATATATCCGGGGGCATGACAAAAAAGGATGCTATCCGCGAGACTGCAAAAAGGCGCGGGCTTTCGCGCCGCGATGTGTACAACGAATATGAAAACGGAAGCAAAGGAGTGTGACACCGTGAACAAGCAGGGATATGTGTACAAATCAATGGAAAAATACAGGCGAAAATTTGCTCTGATATGCGGAGTAATATTTGTACTTTGGGTGTTGTTTACGGTTGCAAAATGGCCGTATATACGCACGAAAATGTTTGGTGCAGTTGCACTTGACGAATCGGAGTATTTGTCTGAAACGGGAACAAAAACGCTGACCGAACCGCTTGTGCTGGATCGTCATGAGACAAAAGAACCGACGTCGATATATTCCAAACAGAACAGCTATTGGCAGGACGGCAGGTATCTCTTTAATATGAACATAAGCAATATTAAAGAAACTGATGTTGAGTTTACCTCAATTCTTGAGGTTTCGTCATCTCAAAAGCTGGAGTACCCCACTGCCGTAATCTATACTGCCGATCTTGCCGGGAAAACCACTGTAATAATAGCTGAGCCGGAGCAAAAATTATCCGACAATATTCAAGGTTACCTTGTGGAACCGCAAAGAGCGGTTTTGTCCCGTCTGTCGGAAAATATGAAAGACGGCGACAAGCTTGTCCTGGCAGATTGGTTTATTGACTGCCGTAAGATTGATATGGGGCTTGATTCCACGGATTTGCATATTTCGTTTTTGATGCTGATGGTTCTGATTCTTTTGCTTATTCGTCTGGCACAGGAATATATCAATCCGCTCAGCACACCGACGTACCGGCAGCTTTCACGCTACGGCAACATAACCGATATAGCCGCCGAAGTCGACAGAGAGGTAGAATCCGCAGACGCATACACAGAGGACGGAAAGTTTATATGCGAAAACTTTATCATTGAAAATGATACTTTCAAAAAGAAAATTACGCGTAATCATATGGTAAGTGATGAAAAACGACATTCATAGCCGAAGGAGAGTAACCCGAACCCGCCTGAAAAGGCATAATTTCGGCATCTTTTGGCTTGTCATCTTCGCAAGGCGACAGCCTTGCTTCATCTTCCGCACCAAAATCTGTTCAAAATTCTATCCTTTTCAGGTCAAAGAATTTTGAGAGAACGGATTTTTGGTTGCGCAAGGCAAAAACGCAGGTAATCCTTTGTGGATTACCGAGTATTTTAACACAGCGAAAGCGGAAATCCGTCTCTCAAAATCGGAGTTCGGATTATTCTCTTTTGGCTAGGCATGTGGGAGTCGAACCCGATACAGCGGTAAAGAAACGGTAAAAAAATAAAAATTTTGAAAAAAACGCTTGACTTAGCGTATATTTTGTATTAAAATGAGGGCATGAAAATTGTTAAAAAAAAGACATACTCGGGCGGTAACGCGTAAGCGGTGCCGTCTGTAAATATTTTTTTGAGGAAAAGAGGTTTGGCTGTATGAGTAAAAAGAGACGGACTGTCAGTCTGATTGTATTCATCGGCGCGGTTTTGATTTTGCTCGCGGCAATTATAGCAGTTCCGTCCGCCAAGGATTCTTCCGAAACTATTCAGTCTGTAATGCGCGACAGCGTGCTTCACGAGGAACGCAAGATTAATTTTTTCGGAATGGCGGTTAACCCCGGACTTGTTTCGGCGTTTACGGTAACGGGAGTGTTTTTGGTTTTTGCACTCTTTGTGAGATTGTTTGTTATTCCGAAGTTTAAGCTTGTTCCCGGAAAGTTTCAGCTTGTTCTGGAGCAGGCAGTGGGACTTTTTGATTCGCTCGCGAAAACGAGCAGTCCAAAGATGAACAACTTTCTCGGGGCATATATTTTCACAGCAGGTGCGTACATATTTGTGGGAACGCTGTTTGAACTTACAGGTGTGCAGGGGGTTACCGTATCGGGTAAGCCTATTGACCTGCCGGCTCCACTGTCCGACATAAACGGTGCCATTACAATGGGATGCCTGTCGTATTTAATTATTATGTCGGGCGGATTTATCCGCAACGGGTTCAAGGGTATCGGCAAAACGCTCAAGGATTTTTCACTTCCGATATCAATGAGCTTCAGACTTTTCGGTGCACTGCTCAGCGGCGCACTTGTAACAGAGCTTGTGTATTATTATACGGCGCTCAACTTTGTACTGCCGGTAATAGTCGGTGTACTTTTTACACTTATGCATGCACTCATACAGGCATATGTGTTAACCATGCTTACGGCACTTTTCTACGGAGAAGTTTCCGAGTAAATACATCATTATACAAATGGGGGTAATTCAAAATGAAAATGAAAAAGAATGTTAAGAGGATTTTTGCAATAGTTATGCTTGTGCTGATGTTTTCGGCAATGAGCACTGTGGCATATGCCGCAAACGGTGACGCTTCGGCTACAGGTTCAAAGGCTCTTGCAGCCGGAATAGCAGTCGGCCTTGCAGCTGCCGGCGGTGCAATAGGTATGGGTGTTGCAATAGCAAAATCGGTAGACGGCATTTCACGTCAGCCCGAAGCCGACGGAAAAATCCGCACAAGCCTCATGCTCGGACTTGTATTTGTGGAAACGGCAATTATATATGCACTTATCGTAGCTATACTCGTTATATTTGTACTCTGATCGGCAGGTGAACAATATGAATATACCGCTTAATGTTGATTGGCATCAGATTCTTTTGCATCTGTTCAACTTTGTGATATTGTTTGGAATACTTTATTTTCTGCTGTATAAACCCACGAAAGATTTTATGCAAAAGCGTGCGGATTACTATAAGAAAATGGACAGCGATGCGAACGAAAATCTCGAAAAAGCCAAACAGGCAAGGCAACAGTACGAAGCTAAGCTGGGCGAAGCCGAAAAAGAGGCATCCGAGCTCAAAACCGCTGCTGCAATTAAGGCAGACCGCGCGGCAAAGAAGCGTATTGAGGATGCAAAGGATAAGGGCAACAGAATTATAGAAGACGCTAAAAAAGCTGCCGAAGCTCAAAAAGACAAAATTCTGCTTGAGGCAAATTCCGAAATAGAAAATATGGTATCGGCAGCAATAGACAAAGCTATGGCATCTACCGGAGTTAACACCGGAAATTCGTTTGACGAATTTTTGGATGCCGTTAAAAAGGAGTGACCGATATGGCAGACCACGAGATAAGAAAAATCGGTGTTCAGGCATATATATACAGCCACGAAGAACCGACGGGCAGCCAAAGGGAACGTCTGCAGAGCTTTCTTGAAGAAAAGTATCATTCAAATGTTAATATTGTCTGGAGACAGGACAGCGGAACGCAGGACGGTTTCCGCATTGAAATAGGTACGTCTGTGTATAAGTGGAGCCTCGACAAGGTGTATGACTGGACTCCGCAGGGCAAAGGACGTCAACTCAAAGAAAAGGTAGCCGAGGCTATAAAGAACAAGAGCAACGTTATGCCGCTGATTAAGCAGGCAATGGACGGCTGGAAACCGTCGCCCCATGCCGACGAAATCGGAACGGTTCTCACGGTCGGCGACGGAATAGCGTCGGTCGGCGGATTGGAGAGCGTATGCTACGGTGAAATTCTTGTGTTTGAATCGGGAGTAAAAGGCATGGCGCTTGAACTTCGTGGAGATGACATCGGATGCGTTTTGTTTGGAGACGATTTTGACATTACACAGGGAAGCGTCGTTCACAGAACGGGCAAAATAGCCGGAGTACCCGTAGGCGAAAACTTTATAGGGCGTATTGTGGACGCTCTCGGCAGTCCGATAGACGGAAAAGGGTTTATAAAAGAAGACGGATATTACCCGATAGAAAGAAGCGCTCCGGGTATAATAGACCGCCAGGGAGTAAATCAGCCGCTTGAAACAGGGATTCTTGCCATAGATTCAATGTTCCCGATAGGCAGAGGGCAGCGTGAGCTCATTATCGGCGACAGACAGACCGGAAAAACCGCGATAGCGCTGGATACTATTTTAAATCAAAAAGACAAAAATGTTATTTGTATATACGTTGCAATCGGTCAGAAGGCAAGTTCGGTTGCAAGACTCGCTGAAACTCTCAGAAAGTACGGCGCCGACAAATACACGATTGTGATAAACGCTACCGCAAGTGACAGCGCGCCGCTGCAGTATGTTGCACCGTATGCCGGATGTGCTATGGGCGAATACTTTATGGAGCGCGGCAGCGATGTGCTTATAATATATGACGATTTGTCAAAGCATGCTATCGCTTATCGTGCATTGAGCCTGCTTTTGGGACGTTCGCCGGGACGTGAGGCATATCCGGGAGATGTATTTTATCTTCATTCGCGTCTGCTGGAACGTTCGGCACATTTGAGCGATAAAAAGGGCGGCGGCAGTATGACGGCACTCCCGATTGTAGAAACACAATCCGGTGATGTTTCGGCATATATTCCGACAAACATAATATCAATTACCGACGGTCAGATTTTCCTTGAAAGCAATTTGTTCTTTGCAGGTCAGAGACCGGCGGTTAATGTGGGGCTTTCGGTGTCGCGTGTGGGCGGAGCCGCGCAGACAAAGGCTATGAAAAAGGCAGCCGGCACCATTCGACTCGACCTTGCTCAATATCGCGAGATGGAAGTTTTCACACAGTTTGCCAGTGACCTTGACGATGCAACGAAACGTCAGCTCGCATACGGTCAAGGGCTCATGCGTATGCTTCGCCAGGGGCAGTATTCGCCGTACAGCCAGCACGAACAGGTTATAATTTTAACTGCTGCGCTTGGTCACGCAATGCAAAATATACAGCCGGACAGTGTACCGGAATTTATTTCAAAGCTTACGGCGCTTATAGAAAACAAGCATTTTGATATATGTGAAAGAATTTCAAACGACGGGGTGCTTTCCGACGAAGATAAGGACAGTATAATCAGTATTGCAAAAAAGCTTGCCGCCGATGAATTTGCAACACAGGAGATGTGATATGTATGGCCGGTACAAAGGAAATTAAGAATCATATAGACAGTGTGCGCGATACGCAGAAAATTACAAATGCCATGTACCTTATTGCGTCAACAAAAATGCGCAAAGCAAAGAGCGAACTCGATATGACGCGACCGTATTTTAACGCACTAAAGGGCGAAATAAAACGCATTTTCCGTACATCGAGCGATATAGACAACAGATATTTCTACCCGGTGACAGGCGAACACGACCTTGACGGTGCGTACGGATATCTTGTTATTACGGCCGACAAAGGACTTGCCGGGGCATATAACCAAAACGTGATAAAAGAAGCAGTTCGTCTTATGAATGAGCACGACAATCCAAAGCTTTTTGTTGTCGGAGAATACGGCAGAAGATATTTTACACAGCACAATATACCGATTGAGCAAAGCTTTTTGTATACGGCTCAGAATCCTACGCTTCACCGAGCAAGAAAGATATCGTCGATATTGCTCGAAAAGTTTTTGCAGGGAGAACTTAAAAAAATTTTTGTGGTGTACACGGATTTCGGAAACGGTCTTTCGGCAGAAGCGTGCTCGGCAAGACTTCTGCCGTTTCACCGTGCACAGTTTGCAACACCGGCAAGCGAGGAAAAGGAGATTACTTCGCCGTTTGAGTTTTTGCCGTCCATGGAAAAAGTACTTGACAACCTTGTGCCGAGCTATGTAACCGGATTTGTTTACAGTGCCCTTGTGGATAGCTTTTGCTGTGAACAAAACTCGCGTATGACAGCTATGGATTCGGCAAACAGAAATGCTCAGAATCTGCTCGACGATTTGTCTCTTGAATACAATCACGTAAGGCAGAGTGCCATAACTCAGGAAATAACAGAAATATCGTCCGGTGCAAAATGGCAGCGGATGAAAAGCAGTAAAACGGACGGAGGTGCCGGAGTATGACAAAAGGAAAAATAGTTCAGATTTCGGGCTCGGTTGTGGATGTGGAATTCCCGGACGGAGCCCTGCCGAAAATAAATGAGGCTCTGTCTGTTACGGCAGACGGAAAAAAACGCGTTATGGAGGTAGCACAGCATATCGGAAACGGAGTTGTGCGCTGCATAATGCTGTCGGAAAGCGAAGGACTGAAGCGCGGCGCGGAGGTTGAGGACACGGGCAGCGGAATAAGCGTTCCGGTCGGCGAGTGTACCCTCGGCAGAATGTTTAACGTTCTCGGCGATACCATAGACGGTATGGGCAAAACCGATTCTGCCGCGAAGCGCTGGAGCATCCACCGCAAGCCGCCGGCATTTGATGAACAGAGCCCGGCTGTTGAGATACTCGAAACGGGAATAAAGGTTATAGACCTGCTTGAGCCGTACCCAAAGGGCGGCAAGATAGGACTGTTCGGCGGTGCCGGCGTAGGCAAAACCGTTTTGATTCAGGAGCTTATACACAATGTGGCTATGGAACACGGCGGATACTCTATATTTACCGGAGTCGGCGAACGCTCACGCGAGGGTAACGATTTGTGGAACGAAATGCACGAGAGCGGTGTTGCCGACAAGACGGCAATGGTTTTCGGTCAGATGAACGAGCCTCCCGGAGTGCGTATGCGTGTTGCGCTGTCTGGACTCACCATGGCAGAGTATTTCCGCGATGAGCAAAATAAAGATGTATTGCTTTTTATAGATAATATATTCAGATTTGTGCAGGCGGGCAGCGAAGTTTCCACATTGCTCGGACGTATGCCGTCCGCTGTCGGATATCAGCCGACTCTTGCGCAGGAAATGGGAGCACTGCAGGAGAGAATCACATCTACCAAGCAGGGTTCCGTTACATCGGTTCAGGCTGTTTATGTTCCTGCCGATGACCTTACCGATCCGGCGCCTGCCACGACTTTTTCACATCTTGATGCAACAACGGTGCTTAGCCGAAAAGTTTCGGAACAGGGTATATATCCCGCTGTTGATCCGCTTGAATCTTCATCGCGTATTCTTGAGGCGGATATTGTCGGAAAACGCCACTATAACACTGCACGAAAAGTACAGGAAACGCTCCAGAAATACAGTGAGTTGCAGGATATTATAGCAATTCTCGGTATGGACGAACTCAGTGACGCCGATAAGCTTGTTGTCGACAGGGCGCGCAAAGTTCAAAGGTTCCTGTCACAGCCTATGAATGTTGCCGAGAAATTTACCGGAGTTAAGGGCGTGTACGTTTCGCTCGATGAAACACTTCGCGGATTTGAGGCAATACTCGGCGGCGAAGTTGACAAACTTCCGGAATCCGCATTTTACAATGTCGGTACTCTGGATGATGCAATTCAGAAGGCACACAAGATTGAGGACGGTGAGATATAATGGCAGAAATGTTTGATCTCAGTGTTCTTGCATCGGATAAAACATTTTATGTAGGCAAGTGCTCATCTCTTGTCATACCCACATCAAGCGGATTGGCAGGAATATTGGCGCACCACCGCAATATGATAGCGGCTATTGTTCCGGGAACAATGAAATATACTGATTCGGACGGTGCGGAGCACATTGCGGCAGTGTCCAACGGAATGATAAAGGTTGAGGACGGCAATGTTCTGGTGCTTGCAGATACCGCCGAACGCCCGGAAGAGATAGATATTAACCGTGCGAAGCGTGATGCCGAACAGGCAAAAGAGGCTATTCTGCAAAAGAAAAGCATACGCGATTACAGGTCTGCACAGGCAAGAATGGCACGTGCACTCAGCCGAATTGCCGTTGGCGATTTAAGCAGAATGAATTAGATAGGATAATACAGACGTTGTCGGCAGAGATATCTCCGGCAGCGTTTTTGTTTACAAAAAATAATATTGCACAAAACGTTTAACTGTGGTAAAATTAAAACGTTATCAATAAATATACGGAAGTGATACTTATGTTTGAAAATATTAAAAACAGAGAATTTGATGTAATAGGCATAGGAGAAGTTATGCTGAGATTGTCGCCGGGCGGAAAAGAGCGCATTTCTCAAAGTGAGACGTTTGATAAAATGGCGGGCGGCTCGGAACTTAATGTTGTGTCCGGCATAGCGCAGCTGGGATTAAGAACAGGAATTATAACAAAGCTGCCGGACAATGAGGCAGGGAAATTCGTTGAAAACAAAATACGATACAGCGGAACCAGCAATGATTATATTATTTTTGATAAAAGCAAATCGAAACGTCTCGGAATATACTACTACGAAGGCGGTGCATATCCGCGTGTGCCGGTTGTGGAGTACGACAGGCAAAATTCCTCTTTTCTTAGTTTTTGCAGAGATGATATTTCATCTGCGGTGTATTCGGAAACAAAGATTTTTCACTTAAGCGGAATTACTCTTGCTCTGAACGATACACTCCGCAGCGAGGTTACGGACATGGTTCGTGAATTTAAAAATAACAGCACTCTTGTCTCGTTTGATGTAAACTACCGTGCCGGGCTGTGGGATGAGGATACGGCGAGAAATACCATTCTCGGCATAATGCCGTACATAGATATATTATTTGTTTCGGAAGAAACGTCAAGACGTATGTTCGCAAAGGAAGGCAGTATAGAAGAAATTCAGCTTGAATTTGCCGAGCAGTTTCCGAATTTAAAGATGATTGCAAGCACAAAGAGAACCGTAACATCACCCACCAGACATACATTTACATCTACGGTGCTGGATTGCACAACCAAAAACAGTTTCTCCGAGGAAGCATACAGAGATATTGAGGTTGTCGACAGAATAGGCAGCGGTGACGCTTATGTGGCAGGTGCGCTGTTTGGGGTACTGAAGTTCGGCAGCGCCGAGGAAGCCGTTAAATTCGGCAACGCCATGGCAGCTGTAAAGAATACAATACCGGGCGATATGACGGTGTGCAGCTATAAGGATATATGCCGTGTGATAGACGCACATTGCAAAAAGGGAGCAGTAAGCGAAATGGTTCGGTAATGTTGCTTGGAGGTGGCGGAATTGAAACTTTTGATAATTATTTTTGAACTGATTGGAATACTGTCGTTTTCCATTTCCGGTTCGGTTGTCGGGATAAAGAAGAAAATGGATATGTTCGGTGTCTGTATGCTGGGTATTACAACGGCTGTCGGCGGCGGAATAATCCGTGACCTTATGCTCGGCAACATACCGCCGCTGATATTTAATTCTCCGGAGTATCTTTTCCTTGCCGCGGCGGCATCATGCATTGTCCTTATACCGTCGCTCAGGACAATAATTGAAAATGCAAGAATTTCGGAAATGCTGATTTTTGTAACAGACACAATAGGTCTTGCGGCATTCGTTGTTGATGCGGTGAAAATCGTAATTTCATGCGGATACAAAGATAATTTTGTTTTTGTCGTATTTGCTTCGGTTGTAACCGGTGTCGGAGGCGGAGTAATGCGCGATATGTTCGCGGAAAAAGTGCCGTATATTTTTTCAAAACACATATACGCATGCGCGGCGATTGCCGGGGCAGTCTTGTGCCTGACTATGTGGGACGCATTCGGCGCTGATATAAGTATGCTGACAGGATTTGCGGCAATAGTGATTATCCGCTGTCTTTCTGCAAGGTTCAACTGGAATTTGCCGGTGTACAATCCTCAAAAATGAGGTTTATCCGACAGGTATAATTTTACATAATACAGAGTATAATACTACTAAAAATTATACCTATACAAGGAGAATTTGCTATGTCGGATAAAAGAAATAATGTACATGAATGGCTTTTTGGTGTTTTTAAACCGCGCAAAACCTGTTCGGATGATATTATAATGCAGGCGGACAAGGTTATTGAAAATTATATTTTTGACAAGAACAAGCTGATTCATCGCAAATGTAAAAAAGTGAGTAAATCGGAAAGAATGTTTCCTGTATTCATGACGGCTGCCGTTATTGCGGCTGCAACTGTATTGTTTAAAATTATACTTTAGGCATAAAAAACCACGGTACAAACTGTATTTCGGTTTGTACCGTGGTTTTTGGTTATTCGTGACTGACCGAAGCTATATCTTCGGTCAAAACTTTAAGTATGTTTGCGCTCACCGCAATTTGCAGTGCAAGATCTGTCATTCTGTCAGGATTGTCGTCCGCAGCGGCGATAATCGGATTGGCAACCGCCCCGATTTTTTCGTTAATATATGCGAACGCTTTGCATTGATTGGACGCAAAAATCCCATACATCCGACGGATTTCATCTTCGCTGTCGAGCAGGGGAATGACTTTTTGTATTGTGGGTATATTCAGTGCCTGCTTCAGCGACGATATCATTATCAGATATGCCAGATGAATTTTCGAATATTTCTTTTTTTGCGGTGCCGGCATTACCTTCAGCTTAACATAATTGTTTATCATGGGCGGCGTGATTGCCATAGCTCCGTCGGACGGGGCATATGCCAGAGTGTCCGTATAGCGGTTCATAAGCACTATCACCTGATCCATGTACAAATCAATCTCCGGAAGTTCGTCCCATGTCGGTGTGCGGTATTCGGATAAAACCTTTTCCCAGCCACGCAAATGTGTTTCGAATTCATTCTTTGTGTAGTTCATTATCACAAATCCTTATTTATCAAAATTGAAATATGTTTCCATAATTCTCGTTTTCTTAAACATAGCAAGGAGCAATATTGCAATTACGGCACCTACAACTGCCTGAACGGTGTTCATAAATATTCCTGCCGCTGCGGCAACAGCACCCATTCCACCGCCTACGATAAGGCATTCAAAGAGAAAATAGCCGCCAACCATTATTATTTCACCGATTATTGCGCCGATTACAGCTGCAGTAATTTTGCACCCTGATTTTTGAAAAATCATTCCTGCAACCGCTGCCGTAAGGAACTTGATTGCAAGCGTCGCCGGAGCATAGACAGTGTAGGACGAAAGAACATCTGCCAGCATAGCGCCTATGCCTGCGGCAATTCCGCCGGTGAGCGGTCCGAGAACAAATCCGGACAGCAAAACAATTGCTTCGCCGAGATTAAAATATCCTTTTGTGGGTGTCGGAATTTGAATGACCATTGTGCATACAAGCGTCATTGCGCACAGCATTGCTGCGGTTGTTAATTTGCGTACATTGTTACTCATGTAAAACATCTCCTTGTGTTGTATTTTTGCTGTACATCAGCTTTAGTACAATTGGTGTGAGCACCGATGAACATATTATAAGAAGTATTACCGGTGTAAAATATACCGGCTGCATAAGACCTACCGAAAGTCCCTTTTGCGAGACTATCAGTGCCACCTCGCCGCGCGTCATCATACCGACTCCTATCTTGGCAGAATCGGCTGTCGAGTATCTGCACAGTTTTGCCGCAAGGCCGCATCCGATTATTTTGGACAGCAGCGCCGCTATTACAAAGCATATTGAAAACATCACAATTGAGCCGGTAATTCCGGAAATATCTGTTTTAATGCCTATACTTGCAAAGAAAACCGGACCGAAAAGCATGTACGAATTTATATTCATCTTGCGTTCTATGTACGGCGCGTCCTGAATGTTGCAGAGTATGACTCCGGCTATAAATGCTCCGGTAATGTCGGCAACTCCGAAAAATCTTTCTGCCGAGTATGACATAATCATACACAATGCAAGACCGAGAATGGGTATTCGCTGTGTGTGCCCGTATGCCTTGTCGAGCTTTTTAAATATTTTGTATATAAAGAATCCGAGTCCGCCGGATACCACAAAGAACATTAGGCTGCGCAGTATAACAGCTGCGGCATTTACATCGCCCTTTCCGCTGCCCATTCCCACAACAATTGTAAGTACAATAATTCCGATAACGTCATCTATAATGGCGGCGCTTACAATTGTTGTTCCTATTTTAGTTTTGAGTTTCCCGAGCTCCGACAGCGCTTTCACCGTTATGCTTACGCTCGTGGCGGTGAGGATAACGCCTATGAACAGCGCTTTGTAAAACTCCGGAGAACCCAGCGGCGAGAAACCGTGAAATATCATATACAGCAGCGTTCCGGCAACAAGCGGAACAAATACACCGCAGCATGCCACGGCAAATGCCACGGGGCCTGTGCGCACAAGCTCCTTTAAGTCTGTGCCGAGCCCGGCGCTGAACATAAGCAGAATAACGCCGATTTCTGCCATCTGGCTCAAAAAGTCGCTCGGGCTGATAAGGGTAAGCCCAGGTTTGATTAACCCGAGAACAGATGTTGCAATCGGCCCGATTATAAGACCTGCCACAATTTCACCCACGACCTGCGGAATATTCAGTTTTCTTGCAGCTATGCCGCAAAGCTTAGCTGCAACGATTATTATTGCCAAATCTCGGAATATCATATATGGTTGCATCTGATGTATTACCACCTTTGTAATTAATACGTTCATTATATCACTGCATGTATGTATTTACAATATTTAATTTCGACAAATTTAGTTATATGAGCTGTCTTTCTTTGTTTCATCAATATCAAAATCGCCGAGACATTCCTTTACATCAAGTCCTACATATTTGCAGAAATCCACCATTTCGCCTACGGTGTTAACGTTTATGTCAATTCCGTTTTTGAGACGGTCAGAGTATGCAATGATTTCCTTTTCGCCGTGGGTGTATATTCTTTGTGCGCCTTCGGCTTTCGGTGCGTCGCGCAGCTCCTGCAAAAATACCGAGAGGTGCTTCTTTATTGCCTGTGCATCGCCGAAAATCGACGGATCAATCGCCGCAAAAGCATGACACGTTCCGCCTTTGCCGCCTATATGAGTGTGATTCGACGTTATTCCGAGCGAAAGAATGGAGCAGAATATTTCGCATACCATTCCGTAGCCGTAGCCTTTGTGGCTTCCGCTTTGCTCGGTTTCGCCGCCGAGAGGCATTATTCCGCCGCCGTTTTTTGCAACTATGTTTGTCAAAACGTCTGCCGCGTCCGACGAACCTTTTCCGTTTTTATCCAGCGCCCAGCCGTCGGGGAGAGCTTTTCCGTTTTTGTTGTACACCTCCAGCTTTCCACGCGTTACAACAGTTGTAGATGCGTCGAAGAAAAACGGGTACGGTTCTGCCGGCATGGACATTGCAATGGGGTTGCTGCCGAGCATTGCCATACGTGCAAAAGTCGGAACCATTATCGCTTCGGAGTTTGTCATGGCAAATCCTATCAGTCCCTCGTCACATGCCATTTTTGCGTAATATCCGGCAATCCCGAAATGATTGGAGTTTCTTACGCTCACAATTCCGACTCCGGATTTTTTTGCCTTTTCAATCGCTTTTTTCATAGCATAGCAGCTGTTTAGCTGCCCCATACCGTCGTGCCCGTCCACAACGGCGGAAACAGGCGTTTCAAACACAGTTTCCGGTTTCGCGTCTATTTTGATCAGTCCCTTTTCGATTCCCTTGTGGTAACGTACAAGTCTCTGCATACCGTGCGATTCAATACCGTACAGATCGGACAGAAGCAGCACATCTGTTATAAGTTTGCTGTCCGCTTCGGAAAATCCGAGTTTTCCAAATGCGGTTTCACAAAAGCTTTTCAGCTTTTCGTAACTGAAATTAATCGTTTTTGCCATTATTTTATCCTCGTTTCTGTAATATAATAATGATATCTTACCATATAAATGTAAAAAAGTACATAGTTTTTTTGAATATTGTTTGAATTATATGGATATTTTTACATATTGTACAGCAAAAAAGATAAAAGAATTTGTTAATATAAAATCAGCATTGATTTTTTTCCAAATATTGTATATAATATAGTGAGACAAGTTGTAAGTATATATGAACCGGAGGGATACAAATGGATTACAAACAAACGTACACTCAGTGGCTCGAATGCCCGTATGTTGATGAAAAAACAAAATCGGAGCTCAGGGGTATAGAGAATAACGACGCGGAAATTAAGGAAAGATTTTACAAAAATCTGGAATTCGGAACAGCCGGACTCAGAGGAATAATTGCCGCCGGCACAAACTGCATGAATATCTACACCGTGCGCAAGGCAACTCAGGGACTGTGCGAGGATATATTGAACGAGGGCGGAGACGCACCGAAACGCGGTGTGGTTATATCGTATGACTGCCGCCATATGTCGCACGAGTTTGCGCTGGAGAGCGCAAAGGTTATTGCGGCAAACGGAATCAAGGCATATATTTTTGACGAGCTTCGCCCCACACCCGAGCTTTCGTTTGCGGTTCGCCACCTGAACTGTGCCCGCGGAATAATGATTACCGCCAGCCACAACCCCAAGGAGTACAACGGCTATAAGGCATATGGCGAAGACGGCGGTCAGCTCCCGCCCGAATCCGCCGATTATGTTGTATCCATTATGAACAAAATCGACATATTCACCGGTGTAAAGGTTATGGACGCGGACGAGGCAAAGTCGGCAGGGCTGATTGAAGTTATCGGCGCCGAGGTTGACGACGCATACTTAAAAAAGGTTTATGAACAGTCTATAGACGAAGATACAATTCATTCTCTCGGCAAGGATTTTTCGGTTATATATTCTCCGTTTCACGGAACGGGAAACAAGCCCGTGCGCCGCATACTCGACATGATTGGATGCCAAAATGTACGCGTGGTAAAGGAGCAGGAGCTTCCGGATCCCGATTTTTCAACAGTTAAATCTCCCAATCCCGAGGACAAAGAGGGATTTTATATAGCAATAGATATGGCGAAAAAAGAACCGGCAGACATTATATTTGCAACAGATCCCGACGGTGACAGACTCGGTGTTATCATTAAGGATTCAAAAGGCGAATATATGACATTAAACGGTAATCAGATTGGTGTATTGCTGTATGAATTTATTGTGCGAAACAAAAAACTCAAAGGTGTACTCCCGGATAACGGAGCCGTTATCAAGACGATTGTTACCACGTCTATGATATATCCGATAGCCGAGGCATATTCGCAAAAGGTATACGACGTCCTCACCGGATTCAAATTCATCGGCGAAAAGATAAAGCAGTTTGAAACGGGTGAGCTCGACAACACCTATGTTTTCGGATTTGAAGAAAGCTACGGCTACCTCTCCGGAACATACTGCCGCGACAAAGACGCCGTTGTTGCCGCAATGCTTGTAACGGAAATGGCAGCCGATTACAAAAAACAGGGAATGACTCTCTGGGACGGTCTGACAGCGCTGTACAAGAAATACGGCTGCTTTATGGAACGCTTAAAGACACTGACATTCACCGGAATAGACGGCGCCGACAAGATAAAATCCATTATGGAAAAATTCCGAAGCAATCCGCCGAAGGAATTTGCCGGAATGAAGGTTCATAAGCTCTGGGATGTTCTCGCCGGAACAAAAACGGATATAGACACCGGCAGGAGCGAACCGCTGGGCTTGCCGAAATCGAACGTGCTCAGATTTGAACTGGAAAACAATTGCTGGTTTGCTCTGCGCCCGTCGGGAACAGAACCGAAGATAAAATTCTATTTCGGGGTAAACGAGCCGGATATTGACTCGGCAAACAGGAAACTTGATTTGTGCCTGACAGAGCTCGACCGTATCATAAACAATTAATCACAAATGCTGAAATGAAAATAGACCGCCCGTCACTATCGCTGCAGCCAAAAGCCCGGCGATTGTGATGAGGCGGTATTTTGTTGTCATAAAATACCGCCTGAAAAATATAAATAATTCAGAGGTGGTGTATAATATGGTGGAACATGGATATGTAAGCGCGCGTGTCACAACGTCGAACGGTGATTTGCCGATTATCGGCGCTGTGCTCAGTGTGATACTGAACGATTCGAACATGCCGACATTGCTCGGCAAACGTACTACAGATACAAACGGACTCACATCTTCGGTGCCGGTTCCCACTCCGGACAAATCGGTGAGCCTTTCGCCGTCGGAGGAGAAACCGTATACAAATGTTGATATACGTGTGGATAGAGCGGGTTACTACACAGTGTTTATCAAAGACGCGCAGGTGTTTGCGGGAGAAACATCTGTGGCGGGCGTTTCGCTGATTCCGTTTGCCGAAAACGAACAATTCGACAATATGTCGAAGATTTTTCAGGAAACGCCGCAGAATCTTTAGGAGGTGTCCGAATGCCTATTGCAAATGTGCCCACAATACCGAGATATATAACTGTGCATCTCGGTGCACCGGGTTCCGACGCGCAAAATGTCACGGTGAGCTTTTCGCAGTATATAAAGAATGTTGCTTCCAGTGAGATTTATCCCACATGGCGCACGGCGGCAATATACGCAAATATCTATGCACAGATATCCTATGCTCTCAACCGCGTGTACACAAGATTCTACCGCAACCAGGGATATAACTTTGATATTACGAGCTCAACCGCCTACGACCAGAAATTTATCAACGGGCGTACAATATTTGAGAATATATCAAAGATTGTGGACGAGATTTTTACCACATACATACGGCGCATAAACTACATCGAACCTCTTGCCGCAAAGTACTGCAACGGAACAACCGTAACATGCAACGGATTGTCTCAGTGGGGGAGCGAATACCTGGCAAGAGACGGCTACAGCAGTTTTGAAATACTCACATATTACTACGGCGACAATATTGAGCTTGTGCGCAATGCACCCATAGAGGATATATCTTCCATATACCCGGGAACCGCGCTCCGCCGCGGCGACAGCGGAGAGGCAGTGCGCGTAGTTCAAAATGCGCTCGATGTTGTGTCGAGAAATTATCCGGCGGTGCCGCGCGTAACGGTCGACGGGATTTTCGGCGAGTCGACAGAAAACTCTGTCAGGACTTTTCAGAGAATTTTTAATCTTACATCGGACGGAGTTGTGGGCGAGGCAACATGGAACAAACTGTCGCTTTTGTATGTAGCTATTTTGCGGATTGCCGAGCTCGACAGCGAGGGGATTACACTGTTCGGCTCGTCGTTTGAATATCCGCAGGCGCTTCGGCGGGGCGATTCCGGCAGAAGTGTTGTGATACTCCAATATATGCTCAATGTTGTAGCCGAATTTTACGACAGCGTTTCGTCTGCCGGCTCGAGCGGTGTGTTCGACGCGCAGACCGAAAATTCCGTTTTGTCATTTCAGCGTGCGTTTTCACTAAACCGCGACGGAGTGGTGGGCAGAGCAACATGGGATGCGCTTTACCGCGCGTACAGCGGTATCTCCACAACGGTGCTTATACCGGACAGATCATCGCTTTCGTTCCCGGGCAGTACGGTGAGTACCGGCAATTCGGATTTTAGCTGATTTGGAGGGATGATATTGGATAATTTACCCGTTAAAATAGTGACGGAAATTCAAAAAATGCTTCGCCTGATATCGTTTTACAATGATGATGTCCTGCCGGTAATTCCGGACGGACTGTTCGGCGATGATACAGCTCAGAGTGTAAGCAGTTTTCAAAATGCGTTTCTTATACCGCAGACAGGCGAGGTAGACAATCACACCTGGAACAAAATAGTGGAGGAATACAAGCGGATTCTTGAGGACGAGAAGCTTATTGTCGGTACCGTTGTGTTTAATGAATCTCTGGGAGATATCTCTCCGGGTGAGGCAAATGCGGGATTGTATGTTATTCAGGCAATGCTGCTTGCACTGTCGGAGGAATTCGACAATATTGAGCGTGTGTATGTAACCGGTGTGCTGGATCGCGCTACGGAAAATGCCGTGCGCATGGTTCAGACAATCAGCGGAATCACTCCGAACGGTGTGATAGACCGCAACTTTGTGAATGTGCTCGGCAATCTCTACAATGCGTTTATAACGCAAAATCATGTTCGCTCGCAGGCCGACGGTTAGTAACATTGACATCGGAGCCGACATATAATATCAATAAAAGAAGGGAATGACTGGTATGCGGGGCAAAAAATGCGGCGACGGAATCAGAAATTTTTGCCGTCGGATAGGCAAGGGAATCGTGATATATTGTATTCTCGGATTCACCGTCGGAATGCTCATGGCTATGTTTTTTCCGCCGGCTGTAATTGCGGTTGCGGAATGTATTATGCTTATTTTTCTTTGCGTTTGCCTTTATAACAGCAGCCTTTTTTGAATTATATGCCGAAAGAGGGTGTCGGACTTGAAGGTGGTTGTCCTTAATTTTCCGGGTTTTGTAAAGAATTTTTTGAAAAAAATATTTAGGGTTACATAGGATGGTAATGCGTTAATCCCCTTGTAAATACTGCTATCGGTACTTACAGGGGGATTATTAGTACTATTTTATACTGCACGACTTGGCATATGCGGCAATTAAATCTTCCGCACATTTGGATTGCTCCGGAGTCATTTTCGACAGATATTTATTTAGGGAGTTGTTTTTATCGCGCGTTGCAGTTCCGAAAAGCAGGTAATCAGCATCGGTGTCGAGTACGGTGCATAACTGCATTAATCTGTGTACGGATATTCCGCACATACCTCTCTCAATATCACTTATTTGTTGAGCACTTCCCAAATTCAATTTTTCAGCAAGTCCCTCTTGGGTGATGCCTTTTGCTGTGCGTATATCCTTTATTCGCGAGCCGATTGCAGCATTGTTGCTGTCCTTTTGCCTCATAGTTCATCACCTTTCTAAATGTGCTAACATTATTATAGTGTTTAAAGTTTTAATTATGAATAGTGTGAAGACATTAAACTAAGTATAATACATTTATAATATTATAAAGCTGTAAATGTATTCAATAAATAAAATTAGTCAGCCGATAAATTTAAAATTTTTGGTATGTGTCCTGTTTTTACATTTTTCGATTCCGAAATGTGGTACAATAATTAAAAAAAGCGGTGAGTGACACGTACAGCGTATACATAGATGTTCTGTTTTTTGTAAATGTAATGATAAACACTGTAATACTTTTATCGACGGCAACCGTTCTTAAAATAAAATATTCCTCTTTCAGAATATTTATCGGAGCGGTTATCGGCGCGGTATATGCATGCGTTGTTTTTTTCCCGGAGATTCGCTTTATATATTCTGTCATGTTCAAAGCGGCAGCGGCAATGATTATATGTGTGATTTCTTTTGCCCCGAAAACATTCCGCCAATGCATAATATACACAGCGGCTTTTTATGCCACGACGGCTTTTTTCGGTGTCGCGGCGCTGGCGCTTTTATATTTTACGGATATCGGAATACGTCTCGGAGGGGTTATAAGCAACGGAGTATTCTATTTTAATATTCCGATTTCGTATTTGATTTTTTCGTGCGCGGTGTCTTATGCGGCAATATGCATAGGAGACAGAATGCTGAAAAGGCGAAGCCGGCGCAGATACTCGGTGATAACGATATCCAAGGGAGGCAGAAGCGTTAGTCTGCGCGCTTTGGTGGATACGGGCAATATGCTTAGGGATCCCATAAGCGGCAAGGCGGTTATTATTGCAGATGTGCATGCCGTGGCTCCGCTTTTTGAATTTGATGTTGAAAAGTACACGGATGCCGACAGCGAATTTGTCTCGCTGCCGCCGGGGTTTCGGTTGATACCATTTTCCTCGGTGGGGAAAAGCAACGGTCTGATGATTGCATTTGTGCCGGATTGTGTTAAAATAGATGACAATGTGCGTTCGGATATTGTAACGGCGCTGTGCGGCGGTGTTCTGTCAAAAAATCGTGATTATGACGCATTGCTGAGTCTGGAGGCACTTTGAAATATATTATGTTGGAAAGGATGTATGCACTATGATACGTACTATTTCAGATAAAATTCGAAAAATTATAAATGATATTCTGTATTCGCGTGAAATACACTACATAGGAAGCAGCACAACACTTCCGCCTCCGCTCTCGGCAGAGGAAGAGGCAAAATTGCTGGAGATATACGCAACCGATCCGAAAAAAGTCCGCGGAGAACTGATAGAACGTAATCTGAGACTTGTGGTGTATATCGCAAAGAAGTTTGAAAACACGGGAATAAATGTTGAAGATTTGATAAGCATAGGCACAATAGGCCTTATAAAAGCAATAAACACATTTAATACCGGCAAAAATATTAAACTTGCGACATACGCATCGCGCTGTATTGAAAACGAGATACTGATGTATCTTCGGAAAAACAGCAACAGAAAAACCGAGATATCCATTGATGAACCGCTCAATGTAGATTGGGACGGGAACGAGCTGCTTTTGTCCGATATACTCGGAACCGACAACGATATGATTTATCAGGAGATAGAATCGGAAGTCGACAAACAGCTGCTTTCCATTGCAATGAAGCGCTTAACCCCGCGCGAACGCAATATTATGGAACTGAGGTTCGGAATGAACAGCAAACCGTCGAAAACACAAAAGGAGGTTGCCGACATTCTCGGTATCAGTCAGTCGTATATTTCACGGCTCGAAAAAAAGATAATTGAACGGCTGAAAAAGGAAATAACAAAAATGGTCTAAAATTCCGAAACCGCAATTCCTCCGAGCGTTACCGCCATTCCCAAAAGCGCGGCTGCACCGATTTCACCCTTGTAGGCAATTGACTGCGCCGCAAGAGTGATTATGGGCATAACGAACAGATACTTGCTTGTGATGGTTGCGCCGAGGTTTTGCACAGAGCGGTTCCATGTGGCAAAGCATATTGCCGAAGCAAATATTCCGAGAAACGCAAGGTAGATTATTACCTGAGTGTCGGCGAGTGCACTGAAATTTGTCGGGGTATGCTTAAATATCATAAACGGGAGCATAACGAGCAGCGAATACAGAAACAGCCTGCGCGTTATCATAAACTGGGGATAGCCGAAATTTGATATTTTCTTTACGATTATTGAGTATACTGCCCAGAGCCATATTGACGCAAAAATAATCAAATCGCCTTTTAATCCGGTGTCGATGGTTTTGGAATCTCCGAAACATATCAGAAATACACCGCCCAGGGAAATTATCATTCCGATAAGGTTTTTGCGTGTGAACTTTTCGCTTAAATATATGCTCGCCAGGATGGCTGTAAACAAAGGCGCTGCCGCCGTGATAAACGACACGCTCGCCGGGCTTGTGTACAGTACCGATAAGTTTTCCAGATACTGATACAGCGCAGCTCCGGACATGGCGGCGGCAAAAATATACAGCTCGCGCTTTGCCCCGGCAAAACGAAACGGGTGCGGACACAAAATCCAAAGTACTATGTATGCGGTAAGATAGCGGAAGAACAGTATTTCAAGTGCCGAAAACTTATTCTCCAGGTGTTTTGTGCACACAAATGTTATTCCCCATATAAAAATTGTAAAAAAAGCTATTGCATGATCCGTTAATTTTTTTCGGTTAATTTTGTTTGATTTCATATTGCCGTCTCCGATGTTCCTTTTCGGCTATTATATCAAAATCATCATATTGTGTCAATCGGCGGTTACTACAGAAATTTAATATTGGCATACTCTTTTTCAAGATATTTGCCTATATCTATATCGCTTATCACGTGTGTAAGCGATTCAATTTTGCAAAGCCTGTAGGCGGAATAATGATTTATTTTGCTGTTGTCACACAAAAAAACCTTTTTTTCCGAGTTTTGAATCATAAGTCTCCGCGGCTGTATTTCGTTTGCAAAACAATCATACAGAACACCGTCGCGCGTGAGCGACTGCACAGAGAAAAAACAGCAGTCGGCATGGAATGAGCGTATAAATTCCTCGGTGTGTGTTCCAACACAGCAGGAGCGGTTTTCTGCATTGAGGTGACCGCCGGCAAAATATGAATTTATCCCGTATTCCGAGCATAATGTCATGCCGGCGAGGCTGTTTGTAATAACAGTTAAATCCTTGATATTTTTGAGAAATCCGAGCATAAAGTACGTGCTGGTGGAGCTGTCCAGAAAAATAACATCCCCGGGGTGAACAAGTGAGCTTGCCTTTGACGCCACATTCAGCTTTTCCTCCGTGTTTTTGTGGCTGCGCAGGAAAAACGGAATCTGTTTGTTCAGTGATTCCTTAATTTCCGCTCCGCCGTAGCTTCGGGTTATCATTCCTTTCATTTCGAGCCGTGCCAGGTCGCGCCGTATGCTTGAAGGACTTATGTGAATTGCCTTTGATAAATATTCCACCGTGGCATATGTGTTTTGTTCGAGTAGCGCCATTATTTCTTTTTCACGTTCGTTACTGTACATGATATAAATCAACCCCTTTTTTGCGCACTCTTGCGCAATTATCATAAAAATACATAAAAATTTCCTATTTTTCCGCCGATGTTGATTTTTGTTGCGTATTAATTATATAATAAATGTGTAAATTTGTAAAGAGTCGGAGATGAATTTTATGTATGATATAGCAATAGTGGGCGGCGGTGTTGTCGGAGCGCTCACGGCGCGCGAACTTATGAGGTACAATGTCAGTGTTTGTGTCCTTGAAAAAGAAAACGATGTTGCCTGCGGTGCTACAAAAGCTAATTCGGCAATTGTTCATGCAGGGTTTGACGCGCACCCCGGCACACTGAAGGCAAAACTGAATGTCCGCGGCTCACAAATGATGCCGTTTGTTGTGGCAGAACTTGGAGTCAAATACAAAAACAACGGTTCCCTCGTTGTCGGTTATTGCGATGATGACATTGCCGTGCTCAATGAACTGCTTGAACGCGGCAACAAAAACGGAGTTACGGGACTCAGACTGATAGACGCAGACGAATTGCACGGTATGGAACCGAACTTGTCCGCCAAAGCCATATGTGCGCTGTACGCGCCGAGCGGTGCAATTGTATGCCCGTATGAACTGTGTATCGCCGCAATGGGTAACGCTATGGACAACGGCGCTGAACTTATATGCGGATTCGAGGTAAAGGATATAGAATCGGCAGACGGCGGATATATCGTTAAATCCGACCGCAGTGAAATCCGTGCAAGATGCATTGTAAATGCCGCCGGAATGTATGCGGACAACGTGGCAAAAATGATTGGTGACGAATCATTCAACATACACCCGAGGCGCGGAGAATATATTCTGCTGGACAAAGAGTGCGGAAATATTACAAACTGCACCGTGTTCCAAACACCTACCGCAAGAGGAAAGGGAATACTTGTTTCGCCGACGGTTGACGGTAATTATATTTTCGGACCTACGGCTGTGGATATATGCGACAAAGAGGACAAGAGCACAACGCAATCCGGATTTTCGAAAATACTTTCCGAAGTATCGGGAGTGCTTGCACAAATTCCGCGCGGCAAGGCGATAACGTCGTTTTGCGGTTTGCGCGCTGTCGGGAACACGGGCGACTTTATAATAAATATCCGCGGCGGAAACTTTGTAAACGTTGCGGGAATAGAATCTCCGGGACTCTCGGCATCTCCGGCAATAGCGGAATATGTTGCCGAACTGCTTAAGGGCAGCGGCATACTCAAGGAAAAAAATAAATCGTTTGATCCGATTCGCACGCCGTCACACCTGTTTCGGAACGCGCCGGATGAAATAAAGAACGAAATGATTAAGGCGCGCCCGGATTACGGCAAAATCGTATGCCGATGTGAACAGGTTACGGAGGGCGAAATCGTTGACGCAATACGCACCAATCCGCCTGCGCACGATATTGACGGAATAAAACGCAGGACGCGCGCAGGCATGGGAAGGTGTCAGAGCGGATTTTGCATGCCGTATGTTGCAAAAATCCTGTCCCGCGAACTGAATATTCCTCTTGAACATGTAACTAAAAGCGGCGGAAAATCAAATATAATAATCGGTAGAACAAAGGGTGAACAGAGATGAAAGAACTTGTAATAATCGGAGGCGGCCCGGCAGGCATGGCAGCTGCCGTATCGGCATATGAACACGGGATTCGCGATATACTCATTCTGGAACGCGACGAACACCTCGGCGGAATATTGCAGCAGTGTATTCACAACGGGTTCGGATTGCATAAATTCGGCGAGGAACTCACCGGGCCGGAGTATGCGGCAAAATACGAGGATAAAATTAACAAATACAATATAGAATATCTTTTGGAAACAATGGTGCTCAATATTTCGCACGATAAAACAATTACGGCAATAAATCGCAAAAACGGAATTTTTTCGATAAAAGCCAAGGCGGTAATCCTGGCAATGGGCTGCAGAGAGAGGTCAAAGGGTGCTCTTAATATACCGGGCAGCCGTCCGTCGGGAATCTACAGCGCCGGGTGCGCACAGAAACTTGTTAATATTGAGGGGTATATGCCCGGGAAAAACGTTGTTATCCTCGGCTCGGGAGATATCGGATTGATTATGGCGCGGCGAATGACGCTCGAAGGCGCAAAGGTTCATGCGGTATGCGAGGTTATGCCGTATTCAGGCGGTCTTGCCAGAAATATCGAACAGTGTCTGAACGACTTTGGCATTCCGCTGTATCTGAGCCACACCGTTACCGAAATTCACGGCAGGGAGCGGCTTGAGGGCGTAACAATATCACAGGTGGATGAGTCGCGCATGCCAATTGCCGGCAGTGAGCGGTATATTGAGTGTGACACACTGCTTCTGTCTGTCGGGCTGATACCGGAAAACGAATTGACAAAGGGCGCCGGTGCTTGCATGAGCCCGATTACAAACGGCGCTGTGACAGACCAGGACAGGCAGACGGATGTAAGCGGAATATTTGCATGCGGAAATGTTTTGCATGTTCACGATTTGGCGGATTATGTTTCGGAAGAGGCGGAAATTGCCGGGTTTGCTGCGGCCGAATATATTTGCGGAAATCTTTCGCAAACGCAAAACACGGCAATTGAAACCGACGGAAAGGTGCGATACACCGTTCCGCAGAGAATAACCGCCGCAAAGGATACCGCCATTTTTCTCAGAGTGGGTAATGTTTATCGCAACTGCTGTATAAATGTTTTGTCGGACGGAGAAAAAATATGTTCGAAGAAGATGATTAAGGCGGCGCCGGGCGAAATGATACGAATCAATTTAAAAGGTGCGGCGATAAAAGGCGCAAATAAGATTAAATTTGAATTGGAGGAATCCGAATGACACGGAATATGACATGCATAGTTTGCCCGATGGGGTGCAGTATTACCGTTGAGACGGAAGACGGCATTATACAGAATATTAGCGGAAACAGCTGTCCGCGCGGCGCACAGTATGCAAAAAGCGAGTGTACAAATCCCACACGCACCGTAACCACCACTGCAATGGGATCGGACGGATATCCGATACCGGTTAAAACCGACCGTCCTATTCCAAAAGATAAAATCCGTGAGTGCATGGATATAATAAACAGGATTGTTGTAGACGTTCCGGTAAAAATAGGTGATGTGGCGGCGAAAGATGTTTTTGGGAGCAACATAGTTGTTACGGCAAACCACGGAGGAAAATTATGGTGAATCTCGGAGATAAAAAATTATTTCTGCTCGATATGGACGGCACAATATACCTTGGAAATAAGCTGTTTGACGGCACAACCGATTTTTTGAACAATGTTTTAACGCACGGCGGAAGATATGTTTTTGTTACAAACAATTCTTCGAAAAGTGTGGACGCTTATGTTGAAAAGCTGCGTGGTATCGGCATAGAATCGACGGCAGAAGATTTTCTGACTTCGGCAGACGTAACGGCGGTTTATCTTAAAGAAAAGGGATATAAAAAGATATATGTTCTCGGAACAAAATCTCTTATATCGCAGCTTAGCGGAGCGGCACTCCCGGTCACGGACGCGCTGTGTGATGATATTGATTGCCTTTGTATGGGTTTTGATACGGAACTTACGTTCAAAAAGCTTGAGGACGCATGCAAAATATTGGGCAGGGATGTTGACTATATTGCCACAAACCCCGATTTGGTTTGCCCCACGGAGTACGGCTATGTTCCCGACTGCGGTTCTGTAAGTGAAATGCTGTACAATGCGACAAGGCGGCGCCCGATATTCATCGGCAAGCCGAGCCCTCAGATGCCGCTTGCCGCAATGAAAAAATTCGGCTGTACAAAAGAGGAAACGGTCGTTGTCGGCGACAGGCTGTACACAGACATTGCCTGCGGTGTAAATGCCGGTGTAGACACGGTGTTTGTATTAAGCGGCGAGGGCACGCTTGCCGATGCGGAAAAGAGTGATGCAAAACCGACATATATATACAATAACATACGCGCCATGACAGATGATATATTTTAATATTTTACACAAATTGCAAATTAATACTTGACAAAATTCGGTTTTTGAGCTATCATATATAAGTGCTCCAAGTGGTTAGTACGCGCCTATAGCTCAGCAGGATAGAGCGAACGCCTCCTAAGCGTTAGGCCGGTGGTTCGAATCCACTTAGGCGCGCCATCACTTTTTCGGGGTGTAGCGCAGTTGGTAGCGCACCAGACTGGGGGTCTGGGGGCCGTGGGTTCAAGTCCCGTCACTCCGACCATACCGAGTGTTCTTACAGAACTTGAAAGGTTTTGTATGACACTCGGTTTTTTATTGCCTTTTTAACTTGCGCAAGCGGCAAAATGAACATCTACTCCCTGTCTTGTATGTACCGAAATATTGTTTTCGGGCAGTTTTTCAAGGTCGGGTATTTCGATATTGCCTATGCAATTATAGTGAATTGTGAGCTGTTGAACGGTTTTACCGTCAATCTTTTCGGACTGATGTACTTCAATTTTTTCAATCAATTCGTTTAACATTCTCGGAGTAAGTTTTCTTGCTCTGGTATATTTACGGACAGAAGCCATAAACATATCAGCCGTTACAGCTTTGCTTTTTTCGGTGTTCAGTATGCATCCGCAGGTTACCGCGAAGCATTAGCAGAGTACAATATTACACAAAATATGTCAAGAAAGGGTGAGCCGTATGATAATGATGCCGAGGACTATTATGATGAATACGGCGGAGAATATTAACTTGATAATAAAAATAATTTTAACATCCGACACTTGACAAACACAAAAATTTGATTTACAATATAGTTAGTTTCAAATAACTAATTGCGAGGTGTTTTATATGAACGTTTCAACGGTAATTATATGTGCTGTTTTAGTCGCATTGTGCATATGCGCAGTAATCAGCTACTCCAAAAAGCTAAAGGGCGGATGCTGCGGAGGCGGGGGCGGCGAGATTAAAGTTAAGCCTGCTGCGGATTCGCGCGGATATGCAAATCGCGCAACGGTGTACATCGACGGTATGACGTGCTCGCATTGCAAGCTGCATGTGGAAAACGCGTTTAATTCCGAGGACGGTTTCTGCGCTGTTGTTGACCTCAAATCAAAATGTGCGCATGTACGTGCAAAGGAAACGATAAATGATGCCGATATGAGAAAAATTGTCGAAAAATCGGGATATTCATATGTAAAAACTGTGCATGAATGATACAAGAAAACTATTGACATAATCGATTAGTTGTGCTAAACTAACTGTTGAAGGTTAGTTATACATGACTAACGAAGTAATACACATTGATTGGCAGCCGCACCCGTGTGATGCGGCGGAACCGGTCGGAACGGGGGTTAATATGATGCCGCTTAGTCTTGCCGCAGTAGGCGAAAACAATATTATCAAGAAAATCGGCGGAAAGCCGGAAGTACGCAAACATCTTGAGAATCTGGGGTTTGTTGTCGGCGGAAATGTGCAGGTTGTCAGCGCACTCGGCGGAAACGTCATTGTAAATGTTAAAGAAGCACGCGTTGCCATCAGTGAAGAAATGGCTCTCAAGATTATGGTGTGAAATTTTTAAATTCAAGGAGGATACATAATGAACACGTTAAAGCAGTCAAAAATCGGGGATAACGTTACCGTGATTAAACTGCACGGTGAAGGTGCCGTTAAGCGCAGACTCATGGATATGGGTATTACAAAAGGTACGCAGATTCATGTGCGCAAGGTTGCACCGCTCGGAGATCCGATAGAGGTTACCGTGCGCGGCTATGAGCTTTCGCTCAGAAAAGCCGATGCAGAAATGATTGAAGTTCAGTAGTAGTTTAAAAGAATCAAATTTTGTCAGGGGGAATGGACATGAACATTAAGATCGCCCTTGCGGGTAATCCAAACTGTGGAAAGACAACGTTGTTTAATGCTCTCACAGGTTCCAATCAATTTGTCGGAAACTGGCCGGGAGTTACTGTAGAAAAAAAGGAAGGAAAGCTTAAAAAACACGACGGAGTGGTTATTACCGACCTTCCGGGTATATATTCTCTTTCTCCGTACACACTTGAAGAAGTCGTTGCAAGAAATTATCTTGTAGATGAAAGACCGGACGCAGTGCTTAACATTGTCGACGGTACAAACCTCGAGAGAAACTTGTATCTTACAACACAGCTTACAGAGCTTGGTATTCCGGTTGTAATTGCTATCAACATGATGGACGTTGTGCGCAAAAACGGTGATAAGATTAACATTGCCGAACTTTCGCGCGAACTCGGCTGCAAAATAGTCGAAATATCGGCACTCAAAGGCGACGGCGTTATGGAAGCAGCCGAGGCTGCAATCAAGGCTGCCGAATCGGGCAAAACACTTCCGATGCATACATTCAGCGGAGCTGTTGAGCATGCAATTGCTCACATTGAAGAAGCTGTATTGCATGAAATGAGCGAAGAAAAGCAGAGATGGTACGCAATAAAGATTTTTGAGCGTGACGAAAAGATTATTTCAAAGCTCGGAATTTCAGAAAACGTCCTCAGTCATATAGAAACAGATATTAAGGCTGCCGAAGATGAACTTGATGATGATGCCGAGAGCATTATCACCAACGAGAGGTACATATATATCGCTCAAATCATCAAGGGCTGCTACAAAAAGAAAAATGCCGGCAAACTGTCGACATCGGATAAGATAGATAAAGTTGTTACAAACCGCTGGCTCGGATTGCCGATATTCGCTGTTATAATGTTTTTGGTTTACTATATTTCAATGGTAACCGTCGGCTCTATGGCAACGGATTGGGCAAATGACGGACTGTTCGGCGACGGATATCATTTGTTCGGAATCGGTTCTGCCGAGTACGGCGATGTTGCCGACGAATACGGCGAAGCCGCTCAGGTTGTAAACGGATATATAGAATATGCATCCGAAAACGGAGTTGATACCGATGATGTCAGTGCAGCACTCGACGCCGAGTCGGAAGACTTTAATGTAACTGCTGCTAAGGATGCATTGGATAAATTTGTTAAAGAAGTATCGGATATAAACAAGGCAACATATACCGTTGTTGATGAAGAAACAATGGCAGATGAAGAAGTTACATCCACATACAAGGATTTGGTTGCCGCAGCAAAGACATATGAAGATTATGATTGCACAGATCCTGATCCGGCTGAGTACGGAATATGGGTTCCCGGTATCCCGGTTCTTGTATCCGATGCACTTGATAAAGCAAATTGTGCCGATTGGCTCGCAGGACTCATTAACGACGGTATAGTAGCCGGTGTCGGTGCTGTCCTCGGATTTGTTCCGCAGATGCTCGTATTGTTCCTGCTCCTCGCATTCCTCGAGGCTTGCGGTTACATGGCACGTATTGCATTCGTACTCGACAGAGTATTCAGAAAATTCGGTCTTTCGGGTAAATCTTTCATTCCGATGCTTATCGGAACAGGATGCGGTGTTCCCGGAATCATGGCATCACGTACGATAGAGAATGACCGCGACCGCAAAATGACAATCATGACAACAACATTTATTCCCTGCGGTGCAAAGGTTCCCTTTATAGCAATGATTGCCGGCGCAATATTCGGCGGTTCGGCATGGGTTGCAACTTCGGCATATTTCGTAGGAATGGCAGCTATCGTTGTATCGGGCATTATGCTCAAGAAAACAAAAATGTTTGCGGGCGATCCGGCACCGTTCGTTATGGAGCTCCCGGCATATCACATGCCTACACTTCTCAACGTTTTGCGCAGCATGTGGGAGCGCGGATGGTCGTTTATCAAAAAAGCCGGAACGATTATTCTTCTTTCAACCATACTCGTTTGGTTTACAAGCTACTTTGGTTTTGTAGACGGCAAGTTCATGATGCTTGAAGAAGATCAGCTCAATATGAGTATTCTTGCCACAATAGGCGGAGCAATTGCATGGATATTCAAACCCCTCGGCTGGGGCGAATGGCAGGCAGCGGTTGCGTCGATTACAGGCCTTGTTGCAAAGGAAAACATCGTTGGTACAATGGGTATTTTGTACGGCGGCGGTGACGGAAGTGTTTATGCAAATCTTGCAAACACATTTACGGCGGTTACAGGATATTCGTTCCTTGTATTCAACCTTCTCTGCGCACCTTGCTTTGCAGCTATCGGCGCTATCAAGCGTGAAATGAACAATGCAAAATGGACATGGTTTGCAATTGGTTATCAGTGCGGATTTGCATATGTTATTTCGCTTATTATCAACCAGCTCGGAAATGCGTTTACGGGCAATATGAACGTTGTAGGTGTGGTTGTTGCAGTAGCGCTTATTGCCGCAATGGTATACATGCTGTTCAAGCCGTATAAAGAGGCAGACACACTTAAAATGTAATGTAAAATGTGAATATAATACACGGGAGGACTTGTGCTATGATGACATGGATTTTGAGTAATATCGGAACAATTGTTGTATCTGCAATACTTGTGGCTGTTGTGTTGATAATAGTGAATTATCTTCGCAGAAACAAGGCGGCGGGCAAGTCCTCTTGTGGATGCAACTGTGCCGGATGTGCCATGCGCGGCAATTGTCACGGCGAAAAAAAGTAATTTAAAAAAGGATATGATTTATATGAAATTTGTTGATTTTTTGAAGAATGATAAAGTTTTGTTTTTTGCCGGCGGTTTGCTGACTGCGGCATACGGCAAAAAAGTTCTGACGAGCGATAAAACCCGCAAGGCCTGCGTAACGGGACTTGCAAAATGCATGCAGTTGCAGAATGAAGCGAAAGAAAGCTTCAAGAATATGAAAGAGGAAGCCGAAGATATATGCTATGATGCTAAATCGGAAGCTAATCTTCAGGATAAATAAGTAAAATCAATGATACGTGACTCGAACCTGCATTTGGATTGAGTCACGTATGTCTGTTCATTGACATAGGAGGCATGTAAATTATGAAATATGAAATTATTTACGACAAGCCCGGCAGAATCCGTCTGCGTGCCGGCCGCGGAGCATTTTCGAAAAAAACGGAGACAAGCTTGGCAGAACACCTTTTCGGAATACAGGGTGTAAAAAGTGCCGAGGTTTCGGCAGTAAACGGAGGTATGCTTGTTTGCTACACCGGTGATTGCCGCTCCGATATTCTCTTCACTGTGTCTGAACTGAATGCCTCAACACTCAAAGAACAGGAATTGTCTCCGGCGCGGATTATTGACGAGGAGTTCAAAGACGATTTGATTTCTCTTATAAAAAAGAGAGTTTTAATGAGAATATTTGTTCCGAATTTTTTGAGTTTACCGCTGACGGTGTTTCGCGCAGTGCCTTTTGTAAAAAAAGGTTTAAGCAGCCTTATGAATGGTAATCTGAGCGTGGATGTTCTCGATGCGGTGTCAATTTCTGCATCAATACTTACCGGTTCACCGTCCACCGCGTCGTCTGTAATGACTCTCCTGGGAGTATCGTCACTTTTGGAAAATTACACGCGGAAAAAGACAAGCACAGCCCTGTCGGACAGCCTTGCACTGAATATCGAAAAGGTTTGGCGTATAGGAGAAAACGGGGAGGAATGTATTCCGCTTGCTGAGGTGAAGGACGGCGATGTGCTGCGTGTACGCAGCGGAAGCATGATACCGGCAGACGGTGTTGTAGTATCGGGAAATGCCGGTGTAAACGAAGCGTCAATGACCGGAGAATCATTTTTACAGTTAAAATCCGACGGCATGACTGTGTATGCCGGAACAGTGGTTGAAGAAGGATGCATTGATATCCGTTCCTCCGGATGTGCCGATGACAGCAGAATACGCGGTATCGTCGAAATGATAGAAAGCTCCGAACAGCTGAAATCCGGAACACAGACACGCGCCGAGAGCTTTGCCGACGCGCTTGTGCCGTTCAGCCTTTTGGGGTGTGCGGTTACATATCTGTTAACGCGAAATGTGACAAAAGCCATGTCGGTTCTCATGGTCGATTATTCGTGCGCCGTTAAGCTGTCAACACCGATTTGCGTTATTTCGGCAATGCGCGAGGCAACCAATTATGATATAATGGTAAAAGGCGGCCGCTTCCTTGAAAATTATGCTTTTGCCGATACGATTGTTTTTGATAAAACCGGTACGCTCACAGTGTCGTGCCCGAATCTTGCAAAAATTGTAACGTTCGGCGAATACGGAGAAGACGATATATTGCGCATAGCTGCATGCCTTGAGGAACATTTTCCGCACAGCGTGGCAAAGGCGATAGTTCACGCTGCCGAGGTCAAAGGACTGGAACACCGCGAGGAACACGCGGAAGTCGAGTATATTGTGGCGCACGGAATATCGTCGGTTTTAAACGGCAAAAGAGCGCTGATAGGCAGCGCGCATTTTATTTTTGATGATGAAAAAATCCCCCTCGGCGACGAGCAGAAAAAGGATATAGAACGCCTCGGCGAAAGGTATTCCATGGTCTACCTTGCAATAGGCGGAAGCCTGTGCGGCATCTTGTGTATTGAGGATCCTGTGCGTCCGGATGCTGCGGATACAATCGATAAACTCCGAAACAAAGGATTCAGCGATATCCTTATGATAACCGGCGACGGCGAGAGCACGGCAATGAGCGTGTGTAAAGAACTCGGTATAGGCAGATTCTATGCGCGTGTTCTCCCGGAGGATAAGCTGAATATAGTAAATGATATCAAATCCGGCGGACACAAAGTTGTTATGGTCGGCGACGGAATAAACGATTCTCCGGCGCTTGCGGCCGCCGATGTGTCTGTTGCCATGAGGGACGCGTCGGATATTGCCCGCGAAACGGCGGATATCACGCTTCTGTCGTCCGATTTGGAAAGACTTGTTGTGCTGCGCGAACTGAGCAAAAAGCTTTTCGACAGGATTCATGCCAATTATCGGTTTATAACGCTTTTCAACAGTGCGCTGCTCGCACTCGGAATCGGCGGGATAATATCTCCGGTGACAGGTGCGCTTTTGCACAATCTGTCCACGACATGCGTGTGCATAAACGGAATGAAACCGTTCCTCGGCGAGGGTGATTTGTAAACATATTGATAACAAACGGTGTACTCTATTGCAAAAAAATTTTGGTTGTGCTACAATCCAATTGCAGGCAAAAGTAATTTATGTGTGTTGCCTGACAAAAGGAGTGTAGCAAATGGAAAGAGAGTTACAAAAGACGATACCGAACCAGCTAATGGTTACAACAATACAGAACCCCGAGTTCGAAAAGACATTTAATAATTTTCAGGAAATAATGATGATGTACAATTGTGCAGTCCGTGAGGTAAAAACCAAATTTGAGGTTCTCAATGACGAACTTGCGGTAAATAACAACCGAAATCCGATAGAGGTTATTAAATCACGGCTGAAAAAACCGCAGAGCATTTATCAGAAACTTATGCGTAAAGGTTTGCCCGTGAGCACGGAATCAATGTTCGAAAACCTTAACGATGTTGCCGGAATACGCGTTGTGTGCACATTTGTGGACGATATATACGAAATCGCCCGAATGCTTGCGCGCCAGGATGATATCACCGTTGTTGAGGTTAAGGACTATATAAAGAATCCGAAAGAAAACGGATATCGGAGTTACCACATGATAGTTGAGGTTCCGGTTTTCTTTTCGAAACGCAAGATGAATATGAAAGTTGAGGTTCAGCTGCGTACAATAGCAATGGATTTTTGGGCGAGCCTGGAGCATACCATGAAGTATAAAAAGGACATTCAGAATTCCGAAATAATATCGGATGAACTTAAGCATTGTGCCGATCTGATAGCGGAAACAGACCTCAAAATGCAGGCAATTAACAATAAAATTCAAAGAAACTGATAAATTATTGTGATACAATTGATGAGTGTCAAACTCCCGGGAAGAATGTGAATAAAAACAATAAACTTTTGAGTAAAAATCACAGAAATGTAATTTTTATCTTGACTTTTGGCAAAAAACATTTATAATGTATAATATATGCGTATTTTATTTAAAGGAGAATATAAGATTATGAACAGAATCCAGACACTTGATACAAGAAACTTGACGGAGTGTGAGGGCGGATGCGGCGAATGTCAGACATCGTGTCAGTCTGCATGCAAAACATCATGCGGTGTTGCAAACCAGTCGTGCGAAAACACATCGAGAATAGTTACCCTGAACACAAGAAACTTAACAGAGTGTGAGGGCGGATGCGGCGAATGTCAGACATCGTGTCAGTCTGCATGCAAAACATCATGCGGCGTTGCAAATCAGCCGTGTGAAAACAACTGATTTACCGAAAGTGAGTAATCCGACCGCCGACGTGCGGTCGGAAATTTTTTATGAGGATTTTGAAATATGATACATTGCTACAAACAGAACGGATATAATATTGTCATAGACGTGTACAGCGGCAGCATACATGTTGTGGATGATGTTGCATATGACATAATCGGCATGTATGAAAACACACCGACAGATGAAATAAAGAGAATTATACACGATAAATATTCCGATCGCGGCATAGACGAAGATGAGATACAAAAGTGCATAGACGATATTTGCGCGCTGAAAGATTCGAATCAGCTTTTTGCGGAGGATATATATAAAGATAAGGCAGATGTGCTTAAAGCAAAAAATAATATTGTAAAAGCGCTGTGTCTTCATGTTGCACACACATGCAATCTGAACTGTACATATTGCTTTGCCAGTCAGGGAAAGTATCACGGAAAAGACGCACTAATGCCGTTTGAGGTAGGAAAGCAGGCGCTTGATTTTCTGATAGCAAATTCCGGCAGCAGAACCAATCTTGAGGTTGATTTTTTCGGCGGCGAACCGCTTATGAACTGGGATGTCGTAAAACAGCTCGTGGCATATGGCCGTGAGCGCGAAAAGGACAGCGGGAAAAAATTCAGATTTACACTGACCACGAACGGTATGCTGCTTGATGATGAGGTGACGGAATTTTGCAACAAAGAAATGCAAAATGTCGTGCTTAGTCTGGACGGCAGAAAGGAAGTTCACGACAGGCTGCGCAAAGACTACGCAGGGCATGGCAGCTACGACAAAATAGTGCCAAAATTTCAGAGATTTGTGCAAAAACGCGGTGACAAAAACTATTATGTCCGCGGAACATACACACATAACAACACCGATTTTACAACCGATATACTTCATATGGCTGATTTGGGATTTACAGAGCTTAGCATGGAACCCGTTGTATGCGCTCCGACAGATCCGTACGCACTTACAAAAGATGACCTTCCGACACTTTTTGAACAGTATGAACTGCTCGCAAACGAAATGCTGCGGCGCGAGCGCGAAGGCAGAGGATTCAGCTTTTATCATTATATGATAGACCTTGCCCACGGACCGTGTATATACAAGAGAATATCCGGATGCGGCTCGGGCACGGAGTACCTTGCCGTTACACCGACGGGTGATTTTTATCCTTGCCATCAGTTTGTGGGAGATCCAAAGTATATTATGGGTAATGTACGCGATGGCGTCACAAACACGGCTATGCGCGAGAAATTCCTCAAATGTAATGTATATTCCAGACCGGAATGTGCCGATTGCTGGGCAAAACTGTATTGCTCGGGTGGCTGCGCTGCAAATGCGTATCATGCAACCGGTGATATAAACGGTGTGTATGAATACGGTTGTGAATTGTTTAAAAAGAGGATGGAATGTGCAATAATGATGCAGGTGGACAGGGCAATGAACAAATAGGATTGTCTTAAATAAATATGTCAATCAATAAATGACGGCGGCAAAATAAATCATATTTTGCCGCCGCTGTTTAGGCATGCGGGATTCGAATCCGGATGTGGTTTAAAAATGGAAATTTCGCATAATACTGCAGAAAAATCTGCGAATATACGGACTGTATTATTCTTAAATTTTCTTTGTCTTATTTCAAAATTTCCTATTTTTAAACTCTGCGACCTTACGTTTAGAAAAATTTATTGGATTTTCAATGCGGAGGACGCAGACAGGCTGTCGCCTTTCAAGGACGACAAATTGAAAAGACTTCAATTTTTCAAACGTAAGGCATATTGGGTTCGACTCCTGCATGCCTACGTTATTTATCATTTATTACGCCGAGTCCCGCGCATGAGATGATATCTTTTCCGAAATCGCCCTGCATAAGTTTTACAAATTCTTCTGTTTTCGGATTCGGTTCGTCGCGTATCACTGCATAATAATTTGTGGTGTATGGGTATTTTCCGCTGCCGATGCTTTCGTCACTCGGTGCAATACCGTCTATGGAGAGGAGTTTCAAATCTACATCGCCGAGCACCTGCGGCACTGTCTGATAGTAATAGTACAGGCTGTAACCGATTGCCTTGGAGTCGGTGTGCGTTGCGTCGTATGATTCAACATCGGTCAGAATGCTCGCCATTATATACGATGTTCTTTCCTTTGAAATTTCATCGCTTATTGATTTTCCGTCCAAGATGAATTTTTCCATTTGCGCATGGCTTCCGCTGTCGTTGTTTCTGCAATATGCGGCAAGCGCCACATCATCACCGCCAAGCTCTTTCCAGTTTTTAATGCCGTTTTCGGTGTATATTTTTTGTATCTGTTCGGTTGTAATGTTATTAACCTTGTTGTCCTTTCCGACAAAGAATACAAGCGCCTCGTTGGCTATCGGGATAAATTTCAGTTTTACATTCTTTTCATCGGCATATTTTGTAATTTCTTCGCTCGGATCGGGGACAAATATAACGTCGGCTTTTCCGTCAATCAGATTTTTGTACGAATTTGAAGTTTTCGAATGTGCCTTTGGCATAGTTTCAAGGTTGTGAGCATTTTTGTAATACACATCATAGATATTCTGTGTGATTGCATAGGTTGAGGTTGAGCCGTCGAGCCGCGGAATATCAACATTCGGAGCGTCGGAGCGCAGTATTGCCGGAGCATTATTTGCAAAGAAATCGCGTATTATGTAATACATATACGTTGCACATTCGTCTCTCGTAAGTCCGTTTTGCGGTGCAAAGCAATAGTATTCTATAAATTCCTCGCCGGTATCTTCGGAATCCTCGTAATCCTCTATGAGCATATACCCGTTGGCTTTCATAGCCGCGTAGGATTCTTTTGCATAATCGGACACAAGGTCGCTGTCCGTATAGTGTTCAAAATCAAATGCGCCCTCGTTTTTTATATATCCCATATCGCTAAGCATGCGGCACATCATGGATATAAACTGTTCGCGCGTCACAGCGTTATTCGGGTTAAACAAACGGTCTTTTTTAAACACACCGCGTTCGCAAAGTGCGTTTACATATGGGGTAAACCAACTGTCTGACGGCGTATCTTCGAAATATGTCACTCCGTCTTTAGGCTCAACCGAAAAGAGTCTTGAAAACACGGCTGCCGCTTCGGCGCGTGTCAACACCCGATTGGGGGCAAATGTTCCGTCACCGTTTCCGACCATTATTTTTCTGGCGCTCATTTCTGCGGCAAACATGCCTTCGTATTCCGGGATGTCGGTAAAATCTGTTGTTGTAACCTTAAGCGGGATGATTTTTTCCGTATTCGGCGCATAGGCATAGACCTCGCCGTCATACAGCGTGCCGGAAAAAGGAATTATCTCGCCTGTCAGCGAATCACTTGCAACCGTACAGATGTTGCCGCTGTAGTCGTTGTCATCGTCCGTATCGCAGTATAAGACATCCGATGACGCAAATGCATTTGCCGAAATGCTAAGCAGTATCGCGGCAGTTAAAATGGTTTTTTTGAACATTTGAATCCCTCCGTTTTTATTTGGTGTGTTCATTGTATCATACGCAAACGGAGAAATCAATATCTGTAAAATAAATGTAATTGAGCTGAAAAGAGAGAGTCTTTTCAGCTCAATTATTTAAACAGTATAAACCCTCAGCGTATTTGTCGTTGCGCCGCCCGATTCCGATGAATTTCCGGTTACGGCAACCGTTTCACCTTTGCGCAGTTTCCCAAGATTTTTAACTTCTTCAAGCGATTCAATAAATCTGTCCCCATTTTTTGTATTGCATAATACCGGCGTAACACCCCACGAAAGTGACAATTCGTGATAGACTTTTTCACTCTGTGTTATTGCGTACACCGGGCAAAACGGTCGCAGCCCCGATACTGAATACGCGGTATGCCCCGAACGCGTAACAGCCAGTATTGCCGACGCATTCAGGTCTACAGCCGTCATTATAACCGCATGACTTATCGCATCGGTAACGGATGTTCTCGCAAATTCAAAAGACGTAAAACGTTTTTTGTAGTTAATTGATTTTTCGGTTGTTTCGGCTATCCTCGCCATTGTGCCGACACTTATTTGCGGGTATTTTCCGGCGGCGGTCTCACCGGAAAGCATAATTGCGCTTGTACCGTCGTAAATGGCATTTGCAATATCGGAGACCTCGGCTCTTGTGGGGCGCGGATTTTCTATCATAGATTCAAGCATCTGAGTTGCCGTGATTGATATTTTGCCCTTTCCGAGGCACTGCTTGATAATCCGTTTTTGTATTTCCGGGAGCAGCTCAAATTCAATTTCCACTCCCATGTCACCGCGCGCTATCATTACGCCGTCCGATTCGTCTATTATTTCCGAAATATTTGACACACCTTCTTCATTTTCTATTTTTGATATAATGCGTACATTGGATTTCGGGCATTCGCTGCGTATAAATCTTCTCAAATCTTTAATATCATCCGCATTTCGCACAAACGACGCGGCAATGTAATCAATGTCATTTTCCAGTCCGAACCGTATATCTGACATGTCCGATTCACTCATATACGGCATGCGAAGGTCTGTTTCGGGCAAATTAATGCTCTTTCGCCCGCTCAGATATCCGCCGTTTTTAATAACCACAGTGACTTTGCCGCTCTCGAATTTGATTACTTCCGATTCAATCAGGCCGTCTGCAAATAGTATTTTGTTGCCGACAGATACAGAATCGGGCAGATGCGGATAATTTACAAAAACGCTGTATTCATTACCGCTGCACGGATTTGTGCATAGTTCAAACTGCTGACCGGGGCGCAGAAAAACTCTGCCTGATTCAAATGTTCCGATGCGAATTTCCGGTCCTTTTGTATCGAGCATAATTGAAATGGGTTTGTTAAGTGTTCTGCGCAGTTCCTTTATGCGGTCTATTCTCTTTTTGTGAATGTCGTGGTCGCCGTGCGAAAAATTCATCCGCGCAACATCCATTCCACATTCAATCATATCTTCAAGCACTCCGGCTTCATCTGTGGCCGGCCCGAGTGTGCAAACAATCTTGGTCTTTCGCATAAACACACCTCCGTGACAATGTCATATTGCGTTATCGGAAAGATTAAAAAATGCTTTCATTCCCGGATAAGCCGATATATCGGACAATTCCTCGGATATGCGCAGCAGTCTGTTGTACTTGCATGTCCTGTCTGTTCTTGACGGCGCACCGGTTTTTATCTGACCGGCATTTACCGCAACGGCAATGTCGGCTATTGTGGTATCTTCTGTTTCGCCGCTCCTGTGCGACACAATTGCCGTATAACCGGCTCTGTTCGCGGTTTGTATTGCTTCGAGGGTTTGTGTGAGCGTGCCTATTTGGTTAACTTTAATTAAAATTGCGTTTGCAGCTTTTCTGCGTATCCCTTCGCTTAACCTTTCTGCATTTGTTACAAACAGGTCATCTCCCACAAGCTGAACCTTGTCACCGAGTTCCTTTGTGAGAATCTGCCATGATTCCCAGTCGTTTTCTCCCACACCGTCCTCTATGGATATTACGGGGTATCTGTCGCATATATTTTTCCAGTAATTAACGAGTTCACTTCCGCTCATTACAATACCCGATTTCGGGAGTTTGTATCCTCCGCCGTCGATCTCCCATTCCGATGCTGCGGCATCTATTGCGATTTTAAAGTCCGATGTAGTGTTGTAGCCGGCGGCATTTATTGCGTCGCATATAATATCCAATGCGTCCTCATCTTTTTCCAGCGACGGTGCAAATCCGCCTTCATCTCCGACAGCGGTTGCAAGGCCTTTGTCCTTTAAAAGCTTTTTGAGGCTGTGAAAAACTTCGGCACACCTTGTAAGTGCTTCTTTGAAGTTTGAAGCTCCTACAGGCATTATCATAAATTCCTGAATATCAATATTGTTCCCGGCATGCGCGCCGCCGTTTAAAATATTCATCATTGGAACAGGAAGAATATGTGAATATGCGCCGCCGATATACTGATAAAGTCCTATGCCGAGCGCCTTTGCGGCAGCGTGAGCACATGCAAGCGAGACACCGAGAACGGCATTTGCTCCGAGATTTGATTTGTTCGGTGTGCCGTCCAGCCTGCACAGCACATCGTCTATCATTACCTGATCCAAAACGTTCATTCCCACTATTTTTTCGGAAATAATTTCGTTTATGTTCTGTACGGCGCGTGTAACACCCATACCGTTAAACCGCTGTTCGCCGTCACGCAGTTCCACAGCTTCATACATACCGGTGGAGGCTCCCGACGGCACGGCAGCCCTGCCGACATATCCGCCCTCGGCAATGACCTCGGCTTCCACGGTGGGATTTCCGCGCGAATCGATTATCTCTCTTGCAAAAACGTCTACAATTTCAATAAACTGTTTCATATCTGTGCACAATCCTTTCAAAAAAAATACATACACCGCCTTTTGGCAGTATATGTATTTTATCACCGTAATGAATTTATATTCACTTTTTTACAATTTCATCGGAATCAAGCATAATTGTTACAGGACCGTCATTGAGTAACTCCACCTTCATATCCGCTCCGAATGAGCCTGTCTGAACCGGTGCACCGCAAAGTTCTTGCGAAATGCGCACAAACTCATTATACATGTTTTCGGCACCGACAGGATTCATAGCGTTCGAAAACGACGGACGTCTGCCCTTTGCACAGCCTGCGTACAGTGTAAACTGACTCACAATCAGAAGTTCACCGTTTATATCACTCAGCGACAGATTCATCTTTTCGTCACTGTCCTCAAAAATGCGCAGTCCAATCATCTTTTCCGCCATGGGTTTGAGCATATGTATGTTGTCATCTGCGGCAAATCCGACAAATGCAAGGATTCCCTGTCCGATATGCCCGATACATTTACCGTCGACCGAAACATCGGCTTTTTTTACACGCTGAATAAGTATTCTCATTTTCCTTTACCTGCCGCAAGTATTGCATGCCAGATTACACTTACGAAAAAGAATATTGCCGTTACCGCACAAAGGACAATAAGTGTGTTTCTTGCCCAAAGATTGCCGACATTGAAGTTAAAGAAAATAATCGCCGGTACGTTAAACATAAATGTAAATCCAAATCCCATTATCATGAGATATATCACGTATTCCACAAAATATTTCTTTCTGCCGCGAACGGAGTGAAATGCCAGAAACGCAGCGGCAATCCAGCTTGCCGCACCGCCGATGCGTGATGTGTTTATTGCGGTGTTATTCAGCGCAGGGTTTTTGAGCCCCATATATATGAGCATAATAACCACAAAGCTTATCATTGTGAGTGATGTTGTAAACAGCATGAGATTTGAATGCAGCTCACGCGATATATTTAGTTGTTTGTTTTTTCTGTTCATGTATCTTCCTCCAAAAATGGTTCAATCAAATCGTGCATTACATATTGCCGAATTCGTACATCACTGCGGCAACAGTGGCTATCGGCGCTGTTTCACATCGTAGAATCCGCGCTCCGAGGGTTACGGTGTGTATTTCGGCTTCTCGCGCCGATTTGGCTTCGCTGTCGTCAAATCCGCCCTCCGGTCCGATTATGATGTTGATGTCTTTCACGTTGTCAGCCGTTTGCAGTGCATGTTTAAGACCGGTTTTGTCCTCACATTCATACGGCATAATATTAAGCGCGCTTTCGTGCGAAATCGTGTTTACCATGCTGTCAAAATCAACCGGCCCGCAGATTTCCGGAACAATTCCTCTTTGACATTGCTTTGCCGCCTCAAGAGCTATTCGCTGCCAGCGTGCCAGCCGCGATGAAATATTTTTTGATTTTGCAATGCATCGTTTCATATTGACCGGAACAATTTTTACAGCACCCAGTTCAACACACTTTTGCACAATAAAATCCATTTTATCGCCCTTTGGAATGCCTTGGTACAGGGTGACATTTATGCTACTTTCGTTTATATTATCCGATTTGCCGGTTATTTCGGCAGTAATTTCCGATTTGCTTATTTCGGTTATGCGGCATTCAAAATCATGGCACGCACCGTCACACACGCATATTGTGTCGCCGATTCCGAGACGCAGCACACCCGATATGTGTTTGACATCGTCGCCGCAAATGTGAACCGAGTTTTCCGATATTTGCGCGGGATGTACAAAAAATCTATGCATATATCGATTATTCCTTTCAAAGCGAAAATCTATTCGCAAATATATTTGTATGCATTTTATTAAGTATACCATATTTTACCTGCATTATGCAAGTAGTTTTTTAAAATTTGCAAACTATTGCTGCCCAGCCGCTTTCTTCGCATATGCGGAGTATCTGTATATTTTCCTTATTCATCGCATTTTTTACGTCCGCAAGGCGTTCGGCTATGATACCGGAGCATACAAAAGTCCCGCCCTTTGCAATGAGCTTTTTCACTGTCGGAAGAAGCGAAATAATAACATCGGCTACAATATTTGCCACTATTATGTCATAACCGCCGCCGCGCTGCAGCTTGTCAAACAGCGGTTTGTCGTTTGTAATATCACCCGAGTATACATTGTAGCGTGATTTGTCAATGCCGTTCATTTCGGCATTTTCATACGCAACATGAATGCAGTTTTCGTCAATATCAACGGCTGATGCGGATTTTGCTCCGAGCATAAGCGATATTATCGAAAGTATTCCGCTGCCGCATCCGGCATCGAGGAGAGTTGTTTCGGGTGTAACGATTTTTTCGAGCTCGACTATGCACATACGTGTGCTGGCATGGGTTCCCGTGCCGAATGTCATTCCGGGATTTACCGTAAATACAATTCTGCCGTCGTCGTTGTCACATTTGCACCACTGCGGACAGATAAGAATTTTGTCTCCGATTTTTGTCGGTTTAAAATATTTTTTCCAATTATTTGCCCAATCTTCCTCGTTGAGTCCGACGCAGGATATTTGTAATTTTCCAAGGTCAATATCCGCAGCATTTGATTTCAGTTCAAGCATTTTTTGCTCGGCACTTTTGATTACATCTGCCGCATCGGGAGTATTCGGAATGTAAAATATAACTTTTGTCTCACCACGTTTTGATTCGGCAAGTTCTTCATCCACGTAATCCCAATATTTTTTGTTGTTTTCCAGAAAATCCTCAAACTCCGCCTTGTCCTCTATTTCAAATCCGTCTATACCGATATCGCGCAGCGAGTCGCACACCAAATCAATTGCACCGCTTGCGGTACAGACCGTTACCTTGAGCCAATCCATGTTTTCTTTTCCCTTCACCATAATTTTACATATACCATTATACTATTTTTTCAGATGAATTACAAGTAATTTAACAATTTGTTTATTAAAATAATGTAATAAAAACTCATGCACTTTTTTATTAAATATGCATAATTGACATACAAAAAATATAAGTAAATTATTTACAAAAATTCATATTGTTTACATAATATTTTACAAAATTATAAATTTCTATTTACAAAATATTACAATTTGTGGTATACTACCGTGTAGTTTTTGATAACGAAATTTAATGATTTGTACGGGAAGGTGCAGTATATGGCAAATAACATCGGAATAGTCGGAGTCGGAAACATGGGAAAAAGCATTGTTTCGGGAATTGTACAGTCAAAATTTGTCTCGGAAGAGCATATATATGTATGCGGTCATACAATACCGCAAGATATAGAAAAATGTAACATTAATGTAACAACTTTGTCGGAGCTGGTTGAGAAATCGGATTACATAATATTGTGTATAAAACCAAATGGTTTTGATTCTCTTTCGCGTGAGATAAGAAATATCGGCGGATTCGAGAACAAAGTGTTCGTTTCGATAGCGGCAGGAATCAGACTTGACACATTGCAGAAAATGTTTCCGGCGGCAAGAGTTATAAGGGCGATGCCCAATCTTGCGCTTATGTCCGGCGCAGGAATGACTACGGTATGCTGCATGGATAATATTGCAAAGCAGGATATTGAATTTGTTTCGGACATGTTTTCGTGCAGCGGAAAATGCATGCTTGTTCCGGAAAAACTTATGGATGCCTGCACGGCGATAAGCGGAAGTGGACCGGCGTACGTCTTTATGTTTATCGAGGCGCTTGCCGACGCAGCCGTTAAGCACGGAATTAAACGCAGCGACGCTTATATTCTTGCATCTCAGACTGTACTCGGCAGTGCAAAAATGCAGCTTGATACGTCTGTGCACCCCGCTGTGCTGAAAGATATGGTATGCTCTCCCGGAGGAACGACCATTGAGGCTGTTTGTGCGCTTGAAAATTCCGGACTGCGCTCCGCGGTTATAAATGCAGTGGATGCCTGTGCGGAAAAATCGCGCAATATGATGTAATATATCGGTGTATTCTCTCATAATTATTGATATGAGGGAGTTGTTACGCGTGCAAAACAATAATAAATTTGCAAAGTTCTTTTTGATATGCTGCCTGTTCTTTGCTGTGTGCATTGCATTTGGGATGGTTACCGCACACAGAATCGGCGGCAGTGCGGGTAACGCGGCAAAAAATTATATATCCGGAGCAGTTTTGGAAAACAGCGATTGGTTTCGGGTTGTGAAAAGAGCGGTTGCGCGTGATTTCAGATACACATGTTTTGCACTGGTGTGTCCGTTTACCGTTTGCACACCGTTTTTGCTGCTTGCGCTTTTGGGTTTCGACGGGTTCTGCAAGGGACTTGCAGTTATGACGGCGGCAGGAACGCTGGCACCCGGCAGGGCGTCTGTTTTGTGTGCGGTTGTTCTGGCATCGTGCATAATGAATGTGCCGCTGTATATAACCATGTTTTTTCTTTGCAGAAAAAAATCCAAAAGCGAGAGAGCGGCGGCTTTTTCTTCGGCATTTGCGGATTACATGGCATATGCTTTCGGAGTAATGATTGTTTTTGCACTGCTTTGTCTTGTTGATGTGATTCAGGCGGCAGTGTATATTTTGATATAATTTAAGGGGAAATAAAAATGAATGCACTTATGTGTGATTTTGTTGAATATCTTGAAAAGGATAAGGGTGTGGCAAACAATACACTGCAGTCATATGCGCGCGATATACGGCACTTTTCCGATTATATAGACGAGCATAGTCTGGAACTTTCCGAAATAACAAAGAGTGATGTTGAGCAATACATAGATTACATGCAGGGTGAGGGCAGAGCTGCGTCATCTGTGGCGCGCAGTGCCGCTTCGCTTCGTTCACTGTTTTCGTATTTGCTGCTCAAAGGACGTATACGCAGCAATCCGGCAATACGGCTTCGGATTCCGAAACAGCAAAAAAAATTGCCGCAGATTTTGACGGCGAGCGAAGTGGATAATCTGCTTCGCTGCCCGGACACCAAAACAAAAAAGGGCATACGCGACAGAGCGATGCTGGAACTTTTGTATGCCACGGGAATCAAGGTATCGGAGATAATAACGCTTAAAACAGATGATGTTGATTTGAATTTCGGGTATCTTAAATGTGTGGGTGATGTTGATGTGCGGATTATTCCGCTGGGAAAAGCGGCGGTAAGCGCTCTTGGTGAATACATGAACAACTGCCGTTTGTCAATGCTCTATGACGAAAACGACAAGACGCTTTTTTTAAACTGCAGCGGTAAACCTATGACACGTCAGGGATTCTGGAAATTGGTTAAATGCTATGCCAAGAGTGCCGGAATTGAAAAAGATATCACACCGCATACCCTGCGCCATTCGTTTGCGGCACATCTGCTGGAAAACGGAGCCGACCTCGCATCTATACAGGAAATGCTCGGACACAAGGATATAGCTTCAACGCAGGTGTATGCGCGGATTATGAAGAATCATATCCGTGAGGTGTACAAACGCGCTCATCCGAGGGCGTAGAACACGTCGGAGTATGATTTGAGATTATACATACTTATCGAATTTTTTACAGCATTTACGACAGCCTTCTGCATGGCGTCGGCGCACAGCGTTCCCACAATGTTTATGTCCGCTGCGAACTCGCCTGTGCTTGCCGCGTAAATGCTGTCGCCGTCTGCGGTTGTGTTTATCGGATTTATGGCGCGTGCGCAGCCGTTTGACGCCATGGCGGCAATTTTATTCATTTCTGATTTTGAAAAAGCGGCATTGGTTACAACAGCGCCGATTGTTGTATTCGATGTAAACAGATTGCCTTTCGGTTTTACGCTTGCGTACATCTGCTCAGCTGTATTCAAAAATCTGCCGGCATTTGAATCGTACATTCCGCATATGATATCGTCGTTTTCAAAGACATCGCCGAGCGCGTTCACGGCAACAATTGCCGCCACTTTGAGTCCGCCCGTTTCGCATGCGTACACTCCAAGACCGGATTTCATCATATAGTCCGCTCCGAGCAACTTTCCGACAGTGGCACCGGTTCCGACACCGTTGCATCCCGGTTCAAAATCGCCGTCAAATGCGGCTTTTGCGGCATTGTAACCCATGTTCCTGTCCGGTCTGCACGTCGGATCGCCCACGCATAAATCGTATATGCATGATGCGCATACAAGCGGAACTTTTGCATATCCGGTATCAAATCCGATTCCTTTTTCTTCTAAGAATTTCATCACTCCGCCGGCGCTGTCAAGACCGTATGCACTGCCGCCGCTGAGGACTATTGCATGTATTTTTTCGGCTGCCGACAGGGGATTCAGCAGGTTGCTCTCGCGTGATGCCGGTCCGCCGCCGCGAACATCAAGTCCGCATACCGCACCGCGTTCAAAAATCAATGCTGTTACGCCGGTTCCGCCGATTTTGTCGGAACAGTTTCCGACACAAAATCCGCCCAGCTCATTTAAAAATATTTCTCTCATAGTTATTATACACGCTTTCTTGTTTTAATGACACGCACAATTGCCGGTGAAAGAATCAGATTGATAAAAAATTCAATCAAAAAGTTTACTCCCACAAGGCCGAATATAACATAATACAGCACATCTGTGCCGCCTGCCCATGCGCTGAGCGTATCTTTGAATATCAGAATCATTGAGATACAGAACACACCCGTGTTGACAATCGGGCTGACTGCCGCGGCAAGAACGCCGCCGGTATAGGAATTTTCATTTTTTTTGCATGCAAGCGAATAAATTGCTCCGGAAATATATCCGGCAGCGGCACCTTTGACAATGACAACTGCCGCCGTTGCAAATGGGTTTACCTCCCACAGCATGTGTCCGCCCGCATCGGCTCCGGATATACATGCAAACAGTACAACAATTCCAAATGCCGTACCGAGGAGTGCGCCGGTTTTTCTGCCGTATATGCATGCGCCTATTACAATCGGTATCTGAACAAGCGATATTGTAAATGGTTTCATCGGTATAAGTGTTGCAATAAGCTGCAAAACGACAACTGTTGCAAACAAAAGTGAGATTCCGGTTAATTTTCGTGTGTTCATTGTAAAATACCTCCGTGAAGTTTTAATGATATACAACTGCTATGATAATTTTAGCATAAGGGTAAACCAACGTCAATACCAAAGTGCAAAAATTTAACACAGGCTGTCGATTGCCGATGCGATATCATCGAGTTTTGAGCATATGGCATCAGCGGAATTTTCACTGTTATCCCGAATGTCGTTCACTGTGTCATAAATATTTTCGACGCATATCGAGCTGTCGGCGCAAACAGTGTCCAATTTACTGTTTATGTCGATGAGCAAATCTTTGATTCTCTGCATTACTGCAACCAATTCTTCCATAAATAATTACCATCCTTTGTATTTTTTTATTTGCACTTAGTATACCACCGAATTGTCAAATGGTCAAATATTATTAATTTTTACAATAAAATTCAAAGAAATTAATAAATATGCTTGACAAAGGGAAAAAAATATATTAAAATAGGTGTAAAGCAAATTGATTGACAGCAGTCGGTGATGATATGAAGGATATGAATATTTCTTTGCTTATTGATTTCTACGGAAACCTTTTGAGCGAGAGAAAGCTTGAAATTATGAAGCAGTATTATTACGAAGACCTGTCGCTGTCGGAGATTGCCCAAAACGAGGGCATGACGCGCCAGGGTGTTCACGAAAATATCCGAAAATCCGCCGCCGAACTGGAGGAGTACGAAGAACGGCTCCGACTTGCGGAAAAATTCAAAGAAGTGCTTTCGCTTGCGGACGGCATAGAGAAACTTTTGCACAAGGGCGAAGTACTCGACGGCAAAACATACGGCGAAATCATATCGGCACTGGACAGAGTTCGCAATTTCTTTTAGGAGGTGATACCTTTGGCATTCGACAGTCTGGCAGAAAAACTTCAGCAAACATTTAAAAAACTCAGAGGCAAGGGTAAAATCTCCGAGGCAGATTTAAAGGCTGCCATGCGCGAGGTTAAACTTGCATTGCTTGAGGCGGACGTTAACTTTCGGGTTGTAAAGGATTTTATCAAATCCGTATCCGACAAAGCACTCGGCTCCAATGTTTTGGAGAGCCTTACACCTGCACAGCAGGTTATTAAAATTGTAAACGACGAGCTCACCGCGCTTATGGGCAGCGGTGTATCAAAGCTCAATTTCGGTTCCAAATCACCGGCAGTAATAATGATGACGGGATTGCAGGGCGCCGGAAAAACCACCACAAGCGCCAAAATAGGCGGAATACTTAAAAAACAGGGTAAAAGGCCGCTCCTCGCCGCGTGCGACGTGTATCGCCCGGCGGCAAAGAAACAGCTGCAGGTTGTCGGGCAGCAGCTTGATATACCTGTGTTTTCGATTGATGAAAGCAACGACGCGGTGCATATTGCTAAAGAGGCGGTGCGCCATGCCGAACACCACGGCAATGACGTTGTTATTATAGATACAGCCGGCAGACTCCACCTTAACGAAGAACTGATGGACGAGCTGGAGAATATCAAGAATGCACTTGAACCGTCGGAAATCCTGCTTGTGCTCGATTCAATGACAGGTCAGGACGCGGTTAATGTAGCGTCGGCATTTGATGAAAAACTCGATATCACCGGTGTGGTACTCACCAAGTTGGACGGTGACACGCGAGGCGGCGCGGCACTGTCTGTGCGCGCAGTTACCGGCAAACCGATTAAGCTTGTCGGTCAGGGCGAAAAACTCAGCGACCTGGATTGGTTTTACCCGGACAGAATGGCGTCGCGTATACTCGGTATGGGCGATGTGCTCACACTGATAGACAAAGCGCAGCAGGCATTTGACGATAAACAGGCAAAGGAACTGGAAGAAAAGATTCGCCGCCAGACATTCACATTGGATGACTACCTCGAGCAAATGCGCGGCATGCGCAAGCTGGGTTCAATGTCCGATATAATCGGAATGCTCCCCGGTGTTAACAAAAAGGCGCTCAGCGGAGTGGATTTTGATGAAAAGAAAATCGACCGCATAGAGGCTATAATCACGTCCATGACAAAAAAGGAACGCAATGATCCGTCTATAATCAATTCGAGCAGAAAAAAGAGAATTGCCGACGGAAGCGGCACACAGGTGCAGGATGTAAACCAGTTTTTAAAATCGTTTGAGCAAATGCGCAAACTTATGAAACAATTCAGCAATCCTAAGAAAATGAAACGCGCAATGAGCGGATTCGGAAACTTTTTGAGATAGCTGTTTATATATTGTTTAAAAATAATTCGGAGGTGAATACAAATGGTAAAAATACGTTTGAAGAGAATGGGTGCAAAAAAGACTCCGTTCTACAGAGTTGTAGTTGCTGATTCAAGATATCCGAGAAACGGCAGATTCATTGAAGAGATTGGTACATTTGATCCCAAAACAGATCCTTCAACAATCAACATTGATGCCGAAAAGGCTCAGAAATGGCTCGCTACAGGCGCTCAGCCGACAGATACCGTTAGAGCATTGCTCAAAGTAAGCGGCATAATAAAATAGGCTTTTGGGAGGTTTGGAGCTTATGAAGGAGTTATTGGAATATATCGCAAAGTCGCTTGTCGACTCTCCCGATGATGTAAGCGTCACCGAGACGGACGGCGGTCAGACTGTTGTTTTGGAGCTCCGCGTGAACGAAGACGACATGGGCAAGGTTATCGGCAAACAGGGCAGAATTGCAAAGTCCATCCGCTCGGTAATCAAGGCAGCGTCGGCACGCAGCGGCAAAAAATATATTGTGGAAATAGTTCAATAATTTTAGGCAGGCACATGGTTTGTGCCGCCTTGCGTGGGGATAGAAAAGAGTGTCCGGACGGTTCACTTTTTTGCATCCCCATTTTGATTTTGGGAGAGTGAATGTTGTGAATAAACTTATAGAAGTTGGAAAAATAGTAAACACTCACGGCCTTAAGGGTGAGATTAAGATAAATCCGTGGACAGATTCGCCCGAGGTTTTCGAGGCATTCGACAATCTGTATGTTTCACCGGAAAAATGCTACCCGGTAGTGAGCGTGCGCTATCAGAAATCGTGCGTGCTCGTTAGGCTCTCCGGAGTTGATTCCATAGAAGATGCCGAAAAACTCAAAAACAGGGTTGTGTATACCGACAGGGATATATTTGAGGATTTGCCCGATGGGGTGTACCTTGTGTCGGATATAATAGGGCTTGAAGTTTTTGAGGGCGAAAAATCACTGGGGAAAATTGCCGATGTTCTGAATACGGGCAGCAACGATGTATATGTTGTTCGGCGCGACGGCGCGAGGGATTTGCTTGTCCCTGCAATAAAAGATGTCGTGTCGGAAATAAACATTGCAGACGGACGTATTGATGTAATATTGCCGAAGGGACTCTCGGACGGTGATGAAGCATGAAGTATCATATACTCACTCTTTTTCCCGAAATGTTCGGCAGTGTTCTGCATGACAGTATGCTCGGCAGAGCCGAAAAGGCAGGAATACTTGAATTTAACATTGTGAATATCCGCGATTTTGCAACAAACAAGCACAATAGAGTGGATGATTATCCCTATGGCGGCGGCCGCGGAATGATAATGCAGGCGGAGCCGATATACCTTGCGTATGAGAGCGTATGCAAAACATGCAGCGCAAAGCCGTATGTGATATATATGTCTCCGAAGGGAACCGTATTTCGCCAGGAACATGCGGTGCGGCTAAGCCGAATGGATGAACTTGTGATTATCTGCGGTCACTATGAGGGTGTAGACCAGCGGATAATTGACGAGATAGTGGACGAGGAAGTATCTATCGGAGACTATGTTCTTACAGGCGGAGAAATTCCCGCAATGGCGGTTATTGATTCCGTGAGCCGTATGGTGGAGGGTGTGTTGTCCAATGAGGACAGCTTTACGGATGAATCGCACTACAGCGGACTTTTGGAGTATCCGCAGTACACAAGGCCGCCCGAATTTCACGGGCGAAAGGTGCCCGAGGTGCTGCTTAGCGGAAATCACAAGCTGATAGCACAGTGGCGCATGGAAAATGCAATACGTGAAACACGCGAAAAACGCCCCGATATGCTGGGCGAAAAGCGTTAATATGTGCCGTAAATACAATAATATGCGGATTTTTAAAGATAATTTCAAATTTTCCTTGACATAATCCGAAAAATTTTGTATAATAAATGAGTGTAAATTTTGTCTTAACCCGTTATGTGTTAGAATGACAGGCAATAACGGAGGGAGGGAATTTTAATGGCAGAAATCAGAATTAAAGATAATGAATCTTTGGACAGCGCGCTCCGCAGATTTAAGAGACAGTGCGCAAAGTCGGGCGTTTTATCCGAAATCAGAAAGAGAGAACACTACGAAAAGCCAAGCGTTAGACGTAAAAAGAAGTCGGAGGCTGCAAGAAAGCGTTCTTATAAATAAATAGTATCCGAAGCGGAGGGATTTTATCATGAGTTTAAAGGAACAACTGGCACAGGATCTTAAACTCTCCATGAAAGAAAAGGATATAGTCAGAAAGAATACCGTTCAGAGTATCAGGGCTGCAATTCTCCAGTACGAGAAGGACAACCGCACCGAGCTTGATGACGACGGAGTTATCGAAGTTGTGTCAAAGGAGCTCAAAAAGCGTAAGGACGTGCTTCCTGATTATGAAAAGAGCGGAAGACAGGAACTTATAACACAGTTAAACAGAGAAATAGAAATTGTAATGGGTTATTTACCTTCCCAATTATCTGAAGACGAGTTAGACGAAATTGTAAAAAAAGCCGTTGAAAGCACAGGTGCTTCCACAATGAAGGACATGGGCAGGATAATGGCAGCTGTTATGCCTCAGATTAAGGGCAGAGCAGACGGCAGAGCGGTAAACGCTTTGGCGAAGAAATATCTTATGTAATACACAAATCACACGGGAGCGGGCAACTGCTCCCTTTTTGTATGGGAGGAACGCGATGTTTTCGGCATTTTATCCGCACACAACGGCAAATAATGTTTTTGAACTGGATGCAGGTTTTTTTAGGGCGCATGGCATAGAGGGGGTTGTGTTTGATATAGACAATACCCTTGTGACTCACGACACAAAGCATATTCCCGATAATGTGAAGGAATATATTAATTCACTCCGCCGCAGCGGAATACAGTGCATGATTATCTCCAACAACTATCGTGAACGTGTTGAAGCCTTTTTAACCGGAACGGATATTCCGTATATGTATCGCGCGTGGAAACCGTTCAAAAAAAATCTTCGAAAGGTTTGCGGTATGTTCAATCTTGAACCGTGCAAAATCTGCCTTGTCGGCGATCAGATTTTCACAGACATCTACGGCGGCAGACGAATGAAATTCTATACCGTGCTTGTGACGGCAGTCGGAAAAAGTGAAACAGGCTTTGTAGCATTCAAGAGACTGTTTGAAAAACTGGTAATGGATGAATACATAAAAAAGAAAAATCAGTTGGATAAATAAAAAAATCGGCGGCATTGCACTCCGGCATGCCGCCGATTTTTCTTATAAAAGGTTTCTTTGAATTTTTCCGCTTGCTGTTTTGGGCAGGCTTTCTTTAAATTCCACAATACGCGGATATTTGTACGGCGCAGTGCGCTCCTTTACATAGTTTTGAATATCCTTTTTCAAATCGTCATTTGCAAGCGACGAATCCACAAGAACAATGCTTGCCTTTACAATCTGTCCGCGGACATCATCCGGAACAGCCGATACCCCGCATTCCAATACGTATGGCAGTTCCATTATTACGCTCTCTATTTCAAACGGCCCTATGCGGTAGCCGGATGATTTGATAACATCGTCCACCCTGCCGACATACCAGTAGAAACCGTCCTCGTCGCGCCATGCAGCGTCACCGGTGTGATAGTAGCCGTCGTGCCATACCTCGGCGGTTTTTTCTGTGTCGCGGTAGTATCCGGTGAATAATCCGCAGGGAGCACCGTCGGATACGTCGATTACTATTTCTCCCTCTTCGCTTGGTTTCGCCGGTTTGCCCTCGGAGTTCAAAAGCTCAACTTTGTATATCGGCGCAGGCTTGCCCATGGAACCGATTTTGTGCGGCGCACCTGTCAGATTGCCGATTATCATTGTGCTTTCCGATTGACCGAATCCCTCTATAATCCGTAATCCCGTTGCCTCTTCAAACCGACGGTAAACCTCGGGATTGAGTGCTTCGCCGGCTGTGGTCATGTGCTCTACGGATGATAAATCGTATTGAGAAATATCTTGCTTTATCATCATTCGGAGCATTGTCGGCGGCGCACAGAATGTGGTTATGTGGTACTTTGCAAACATGGGCAGAATGTCTGCTGCATCAAAACGGTCAAAGTCATACACGAATGTTGCCGCCTCACACAGCCATTGCCCGTACAGCTTGCCCCACATTGCTTTTGCCCAGCCGGTGTCCGAAATTGTAAAGTGCAGACCGTCGGGGTTTACATTGTGCCAGTATTTCGCCGTGTGAAAATGTCCCAGCGCATATTTGTAGTTGTGAGCGGCAATCTTGGGGTAACCCGATGTGCCGGATGTAAAGAACATCAGCATGAGGTCATCACCGCCCGGAGAGTCCGGAGTCCTGTCGTAGTGCGTGCTGAAACGTGTATATTCTTCGTCAAAGTTGTGCCAGCCGTCACGGCTTTTTCCCACAATGATTTTGTTCACAAGTTCGGGACAGTTCGCAGCGGCAATGTCGGCCTGGTGAGCAGTGTCACCGTCGGATGTACAGATTATGGTGCTTACTCCGGCTGATTTAAAACGGTATTCAAAATCGTGTTCCTGGAGCTGATTTACCGCCGGTATGGCTATTGCGCCGATTTTGTTGAGCCCCAGCATTGCAAACCAGAACTGATAGTGGCGCTTAAGCACAAGCATAACCCTGTCGCCCTTTTTTATTCCGAGCGATGTAAAATAGTTTGCGCATCGGTTTGATTCGCGGCGCATGTCGGTGAATGTGAACCGGCGCTCGGTTTTGTCGCTCGCAATATGCAACATAGCAAGTTTGTCGGGCTCTTTCTTGGACAGCTCATCCACAAGGTCGAATGCAAAGTTAAAGTGCTCTGTGTTTTTAAAGGTGATTGATGTGGGTGTTCCGTTTTTATCTTCAACAACATCCACAAATTTGTGATATATCCTGTCTTTGTCGTCGCGCAGCGGACGGCCGATTATCTTGTCGCTGATTTTGTCGGATTTGCTCTCCGATGTGCTGTCGTCTCCGCGCAAAACTATTGCATAAAACGTGCAGTCGCGCCCGTTTACGGCTATCATTCCGTGCGGAGTGTCGCTGTTGTAGTATATGCTGTCGCCGGGGCCGAGCAGCTCCTTGTGCTCGCCGACCTGAACCATCAGGTGACCGTCGATTACAATGTCGCATTCCTGCCCGGCATGGGTTGTCAGCTCAATGTCGCGGCTTTGCGCCGATTCGTCATATATGCTCTGAACATACAGCGGCTCGGCTATTCTGTTGCGAAAAGCATATGCCAGATTGTAGTATGTCATGCCGTGGGCATTGGCAATCTCCTGCCCGCCGCCGTTTCTCGTTACTGTGTATGACTTTAGATTCGGGCTGTGTCCCTCTATAATATCCGTCACATTTACGCGCAGCGCTTTCGCACAACGATATATAAACGCAAAATTCAAATCACACTCGCCGTCCTCGCAGGCGGTGTATTCCTCGGCACTTACATCGGTGCTGCGCGCCATTTCTTCAATACTTTTCCCCTCAATGTCGCGCAGCTCGTGGATTCGGCGCGCCATTTCCTTAATCTTCATGTTGAGCTCGGATGTTGTGCTTGTCATAGTAATCATTCTCCTTTTCGCGGGACGAAAAAAGCACCCGTCCCAAAGTATAGTTACTTGAGACGAGTGCGATAAATCACTACCCGCGGTACCACTCAAATTGCAGCCGAAAATCCGACTGCCACTCTCAGGATCTATCAATCCCTATGCATTAACGCAGCAATCACGGAGAGGTTCTACTTGCCGCACGGCTTTCTTCCTCCCGACTCGGAAGCTACAAACACAAATGCTGTTCCCATGGCTCGCACCAACCGCCACCTCTCTCCCGGGGCATACAAGTGTGCACTCTTCGTCAACGTCTTTCAAATTTAATTTTATTCATTTTAACACATGTTTTTCGCTGTGTCAATAGCTTTTTAAAATTTTTTGCATTATTTTGCATTATTGTGTAATGAAGTATTCAACTTCATTTGCAAAGGGAGTACATCAAAGTGATACCGGTCGGTTTCAGACAAACTGACAATTATTTGTACCACTCATTTTCTGATTGCACAGCAGTTCCATTTGTTTGCGTTTTTGATTCATGGACGGATGTACATAGCAGCGCATTGTGGTGGAAACATCGGCATGTCCGAGAATTTCGGACAGTGATTTAACATCGAATCCCACTTCGACACATTGTGTCGCAAATGTATGCCGAAGTGCATGAAAAGTGTGTTTTTCAAATCCGTTTCGCTTCAAAAGTCGCGTGTAGCGCACATACATATTGTGCGGTTCGCAGTAATTTTTTGTTCCGGTGAGCAAATAGCAAGCATCATCACGGCGAAATGTGGATAAATATTCAATAAATCTGTTTGGAAGAGGAATAATTCGCTTTGAATTATCGGTTTTCGGTTCTGAAAGAATGACCTTTGTTTTGCGCTCGGACTCCGTACTTATGTCGGCAATACGTTCGACCGTTCGGCAAATCTTTACAGTACCGTACACAAAGTCGATATCACCCCAGCGCAAACCGCACAACTCGCCTATGCGCACACCGGTAAATAATGAAAAAAGTATTCCGAGTGCTAATGTATCTCCTAAATTCCACAGCAGTTTTTCCAGACGGCAAAGTTCGCCGCAGTTTATTATCTCAGCTTTTTTGAGGGTGAACTTTGGGCAATTTATCAGAGCGGTATTTATGTTTGAATACCCGCAGGTATTGCCTCGGTTTATAATTTGCTTAAGTACACTCAAAATATCGGAAACGGTTTTTGGAGAAAGCGCACTGCCGCGTGTACTGCCGTTTTTTGATATGTCATATGTAAATCGGTTCAGCATGGGAATATCCATATCCGTCAGTCTGATGTTGCCAATGCGCGGAATCAAACATTTTTCAACGATTCGGTGGTATCGGGTGTAGGTGGATTCTTTGACTTTGTGCTTTATTTCATCAAGCCAAATATTTGCAATAGTGTAAAACTTCGTACTATTGGTTCGAAACTTTACACCATTTTCGCCAAACATTTTTGCACAATATTCAAGTTTTTGCTGCTTCGCCTCCGAGTATGTTGCGGCATACAGCGACTTGTATTTGCTTTTTCCGTTCTCGCGGTACAGCAGTACACGCGCCTCCCAACGGCCATCTTTCCTTTTGTAAATTGCTTCGCCTCTTTTAGACATTTCTACCTCCTGTTATTTGTATATATTTTTTCCATATTAAGCTGTAAAATCGGAATGGTTAATAACCGTTCCTACGGTGCACATGCCAAACGATTGTACTCACCGCAATTTTCGCCGTAGACCAGCTATAAAAAGTCAAGAGTTTTTTGAGAAAAAAGTAAAAAAGTTTTATGACTAAAAAAAGACAGC
>CAKSIN010000011.1 GCA_934463115.1 uncultured Clostridia bacterium
TGCAAAATTTATATAATGCTCTTGAATCTATGTGTGAGCAGGATTTGATAGAAGAAGCATTTTGTGTCTTACATACGATAATCAAGACAGCAGGTGTTCGTTTGCCGGATGAGTATAAATGTATCGTTGATAATGAAATTCTACACTCAAGCTTCATTGAAGAAGCTGTTGCAGATTTGGAAGATATCCTTTACGACTTAGAATAATATATATTTTTTCACAAACTCCCACAGAGGTCTTGACAAAATACTTCTGTGGGAGTATAATACATATGTATAACTCTACAGAAGCATGAGGAGTGTAACTATGAGTAAATTAACAATATATCACGGCTCGCCTGAAATCATTGAAAAGCCACAATTTGGTAAGGGAAAAACCTATAACGATTACGGTAGAGGTTTTTACTGCACAGAACATATTGAGCTTGCAAAAGAATGGGCTTGTACCGAAGATGTTGACGGCTTTGTAAATAAATACGAGATAGATTTGTCTAACCTTAAGGTTTTAAATCTTTCCTCAGACGAATATACCATTTTGCATTGGCTTGCAATCTTAATGAAGAATAGAAAGGTTCGTTTATCTACTCCGGTTATGAAACGTGGTCGTGAATGGCTTATCGAGCATTTCATGCCCGATACAGAAGGCTATGATGCAATTATCGGCTACCGTGCTGACGATTCTTATTTCTCATTTGCAAGAGCTTTTGTTAATAATGAAATTTCACTCAATCAGTTATCTTATGCTATGCGCCTTGGAAAACTTGGCGAGCAGGTTGTTTTAAAGAGTAAGAATGCATTTGATGAGATTAAATTTGTTTCTTACGAAGTTTGCGATAATACAATCTACTATGCAAAACGTAAAGCACGAGACGATGAAGCAAGAGAAGCATTTAATGCTGAACTTGAAAAAGAAGATTTAAACGGATTGTTTATGAGAGATATTATTCGTGAGGAGGTAAAGCCTGATGATGCACGCTTACGATGAACAGTATTTAGATGATGCAATGCGAAACTTGGGCGAAGCAGCAGACTATGCGGTAAATGCTTGTAAGATAAGCTTGCAGAAATTCTTTGATTTATTTATCACAACCGGATTTGCCACACAGTTTGGAAACGGCGTACCTAAAATCATTTCGGGATTATCAGGAACAGAACTTGTGCACGAAATTATTATAAAAGCAGGAATTGAACAAGACCTCCCGGAAGTGCAGACCGAATATGATTGTTCTCCTGAATATTGGTGTGGATGGATTGTAGCTTATTATCAGTGGAATACAGGCAGAACATTTAAAGACATTTTTCAAAATGTATCTGCAAAAAAAATTGAAAAGCTTTATCCAACACTTCATGAAGCACATGAAGATAAATTTGTTGATGTTGTAAATTCAATAATCGAAAGAAAAACTACAACAACAAAATTGCAAGAACTTCGTAAAAACATCGGCTACTCCCAAAGAGAACTTTCCGAGAAATCAGGAGTAAACCTAAGAACTTTGCAACAGTATGAATTGAAGGCAAAGGATATAAATAAAGCAGCGACAACAACCCTTCTTGCACTTTCAAAAACACTTGGATGCAAGATTGAAGACTTGTTGGAGAATATATAGTAATTTTTGGTGAACTTTTGATAAATATATTCCAATATTTAGAAAATAAAAAGTGGAGGTGTGATATATGCCGAGAAAATCTTTTTGTGAACACATTAAATCAAAAAACAGTTTTAAAAAATTGTCAACAGATATGAAAGTACAATATAACTTTCAATTACAGGAGTATAAACATACAACTTTTAAAGTCAAGTCTTTATCCGATTTTATTACTGTGCTGGATATAATTAAGTCAAAACCTGGAGGAGATTACACAGAGTTGTTTTTTCGAGGTATGACAAATTACGAATGGACACTTATGCCTCATTTAGGAAGACATGTTGCTCCTGTCGAATTTTGTGAATCAGAAATGATAAATGAGATGCTCACTCTCAAACCTGAAGAATTTTCAGGAATCACTTCTGATTTTGACTTGCTAGCTAAAATGCAACATTACGGCATTCCGACAAGATTACTTGATTTCACAACAAATCCTTTGGTTGCGCTTTATTTTGCTTGTCAAAAAGAAAGAAGAAATACGACTGGTCGAGTTATCTGTACATATAATTCTTGTACATACAATGTAAGTAAGTTAGTTGAGTTAATTTCAGGATTATATAAAATATCAGATTACACAAATGTATATTTTGATGATATGGCAAAAGGTCAAATGTCGCTTTTATCGTATGCAGCTTATAAACGATTTCCAATAATGATTAAACCTAAATATTCAAACGAGAGAATTAAAAGACAATCTGCTGTTTTTATGGTATTTGATAATATTTTATATGACAAAAAGGCGAGAATTGCATATTTAGAAAAAAGTGGTATGAATGAGGATGAAATTGCATACGGAATTCAACTCACCGCTGAAGATAAAAAACAAATTGAATTTATTAAAGAAAATGAAAATATTGAAGAAATTTATCCTGAACCTAACGGAGCAAATAATCTGTTTAGATTTTGCGTTTCATCTGAAAGTCTTAATAAACTATATCATTTATATGAAAAGGAATTTGAGCAACTCGATATAAATAAATGTGAAAAAGGTAATTGTGCAATTGCATTGAAGAAGCGGTTTTCTATTGAGCATATAATTGCTCCAATTGAAGAAGGAATAATGAGAAACGAGTTTTGCAGCATATTGATTGAACCTAAATACAAAGAAAAAATACTGCAAGAACTTGAATGCTTAAATATAAACGAACAGTATTTGTTTCCTGAATTGGAATATACTGCAAAAAACATAAAAAAGAAGTATTTTGATGAATATTAGATGCTCTTTTGCTTTTAACGATCGGTTATGCCGGTCGTTTTTTTTATGTTCAAAAGACGGTTTGTACATTGTTATTTAAGTTGAAATTAAAACATAAAATTATGAGAGGTGGTATAGATGAATGAGTTTGTGGTTGAACTCTTCGTAGCAAGTGATGATGAGCAGGATGTGATGCTCTCAAGCTTAAATGAAGATGAAGTGGAACAATGGAAAAAAGATATGGAGGCACGAGCGTTGAGTGAATACCATAACCAAAAAATTAAAATTAAAAGCAAAAAAATTTGATTTCAAAAAGCGGCATTGATACAATAATCGTATAGAATAAATAGTTGCCGTTTTTTCAGGGAAGGAGGTTAAACAAAATGAAAGTGGCGGCAGCTTACATACGAGTTTCTACTGATGATCAGCTCGAGTACAGTCCTGACAGTCAGTTAGAAAAAATAAAACTCTATGCGGAAAAAAATCAAATTTTATTACCTGAAGAATTTATATTTGTAGATGAAGGCATCAGCGGAAGAAAAACAAAAAACAGACCTGCATTTAATGAAATGATAGGTTTGGCAAAATGTAATCCGAAACCGTTTGACGTTATATTAGTTTGGAAATTCAGTCGATTTGCACGAAATCGTGAAGATAGCATTGTTTATAAATCTATGCTCAGAAAAGAGCGTAATATTGATGTTGTTTCAGTTAGTGAAGATATAGGTGATGATAAATTATCTATCCTTATAGAAGCTATTATCGAAGCAATGGACGAATTTTACAGTATCAACCTTGCTGAAGAAGTAAAACGAGGAATGACAGAAAAAGCAAAAAGAGGCGGTGTTCTCTCGATTCCCGGATTTGGCTATAAGGTTGAAAATGGTGAATATGTGATTGTTCCTGAAGAAGCAGAGATTATACGTAAAGTTTTTAATGACTATCTGAACAAAAAGGGCTTTTTAACAATTGCAAAAGAACTAAATGCTATGGGAATAAAAACACATCGGAACTGTAAAATTGAGAACAGAACCATAGACTATTGGCTTCACAATATGTTGTACATAGGAAAAATCTGTTGGAGTCCAAATGGTAAACGCTCAAGAAACTATAATTTGGAAGATATGATTATCAGCGATGGACATCACGAACCTATTATAGATATGGAAACATGGGATAAGACACAGGAAAGACTGGTTAAGCAAAAAGAAAAGTATGGTAAGTATTATAATTCAGATCGTAAAGATTTATCTCATTGGTTAACCGGATTATTAAGGTGTGAAAAATGTGGCAAAGTTTTGTCTTATCAGGGCGGATACTTCGGTTGTTCAGAGCGAAGCAGAGGAAAATGTGATGGCGTTGGATATATAAAAGCAGAAAAAATAGCTAATATCATTCTTAACATTTTATCCGAAATAGAACTACCAAATGTTGAACTGGAATTTGCTGAGCCTAATTCTGCTAAGGAAGTAAATATCAACGATGACAGCAGGATAATATCTGCACAAGTTCAAAGACTTGAGATTCGTCTGGAGAGAGTAAAACTTGCTTATGAAGATGGTGTAGATACTCTTGAAGAGTACAAAGCAAAGAAAAAAGCCATTACAGATGAAATTGATAAGCTGAATGAAATGCTTGAGCAAGCTCGTGAGGAAGAACCAAAAGAAGAAGTCAAGCTAAACAAAAAAGAGATTCGCAGATTGACCGAGGTTTTGAAAGATGCTGATGTAAGTAATATGGAAAAGAACAATATGGCAAGGACAATTTTTAAAGAAATTATAAAAGGCGGAGATGGCGGGAAACGGCTTAAATGCGTGTTTTGGCGGCATTAGCCGGACTACTCAAACATTTGCAGTACGCTCCGCCGTACTGGCTGATAACAATTTTTGCAAGCAGCGGATTTTTGTTTTTTATCTTAACGGGGTACAAAAGTTTTCTTTCATAATTCCACATATCGGCGCCTCCTTAATTTTGCCATGGCCATTTGTTTTCGGGTGAAACCCATTCAAACGGCGTCTGATCCGACGAATCGTATGCTGTCAGCGGAGCGTAGCGGTTTACATAATCGTGCCTGTAGCTTTTAAGGGCAGCGGCAAGCATCGTAAAAGTTTTCAACGCCTGTTCGTCGTCGGGGTGAGTATCCAAAAACAAATTCAGCTCAACAAGAGCAAACGTAAGTTCGTTTATAAAGTTAAACAGCTGTTCGCGGCTCAGTTTGTCTGCGCCGAGCATGTTGTCGGCATTATCAAAAAGCGGATTGTCAACTGTATTATCTTGATTTGCGGCGGAATCGCCCGTGTTTTTTCCGCGGCTTGCGCTGCTGTCGGATTTATCGTTCGACTCGTCCCCAAAGGGGCAAAACGGTGCGGTGGGATATATCATTTCTACTCCTCCTTATCTCGTAAACGGATTCATAATCGGATTTGCGCAGTATTGCTCAAACGGGATATTAAGATCCTTGAAAATCGTGCCCTGCTTGAGTCCTTCTTTCATGCTGTACATGTTTTCGAACTTCTGAAAAGGAACATAGGCAAACCCAAGGCGCGGATTTTCCGGCATAAACGGCATATTCATACAGACACCTCCAAAATTTTGTTCATAAATATAATATGTTTTTCATATAAATGATGTTACTGCAAAAAATATGCCTAGCAGAAATGATACGTTTTTATTTAATTAATATTCTTGTTTGTAAGCGCCGAAACGGCTAAGCATTATGCCTCGTTATCAATTGCCTCGATCAATGCCCTTGCTATAATTCCGTGTCCCATGGCAGTCGGGTGAACACCCTCAAGAGTCCAGCAGGTAAAATCGGCCGCCTTTTGCGCTTCTTCAAATTTATCCTGAAGCGGCACGAAAACAAGGTTGTATTTTTCGGAAATCCTCTTTGCCGCCGCTGCTCTCTCTTTTACCTCGCTCATAAATATATCCCAATCCTGATCGGTAACAGTTCCGTGGCACAAAAACGGTTCCAATATAAATATTTTGATATTCGGAAGCTCCTCCAGAACCTCTTCGATAAGCATTGAATAAATCTTCTCATATTTTTCGGCAGATACACCGTTGCCTATGGTAAGTTCATGCCATACGTCATTTACTCCGATAAGCACCGACATATAATCCGGTTTGAGATTTAATATGTCAACTTTGATTCGCGCATACAAATCAACAATTCTGTTTCCGCTTACTGCCTTGTTAATAAATTCATATTCACCTTTGTGTTCTGTGCCGAGCATTCCGGCAACTGTCGTCGGATAACCGTTACCCAAATAAAAATTTGACGCATGGTTCCTCGAACGGTCTGCGTCGGTTATGGAATCACCCTGAAATAAAAACTTTTTCATCTTAAATCATCCTTTCCGATTTTGATTTTACAATACTCTGATATGCATTACAGCTCCGTTTTCATATGCATTTGATGTTACAATATACTGCGGAATAACCGTCTCTTTTCTGTCTCCGTCCGAAAGCTTTTCCGATGCAAGAATTTCTGTGTATACCTCGTTATGCAGGTGACCGCAGAAAACACCTTTAATGACATCCGCATTTTGAGTTATACATCTGTACATTCGCATTGTATCGTCACAGCTGCCGTCCGAACCGGCAAACTGCGAATAAAAATCGTGCATATCGTTTTCCCAGATAGTGCGTATAAAAGGCACATTCGTGTCTTTCGGGTTGCCTGTGCACATCGGCTCGTGCTGAAATATAAGAACCGTATATGAATTTTCTTTTGCACGTCTGATATCGTTTTCTATTTTTTCGCACTGGTCAGCGGTATATATTCCCATGTCGTTGTTCATAACAATAACCATAACCCTGTCCGCAATAATTCTGGAGCAATATTCAATGTCGTTGTTCCATACGGCGGATAAACGCATTTTCTTTTCAATAAGAGGAATAGTATCTTCGACCTCGCCCTGCATACGGCACAAAACATCATGACCGCCGAGTGCCACAAGTGCTTCCGGATACGGATGCAATACATATTTCTCAACGCACTCCAATGCACCGCGTGTAAAATAATCCATATTATCTCCGCACACGACTGTCTGATCCGTATGTGCACAAAAGTCAAGCGCACGAATTGCATTGCCGATGGATTTTCCGCCGCGCTGCCAGTTTCTGTTATAACTCGAACTCATCACCGCCGGGTTTTGTTCGGCAAAATCCTTTGCATTAAGATAATCAAAATGAAGATCGGATGTCATACCTATATCAACTGTTCTGCCGCTTTTTATACCGTTGACGGTAACATTCCATACCGTAAGGAAACTGTCGCGCCGTTTGCAGATATACCCTTCCTTGTCCCCGGCTTCGCCGATAAAAGAGTCTGTCGGAATATTAAAAAATTCTTCATTTTCCATTTTGTTCATTTTGTTTCACCCCCAAATACATTACTTAACATATATCCATGCAGCCACTTTGTCGGTGTCATTCCATATTTTTCCGCATGATGAATAGTCAGCCAAAGTGATATCCGAACCATCCTCAAGAGGAATTTCAACCGCAACTATATGTTTAAACGGAACAGTGTCTTTTTCAACCGCGGTTGCATTAACGCAATTTTCACTGTCAATAATCGGATGTATCGGTTTGTTGATATCATATTTCATTCTGCCGTCCTGAGCGAGAATTATCGGTCCTCTCCTGAATGCCAAATGATATTTAGCCTCCGGATCCTCTTTGTCATATGCCGGCACGGTGTAATTCAATTCACCTATGTTTTTGTTCATCAATATCTGGTGCCCATACGGAATCGGTTTGATAACTTCTGTTCTGAAATCAAAATTTAATTCGATAACATCGCCACTCCGCCAGATTCTTTTGATTGAAATATAGCCGTCTTTTGCCTCTTGTGCGCTGCCGTTTACCGATGCTTCGGTATTTTTACTCCAATGCGGATTCCTCAATTTTAATTCAAACTCCGCATCTTCCGTCATATCCGTCGTAATCTTAACATTGCCCGTTCGCGGATAATTCGTCTCGGTTTTGAAAATCACATTTCCGCAACCCGAAATGTTAACCTTTGCACTGCCGTCGATGTATAAATTTATCACAGCCGCATTTTCAGCCGTTGTTATATGCACCTTTGGCACCAAGCCTATACCCATGGAACCGATACATGCACAGCATCCGTAATAATGATTATCCGACATGCCGCGCAATCCGCCTACGCCGACTCCACGCGTTCCGAGAGTGAGCGGACTGTAACTGTCATACGGAAGCGGTTCGGCATACCATTCGGGGTGCTTTTCCGTTATCAGCGGTTCAATTATTGCCTCGGTGTTCTGCGCACCCAAATACGCATTGTACAAAGACAGCTCAAACGCGTCAATGTATTTCGAATCCCCGGTGAGAATATTTAACCGATACATATATTTCATGAGAGTAACGGTTACGCAGGTTTCCTGCATAATTTTGGTATTTGTCGTATTTGCCTGACGAACCGTTGAGTGGTCAAAGAGTTCATAGGTACAGCCGCATCCGCCGATAATCGTAAAATCCGTTTCCAACAACCTGTCGGCAAAATTTATAACAGCTGTCCTGCACCATTCCAATCCCGTTGCAAGGTAGTATTCCAAAAGTCCGTCAAAGCAGGAAATTGTTTCATATGCCTTGGTAATCGGATACTGATACGGCATAAGCTCGTTTTTGTACGCAAGCTCAAAAATATTTTCAACATCGATTCCGCCGCTCTCAACTATATATTCGGCAAAATCAAGATAACGCTGCTCCCCGGTTATGGAATACAAGCGAACAACGGGTTCGAGTATCGACGAAGAATTAATCCCTCGCCACAAATTCGCCGTTGCGGTTATGGGTATTTTCGGCGGTTCATTGCCGACTTTTTCCATAATATAATCTGCCTGCCCAATCATTGAATTTACAATTTTAAGCTTCAGTTCTTCATCATCGCATATTTCGTAAAAATACTGCATTCCGAGCAAAACATACTTGCGGCACCACATATCCCAGCCGCCGAATTCATCTTCTTTCTTATACGAACTTATGCGCCCGCTCTCGTCGGCGCTGTCTATCATATCGCATATTGTCCGCGTAAGCGTTTCATATAGTTTTTTGTTTTTGGTGTATGTATAAACAAAGCATGCGCCGCGCATCATCTTTCCCCAGTATTCTCCGCGCCAACCATTGCTAATGTCGGAGTGCTCCCTGAACTGCTGAACAAATCTGCGCCATAGCTCCGGTCTGAGCAATTGAGATTCTTCCGCAAATATCATCGCATCGTTTAAAAAATTATTGTACTTGTATTCGCTGCATAACATGTCCATATCAAATATCCCTTTCCGTTTTTTAATTTATATATCGCATGTAAGCAATTCTGTCAAAGCATGTCTGACATTATCATCATCAACATTGTAATCTGTGTAGGATAATTTTTTTGCATCCGGAATATCGGACTTCATAACGTTGTACAGCTTTTCTTTAAGGCTGTATTCTATTGCTGCATTACCGAGAAAAACGTCAATATTGTGCAATGTATCATTTTTCTTTAATGTACACGATAAAAGCGTAACCGTTATTGTTTTCACAGCAGACAAAATTTCAACGGTCATAACTCCGTCAGCGTAACTCTTTTTGAAATTCAAAGCCGCCGCATTGCTCTGAGCGGCAACCTCGCAATCCTCAATGCCGACAAATTCAATAATATACCTTCTGTTTTCCGGTATAATTTTCTTTGTTTCATCTCTTGCGTCAATGGTAAATACCGGTGATTTGCCCCATTTCAAATCCATTTCCGTCAGTGCAAAATCACCGTCTTTGTAATTATAACTTATACCGTCATCCTCATACATTACAAAGTTGTTGCTTTCTCCGGCAAAAACACGGATTTTCACTTTACCCGGATTGTCGGTGTCATTGCTCACATCGGGTGTCATAGGAACAATAGCTCCCGCCTTGGCAAAGACCGGCATAGTGTCAAGACTTCTGTATGCTCTGAAAATCTTGCCGCCGCTGTAGCGTATTCCGGTAAAGAAGTCATAGAACTCACCGTCGGGCAAATAAACATCCGCATAGCCCATATTGGTTTTGGAATCGCGCGGTTTAACTATCGGCGACACAATCAGCTCGGTGCCGAATAAGTATTCCGTCTTTACCGCATGGGCATCATCACCGCCGTATTTTGCATACATCGGGCATACAAGCGGCATATTTTTTTCGGATGCTCTGTAATTCATTGTATACAGATACGGAATCAGCTTATGCCGCAGGCGCAAAAATTTCTTCATAATCTCTTCACATTCCTTGCCATAGCACCACGGCTCTTTTGACATATATCTGAGATTTGTGCAGTGCAGCCTCATAATCGGAGAAAACACGCCAAACTGCACCCAGCGCGCCATAAGCTCGTCATCTTTTTTGCCGCCCTGGAATCCGCCTATATCATGACTCCACCAGCCGTAGCCGATATTTGACGCCGTTGCTGTAAAGTACGGTTCAAATTCCAGCATTTCCCATGTATTAAAAGCGTCACCCGAAAAACCGACAGGATATCTGTGACTTCCCGCTCCGGCATAGCGCGACAGCAGCATTCCCCTTTTTCCGCTTTTGCAATTGTCGGTATAATGATAGGCATTCAAAACCGGCAGCGGATCCGGTTCAAGTTCGCGCAGCTGCGTATTGTAATCGAGCCACCAAAAATCCACACCCTCCTTTTCAAGAGCATTGTATATTATTTCAAAATGCTTTTTTAAGAAGTACGGATTTTCGGGCTCAAATTCGACTATTTCTCCGCTGTCGGCATTTACCGACATAGCTTCCGCCAGCTTCTTATACCCGGCTTCGTGAGGCGCAATTCCGCCCTGAGGGTGTAAATTAAGGCAAACATGCAAATCCATGTCATGCAGCTTTTTCAAAAAATCAATGTGATTCGGGAAAAGCTCGTCATTCCATGTACTGCCCGTCCAGCCGCCGCCGTATTTCTTGTCTATATCGGTGTAGTGCCAGTCCATATCGAGTACACTTACGCTGAAAGGAATATCCTCATCTTCGAATTTTTTAAATAAATCAAGATATTCCTCCGATGAATACTTATGATATCTGCACCACCAATTTCCCAGCGCATACCTCGGAAGCATCGGCGTTTGTCCGCAAAGCCCGTAAAAACTGCCGAGCGCTCCCTCATAATCATATTCTTTTTCATTTGCAAGTCCGTAACAAAACGCATATATGTCTGTTTCGTTAAAGGTGTCTGAAACTACATTGCCGTCGCTGTCAAACATACTTGAATTGCTGTCGTCCAGAATGCAAATTTCTCCGCGGCTGATTACTCCGTCTCCGAGTTCACATTCGCCGTTTACTCCGTCGAGCGCAACCGCAGTACCTTTCATATTGGTGGGCAAAGTTACACCGTATCTCCAATCGGGCAAATACCTGCCGGCATAGATTGAGCGCCGCTCATCATTATAATATAGTTTCAGCGTTTCCTGCGAAAACGGAAGATTTTTCTCGTAAGCCACAGTGACATCATCGGTGACAAGTTTTATTTTTTTGTCACCGTCTGTGACATTGAAAAACGGCACATCAAAATTTCTGTTTATTACGGCAAAGGTTGCATTATCCTTGAAAATACCATTTTCGTTATATTCAAACCGAATAAGTTTTGAAGTTAAAACAGTTATTCTGTATTTTTCTCCGCTCACAACGGCATCTGAATTTGCAATCGGCGATATTTGCCCTTGTGTATTATTTTTCATTATATTGTCCTCCGTCCAACAGTTTTAAAGTGATTAAAACGTTTCGTCTGTTATATGAATAACGAATCTTTCCCCAAAATCCGCACGGTTATATGCAGTTGTAACCAACACTATATCTCCGGGTTTATCCGCCTTTATCCGGCAGCTTGCTTTTGTATCTTCAAATCTGTCTGCGTCACTCTGTATCGGGAACAGGGATTCATTGTTTTGAAAAATGCCCTTTACAAAAACATCTCCGCTGTTTTTAACTTCGCCGCACGGAGCAATCCATTTTGCTTCCGCAACATTTCCAATCTCAACTTCGACCGAAATATTTTCTCCGGATTCAACAGGGACAGTCTGACCGTTATATACTTCAAATTCACCGCGTGATGTTTTAACCCTGACGGTATTAAATTCCGCATTGAGATATTTTAGAGGTCCTCTGCCCTTGTATTCAACATTGGCGCAAGCCTCCAGCGGTGTATCCGCCGATGTTGTTCCGGTGCCGTTTGTAACAAACTCAATTCCTTTATTCTCGCTGTATGCCTTTCTCGCGGCAATAAGTCCCGGTCCGTCGACACGGGTAATATCAACACTTTTGCCCGCCCCCTCGAGCAGGTCGATATTCATTTTGCTGTATCTGCCCTTGCCAAACACTATTGTCGGCCAGCCGACCGCGGAATTATCAATATCAACACACAGAGTAATCTTTTCATTGTACTGCGGAGTTCCGTACAAACCGGACTCATAGGCATTTTTGTATTCAACTGCGCAGGGACGCATAACCCCGTTCGGCGCAATGTACCCGGCGTCACTGGACTCCGTGCTTCTGAATCCGCCGGCATAAAACCACGGGAACGAACCGTTTGTTCCGGTGTACTTCATAACTTTATCAAATTGTTCCTCATAAAGTCGCTGTTCTTCAATCTTATAATCAAATGGTGACATATTATCTTTGTCCCATTTTATCTTTGTGCCGAAAGCATAGCCGCTTGCTCCGACAAGGCTCATCCCGTATTCCACCCAAGCAACCGGTTTGCCGTTTGAAATGAATTTTGCCGCCTCTGTCTGAGCAACAGACGCCGCAAAGCCGACATCGCTCAGCTCAATGGAATATCCCTCAAGACCTATTACGTCAAGATGTTTCTGCGCATGTGCTATAATACCGTTCGGTATATCGTCATAGATGCAGTTTGCTCTTGTAATTATCAGATGATTTGAATCAAGTTTTTTTATTTCACGCACGCATCTGTTCCATGTTCGGCTTGCATAATCCTCAATAAAATATCTGAAAAGCGTGAGCTGTATTCTCTCGTTTTCATCAACATCTTTAAAGTATCCGGCACAGTCCGGGCATACCAAATTGCCGGCATCGTCACGGTCAAACAATACACCGGAATACTTTTGTGCGTCATCAATGCTGCCGTACTGTTCTTTCAGCCAGTTTTTCCAGTGCGGCAAAAATTTGTCCTTTGTGTTGGCATCATAGAAGTGTGAGCCAACTTCCCACGCAAGATCAAGTGCAAACAATGTCGAATCGCTTTCTATTTCAAACATATTCATAAGCTTTTCGTATGCATGTTTTTGGAAATGCAGCGGATTTGTTATATTGGCAAAGCTAAGCGATATCTTTATGCCATACTTTCTGCACCTGTGCAGGAAATCCTTAAACGGCTGAACAACCCGACAAATGTCATTATTTTCTATTCTTATGGCAACGCTGTTTATATGCTGCTCTTTCAAAAAAGCAAGATCCTTGTCTACCTCTGACGGTATGTACATGGATTTATCAAACGCGCCGAGCCAGTAATCGGTCAACTCAAGACTTACATGATAAAGCGGCCAGTAGTTTATGCCGTGCATATACCATTTTTCGCCTTTCAGATAAAAGTCGCCGTCTTTTACTTTAACAAACTCATCTGCGTTGTCAATCTGCTTTTCACATACAAATATTTCCGATTTGATACGCTCCGTTACAACACCGCCGCAGCTAAGCTCGGCAATTATTGTGTAATCGCCGACATTGCCTGTTTCAAATGATTCGCAGGCATATGTGTAATTCTGCGGATTCAATAGCAGCGGAAATTGTTTTTCGCAGATTATTTTGGTATCATCCAGAACTTTTATCGAAACATTTGCCTCCAGATAATCAAATTTAGTGGATAAAACCTTTACACCCAGCTTAAATTTTTCGTGAGGTTTGCAAACGTATTTATCGGCCCCGGCTTCAAACATAAATACACCGGTATAAAGCTTTTGTATCATATCGCGTACAAGCTTTATACCGTCAGTCATATTGACAAGATTATCATATGATATACCTATTGCGCCGACAGCACTTCCTCTTGTTGTAGCCGTAACCGTTCCCGGACGTGAGCCCCAAGTGGGCGTCAAATGCCCCGATGTGTCGGAAAGAACAAAATATGCCGCCACGCCTCGCATACCGCCGCCGCGCTGACCGTCCTTTTGAACACCGACGCACGGAATAAGGCGCACATTGCGCTCCATGTCGTACCCGGCTCCGTCCGGCCGCATAGCCGGGCAAACCACATCAACCGGCTTGTCCGTTTTCAGATTTGCGGAAATGTTTTCGTCACCGAGAGTAACGAAATTATCACAATCTTTCTCCAAAAAAACTTTGTACTGAGGTGTTATACCCTCTATCACGGCAAACTTTTCCGATACATTGCGTTTCCCGAAAAGCGGACCACCTATAAACAAGACCTTTCCGGTGCAGGTTCTGTAACGCTCCAGCGCTTCTGCATTTTGAGGGGAAAATTTCTCTGCATCTGGTATAATCAGAATACTGCCTATCCTATCCGCAGTTTTAGACTGCAAATCAGCATCCGACATCAAATATACATAATATCCGTTTGCCTGAAGTGTGCCGATAATCTGCGAGTAATCACCGCCTTGGTCTAAAACTGCAATAGTTTTGTCAAAGTATACGAGCCGCTCGGCAATGGCCGAATTTTTCTTGTCTGTCATACGAAATAACCTCTCTTATATTTATATTTGCTATATCCTATTTATGTTTACTGTATCAAAAAATCAAATGAAGCAAACGGTACCTTTTGCCCGTCGGATTTTTTGTAAACAAACACACTGTACTTTTCCGTTCCGTCTATATAAGTGTCATAAACTCTGAATTTTAAATTCTGTTTTTCTGTTTCCGCACAAACCGAAAATGACTGAAGTGTGTTTTGCGCGGAATCTTTCACATAAAACACAAATTCATCGTCCGCACCGGCAATATAATCTTTATTAATATCAATGTCTAATGCAATTGTTTTTTCCTCTTTGTCCGATAAATTCCATTTAATCTTTTCTCCGGATACAAACTTAATGTAAAAATATGTATCAACACCGCCGTACGAAACATCAATTTTAATCGGTTCGTCGGTTAATGTTTTGCATGTTACCGCACCGTCCGATGATATATCAACATTGTCTGCAAAGAATTTTACATCCAAATTATCAAGCTTTTTCAGATACCCGTTTTCGGTTCTTGCATATATATTGAGCGTTAGCGGAACATTTGCAAAAGCATATATCAGAGACGAGTCGGTATCGTTGTTTTCCGTGCGGATAAACAGCGACTTCACCTTATCATTTTTATCTGCGAATCTGAAATCCTCCGTAAGCCCCATATTCATGTAGTCAATATCTTTAAATCCGATATCATATGCCGGTGAGGTGTACTCCAGTCTGTAATCCCTTTTTTCGGAATTTACAAATTGCGGCGGCAAAAATACCGAATTTGCCTCAAGATGATTTTTGGTGTTTTCTTTCAGCTCCTGCATTGTGTACTTAGGAACTTCGCCCAAACTGCGTCTGCTGTAGCGGTACCTTGCCACGTATTCCGTTGTACCCTCATTGTACCAAAGATTGTTGTCGGAATATTTAAAATGATTGGCAATTATCCTGTTTCTGTACGAAACGTCATTGTATATAACATCTCCGCAGCCGCTCATAATGTTATTTTTAATTGTCAGTCCTTTGTTTTCGTAAACAGCCTCGTTGGCACCTCTTATTATAAGAGCACCCTCGGAGGTGTTGCAGTCAACTGCAATATTGTTGTAGAACTTCGTATTTGCACCCATTAAGTTATACGGCTGATCGAGGACGCCGCCCTCCATATCATAACCGGTTGTATCGACCTGCAAATTATCGATAATGTTGTTGTACACTTCGGCTGCGTCGCACCCATCGTCACAGTAGAGTCCGTAACCGTATGAAACAGGAATGCAGCTGTCGTGCAGATGATTATTGCGCACAATGTTTCCGTATGTGCGCGCCGTGTATATAAGCCCGGTGTCCTGCCTGAATTTATTCACATATGATATATCATTAAATTCTATAATGTTATTTCCGCCGCGCTGATATTGATGAAAATTTTCACGCGTAATACCGAGCGAACTGCCTATGTTGGTGTAGTATGTTCCGGCAGACGTTATACCTGCCCCGTTTCCGTCAAAAACCCTATTATGTGATATAACATTATTCTCGGAGCAATCTGTTCTGATACCCTCGGCATACTCCAGGGTATTTCCCATTCGGTAAATCATATTGTTTGACACGGTGTTTGAATAATTCACCTTTTTTGTTCCGACCTTGCCGTACAAATGTATTCCCTGTGCGCCGGTATCGTGTATGAGGTTGCCGCAAACCTGCAGTTTGGAAACATTCATTCCGCCGTATACACCCGAACCGCCGATATGCGAAATCTCGCAGCCCAATATTTCTATTTTGCTGCTGTTCTCTATTGACACAGCGTCCGTAAAATCGCCGGTTGTAGTGTAACATGTAAACTGAAAAAAACAGATCCATCCGGGAAAAGACGGGAAAACATGGGTTAAAGTCTGAAAAGCAGCTATACAAGCGGGTTTTGGTGACTGGTATGTGGAAAATTGTGCAAAATGACGAAAGGTTTATGTGTTACACTTTTTTGGCTAAAAATTCAAAAAAAATAAAAATTTTAAAATTTTAACGTCTATAAATTTAAATTTTTTAAAAAGTGTTTAAATTTATAGATATTTTTTTAAATAATCGAACAAATGCCGCCCGTCCATGCCGCACGGATTTCCCTTTATATCTGAACTTTGTCGGTTTAAGAGGTTTTTAAAACTTTGTTTAAATTGTGTTTAAAGAATGTTATACGCAAGCTGATACCGGGGACCGCATCGGCGCGCCTGCAATGTTGGCAAATTCAAAATCATCGCGACATTTTTTAAAATTCATTGCGACAATTGTCGTTTTCAGTATTTAAGCGGATTTACAGCCGTTTTTAAAATTTTTAAAGAAAAATGTAACATGCAAAATGAAAAAAACACGTTTTGCGTGTAAAAATGCACAAAACGTGTTTAAAATTTCGTTTCAAAAAAGCTCGGAAAGTTTGATTAATAGCCGTTTTCGGCGATGTCGGCGCGGATTAATTACTTGATGTACCCGGCTTTATTCGGAACGGAGTCCAATTTTTGTAAAATATCCGATTCGGTTGTAATAACACAGTCGATTTTAATTTGTTTTATATTCTTTTTTGCGTATCGCTGCTGTGGTGTGATTTTCTTTTCCATGATAATCCTCTTTTTAAAAATAAATTACGCTGCGACATATCAACAATGCAGTACAGTGATGTTGATTAAATATGCCGCCTACGTTGTTAATTAATGCAATTTAAGCACGGTTTATACAGCTGTGCTGCTGTTTTGATATCAATCATTCGTTTAGCCGCGTTGTTTCTTATGTGCGCGCAGTTTTCAAGATGATATTTTTTCCCGGCAGGTGTTACATAAACAAAGCTTAATTCATCGGGCGGATTTTGAACATCTATATTCGATGTTTCCGGTCTTTCTGTATTAATCTGTTTGGCTGTTGGAATGTTGATTTTGCTGAAAAGAATCGCGCAGACAGTCGCAAGAATTAATATGATGATAGCATTGCAGATAACCAGCTTGCATTTATCCTTATCGGTGCATTTGCGAATCATAACATCTGCAAATGCGGTTGCCTCGCGTTCCTTTGCAGCTGCGGTTAAATCAGAATACATATGATTTAGTTCTATATGCCCGGCTTCATGAAACATGACATTGCGCTTTTCTTTTGGTGTGAGAGATGAACGTATAAATATGTATTTGACGTTTTCATCACAATAAATAAACCCGTTACTGTTTATATTGTGTTGAAGCTGCAACTCCGCAATTATTTGCGAATCGTTATTAAATGAAACGATTTTCCAGCCTTTTTTCTCGTAGTATTGTTTTACCGAAAGATAGTCAGTACCCCTTTTTAATTTTCTAAACAGTGTTGCTGCTTTATTTTTAATTGACAATTCAGATCCTCCTCGTTAATATCGGGAATAGCATTGTCAATATGTCGCTTAGTTTTCTTCATTTATTTTCTTGATTAAGTTCAAAGGAAGCTGTCTCCCCTCTGTTATACCTCCGTCGTCGGCAGCTATATAAGGTGCTGAAGCTATATCTTCATCATGGTATTTATGTACGACTCTTCTATTTACTTCCAGTACATCGGTACGACCAAGTAAGTAATCGACAGAGCAATTAAAATAATCGGCAATTTTACAAATCGCCTCTATTCTAGGATAATATGCGTTCGTGTCGGACGACATCGTATATATGGCATTCTTATTTAAATCACACGCGCTTAGAACTTTACTTATAGATACTCCTTTTTCTTTGGCTATACGCTTAATAATGTTTGCCATTTCTTGTGGTTTTTGCATAACATTAATACTCCTTTTTGTGCAACATGCAGATTTCTAAAGTACTTTAGAAATAATAGTTGACATTCTAAAGTACTTTAGATATAATTAGATTATAAAATTCATAATTCATCTGAAACACGCAAAAGCAGCGCGACGATGTAGAGGGGCTACAAAGTCGGCACAATGCGTAATCTTAACACCAGTATAGCAGATGTGTTTGAATTTTGCAAGAATTTTTTTAGGAGGTGAGACAATGGAAAAGGTAATTACTTTTAAAAACGGGTTTAGCGTATGCATGACGGACAAAGGACAAAATCCACCGCGTACAAAAGAGCTGTCGCGGTGGTACGAGAAGTTTATAGCTCAAGTTCGACAAGAGGGCGGCATGAATATCGCGGATTTGTTGGGAATTAAAAAAGGTAACCGGGAAAGTGTTGACCGCGCTTCCGGTTACCAAGGCAAGACTCATTCATAGGAATGAGCAGGGGCAATGCCCCGGAAATAATGATATAACATATTTTGAGAAAAGTCAATAGAAACGGAGGAATTTGTATGAAAAAAGCTACGATATATAATTTTTCAAGGTTGTGCAGAGCACAGAAGAATAAGTGTGAAAACTGCCCTATGAGCGCTGACAACAACGGAGCAGATAAATTTTGTCTCACACTTGTTACGAAATACCCCGATAAGGCAAACGAAATAATACTTAAATGGTGCAAAGAACACCCTGACAACGTAATCCGTGAGATGAACCCCACTCGTGGCAGACCATTGGGATGAGTAGATGGCGCAGATTTGGAAGTTTTGTATGACGAAACAATTAAAATCAAGAAAGGAAGATGTAAAATGACAAATTATGTAGGTAAAAAAGTATTGGTAAGAGGTATTCAGAGCGGAGTTTATTTTGGGGAATTGGTTTCACAGGATAAACAAGAAGTTGAAATGAAGAATGTTCGTAATTTATGGCGTTGGAGCGGCGCGAATACATTGCTTGATTTAGCTGAAAACGGTGCCCGAAATACAGATGATTGCTATTTCTCAAATAAAGTCAAAAGCATTGTTTTGACTGATATATGTGAAATTGTGCCGTGTTCCGATAAGGCTATTAAAAATATAGAGGGCGTAATAGAATGGACATATTAAAGATTAAACAATTTTTAAGTGGCTACGACTACAGCTACAACTACGACTACGACTACGGCTACGGCGATGGCTACAACTACGGCAACTGCGACGGTGATGGCTACTGTGATGACGGCAACGGCAGCGGCTACGGCAACGGCTACGGCTACGGCAAAGGCAGCGGCAACGGCAGAGGTAGCTGCTACGGCAAAGGCAGCGGCTACGGCAACGGCTACGGCAAAGGCAGCGGCTACGGCAAAGGCAGCGGCTACGGCAACGGCTACGGCAAAGGCAGCGGCTACGGCAACGGCAGAGGTAGCTGCTACGGCAAAGGCAGCGGCTACGGCAACGGCAACGGCAACGGCATTAAAAGTATTAACGGATACGACATTTACAGAGTTGACAATACGCCTACAATATTCACTCATATTCATGGTAGTGTTGCAAAAGGCTATATTTTAGAGCAAAACGTAATTTTAAAGCCTTGTTACATAGTAAAAGACAACGGATATTTTGCGCACGGTGAAACATTGAAAGAAGCTCAATCCGCGCTTGAAGAAAAAATCCTTGACGATATGGATATTGAGGAAAAGATAAAATCGTTCAAAGAAAAATTCCCCGATGTCAATAAAAAATATCCTGTTAAAGACTTCTATAAATGGCACCATAATTTGACGGGTAGCTGTGACATGGGGCGGAAAGCGTTTGCAAGAAGCCACAACATAGACATTGACAACGATATTATGACGGTAAGCGAATTTATGGATTTGACCGAAAATGCGTATTGTGGTGAAGTTATAAAAGAATTAAAGGAACGTTATAAAAATGAAAAAGCAACGATATATGAGTATGCGAGGATGTGTAAAACGTATCATACTAATTGCCCAAATTGCCCAATGTGGAACGAAGTGTGCACTTTCTGTATCATGGATAATACTCAGGTTGACAAAGCAAACGAAATAATTCTCAAATGGTGCAAAGAACACCCGATAAAGACAAGATAAGTTTTTAGAAATGTTTCCGAATGCGAAAATAGATAGTGACGGTGTCATTGATATTGCGCCTTGTACCATGGAAAAAGGCAGATATGCTATGACTGCTCATTCTTGTACAATGTCATACAAATATACTACTTGTGCACAATGTCGCAAAGAATATTGGTTTGCGGAGGTAGAAGAAAGACACGATTTATGAGGAGCGAAGAAAATGATAAATAAAGGCGATAAAGTAATGATTATAGGCAGTGCCGAAGAAAACAAATACAATGGCTGTGTTTTTGAAGTTTTATCGGAGCCGTACAATATTTGTGGGTCAACAGTTGTCAAGATGAAATGCAACGAAACAGGCAAATATTTCGGCGGTGGATATGCTGTTGAATTTTTGAAGAAAGTTGAGGCAGAGTAAAATGAAATTTGATGAAAAAGTAATTAATTTTATAAATGTATATCGTGACGAAGAAGCATTAAAAGCATTGAAAGGCGGTGCGGTACAATGCGTATATTAACAAAGATTAAGCAGTTATTTTGTAAACACTCTTTTGAAAAACATTATATTCCGTACGGTTTTAGGATTGTTGATGGTTGGCTTGTACAAACGTTTGAGTACAAATGTTTAAAATGCGGGAAAACACAATTAAAAATCACTAAGCGAAAAGGCGGTAATGCAAATGAATAACAGATATATATTCAGAGGAAAGCGGAAAGGCAAGCAGTTACGGACAAATTGAATGGAGGAAACGAAAATGGAACGGATTAAAGTATGTCGGGAATGCAGACATATATTTACAACATCGGTAAATTCGCAGATGTTCTGCAGTGCGGAGTGTCGGCAAAAAGCATACCGGAAGAAAAAGGCAATGCCGCGGGCGAGATGCCCGGTATGCGGGCGGATATTCAGCATAACCGATTCCAGGAAGAAATATTGCAGTGCGGCGTGTCGTTTGGGTTTGGATGACAACAAGCCGCGGAGCGGAAAGTGTGGTATCCAAGAAAAGGCGCTTGTTAATACTTGTCTATCGCTGGATGAAATAGCTAAGCTGGCGCGCGAGGCAGGAATGACATACGGTGAGTATGTGGCGAAGAACGGATTGAGGTGACGCGCGGATGAAAGAGATACAGAGCAGTAATCCGATTGAAAGAATGTACTTGATGTTTCGGAGAGAACTTGACGAAATGTGGATACCGGAGGATATTCAAAGAATGGATGTGCGGCGGATTAAGTTTGACGGCAAGACTGTCGGCATGATGTGTGTGCGCATTGTCGGTTACGGTGCGTACATAGACTGCATTTATGTGTTGCCGAAGTTTCGACGCAGAGGATTGGCAAGAAAGGCAGTACTTGAGTGGTACGCGGACAATGACTGGCGCGATGAGATTAGGCTGCACATCATCAACAACAACGACGCGGCGATGTGGTTCTGGAAGTCAATATTCCAGCTGGAAATGATTGAAAGAAACGACATTGACACATTGTACAGAATAGTGGATTTTGAGAGGGTGTGACGATATGAACAAAGAAATGAGACGGACGGTTATCGGCAGTATTGCCGGTGTTGGAATGATAGTATTCGGAATATGTTCCGCACAGCCGGAGGCAGCAAATGAAACAATATGCCCGGTTGCGACTGTGGAATACACAGTGCAGGACGGTGACAGCCTCTGGAGCATAGCGGAGGAACAATACGGCAGAGAGAAAGCAACGGAATATGCCGCAAAAATCGGCAGTGTGAACAATATCGATAACATCATCTATCCCGGTGAAATAATCAGAATACCGGCAGAGTGATAAGGGGGGAATGGAAATGGCAATATCAAAATTCAGAGTGGCACTTGAAGACACGGGAAAGACTCAGACGGCACTGCTTCGCGAGATTCAGAAGCGCGGATATCCGACACTGAACGTGCAGCGGTTAAGCAGCATCGGCACGGGAGTGCTGCATGGACCGCAGGCAGATGCAATATGCAAGCTGGCAGAGCAGATTATTGATGAGTGGCGCACGGCGGACAGAATAGCAAGGGAGCGCCGAAAGGATGTATCTGCATGAGCTATTTAACAGTTAAAGAGGTTGCGGAATTGGCAGGATGCAATGAACGATTTGTTCAGCGCAAAGCAAAAGACGGTAGCTGGTTGTCTATAAAGGATATAGATGATTATAATCGCCCTCAATATCGTTTTGCGGTGTCGGACTTGCCTCCCGACATACAGCGCCGCTACTACAGCAAGCAGCGCGCGCAGATAACAGAGTGTTCCCTGCCTATCAGCAACGAGGCTATCGAAGAATTAAGCGATGAGGAACGCGCAGAGGTTAAAATGTGGGCGGGGTTAATTGAACGGTGGCAAATTGCGCGTCAGAATTTTGAAAAGAAAACGGATGCGGATAAATATTTCGTCAATGCCGTTAAGCTGGAAAAAGGCCCGCTATTCCCGATAAGCGAATGCACTTTGTATCGTAAGTGGAAAGCATACAAAGCCGGAGACATCAAAGGGTTGTTGGACAAGCGCGGCGGATATACCAAAGGGCAAAGCAATATTCCCGATGAAGTGTGGGACTACTTCATATACTGTTACTTAGACCAGCGGCAGCTGTCAATCAGACAGTGCTATAATCATGCGGTGCAGTGGGCTAAGGAATATTGCCCGGAATCTGTCGAAACACTGCCCTGCTATGCATCATTCGGGCGCAGGCTCCACAATGAGATTCCGAAAGCAACGGTTATTGCAGGACGTGAGGGTGAAAAAGCATTCAGCGACAGAGCCGCACCATATATCAACAGGCTGTACGATGAGTTAAAACCTAATGATTATTGGATAGCCGACAACCACACACTGGATATTATATCGCAGTACGATGACGGCAGCGGAACGCACAGGCTGTCACTCACCGCCTTTATAGACGCAAGGAGCGGAGTTATGGTTGGGTGGAATCTGACGGACAACCCGAACAGCCAAAGCACAGTATTGGCACTCCGAAAGGCCATATTGCGGTTCGGAATACCTAAAAAAGTGTATTTTGATAACGGTTCGGAGTTCCTAACACACGATTTAGCCGGAAGAGGACACAGGACAAAGAAGAATGCCGACTTGATTAATAATCCGCCTCCTGTTTTTCAGAGACTCGGCATGATAATGACAAATGCAATAGTGCGGAACGCTAAGGCAAAGCCGATTGAGCGAACATTCAGTACATTCAAAGGCTCGGTAAGCCGAATGTTTGAAACATTTTGCGGCGGAAACGTGACGGAGCGACCGGAACAGCTGAAATATATACTCAAAGCCGGAAAGATACCAACCGACAGCGAATTGCGCGAGGTAATTGATGACCTCATAGACGGCATATATAACGTGGGCGAATACGGCGGAAAGGTTGCGGCGGACAAAGGAAAAAGACGTATAGACGTGTGGAACAAGCATATAACCGAAATTCGCAAGCCTGTCAATGAGGATGACCTTAACCTGATGCTGCTGCGCTCGGCAAGACCGCAGACTGTCAAGAGAAACGGTGTGTATCTGAAAATATCCGGCGAAAAGCTGGAATATTGGGATGAAAACACCTGGAGAATGCTCGGCGAAAAGGTATATATCCGATACAACCCCGAAGAGCTCAACAATGTGAGGATATACAATGCAGATGATGACAGATACATATGCACACTTCCGCTGTCGGCAGAAACGTCTATCAAATTCGACGCTACAAATGAAGAGGTGGCGCTGGCACAGAGAAAAGTACACGAAGTACACCGCTCTATCCGCAAAAGTGTGGCAGAGTACAAAGAAAGGTTATCACCGGAAAAGCGAATTGACATTCTTGACATGCAGATTCGCCGCGCTCATGAGGGCAAAGGCGGAATGAAGATAGAGCAGCCGAATATAATCGTTCCGGTAATGTCGGACGAAAAGCAGGAGGAATATGTGCACAAAACAGCCGTGGGACAATCGGCGGTTGTAATTGATATTAACAAGATGAACGCAAATGCCGAAAGGCGCAAAAGATAAGGAGGATATAGAAAAATGAAACAGTACAGTGATGAGAGAAAAAGAGAACTTATTGCAAAAGCTGAAGACCTGGCAAAGGAACTCGGCAGCATGAGCAAGGTGTGTGACCTCACCGGAATCAAACCGGCAGTGATGAGCGGTTTGCGCTCCGGCAAATATACCGGGAATGTGGATGCGCAGTGTGAAGTGCTGGAAGCATATTTCGGAGCGAGAGAAGAGGCGGCAGAGCTGGACGCAGGGAATGCAGTCGGCGAATATGTCCCAACGTCTATAAGTGAAAATGTGTATGCTATAATCCGAAATTGTCAGCTAAAGGGCGGCCTTGCAATAGCTTGCGGCGATGCCGGAGTCGGAAAGACGAAAGCAGCCGAAAAGTTTGTTGCCGATAATCCGAATCTTGCAATTATGATAACGGTTAATCCGTGTTTAAAGGGCATTAAAAGCGTGTTAAAGTTGCTCGGCGAGCAGCTGGATGCAGGTGGCAAAACCATTGATGACATGTGGCTGGAGATTGCCGACAGGCTGCGCGACAAAATGGTTATAATCTTTGATGAGGCGCAGCATTTGCCGATAAAGACCATTGAATCGCTCCGCGCGTTCTCGGATTATTTTGCAGCCAAAGGGCAAACTCTCGGGATAGTGTTTATCGGCAATATTGAGGCGGTGCATAACTTTGCCGGGAATAAGAGAGCCGACTTTGCTCAGATAGTAAACCGAACAAAGCAGAACAGGCAGTACTACTCAAAACAGATAACCAAGAAAGACATTGAATTACTGTTTCCTGCTCTTGCCGGGAAAGCTCCGGAGCTGGAGCTTCTGCACAAAATCGCTCAAAGCAGACAGGCACTGCGCGGTGCTACCAACCTATTCAGCAACGCGAGCGACAACGAGAATATTACATATGACGGTTTAATCGCCATGGCGAAAGAAATGCAAATGGCAATATGAGAGGAGAAAATACTATGATATATCACAAAAGGCTCACCAAAACGGGGGCACTCACTTTAACAAAAGACATCCGCACGCGCTCCGGGATTCGTCCCGGGCAGGCGGTTGATGTCGAGATAAGCGCAACGGGTGTTATTATCATCAAAAAGCATACAAAAACATGCTTTTGTTGCGGAGGCAGCGAGGATGTTGTTAAATTCGTAAATTACGAGATATGCAAAAAATGCGCGGATAAGCTGCACAAGAGATTTGAGAGGGGGAACGGGCAAGATGACTGAGAATGAGACTATGATGAATGTGAACAAGCTGTGCAAAATTAATGCCGAGATTGACAGACTTGCCAAGGAAAAAGAAAAGCTCGAGGGCATGTTTCTTACCGAGGCGCAAAGCGTATTCGACAACAAGAAAACAAAGAGCGTGCACTATTACGGCGAGGGACACAATGAAATATGCGTTACTCTGGCGGACAAGGTTGAAATCAACAAGCCGAATATAATCAAGAAGTTACTCGGTGACAACAGTGATATGCTGCTAACCAGGCGGACGGTTTGGAGTTTGCGAAAGAGTGACATAAAAAAGACTCTTGCCGGGATTTTCAAAAATGAATTCTGGAACGTCAGCAAAAAAAGTATCCTGTGCGAATACATAAGCGACCTGGATGTGATTAAAACATGCATGCAAAAGGTGCGCGGTGTGGATTTTGAAAAAGATGTAAAAGCTCTGATGTTCTTTGCCGATATGGACAGAGCAAATGCGGAACTGGTGGCATATATGATTAATGAGTCTGTATGTTATGAAAACTTTATAGGACTCATAAGCTCCGGAGAATTTGCGGACAATCCTGAAAAGGCATTTGAAGTGATAAACAGAGCGGTTACGGTAACGACATCGCCGAAGATAAAAGCGACCTACGGAGTCGGTGAATGATATGGATAAAAAGAACTATACCGCTGCACTGTGGTGCCGGGCGAAAGAACTCGGATTGGATGCTGAAGAATTGCATTTGGTTGTGCGAAAGATAACGCGCTCTGATTCAATATCGGCACTAAGTGACAAGCAAAAAATATGTGTGCTTAAGGAGTTGGAGCGATACGGCGCAAACAACCGAATAACCGCAAACCAGCGAGGGTATATATTCCGCCTGATGTATGTGCTGGTTGAAGTTTCGCCGAAAGATACAACCCTTTCCGAGCGGCTGTGCGGAGTAATTCAAAAGGTTACCGGGAAAGTTGCGGATTCTTCAAATCCGCTCCGTGGAATCAGCAAGGCAGAAGCTGCGGAAGTTATTGAAACCCTTAAGCGGTATATCAATACCGAGAATCGGAAGAAAGCGAGGGAAACGGATGGATGAAGATGATATCAAAAAACTGCCGGAATTGTATCAGACGCTCATAGAGCTTATCGGCGAAGAAAACATGCTGACGCTTGCAAAAAACTTTGACGGTGAGGCGGTGTATTTTCCGAAATACGAAGCAATATACCGCGGAATCCGCGACCGCGAAATTGTTGCAGCCTTTAACGGCGGTAATTACAAAGAGTTAGCAAGAAAATATGACCTTAGCGAAAATCACATACGGCGAATCATTGCCGATTCCGGGCAAAAGGACAGTTTTTTCCCTCAAGAGGGACAATTCAGTATGTTTGACGATAACAAGTAAACACGGCACAAAAAGCACAGAAAAGAGCCTTTCGGGGCTCTTTTTTGTTGCATAAAAACACAAAATATCTTGTTTGAAGATATATTATAAAAATGATAGAATAGAGGCAGAAACAAACAAAGGAGCGGGCGGTATGGCAGAATCCATTATTACATCGGTTATATCTTTGGTAATAACCACAATAGTCGGGATTATCGGGTATTTTTTAAAGCAGACAATAACCCGTGTTGATAAAGCCGAGGGCAAGATTGAGGGAATGCCCGAGCGGTATGTTGCGGTTAAGACATACAATAAGGACATCGGAACTATTACAACCGAAGTCAAGGACATAAAGAACGACATTAAGGCTTTTCAGAGCGGATATTTGAGCAAAGATGACTTTATCCGCGAAATGTCGCAGATGAACCGAAAATTTGAATTATTGGAAAAGAAGTTTGATTCATCGGCGCGGCGCACGGATGAGAAACTCGACAAGGTAATCGCAAATCTGAGAAGATAGGAGTGGCAACGTGAATAAGAATGATATAATAAAAAAAGCGGAAGCGGCAAGCTTCAGACAATCAAACGGCGAAGTTATGCGCACGCTCACCATATGCGGAATAAAGTACAAAAAGCTGTCGACGCTGCTGTCGGTAATGCAGGCATACGGTATGGCAGATGATGAATTTATATCATCGGTAAATTATCTCCACCTGTCCGGATATATTGATATACGGAGAATTGACAACCATGTCAAAGCCGACTTGTCCGACTGCTCATATGAAGAATGCGAGGCGCGTATACTCCCGGCCGGGGAAAAGCTCATGAAAGGATTTACAACAGATGAAGCTGTGGAGGTGTAGACGTGAGTAAAAGGAACAGGAAATGCAGCAAGGTTGACAGACTGCCGCTGAAAGTTAAAGACGCGGTGGAACAAATGATGCTTAATCCTACCATTACATACAAAGAAATAGCGGAATATATTCAGAACAAGGGATATGAAATATCGCTGTCGTCCGTGCAGAGACATGCTGCGAATCTGAACGAATCGGCATCAACGCTGCGCATGGCTCAAGAGAATTTTGCAGTAATAATGCGTGAGCTGGCGAAATATCCGAATTTAGACACCACCGAGGGTATTATCAGACTGCTGTCCAACTACACGCTGGAGGCCATAAACAATGTGCCGGAGGAACGCTGGAAAGACATGGATCCGCTCAAGCTTATGAAACAGGCTACAGCCTTAACCAGAGCGGCGGCATATAAGTCAAAGATTGATGTTGACTGTCAGAATCAACTTGACCGCGGCATGGAAGCTGTTAAGGACACTTTATTTGAAACCATGGCAAAAGACAATCCGAAGCTGTATGAGCAGATGAAGAAATACATAGCACGCAAAGAAAGGGAGCTGGAAAAATGACAAACCGAAGAAAGATGTATGCCGTAAGCGTTACCGCCGGCAAGGAAATGGCGGTGCTGGAAAAGCTGAACAAAACAGACGGTGTAAAGGGATATGTTCCGAGGTGTGTTGTTGAGCTGCGGCGCGGCGGATTCTGGCACAAGGAGGAAAAGATTCTTATCCCCGGATATGTTTTCATCGAATGCAAATTCAATTACAATATATATTACAAAATCAAGGGAATAACGCATGTACACAGCTGGATCGGCAAGGGAATCCCGAGCATGATGTGTGATGAAGACGCGGAATTTATTAAATTCATGGCAAACGGCGGCGAAGCAATACCGCCGCAGAGTATTACCGGTTCTTTTCTGCGAAGAACCATTATCAAGGATATCAACAAACGGCAGCGAAGAATCAAAGTGCAGTTTTCCGTTATGGGAAAGATGCACACTGTTACATTCGGTTATCTGAATTGATAGGATAACATCTCATTAATTTTTTTCTATAATCCTCCGTAGGTTTGAATCCCGGTTGATTCGTCCCGGGATTCGGACAACGGAAGAGCATATCAATTGCAAATGCACTTTAGGATTTTAAAAGAGATTTAAAAAGATTTTAAAAAAATTTAAATTTGTTTTAAAATTCCAAAATGCAAATGGCGTAGCATGTCAAAAATGTATTAAAAATTGTATCAAAATAAACCTAAAACGGTGTTTGAATAAAAAAACAGGTAATTTTTGTAAACGGTCTTGTCACAGACCGTTTTTAAATTGCGCAAAAACCTTTTTAAATTTTGTTTAAATAAATTTTGGGTGGTGTGATTCTGAATTTAAAATAAAAATCGCTTAAAAAGGCAAATAAGGGGTGAAAAAATGTTTAACCGAAAGGCAAGCGGGATAAAAAAGCTCAACTCATTGCTTTTTGAAAAGAAAGTTTTAAAAATTGAAAAAGATTATGCCGCAGAATTTTCAAAAATCCTCGGCGCCGATCCGAAAAGAGGAAACGGCAGCGAAGATATATTTAATCACTACGGAAAGACAGAAGAATTTATTTCCGCTTTAAGAACCGGAGAATACGGCGGACTGTTTACCGACAAACAATGGAGCACGGTACAAAGACTGTGCAATGATGGTTTTAAGCGACTTAATATCCTTGACGGCTCGGTGCGTTCCGGAAAGACATATATTTCACTTGTTATATGGGCGCTGTGGATAACCAAGCGCGACTACAGTGACAAATTTATAATGGTTGGGCGGACTCTTTCCACGCTACAGCGTAACTGCCTGGAGCTTTTGCAGGAACTTTTTGGGGATAAAAACTTTTCATATTCTATCCCAAGAAAGCGCGCGGAGCTGTTCGGACGCTGTATATACCTGGAGGGAGCAGACAATGCGCAGAGTGAATCAAAGATACGCGGAATGACTCTTGCAGGTGCATACTGCGATGAGATTACGCTGCTTGACGAAACTTTTTTCAGAATGCTGCTGTCCCGACTATCCCTGCCGGGCGCGTTTATGCTGGGAACGACGAACCCCGACAACCCGACACACTGGCTCAACAAAAACTACTTTGAGCGCGCAGAGGATTTGAGCCTTTACCGCGAAACATATTTGATTGATGATAACACATTCCTCGACCGGGAATATATCCAAAATATCAAACAGGAATATGTCGGAGTGTTCTATGAGCGGTTTATACTCGGTCTTTGGAAAGCCGCAGAGGGTGTTGTTTATCCGCTGTTTGCAAACAATCCGAACCGGTACATTGTTGACAATATTGGTGATGATGATATTGTTATGGCATCTATCGGTGTTGACTTTGGCGGCAACGGATCGGCGCATGCATTTGTGCTGAACGGCTTTACAAGAGGATTCCGTGATGTTGTTACTCTTGATGAATTCTATCTCAAAAAAGAGATTGACGCGGAAACGCTCGAAAGAGAATTTATCGGATTCGCAAAAAGAGCATTGGAACGATACAACGTGTATGTGGCATACTGCGATAGTGCGGAGTCGACACTGATTAAGTCGCTGGAACGCGCGGTGATAAAAGAAAAACTGCCGATACAGGTAGACAAAGCACGCAAGGGACCAATAATCGACCGCATACGGTTTTTCAACGTCCTTATGGCAAAAGGCAGATACAAGGTGCTGCGAAAGTGCGAGAATATAATTAAAGCATATTCAACCGTTGAGTGGTCTCCTAAGCCAAAAGACGGGAAAGATACACGGCGCGATGACGGAACATTCAACATAGACAGCCTGGACGCGTGCGAATATGCAACCGAGGCATACGCAGAAAGTGTGCTGAATGCTCTGCTTATGTAGGAGGAACATGATGATTGAAAATATATTAAAAAATTATTTTGACATTGAGTGCGACACGCGGATGCAGCCGCATATACAAATATGGCGCGACTGGTACAAAGGCGAAAATGCCTTTCACAAATACAGCGTTTACAACGGTCAAACAATGGTAGGATGCAATCGAGACAGTCTGCGGATGCCAAAGAGAATTGCCGAGGACTGGGCAAATCTGCTGATGAACGAAAAAGTGGATATCAATACCGATAACGAGGAAACTAACAAGCGGCTTAAGGCGGCCTTTACTGCCAATGACTTTTATGTGCGCGCAAATGCACTTGTGGAGCAAACATTTGCACTCGGCACCGGCGCTATGGTAGAATATGCCGACGCGCTCGGTAATCCCGTTATTGATTTTGTAACGGCAGACAAGATTTATCCCATATCCTGGGACGGCACAAACGTTACCGAATGTGCTTTTGCCTCAAGGAAGTACATACACGGCAAAGCGTTCTATTACCTGAATATACACCTTATCGGCAATGACGGATATGTGATACATAATCGAATGTACAGCGCGGATGACTGCCGGGAGGCGGCACTGCCAAAGGGAACAGAGCGGACGGTTGAGACGCATTCATTTAATAGACGGTATCAGATACTGCGCCCGAATATTGTGGATAACATTGAAGAAAACACACCCATGGGGATATCGGTTATTGCAAATGCGATAAGCGAAGTAAAGGGTGTTGATTTAGTTTATGATTCACTAATCAATGAGTTTAAACTCGGGAAAAAGCGCATATTCGTTCCCGAAACAATGGTACAGCATCAACAGGCGAAAGACGGGGTTATTAACCCGATATTCGATACCAATGACACTGTATTCTATTCCCTGCCGGGAAGTACGGAATCAGAGCAAAAGCCGATAGAGTCGAATATGTCGCTGCGAACAGCGGAACACATATCAGCATTACAGACTACTTTGGAACTGCTGGCAAGCAAATGCGGACTCGGTTCAGACCGTTATATATACAAAAACGGCGGCGTCAAGACGGCAACGGAGGTTGTATCTGACAAGTCTGAACTGTATCAGAATTTAAAAAAGCATGAAATTGTATTCAGAAGTGCGTTAATATCACTCACAACGGCGCTTGCCGAGATAATGGGAATCGGAGAAGTAACAACAAAAGTAGACTTTGACGACAGCATTATAGAGGACAAAGACGCGGAATTCAAGAGAGATATGCAGCTTGTGTCTATCGGAGCTATGAAGAATTACGAAGTGAGGTCAAAGTGCCTTAATGAACCGCTCGACACTGCCAAGGCACAATGCGCCGAAGCGCAGATTGATAATATTTTTGAGGAGTAGAAACATATGATAACCCCGGAATGGTACAGCGCGGAATTAAATCACCTCAAGGTGCATAAAGAGCTGCACGAAAGCATTTTACGCGATATTGTTCGGCGGCTGGTAAAAACGGATTTTAATGTTTCGGACTCGGCGGCATGGCAGGCGGAAAAGCTGCAGCAGTCGGGTATGGTGTTTGATGATGTTATTGCCGAGATAGCCAAGCGAACCGACAAAAGCCGCGAGGAAATCAAGGCGGCATTTGTCAAAGCAAGCACAGATATATTTGATTTTGACGATAAAGAGCTTGCCGATGCAGGCTATGACGCGCAGCAGTTTAAAATATTATCCCCTGCAATGAAGCGTATTGTTAATGCGGCATACAAAAAGACATTTACCGAAGCTCGTAATCTGACTCTTACAACAGCGGTTACATCGCAGACGGCATACATACAGGCGGCAGACCTGGCATATATGAAAGTGGAATCCGGAGCATTTACATTCCAAGAGGCTATGCGGACGGCTGTTAAAAGCGCAGCGGTGCAAGGACTCAATGTAGTGTACCCCTCCGGGCATGTGAGCAGTCTGGACGCGGCAATGCGGCGCGCACTGCTTACCGGGCTAAATCAGACAACGGGCAAGCTGCAGATTATGCGTGCAGAGGAATTAGACAACGACATAATGGAAATATCTGCACATTACGGTGCAAGGCCGAGCCATGCGGAGTGGCAGGGACAGCTGGTGAGCCTTTCCGGGCAAAAGGGTTTCCTTACCCTTGACGACATCGGTTACGGCGCGGTGGATGGCTTTATGGGTGCGAACTGCCGACACAGCTGGAACGTGTTTTTTTATGGCCTATCCAAGCCGAGGTACAGTGCGGAAGAACTGGAATATTACAAAAATGCCGAGGTTGAATACAACGGCGAAAAGATGAAAGCATACGAAGCACAGCAGAAACAGCGGTCAATGGAACGGGCGGTTAAACAGAGCAAATCAACGCTTGTTGCATATGACGAGGCAATGAAGAACGTTGGATTCGATGAAGAGCGCAGCGCATGGATGCAGGAATTCGAAAAAGAATCAGTGAAGCTAAAAAACCGTGAGGCAAAACTTGTTGACTTCTGCGAACAAACAGGCCTGCAGCGTGACAGATTCCGCGAACAGGTCTTTGCAACCAATACCATGAACGGTGTTAAGGGATTCGGGAAAAGTACGAGTGCTAAGGCTGTGCGTAGTGCACAGAATCACTATGATATATGGCGAAAAAGCATTGGCGCAGAAAATACACCAAAAACACTTGCAAAATATTACGAAATGAAGTATAATGATAAAGCAGAGTATTCCAGATTGCAAAAATATGCACACATGGTTGATAAGGGTGAGGTTTCCCCTCTGCTCGGCTACGCTGAATATCGGAAGAAAGCATTGGAAATCGAAGACAAGGTTATAGGCATTACAGCAAAGGACGGCACGGTTATAAAGGATTACAGTTCGCATTTTGTTTCAAGAGCAATAGGCAGAAGTGCGCTTGATGTTCACTTTAACCGCCCCGGTGTTGAAGTTGATGACATTAAAGATGCACTTGTTAACGGCGAAATAGGAAAATCGCAAACAAATTCTGCCGGACAAACAAGCCGACTATTTGTGAGCGAAAAATGTAAAGTAAGCGTTAATACCGATACCGGAAATTTAGTCCAGACAAATACTTGTACTTAAGGAGGCAGTTATGGTTAAAATATCAGATGAGGACAAAGAGTTTTTAAAGAAACACATTAAAAACGTTGATGAGCTTGTTCAGAAAGACTCGGTTATGCCGCTTTTGGATGAAATTGATGACATAATAATGTATAAAGGGTTTGAACCGGATTTTGATGCGTTAAATAAATTCGGATTAAAAGCACAGTATATTCGTGATACAATTTATTATGATAATACTGAAGAGGATTAAATTACATGAATAAAAAGCACTCAACGCGAGTGCTTTTTAAATTGCAATAAAACGGAGGTAAAGCGCATGAATGATAACTTTAAAACGATATACAAGATACTCCGCATACTGGAATCAAACCTTGATTCGGAGGTAATCAATCCGGAGGAGCTATCACCGAAGCGGCTGGGAGTTTCACCGGTGCGGCTCGGTAAGTACATACAAATGCTGTACGAATCGGGATATGTCGCCGGAGTGAATATATCGGAATATGCCGACGGCGAAAAAAACATTGACACATCAGACATATGCATTACGCTTAAAGGATTGGAATACATGAAAGTTAAATAACCGCACACAGATAATAAGCACCCGCAAGGGTGTTTTTATTATACACAAAAATATATTGAGGAGGCAAAACAATGGAATTTTTGAAAGAGATTCTCGGCGATGAGCTTTATGCGCAGGTTGCGGAAAAGCTGGAAAATGCCGAGGGAATAACTCTGGCAAACATTGCCGACGGCTCATATGTGAGCAAAGAAACATACGATGCCGACATTGAAACGGCAAAGAAAGAGGCAGCCGGATCGGCAGAACCGAACGGCGACGCGGAAAAGCTCAAGGGCGAGAACGAAAAGCTGAAAGAAGATATAGCAAAGCTTAAACTTTCATCGGCATACGAGCTCAAACTTGCAACATCCGGCGCAAGAAATTCTAAGGCTCTGCGCGGCATGATTGACGCTGACAAACTCACACTCGGCGAGGACGGAGTGCTGCAGGGTTATGATGAGCAGCTGGAGGGTGTTAAAAACGAATGCCCGTGGCTCTTTGAAACACCGTCGGCGCAGGGAATGAAGCACGGCGAATCAGAACCGGTAATGGACGGAGTGGAAAAAGCATTCCGCGAAAAGAATAAAGATTTGGAACTTAACTAAAGGAGGACGAAAACATGCATGAACTTCAGGAAAGATACAGCTCACTTGTTCTGGCAAAAGTGAGAAAAGAGCTTAAGCTCAAAGACGGTGTTGTTTTTAACACAAACTATGAGGGCAAACCCACGGCCGGAGTCGTTAAAATTCCGGTAAGAGATACCGAGGTAACACTTAGCGATTACGACAAGAAAAACGGAATTGCGGCAAGTGACGGCAGCACAGGTTACTTCACTATGAAGATTACCAAAGACAAGGCAATAAACGAAATCATCGACAGTTACGATGCAAATGCCGTTCCCGACAAACTGGTTGCGGACAGACTCGACTCGGCATCATACATGATATCCGCAACCGAGGACAAGGACGGAATGACGGCACTTCTCAGCGGTTCGACAATTGTCGGTTATTCGCAGCTCACAACGGCGAATATCTACGGCACAATCGTTGATATCCGCAAAGGCATGTCAAAAGCAAACATCCCGGATGACGGCAGAAGATATCTCATTGTGCTTCCGGATGCAATGGCGCTTATACTCCAGTGCGACCAGTTTATAAAGGCATCCGCACTCGGTGACAACGTTGTTCAGAGCGGAGCAGTCGGCAAAATAGCCGGTTTTAACGTTATTGAATATAACGATGAAACAGCAGGATTGCAGATGATTGCCGGACATCCGGACTTTGCGGCGAGGGTACGTGAATTTGCGGTAGCTCCGCATGTACAGGATTTGAGTCAGAGCGGCAAGTACATCGGTGCATGCGCTGTACAGGGACGCGAAGTGTACGACCACGCGGTACTCAGAAAGATTGCCGTCAGATCGGTATTTTCACCGACAGGGCTGTCAGTTACATGTGCAGCAGATTCCACAGTTGGAAAGACTATAGCTACCGTAATCGGCAACACCGGTTCGCTGTATTACAGAATCCTCGGCAACAATGAGAGAGCGGTATACGGTGCGGGAACGGACGGTTTTACGGCTCTGACTTCCGGCACAACAAAGATAGCGGCTACTGCTTCCGATGTAATTGAAGTCGTGGAAGTTAATTCCGACAGCAAGGTTATAGCTGCCGGATATGCAACGGCTGTTGTAAAATAACGAAGGGAGCCGACGGGGATATGAGTTATGCGGATTTTGAATACTACAGCAACACGTTTTATGACGTTCTCCGCACTCCTCCGATACCGAATACAGAGCGCGACAGTTATTTGGAAAAAGCTACTGCGTATCTGAATTCGATATTCGGTTCAAAGAGACCTACGGACGAACAGCTGGAAGCGGTTAAAAAGTGCTGCTGTGAAGTGGCGGACTGCTTTTACATTGAATTCGGCACAGAAAATATAGCGAGCGAAAACAATGACGGATATTCCGTTACATACACGCACCGGCAGTCGGCAAATAACAAAGCATATGCGATTGTGCTGCGTTATCTGTCGGGCACGGGGCTGTTGTACAGGGGGATTAGCTCATGCTGACGAACGGAACGGTTACAATATATCATTTTGACGAACAAAATGAGGAATATGCGCCGATATCGTACGGTAATGCAAATATCTTTCATCGCAAGCGCTCCGCCGATGAAAAGGGCGGTTTTACTGCGGCGAGTCAATGCATAATCCGCATACCCACCGATAAGGCTATAGCGATTGAGACGGGCGATTATGTGTACCTCGGTACAACCTCCGCCCCTCTCGACCGTGACAGCTGCCTGTTTGTTACCGGATACAGTGACAACAGGCGCGGCACTTTGAAGCATTGGAGGATAGAATGTGGCAGCGCTTAATGTGAAATTTGAGTTGGACAATGTGGATGAGCTGAAAAGCCGCCGAGGTCTTGACGGAACGGCGCAGAAAAAGCTGGATACCGAGGTTATGCGTGTTATGGAGCCGTATATGCCAAAGCTGTACGGCAACATGATTCAGTCAATGGAAAAGGCTACCGATATCGGTAGCGGCGAAATAATCGTCAATACACCGTATGCGCACAGGCGGCTCAAGTCTGCACGCAAGAACGGTCTGCGCGGACCGAATTTTTTTGAACGAATGAAAGCGGATAACCTGGATCATTTAAAGAGGTTTATCGGGAAACAAACGGGAGGTGAGGTTAAATGATTATAGATGCGGTCAAGCAATATTTTGAGAAATGCCCGCTTGTAAGCGGCAAAAGGCTCGCTGTAAATTGCCTGGGTGAAAAGTCACATTCGTGTACTATTGAGCCGACACCCTCCGGGGTTATCCTGCAAAAATACACGGACGGCGGGAGCTTGCGGCAATATCCTTTTGTATTTGCCACACGCGAATACTTTGACAAGGATGTGCTTGAAAACTTGAAAACTGCATCCTTTTACGAGCAGTTTGCCGCATGGATAGAGCAGCAGAATGACACCGGCAATTTTCCGGAGCTTGAAGACGGACTCACGCCGATTCGGTTTGAAATATTAAGCAGCGGTTATTTGTATGATGTTGACGCTCCGAAAGCAAGATATCAGATACAATTACGCTTGATTTACGAAAAAGAATAGGGAGGAAAACAACAATGGCACTTGTTAAAAGAAGCGACAAGAAAGCGTTTATAGGTGTAACAAAGAACACAACAACAACGTTTCATCGCATGAAAGGATTTACACAGATATCAACAAGCAAAAATCCTGTTGAATATTCAAGAAAATATGTCGACATGGATTTTGAAATTTCGGATGTAGTGGGATATGCGCCGTCAATTGCAGTAAGTTTTGACTTGCATACCGATGATGAGGTGCACACAGATATAGCCGAAATTTTCGACAAAGAGATGACCGGCACTGCCACTGAACGCGATGTTGTTGTGGTAGATTTTACAAAGCCGGTAGATAACAAAGCCGGACACTTTGCGGCAAAGAAAAGAACATATTCCATTATCCCGGGCGGCGAGGGAGACGGAACGGAAAATTACAGCTACACCGCCGACTTCAAAGCAAAATCCGAAGTAACAGAGGGTACCGCCACCAGTACGGATGAGTGGCAGACTTTGACATTTACCGAGAGTGAATAGGATTATATTTTGTTGTGCGGGCAGAATCTACCGCCCGCACAGCTGAAAGTGAGGGAAATTAAAATGCCAAAATTTGAATACGGCAAATTCAGCGTTGAAATTGATCCGACAGATGTTGAATTTGTGAAGAAATATGAAGACGCAGCGGAAGAATACAATGCTGAAATCTCAAAAATATCAAAAGTCGGAAAAGTCAGTGAGCGGCTGGAGTATATCTGTAATGTGTTTTTTAAGGTATTTGATACAATATTCGGTGACGGTACGCACATTAAGATGTTTGGTGATAAGCATAGTGTACGCGACTGTGCGGAGGCATTCCGCAATTTGGTTGACGTTATAAAGAGTGAAAATTTAAACGACACGCTCGGTATTGTATCCGGTGAGAACAGAGCAGTAAGGCGCGCTAAATCCAAAGGCAAGGCGGCAAAATGAACATTATAACCGAAGTTCTGCCGGAGTGCATTACGATTGACGGCAAGGATTATCCGATAAATACTGATTTTAAGGTCTGGATTAGATTTGAAAAGCTTATTTTAGATATAATGTCAAACCCCGAGCAGGCAGTTATTGAAATATTTAAATTGTGTTTCAAACGCGATAAAACGCGGTATAAACTGCCTTTAAAGTTTGACAGCACTCTGAAAGCTCTTACACAATTTTACACACTTAAAACAGAAGAAATGGAAGCACATGAGAATAATGCCGACATCAATAATGCAAAAAAGCAAAGAATATACAGCTATGAATACGACAGCGAATATATATATGCTGCGTTTGTGCAGCAGTACGGAATAGACTTATGCAGCTGTAATATGCACTGGTGGAAATTTCATGCGCTTATTTCTTCTGTTTCGGCTGACACAAAATTCGGTGAGATAATGGGAATACGCGCATTAAATCTTAACGATATCAAGGACAAGCGGCAAAGGGCACAATATATTAAACTAAAGAAAATATATGCCCTGCCCGACATGCGCAGCGAAGAGGAAAAAGAAAACGAACTGGCAGATATGTTTGATATGTAGGAGGACACCGATGTTACAGCAGATTGCAACAAAAAAACAGTGGGTTATGTGTCCCGGCTGCCGAAAAAAGCAAAATATTATATTTGACAACACCGCACATTGCCGCGGTGTTTATTTAAAATGCAGGCATTGCAAAGAAGAATTTAAATTGAATATAACAGACGGAGTACAGAAATAGTGCTCAAAGTTTAAACCGCCCGGTTTATTCAAGTGCCGTATTCCGCTCTTTGAATATACAGGGAGTGGTGTACGTGAAGAAATATGACGGTTCATTAAATTTTGACACAAAGCTGGATGATTCCGGATTTGTTACCGGGTTAAAAAGTCTCGGAAAAATCGGAACAACGGCGCTAGAGGGCATCGGAGTGGCTGCCGGAGCTGCAGCTGCGGCTGTTGGTAAAATCGGATATGACGCAATAGTGTCCTATTCCAATTACGAGCAGCTTAAGGGCGGAGTGGAAACACTGTTCAAAGATTCGGCAAACATGGTTATGGAGAATGCCGACAAAGCATTCAGAACAGCCGGATTGTCTGCCAATGCGTATATGGAAACTGTGACAAGTTTTTCGGCGAGCTTGCTTCAAAGTGTGGGCGGTGATACTGCCGAGGCGGCAAAAAAAGCCGATATGGCACTTGTTGATATGTCGGACAATGCCAACAAGATGGGTACTGATATGGCAAGTATTCAAAATGCCTATCAGGGATTTGCCAAGCAGAATTATACAATGCTTGATAACTTAAAACTCGGTTACGGCGGTACGAAAGAGGAAATGCAGCGTCTTATTTCCGACGCATCAAAAATGAAAGATGTCCAGGAAAAGCTCGGTGTTTCGGTTGACGCGTCAAGTATGTCGTTCGGGAACATCGTGGACGCTATACACGTTGTACAGGACAGTTTAGGGATACTTGGAACTACCGATTTAGAGGCGACAACAACAATACAGGGTTCACTGAATATGCTTAAAGCATCGTGGGAAAATCTTCTAACCGGCATTGTTGATCCGTCGCAGGATTTTGATGCGCTTGTCAATAATGTATTTAACAGCCTTTCGGCATTTGGCGAACAGTTGATTCCGCGTTTGCAGGTGGTTCTCGGCGGCATATCGGACATGGTGGTGCAGCTTGCCCCAAAGATAATTGAAGAAATACCGAATATTCTTGCTCAAATACTTCCGGCAGCTGTTGACGGCATAGGACAGCTCATGACGGCAGTATCGGATACGATTGTTCAAATAGTGCCGACACTGCTTGAATCCGCCGGGACACTTGCCCCTGCAGCAGTGCAGATACTTTTGGATTTGGTGAATGTGATAATTCAAAATCTTCCGCTGCTGCTCGAAACAGGATTGCAGATAATAACCGAGCTTGCAATGGGATTAACACAGGCGCTGCCGACTATGATTCCGCAGATTGTTGAGGTGGTTCTGCAGATTGTCGATACACTGCTTGACAATATTGACATGCTGATAGATGTTGCCATAGACTTAATAATGGCGCTTGCAGACGGTTTAATACAGGCATTGCCGACACTTATTGAAAAGATACCGGACATAGTACTTAAGCTCGTAGACGCGTTTGTGGAAAACGCGCCGAAGCTCCACAGGGCAGCCGGTGAACTTATCGGCAAGCTGGTTGTTGGTTTAATAGCTGCCATACCGTCACTTATCAAGGCTGTGCCTAAGCTCATAAGCGCACTTGATAAAGCTTTTAAAGGTGCTGTTTCAACTGTTCTTTCAATAGGTAAAAATCTTGTTAAGGGAATATACAAAGGTATTACCGGTACAAAAGACTGGATGCTGTCAAAGCTCAAGTCGTGGTGCAAGGATGTTGTAGACGGAATCAAAGGCTTTTTCGGCATACATTCACCGTCGGTTGTAATGAAGGATGAAGTCGGCAAATACATATCACTCGGTATAGCTGCCGGCATAACCGAAAATACAGACGCGGTAAAGGATTCGTTCCAAAAGATGCTGGATGTGCTGGAATATCAGCGCAAATTTGACATCATCAATGAAGACGCATACTACACTGAACTTGAAAAGCTGCGTGATAAGTATTTTACAGCCGGTTCCAAAGAATGGCTGGATTACACCGAGAAGATATACAGCTATCAGCAAAATGCCGTTAAAAAGGCATACAGTGACATACAAAAGTATGCCGATGACAAACTCGGTGAAGTTATTGACAAACAGGAAGCGTACGCGAAAAAGCTCAATTCTTTCGGTTCGCTTTTTAAAGAAGTATCGGTTGTGTCTGATGACGGTGAGGACAAATTTTATGCCCTTGCCGACTTAGACAAGCAGAATGCCGAATTAGTCGAATACAACGACAAATTGACAGCATTGAAGCAAATGCTCGCCGATATGGGAATAAGTAAAAACGCGGCGGATTCATTCTTTGCCGACATATCCGGCAGAAGTATTGAAGACGGTATTAAGGCTCTGGACGCGCTGCAGTATGCCGACCGTGCAAAGCTTGCCGAGTACCTCAAATCATACGACACTCGGATACAGCTTACCACAAGACTGTCCGCTGAACAATATGATTCCGACATGCGCGCAGCTATGGATGAATCCTATGCATACATGAAATCCGAGCTTGAAAAGGCGGGATTTGAAGTACCGTCGACATTCTTTGATGTGGGCAGTGCATCGGCAAAGAGTTTCGGAGACGCTTTTGCTGCCGAGATAGACGAACAGATGCAGAGCGTACAGGATAAAATCAACGAATGGAACATAAAAATCAAAGCAAGCATTGAGGGCGGCGGACGTGTCGGAAGCAGCACGACGACCAATACTACCAACAGCAACAATACCACCACATACAATATCACTACTCAAAAGGGCGAAGATACGGTGGACAGGCTCAAGCGTGAAGAAAAAATTAAGCGAATGAGCGGTATTTAATCGGGAGGCACTGACAAATGAAATTACGTTTCTACAATTCAATAGGTGATGTGAAGTTTAACTATGGCACATCGGAGGGGTTACCCTTTAAGCTTACTGCAATTGACGGCCTTGCTCTCACGGACAAGACATTTGACGCGGTTACATACTACGGCATACCGGGGCAATATACCGTACGGGAAAATGTCGGCGCAAGAACGATAACAATGAGCGGTGATGTGCCAATCGGTACGGACTTTCGGAACAAATATGCAAAGGCATTGAATGTGCTAAACATTCCCGGAACGCTGGAAATACACTTTGATGACGGCGAAGCGCGTATGATAGATTGCCGATGCACGGCATTTACTCCCGGCGAGCGCCACAATATATATCAGGTGTATGTGGTTCAACTTGTGTGCGATTATCCGTATTTTATGAATACAAAAGAGACAATCCTGCCAATGTTCAGCCGACAAGCGCTGTTTAACAGTTCATTTACATTCCCGGGAATGCTGTCAACAAGGTTGCTCCGAAGCCGGCACAATTATATCGGTTCTGTAAATACCGAACCGGTTATCAAACTTATTACAACAGCAGAGATAACAGGCGGAGTGAGCGGCAAGAGCATTAAAATTCAAAATCACACTACAGGTGCGATAATAGAACTTGTATATACTCCCGATGTCGGCGAAGTGGTTACAATAGATATACCGAAAAGGACTATATACAACAATTCCGGCACGGTTTTAACAGCGAATATAACGGATGACACGTTTTTGGACAGATTTTATCTGATTCCGGGAATAAACGATATCGAATCTACTAACTACAATACATCGCGTGAGATTGTTGCAGAGGCGCTCTACTTCAACCAATATTTGGAGGCGATATACTGATGAGCGACATTAAATTTTATGATTTTGAATTTAATTTGCTACACACAGAGCCGCGTTTTATATCATCCCGCTGGAATTTGAAGTATAACGATGTCGGCACGTTTGAGGCACATTTTCCTCTTGAAAGTGATGTTTTGAAAGTGGCATTAAACAATCGGTACATCGTTATAGAGCAAGACGGAAACACGGCGGTTTACATAGGACCGGATGTATCAACGGAATTGGTTGTATATGGCAGGACATGTAACTGGCTGCTATCCAAAAAAGTGACAAAGCCATGCAGTATAGACGGCACTTTTGACAAAGTTGTTTATGATTTGCTGGCGAAATCATTTGGCAGCGCAGTTTCAAAAGGAATATACCCCTCTTCCGCGGATTTTTTCAGTTTTAAAGAAGACAAGTCGCTTTTAACATCAGATGCGGTAAAAAAATGCCTGGACACAAAAAAATGTGGACAGCAACTACGGTTTGAACCACGTGAAAAGAAATGGTATTTTGATATAATTGCAGGAAAAGAAAAGAATGTGTTGCTATCTGAAGCCAATCGTAATGCGTATGACACTAAGCTTAATTATGACTTATTGGATTACGCAAATTGCGGTTATTATGAATATGAATCCACATCAGAGGCCGGAAAGCTTATTCAAACGTTTGTGTCAAATTGGGACAGTGAGCCGGACACAATGAAGAAATGGGAAGCCTTATTCAGTGCTGATACTGTGGACGAAGCCAAGCAAGAGCTTGAAACAAAAGTTGACAAGAATCAATCCGGATGTTCGGTGCGCGGCCTTAATTTCGGCAATGATTACGGTCTCGGGGATATCGTGCGCATGCAGATTGTCAAAGGAAGCTATGCAGTCACTTTAAAGCGGCGCATAGCTGAAATGGAACTGCGTTATGAGGGCAGCGGCGGTGTCCGCACCGAAACACCGAGTTTTGAAGAAATTTAAGGGGGTTTTAACATGGCTTTAAAAAGCTTTTACATGGACAATACAAACTATGATTCCGATGATGTAAACGCTGCCTTTGCGGCGCTCATCGTACCGGGAGTACAGATGTACACTGTGACCGGGAATGCGACTACAGATTTTAACACAGCTATATCAAAGCTGGTATCAAGTGGTGTTGACAACTACAATATAGACGCGTGCAAGGTATATGCGGACGGGAACACATACAAGGTAAAAAAAGGTATATGCTGGCTCCCGGACGGTTCACGCATCGAGGTTGACGACGATGAATATGAGCTGTCACTCCCCGATACGGGTGATACGATATATGTATATGCATGGCATAACACTCCGCTCAACGTGTGTGAAATTGTTGCCTCTGCATCTGCCGGCGGAGAGGATACGGTATCGCTTGCTACTATCGGCAGTGACGGAAGTGTTACCGATACGAGAAAGTATGCTACGGCAAAAGTTAATATGAATGTAGCTACTACAAAGGTAGTTGATTTTGAATTTTCCGGAGGAGAGGAGCAAGGCGATACTATGTACTACGGCACGGCTACTATATCGGTACCAACATCGGACTGGCAGGCTTGTCACATTGTATGTCGGGGGTATGACCAAAGACGAACTGCCATTGACAAGATTGTGTATCGCGAAAAATGTCCACTTAATGAAGATGGAACACGAAGTTGCTCCTATACCTTTAATTCGTTCCGAAAATACGAATCAAATAATCAAATAAAGATATCAATAGCGGCAAACGGAGTTATTACACTTAGTAATGCAATAGCTCTCGGTGGAACAGCAGTTATATTCGGCGGGCACATGTGGCCGGAAAGTTTTGACGATGTCGTTCCGGGCGGTACCGGAAAAGTTGAAGAGGTTGAGCTTGAATAAGTAAGGAGGCGATAACGTGGACGACAGCACATATTTGAGGATTAAGGAATTGATTGATGATAGGCTGGCGCAGATGCGAAGAATTGAATTAAGTATTAATGCGCAGGCCGAAAAGGTTCAAAAGCTCACGAATCTTGTTACAAAAATCAGTCAAGACCTTGCCGAGCGAGGTGATTCAAATTGAGTTATACAGATGAATTTAACAGCATTATATCCGGTGAAGTGCAAGAAGAATTTACCATTGACGGGCGCGAAATTGTCGGCGATTATGATAATATAGCCGTTACAACCGACGATAATGCAAACAAAATATGGTTCAGCATGCCGGATAAATTTGACGGTGTGGACTTGTATGATAAGACTATCCGTATTGGTTTTGTAACACCTGAAAACTGTTTGGGATATGCCGATCCGAGTGACCTTGTGCATTCTACCGGAGTGATTAAATTTTCATGGCTGATAGACAGGCGAATAACTCGCATAGCCGGAAAGGTATCTTTTGCGATTCGTGTTACCGACGGTGACAATTATGTTTGGAATACGCTACCGGCTTACTTTGAAGTTAAACAAGGTATTGTAGAAACCGGGGATATAGCGCCGGACGATAGGCATTGGTACGATGAACTTAAGGGCATTGTTGATAACCTTGATGCACAACAGATATCCCAAAACGAGACAGTGACCGGAATAGCCGCCGATACCGTTGAAGATGCGTTGAAACAGCTTAATAAGGGCATGACATATTATGCAAGCCGATTAATGGGGTTCTGGAGCGCTGTCCCGATTCTAAAAGGTACAACGGCGAAACTTAGCATATCGCTTATATATCCGATTAGTTACAGCACGTGGAAAGTCGGAGTGTACAATGAAGATCATACCACGGTAAAGATACTTTCGCCCGATATATCGTGCGGTGAGTCCTTTGTTACGGCTGCTCTGATGTTTACTGATTCGGGCATTGGCAAACTTAATATTATTATAAACGGTGATTTTGACATCACTTTGAACGCACAGATATCTGTATCAAACAAAGATTTTGTGTGTGGCACACTGTACATAAATTAACTTAAGGGGGCGAGATTTTGAAAAAACAATCATTAAAAAACATAGCTGCAGGAACAACGGCAGCCGTTGCACTGGCAACAACCTTAATGGTGTCTGCTCCGGTTGATAACTCCACCGAGAAACAATCGGCAGACGAAACAACAGTGTCCGATTCGCTTGAAATCACGGACAGCAAAATGACAGATGCCGAAGAAAAAGAAGATGCAGCGCCGGAAGAGAAAAAGCAAGCTGAAGCGGCAGAAACAACCGAACAACTGAACACCGTAACGGAGGAACATGCCACTCCGGAACAAATTGACTACTCGGATTATACAACCGAAATAGCATACAGCCTTGATACGTCGAATCAGTATTCAACGCGTATGATTATAGGCGTACCGGATGAGCTGCAGATAGATATAGTGGAATTATGCCTTGAAAATGTGGTGGTAGATACCGCGCTGATACCTACGCAGTGCGACTTTGAATCAATTCCATTACTTTTTACCGATTTGAATACGCTGAAATTAAAACTGTACAGATACGGCGAACCGATTGGTGAGGCTATTTTCAAAGACGGCAAATGCGTAACCAATGTAAAGGCGGTGCAAAATGATGCGGAAATTAAAGAAAATTAGTCTTTTTGTAGCGGTACTTACGTGTTTGCAGTTGTGCAAACCGATACAACTTAAAGCCGCTGACATTACACCGAAAATTGTAGTGACGAGCGTTTCTGTCGCTCTGGACGGATATACACGCATTGTTGGTTATATTTCAGGCGCCGAAAAGGATTCACAGGTAACATACCTGGTAACGACACAGATTGGCAAAGATGAAATTGTATACATTGATCAGAAGACATGCGGAAATAATGGAGCGTTCTATTTTACACACGGAATAAATCCGAAATTTTCAACTAAAGTAGTGAAATTTCGAATCGGTTCAAACACAGGCGCTAAAACGTGGAGTTTCAATTATTCTTTACCGGATATCCCACCGGGTATTGAGCATGTGGAAAATAATTCCGTTATGTACGGAGCGGATGTGTATAGCGTACCGTCTGTATATTTGAATGCAACATATGTAACGGACAGCCTTTTTTATGGTGGAAATGTGATATATTACAAATTTGACGGACATTGGTATGACCTGCTCGATGAAAAAGCAACGTCAACCGCGTACCTTTTGGACACACGATATGCGGTAAGTGATGATGTAATGAAATCACTGCCGGTGCGATATTATTATTATGGAGCGCGACGCGTGAATTTTAAAAATACGGATTAAAAAAAAGGATGATTTTTATGGAAATTTTAAGTAAGTTTATTGTGGGTTTGGTAATGGCAATATGCCTCTCAATCGGTTATATAATTAAGCATAGTCTTGATTTTATACCGAACAAGAAAATACCACTTATTCTCGGTGTTACTGGTATAATTATCAATATTTGGGTGAATAAGGCATTTACTCCGGAAGTGTTGCTCGGTGGTCTTGCTTCCGGACTCGCAGCTACCGGCGCACATGAGGCAGTGAGGAATGTTAAGAAATGAATATAATAACGACTCGCTGGAAATGGAAAAATAAACTAAGCAAAAGGAAGAGTACAAAGTACATCGTGCTGCACCACGCGGATGCAAATACGTGTACGGCGGCGCAAATTGACTCATGGCACAAAGCGCAGGGCTGGACAGGAATCGGATATCACTTTTTTGTGCGCAAAGACGGCTCAATATACGCAGGGCGCCCACTGGATAAAGTCGGCGCGCATGTTGAGGGATTCAATTCGTTCAGCGTTGGCATATGCGCCGAGGGTGACTATTCAAAACCCGGAGCAATGCCGGCGGCACAATACAATGCAATTGTTGATTTGATAATGTATATTAAAAAAATATATCCGAGCGCAGCCGTAGTCGGGCATCGCGATTTGTACGCGACATCCTGCCCGGGGTACTATTATCCGCTTGCTAAGATTCAGGAAGAACTGAAAGGAGAAATCACAATGAGCCAATATACAGAGCTGAAAGAAGAAATAAACAAATTAAAACCTACGTATTACGATTGGACTCTTGCGTGTCCTACATGGTCTCAACCATATGTGCAGAAAGCTCTTGATATGGGGATATTAAAGGGTGATGATGCAGGGAGACTAAGACTCACCGATGATAAGATTTTTTCGCTCGTTACCAATATGAGAATGAACGGGATTATGAAGTAGATTTAAATTAAATTTAAATATTTTTTAAAACAAATTTAAAAGCCGATGGACTATTTTAAAGTCTGTCGGCTTTTTTCAATTTGCGCGTTACACTTTTTCAATTTGCGCGCGCGGCTACACCGGTGTACATCAAACCTGTATTTTCAAAAGAAATATTCCGTGCACCCTCAAAGCGGAGCAGATTATTGCTGCCTACTATCATAATATCGGATTCGTCAAATTCGCCGCGCGGACAATAATAAAGGTATCCGTCCTCGCGGTTGAAGCATGATTCACCCGGAATGTCTATGAAATTAACGGAATTACGGAGACAATATGCCGAACCGCTCCCTATTTCATAGTCAACCTTGGTTTTCAGACTGATAATTTTGTTTTCGTAATCAACTTTGTCCGCATACACAACAAATGACTTCCACTGTGCTTCGCCGCCGACTCCGCCAGGCCAGATACTGACCTGAAAATTAGCGTCTGTTATGCTGCAATCCGAACCGTAACAAAATTTTGTATTTGTCGGCTGTTCGCCGTTCGGCATACTTTGCGCGCGCAGATGTCCTGTATTCGGATAGCGTGAAATATTACTTATAACACCGTTTTCCACAACAAGACCGCCGCAGTCGTCGCCTGCCTTAATCCTGTAGATATTCTTTCTGTCTGTCTTTTCCCAGCCTGTTTTTGAATACAACGATGAAACAGTGGCGGAATCGCTGCCTATATATCTCACCTTATATCCGTTTGCCGGCGAATCGTTTTCATCAAACTCAATAGCTTCTTTCACAAGATATTTACCGTCTCCGATGAACACCGATATGTTTTGGCTTTTATTTTCTCTCAGTTTGCTTCTGACAGCTGTTTTTGCACGGGCAATGGTTTTGAACGGATGTTCCTTATCACCTGTATTTGCGTCACTGCCGCTTTGCGAAACATAAAAGCTGCTCTGATACGGCTGGGCTTGCACATTAAATGTGCAAACCCCCTGCAATATTATCAAAAGTACCAATATATAATTTAATACTGTCTTTTTCATACTGTTCCTCCGTAATATCAATTATCCAAAGAATTATACAGCGGTGTCATTTTTGAAAGGGAATCCCATGCCATAACTTTGCATACCGTATTGTCTTTTGTAACCGTATGCGAAAGAGTGATTCTTCCGTTTTCGGTGTTGGCGGACGCTTCTTTGGATATTGCCAAATATGCGTCGTATTTTCCGTCAACATATGTGCACAGCAGTACAACAAACTCCTGAGGTGCATCTTTCATATTCGTGTACTCAATAACGGCATTGATTTCATCACCGGCTTTTAACGCTCCGCTGTTCGCGCTCAGCTTTATATCGGAAATATAGAATTCCGGAGCAACGGTTCTGAAGGAATAATCCGACACGGCAATACTATTTCCGTATGTGTCCTCGAGTCCGCTGTCAAACGAAATTGCATACTCCGTTCCTTTTTCCAGCTCCTGCGCTGCAGAGAGGACATATGTGTAATCGTCTTTCTTTTCAACAGTGCAGGGAATATCATTGCCGCTGCGTTTGAGTCCGATATTTTGCATTGTGCTTTCTTTGATTTTGTTTGAAAATTCAATTTCAAATTTTGCGCCATTTACGGGCTGTGAATTCCAGCTGCCGCTCTCCGGCAGAATGTTTCTTACCTTTAACCCCTCCACCTTTTCAAGGCTGATATCATCTATACAATATGTATACTCTTTATCCTTTGCAGTATTGGGAAGATACTGACCGATATATATCATCGTAGGATCTGAGTCTAATGCGCTCAAATCCAATTCGGTTTCAAAGTATACCCATTCTCCGTCAAACAAATTTACATTTGCTTTCTGAGTATATTTCGCCCCGGAAACTAAATTTACTGTAATTGTCGGTGTTATTGTAAAATCAGCGTCAATCGCTTTATATCGGCAACTATACCTATATACGCCTTTTCCGTACTCAATAACTTTTTTTGCAACAATATTCGCTCTCGGTCTGAATGATTCCCAATAATCAACGCCTGCCGGTTTAATTGTTTGAATGTAATGATTTCCCTCTATATCGCAAAGTCTCGTGTATGTTGTTTTCTGCTTTTCAAAGAAACTGTCAACATCGTCATCTTCAAAGCTGCCGTTTGTTATTGCCTCAATGGGCAAATCAAAATTCGGAGCGTCGTCGTCCGGTTTTTCCATGACCGTGAATGTCAATGTGTAGTCATTTTCGAGTGAGTTTCCCGAAACGGACTTTAATCCGTCCGAAACTGTTACGGTGTATGTTTTGCCGTAATCCTTATCGAATCCGACCGTTACATCGCCGCCCGAAACGGAGCAGGACGATGAAACAACCGTTTCGCCGCTTTTTACGGTTATTGCATTCAGTGTTTCGGCATCTATATTCTCGGAGAACGATATAACAACGTCTGTATCTTTTGTAACACCCGAAGAATTATTTTTTACCGTTGTTCCCGTCACACTCATATTCTGTTCGGGCATGTCGGCAATCTTTACAAACGACATATCGTCAATAAGCAGAACATAATCCTTTGTGTTGTCATTTGGAGTATACTGTGATATGTATACATCGCTTATCCCACAATCTGTCCAATCCGATATAGTCACATCAAATTTGCAGGTTGTCCACACTCCGTCAGTTACTGTAACCTTGTATAAGCTGCCGGTATCCAGAATCGCCGCTTTATTTGCATCATTTACTTTTATTCTTGGGTTTAGCTCATATGTCCCGGAAGCGGATTTATATTTGCACGTATATCTGTATGTGCCGCTGCCGTATTCCTTGACCTTTTTCAAAAGCTGTGCGGACTTCGGTCTGAAACAGCTCCAGTAGTTTGCGGTTTCCGCTCTGGTCATCTTTATATAATGATTACTTTCATCATCCGCTTCGCGGGTATATGTTGTTCCGTTTGCATCAAAATTGTTTGAAATATTCTCATCTTCAAAACTGCCGTTTGTCACCGTTTCAAGAATACCGTCCGACTTTGTTGTGAATGTATAGGTGTATTCGGATTCAAGCTCCGCACCGTTTGTTCCCTTTACACTTGTCGGAATTATAATGCTGTAGTGCGTTTCGTATTCCATGGCAAAGTTTACCGTAAGCCCGCTCTCATTAACATCAAATGTTGCCGGAATATCTTTGCCGTCTGCCTTTACCTGTATTGCGCCAAGTGTGGTTTCATCAAGACTCGCCGAAAAGTTCAGCGTAACCTTGCTGCCCGGTTCAACATTTTTGCTGTCGTTTGCCGGAGAAACCGACAATACGGATAATGTTTCCGTCACCTTTGCAAATGACATATCATCAATAAAAAGAATATAATCCTTGGTATTATCATTCGGTGTATACTGTGATATATATACATTCCCTAATCCCGTTTCAGACCAATCGGGAATCTCTACATCAAAGATAACGTCTGTCCATTTATCTTCACTTACTGTTACTTTGTACATATTTCCGGTATCTATTATATTCTTATTACTTTCATCTTTTAATATTACTCTCGGGTTCAGTTCAAATGTTCCCGACTCGGACTTGTATCGGCATGTATATCTGTATGTGCCGCTGCCGTATTCCTTGACCTTTTCCAAAAGCTGTGCAGACTTCGGTCTGAAACAGCTCCAGTAGTTTGCGGTTGCTGCTCTTGTCATTTTTATATAATGATTACTTTCATCATCAGCTTCACGGGTATATGTTGTTCCGTTTGCGTCAAAATTACTTGAAATATTCTCATCTTCAAAACTGCCGTTTGTCACCGTTTCAAAACTCGGCGCACCCATAACCGCTGTCGGCAAAACCTGGCACAGCAGGAGTGCGGTTACAAGCAATGTAACTATAATACTTTTTGATTTCATTGTAAATCCTCCTTAATATCCAATGTACAAATCGGTAATTTCGCCGGCAATATACTCATCTTTTCCGGCGCCGCCGTATGCACACAGACCGACTGTGAAATTACTTCCGTTATCAAAGGGTTCTTCTTTAACCATACTCCACCCTGTCTCTGACATAATATAACCGTATATCTTATTTCCGGACTTGTATAGTGCAAAATAGTAAGGCGTAATCGTGCCCTGCTTGGTTGCAGAAATATAACCGCTGTTCGGCTTTTCGGCATTTCTCCACACTGCTTGAGACGCTCCGTTAGCTCTGCCTCGGATATTAAAGTTATACGCATCTGCCGTATCTCCGGCACGCATCATCAGTCCGACACTCGCATCGGATGACGAAGTTGCATTTACAATGTCAATCTTGCCGACAATAACGGCTTCTTCACCCAATACCGTGTTTTTAAACTCCGCATATGTTGCCTGGTCGGCACTGTTCCAGATATTCTTACCGTTCGACTTGATTATAATGCCTTTGTCGGAATTTTCAACATTTCCGTCGGCGTCATAATTCTTAACGTCAAAATCATCGGCAGAAGTAACCTTTTTGTCCGCCACAAAGAATGTGCGGTCTATCTGTCTTATAAGTCCATCATAAAGAAATTCAAATTTGATATTTGTTATACCGGTCTTAAGTCCCTCTATATGAATTGCATTTCCGTCGTTTGAAGTAACTCTGCACAAATCGGGTTTTTCAATTGTAACACTTACATCAAGGTCTTTGAAATCAGCCTCTTTGCCGTTTACATATATTCCGTTGAGCACAAGTTCATTATCGGATTTTGTCAATACATACATCTTGTTGTTTAAGTATGTTCTGTTCAAATCAGACTCCAGAGCCTGGGTGTTGATAGTTTTTGTTACACGGCCATTCGGTGTATCCAGCAAAATATTTATTTTCATTGCACCGTTTCCGTTGACTTTGATTTTTCCCTTGTTTGTCAATGTTCCGAGCTCTTTATCATCTGTTCTGAAATAAATATCTCTTTCATTTCCTTTGATGTACTGCCCGTATTTTGTAACAAGAAGTGTTTCGTCGGACAAATCGTACACATCGTCACCGGTTAATACTCCGTTGTCAACTTTTCCGTTGTGTCTTATTTCAACGACCTCATCATCGACTATAACGTACATCTTCTTTGACGCGCTTTTTCCGTTTTTGGTAACGGAAACGGTTATCTCCGACACACCTTCGCCTTTGGCAGTCACAGTGCCGTCCGCGGAAACCTCCGCAACATTCGGATCGGAAGACGTATAAACCATATCGGCGCCGGTAAGGTCAACATACTTTGTGTTTTCGCCCTTTCCCGTTACCTCAAGTTTTGTCTTTTCACCGTTTTTCATATTGATGTTTGCCTCACCGGAATGGGTTTTATCGGTTTTTACAAATATTGTCTTAAGGCTGCTGTCTCCGGCATCGCGTTTAAAGTCCTTGAGCAGCCCCATCTGTTCATAGTCAATATCTTCAAATCCCTGGATATATGACGGCGAATCGTAGCGGAGTCTGTAATCGTATTCCTCCGGTGCAACAAACTTCGGATCCGAAATGAGCGTATGCCTGTCGTAGCTTTCATTGTCGAGTTCTCTCCACTCTTTAAAATTGGTAGCTCCGTTCACTCCGTTGATTGTATAATTTTCTTCGCCCTCTGTACCCTCGTTGTAATATATGTTGTAATCGCAGTATCCTATCTTATGGAATGTCCAATTTGATACACCCATATATCTCGGGCCGCTGTTATAACAAATATTTCCATACCATTTTTCGTCACGGCTCGAATATACCATAGTAGAAGTTGTGAAACCGCTTAAACCTGTAAAAACACCGTCAGTTTTATCAACTACACCCGAAAGGTATGTAAACGTATCCGAAACATAGCAGTCGGCGGCAATGTTGTTATGCGTGATACTGTTGTCACCCTTTGTAACATATACACCGCGAAGTTCTCCGCCCTTGTAATAATCGGGGTATGTGGTCGGATCCTGTATATGCCATACAATATTGTTGTAAATATCTGCGTTGCGGCTCATGTCGTCAATATACAACGCATAGCTGTATTCCAGAGCTGCATAAGTATCATGAATACTGTTGTCGTGTACCTTGTTATATGCGCATTTACCGGTGTATATAGCTCCGGAATCCTGCCTCCACCTGTTTGTGGAATAAACATCATTATAGGCTATCTCGTTGCACTTTCCGGTAACCATATATTTTTCTATTTCTTCACGCGTATACTTGTGTCCGTCTGCCCAGTATGTGGGGAGTGAATACTCGGATGCTGCAATGAGTGTTCCGGAACCATCCATATCATGAATAACATTGTGGTTAAACCTATTATATCCGCTGTCCCATGTCATTATTGTTCCAACACCCTTATTGATCTGACCTGTATCGTACATATGGTTGTTAATAATATCGTTTCTGCAAACGGCGGGAACGTATCTCTTATCGTCCTGCATCTTAACGGCAGCAGAGCCGACATTATAAATGCTGTTGCCGTATGCAAGGTTGTCAACGGCATAGTTATACATATCAATACCGCTCTCGCCGATGCAATTCATCTTGCAGTTTAAAACGCTGATGTTCCTTCCGTTTGTTATGCGAACGGCAGACTGATATTGGTCTGTATACATCATATGCAATCCGTCCAAAGTGATATTTTTAGTCGCGTGCGCCTTCATATCCGATGTTGTATATGTAAGTATTGAACCAAACTGACCTACTTTATATTTAATTTCATTTTTATAATCATCAAATGTAAATATAGCGGATAATTTTTCGTCCGGCAAGTATATGTTTGACTCATCAAACTCACCTCTCGGCCAGTAATACAGCATACCGGTGTCTCTGTCAAGATAAAACTCTCCCGGAGCGTCCAGCAAATCAAAGCTGTTCCTTACAAAATATGCCGTTCCCGTTCCGAATACATAGTCGCTATATCCACTCGTAACGGTTAATGCCCTGTTGGTGTAATCTATGTCCTTAACATCGTGAATGAATGTATTCCAATACCAATGCCCTTCCGGACCGCCCGACCACCTTAACAGTGTGATATCGTCTTTCATTGTAATCTTCGGAAAATCCTCATCGAAACGAAAACTAAGTGCACTCGGTGAATTGTCCGTGGGACTTGTATACGCTATGGCATAGGCATACTTACCCTCGTTCGGCCAACGCGCTTCAACTGCCATGGTCTCGCCTTCGTACAGTGTTGAAAACGTTTTGTCACCGACATTTACACAATAAATATTATCATTGTACTTTTTCCAGCCGGAAATCGGAGTTGCACCTATTATCTCGGCTTTTTCGTCGTTATAATTTCTGTAAATAACATTGTGCCAGTTGTTTCCCGAATCCTTGGAGGTGAAATTAATCGCCTTGTCGAGAATATACTTTCCGCCCTCAACGTACACGATAATATCTCTGTCCATTTCCTTTGCGGTGTATTTTCTGACAATCTCTTTTGCCCTGTCAAATGTCTTAACCGGACCTGTTTTACCCTTTGCGGACGAGCTGTCGCATTTACCGTCGTTTGAATCGTCTCCGCTTTTTGTCGATATGTAAAAACATATCGGTTCGGCGGTGTTTTTGTAATTATCGCATATTTTGTTAAGAAGTGATTTATTCTTTGCGGCGCTGTATGCCGAATCGCCTATCAGAACAAGCTCCTTGTAAGAAGAAACCTTTTTCCCGAGCAGCTTTTCCACGGTGTCGTCGCTTAAGTATATTTCATCACCTATTTTTTGTGCTTCGTGCTTGCAGAGAAGTTCCTTTCCGTTCAGAACTATATAGGGCTTGTTAAAAAATGCCTTTATACTCTTGTTATCCAAAGATATTTCGACATAATCGTAATAGTCGTTTTCGTTTATTTCATATTCATATATTCTCTGCAAACTTTTGGCAGGAATCATAATTGCGTCTTTGGACACAAACGGTTTGATGTTTTCGTCCTCGTAGCTTATTTTCCTGCGTGCATTTCTGTGTATCATTTCATTGTCTTTGGTAGACATAATCACATAATCATACACACTCTTTTCAAATGAGGTAAGGCCGTCGAGATTTATTTCCTTTTCATATATGATTTTTGTAAAATCAGACATCTGGTTATAATACTTCTCCTCACCGTTTGAAGGAGCAGCACCGGCTGTAATGCAATTTGCAAGAATAGTGAATATGGTAATTCCGACAATGTGTAACCTTTTTAATCTGTTCATCATAGCTCTATTCCTCAATTATATAAATATTTTTGGCAACACCGTAGCTTGAATGTACAAATATCCTGCTGGCTCCGTTACCGTATTCAAAGAATGGTTTCAAATCCGATATTCCGCAGAGTTTTATATTATCTCTGCCGTCAATGCTGTAATATTTTGTGGTGGCATTGACTGTTACAAAATTAAAGTCACTGAATTGTGCATTGCTCATATCCGTGTTTTCATCGAGTACAAAACGCAGTATATTGTCATCAATTGAATACAATCTGCCGTACATAAAGCACTTTCGCGATGCCGGGCTCTGCAAATCGGTGTCGAAGAACGGATTTTTCGCCATACCGTTTTTGCGGCTCCAGCAGACCTCCGGTTTGATTTTTATCTCGTTTTTGCTGTTGCAGTTAAACTGGATATAATCGCCGACATTTATATCTCTTACAAGTTCTTCGTCCTTGCAGGTAACGCTTATCTTTGTACCGTTGAGTTCAACCTCCAGTCTGTCGGCGTCCTCGCCGCTTGCGTCCACCGTCTTTCCGTGTGCCGATACCATTCCGAATTTTGACTGAGCGCTCAGCTGTACACAATCCGTATAGTCGCCGTATATCAGAATAACCGATGTGTTTTTGGAATATTCATCTGCCGAATATGCCTCGCATGTAAAAAATTTGTCAAGGCATATCTCCGTTACATCCACAGCGGTATACAGCTCCTCGTCGGTCGACGCGCTTGTCGGAACGATAAAGAACACTGTTTTGGTGTCGTACGGTATCTTTCCGCCGAACACCGAGCCGCCGCCCGTGTAACGACGCACACTGTCCATCTGCTTTGTGTACGTTTTGTGCAGGGAATTGGCATTTTCTCCGCTGCCCAAATCACATGTGTCAATCTTGCATATATTGTCCGAACCGTCGAGTTTAAAGCGGAAAACCTGTCTTTCATTCAGTTTATTCATGATATCCGCAGCTTCGCTGAACTTTTTCTCATCGATAACTACTTTTTTCGACAAATCATAAACCTTTGATGTGTTGTCGGGCAGCACAAGCTTTGCGGAAACATCGTCGAGTCCCGAAGATTTCACCGCAAGCAGATAACCGATTTGATAATCGGAGGCGTCACCCTGCATAATGCCTACCACATAGCCGTGATAGTCGATATATGCCGTTACGCTCTGGGTGTCAAAAAGGCTTGACGCTTTTTTAATCACCGAATCCAACGCGTCATACTGCACATCCTGTATGGCAATTTTTTTGTTTCCGACGCGTGATAATACTCCCGACACGCTTTGTCTGTGTATAATTATCTCGGTTAAAGACTTTGACTTGTCCTGTCTTATTGAAAGAACGTCACCCGTCTCTATATCGGAAATATTCGCCGATGAGCCGTCGGACATTCTGCATACGATATCGCCGCCGTCGGGGATTTCAATCAGATTCCTTTTGTCAGCCAAATCGCCGATTGTTATTGTGTTTCCGCCGCTCACTTTGCCGGCGACACATGTTTGCTCATCTTCGATAAACGCAACATCATATCTGCCGTTGCCGTTGTTATCTATCAGGCGGATATTGCCGTAATCTATATCAAACATATCGTCTGTAAATGACGAAACAGCCTTGTTATTGTATATCACGGTATAAGCGTTATCCAAAAGAGCCGTCTTTTTGCTGTTGTTGTAATAATAAGTCAGACTGTTTTTGCTCTTGCCGAGAAAATCTTCGGACTCAATATTAACCACACTGTTTGAGGACGGAACAACGCACAATAGCTCATCATCCGAATTTTTTCCGTTTGAAACATAATATTCAACGTTCATTCCGAGGTATGTATTGAACCTGTTGTCCGAACTCTTTATTCTGCGTGTGCCGAAGGTGTAGCTGTTGTCCGCCATGGTGTAGGGCACGTCAAAAGAGGTGTATTGATTCGAGGTCATTACATCCGTGTACTTTTCCATATCCCAAAAAACACTCATAACGGTATCGTTTTTCGATATATAATAATCTTCTCTTTCGGTAAACTCCGTCATAACGCATTTTGCTTCGAGCGCATTGTACAATACGATGCAAAGCATGCCGTTGTCAATCGGCGCATTGAGAGCGGTATTTTTCAGGATACCGAGTCCGCTCTTTTTTGCGGCTGCAAGCAAGCCTGCCTGCATGGTATCGTAACCGCCGATAATGGGCTCGTATCCCATACCGTACAGCAAAACTTTCAGCACCTGCTCATATGTTGCATAGCTGTCGGGCGAGAACATACCGTTTCCCGTTCCGTTCATAAGTTTGTTTGCCGTTACAGTTTCTATCTCTTTGAATGCCCAGTACTCGGTATTTATATCGGCATATGTCTCCGTGGCAGGCGATACAATCGGAAAATTGAACAGCCTGGAGACGGAATATGCCAGTTCGGCTCTTGTAACATTATTGCCGCTGTGCTGTCCGCCGTCAAGATAGTCGGCTGTAATGCCGAGCTGCGTAAGCACTTCGTATGCGTTATTATCATAACTTTCCTGATATGTTTTTTCGACAGAAACCGAATCATCGGTCTCTGTCTGCGCGAAAGCCGCATTGCAGGACAAAACAGTCAACGCCAAAAGCGCCGATGTAAATTTTATCATAATATTTCTCATTTTGATGCTCCTCCGTAGTTTACAGTACGATAAATCATAACCGCCGCCTCGGCTCTGCCGGCATTATCCAAAGGTCTGAATTTTCCGTTTTCATCGCCGAGAATAAGACCGCTGTTGTACATTCTACCGACGCTGATTTTTGCATAATTCGATATTTCGGCGGCATCGGCAAAGCCGGTACCCTGGTTGTACGACAACTCGGCACCTCCGATAAACTTCAGGAATCGGGATATCATAACAGCCATATCCTGTCTTGTTATATATTCGCCTATGCCGAAAATTCCGTCTCCCATACCCTCTGCTATTCCGCTTTGAACACCGGCATAAACATACGGTTCATACCAGGAGCCCTCCGCAACATCGCTGAATTTTTTGTCCGCGGCGGCAGAGATATCGATTTTACTGCCGGCGCAGCGAACAAGCATCGTTATAAACTGTTCTCTCGTCAGGCGAGCACCGGGAGCAAATTTATTGTTTCCTACTCCGCTTAACACACCTTTTTTGCACAAAGCGGTAATTGCTTCTTCTGCCCACGAATAGCCTGCCAAATCATCAAAAACATTTGCGCTCTGTGGCTGTGATACTCCGCTCGGCGCCGAAACCGAACCGCTGCCGCGATTGCTGCCGGAGCCTGTGCTGCCGCTGCCCGAACCATTGCCCGAACCGCCGTCGGACGGTTTAACAGCCGCCTCAAATGCCCGTCTGAATTCGTTCATGTTTGTGTATCCTGCCTCACTTCCGATAAGCTTGGAATCGACAGAATATGTACTGCTCAGCGAGTTGTACCCCGCAAGGTCAAGCTTGAAATAATCATTGTTGTATTTGTTTAAAATTTTGGATACATCGCCGTGGTACGAGCCTTTGATTTTTGCGAGAAGGAGCTGCTGCGAAACAATATCCTCCGCCGCACTTCTGTCGGATGCCGAGAATGCCTTATCTGCAAGCAGGGAGTAAAAATCATCTTTATTTTCCAACGCGTCAAAATACTCGTTGTAAACATCGGTGTTCGGATTCAGATATTCAACATACTGCTGTGCCTCTGCCGAAGTTCTTATCACCTTCAACGCAGCTGTCGAAAATTTATCTCTCAATTTAGCCGAAAAATCATTTATATCGGCAAAATCTGCCGGATAGCTTTCCATGTACGAATACAGTTCGCCAAGGTTTTCTCCTCTTGCAACGAGTGAATTATAAATACCGTTATTCATTCCGAAAACCGCGCGGTTATCCTCAATCACCTTTTGGAGTTCGGCGGCGGACATGGTATTCATTTTGCTTTCAAACTCCTCAACAAAACTCTTTCTGACGAATACAAATTCTTCTTCAATCGGTTTGCTGAGGTGCTTGCCGCATATGATTACTTTTATCTCTTTTTCATTTCCCTCGCCGTCGGCAAAAACCGTTTCGGGAAGATATGTTTTGTAGCTGTATGCTCCTGTGTTATCCGAGGAAAACATATCCGGCAGCAAAACGGCTTCGTCATAGTTTTGTGAAATCTTGTTTTTGTCCAAAAGCTCTATGGTGAGCGTTTCGTTTTTCAGGCCGTTTTCCAGAACACCGCTTATGGTGATTATACTTTCCTTAACATCAAGACTTATATTGTCTGCGGCGCAGACATTTGCGGCAGATGCAAAACACATTACTGCGGCAACACCGGCAGCAGTCAAAATTTTTTTAAACATAGTAGCTCCTTTCAACCTATCAGATGTAAATAGGGCAAACAAGATGTTATCCCATCTGCCCTATTGATTTTAATTTTTATTCGTTTGCAAGCCACGGACGCATATTTTCAAGGTTATCCCAGCAATATGTGTCAACCGTCTCACCGGTATTTTTGCTTATTGTTTTTGTGGTTATTACCTTGTTGTCTGCGGTCGCAGTGTCATTTATCAAATCAACACCCTTGAGCGAAACACTGTCCTTTACAGCCGTAACAACCGCAACACCGACTTCTGTACCGCCGGCATTTTTTACCGTGTACTGAACCGTGAAATCCCCGCTGTAATTTACTATATCGGTTATTTCAGTGCCGTCAGATCTAACATACTTCTTTGCGCACGAAACGACATTCTCGCCCGTTTCTCCGATTTTTTCAAGACTCATATAGTCTATGTAGTATGTGTATGCCGTATTTTTATCCGGTACCTGCTGTGCAACAAACACATATTTAACATCATCCGCATCTGACAAAACAAAATCATAACAGGTTTCTGTCCACTCATTTGCTTTTACGGTAACATCATTTTTGAACTCTAAAATCTTGCTATTTGAACTATTATTAATTTTCAATCCGGTTTTCAAAGTAAACGTACCTGATTCGGATTTATATCTTGCTTTATATCTATATATTCCCGCACCTTTTTCCTTTACATTAGTTCCAAGAGTTTCGTATTTTGGTCTTGCAGCCGCAGTAACCTCACCGCCTACAGGCTTAGTTACCTTAAGGCTATATGTTCCGTCTCCGTTTGAGACACGTTCCATTGTTGTGCCATTTGCCTGAAAATAATCAGTCAGCTTAATTTGATCGTCCTCAAAATCACCGTAGGTAATAAGGTTATTCTCATAGCCCACAACCTTTTCAAAACTCATGTATCCTATGTAATATGTGCATGTACCGGCAGTACCGATTTGCGGAACATGCTGTCCGATATATACTCCGCTCAGTTGTGATTTGTCGAATTCACCCACAACCACATCAAAGCAAACTTCTGTCCATTTGTCAGAACTTATTTTATATTGCTTATCATCTTTTTTAACAAAATTTTTGTTAGTACTAAGTTGTATGTTCACAACCGGTGTTATGTTAAATGTACCGCTTTCGGTTTTATACTTAGCTTTGTAGCGATACACACCTGCACCGTTTGCACGAACAATTGGCACGAGTACACTGCTTTTAGGTCTCGCAGCCATCCAATAATTCGTACCGGCAGGTTTTGTTACCTTGAGGCAACTTGTGCCGTCCGAATCTTTTTCAAAACTCATTGTTGTACCGTTTGCCTCGAATGTAACGTCATTGGTTTCAAATGTCTGCTCGTATTTCACTGTATTTACAGATGTATCCGCGCTGATGCTCATTGATGTGAAAAAGGAACAAATTGTAGTTATGCAAAACAAAACCGCAACTGATTTTCTTATTCTGTTCATCATATTAATTACACTAACCTTTCTATAACATATTTCTGACATTATTTTTTAAGATAATCATCAATCTGCTTTTGAGCATCTTCAACAATTTTTTTATGCCCCGCTGTTGCCATTGCGTCGCAATATTCATTATACTTTTTGTCAAAATCGCTGCCCGTTGCCTTAAGATAGAAATTACTGAACTTCTTTCTGGCAGTTGATATATTGGCAATTTCGGTTTTGACATTTTCCGGATCCCACAAAAATCCCATAAGCTTAGATTTAGATGCAGAAGCGTTGTATTTTTCGGTTTCTGTCCATACATCCTTGCTCTGACCTTCGGTAGGATATGCCATAAACTGGTCGCCGAGCGTCCACGCTTGGAGTTCATAGGGATTGTCCTTGCTCTTTACAACGTGACCGTCTTTCATCTCATAGTTGATGCCTTCTATACCGAAAACAAGCAGATTATACAGTTCTTTATTTGTGGCAACTTCTGCCATTACCTTAACGGCAAGTTCCGGATTTTTACAATTTCTGCTTACGGCATTCATAGTTGTTATTCCGGCATTATATCTTGTATACGGCTGTTCTACCGGAACGACAACAACATCACGGCCATACAGATTCTTCAATTCTGCCTCAACACCTGGTTTATACTGTGCGAAATAAACTGCATACTTGCCAGCTTTGAGGTCTGTAGTATCATCCATAACGCTGTCTATATCTTTGCGGATATATCCCTTGTCATAGTACTCTGCCATTTTTTTAACAGCATACTTCCATTCATCTGTCTCATAAAGTGAATACACCTTTGGCTTCTTGTCTGACTTGCGTATGCAAACCTCCGTGCTTGTTCCCACATATTCAAGGTCACGGAGTGTAAATATACTCTCCTGCACATCATATGTTCTGACTGTGTACATCTCCGGGTGAGCATTATGGAATTTTTCAAAAAACGGTTCCAAATCCTCAATCTTGCTGACTGTGCTTGTGTCAAAATTTAATTCTTCAATATACTTTTTCTCGATTACTGCTGCTTTTTGCACAGGGAACACCTGTCTTACCGGAACAGCATATGTTTTTCCGCCTATTGTGCCGACCTTCATTATATCCTTATCTATAAGATTTTTGAATTCAGGCACCTCGTCCAAATATTTGTCAATAGCCATATATGCGCCCTTGGACACGTTTGTGGCAAAATTGTTCAGCCAACTTGATGTAAAGCAGATGTCATACGCCTGGTTAGACGCAATTACCATGTTCATCTTTTCGGCATACGAACCGCTGTCCACAAGTTTCAGTTCGAGCTTTGCCCCAACCTTTGGAACCAGTATTTCATTTGCTTTTTCAAGCACATCCGGCAAATCCTTCTGACTGTCGCAAGGTAAATACCATGTGATAGTCGGAACATCACCGCCGGCGGTCTCTTTTTTACAGCCGCAGAAAAGCGACATCAGCATAACTGCCGAAAGAGCCACACATACAATCTTTTTTGCATTAAACTTCATCATTATTACCTCCCTGTAATTATTTTTATTTATCCCTTTACGGAACCGACTGTCAGTCCCTTTGTAAAGTACTTCTGAAAGAACGGGAAAATTACGAGCATAGGACCGGCAACAATAATTGCCATTGCCATACGTGCACTTTCCGTCGGTATTTTGGCTGCGCTCGAAGCCAATTGAGATATATCTCCGCTCTGATTTATCAAATCCATGTTTTTGATTATTCTCTGAAGCATATATTGAAGTGTAATCAGTTTTTCATTGTCAATATAAAGCATTGCGGCAATCCACTCGTTCCACTTCATAAGGCAAATCATAAGTGTTACCGACGCGATAGCCGGTTTCGAAAGCGGCACGGCGAATTTAAAGAGCAATTTAAATTCGTTTGCTCCGTCTATCTTGGCAGCCTCAAACATTTCGTTCGGCAGCTGCGAAAAGAATGTTCTGAGTACAAACATATGCCATACACTTATTGCCGTAGGCAAAATGTATACCCAAAGAGTATCATTCAGATGCAGATACTGCGTAATCAAAATGTATTCCGGCACAAGTCCGCCGCTAAAAAGCATTGTGAAATACACATAGAAGTTAAAGAACTTTCTTCCCGTAAAATATTTCTTCGACAGCGGATATGCCAGCAAGCACATGAGAAATACGCTCAAAAATGTTCCTGCAAACGTTACGAATATAGTAACAAGATATGAGTTTGCCAGCATATCGTTTGACGCAAGAACAAACTTGTATGCAGAAAGTGTCAGGTGTCTCGGAATAATACTGTATCCGTATTTGGAAATATCCTCATTCGTTGACAACGATGTCGACAAAACCGCCAAAAAAGGTATTATCATTACCGCGCACAGGATTATCATAATCACATGAACCCATATGCGCTCCTTGTTTTTGTTTTCCATATCCGTCCTCCTAATACAACGCACTGTCGCTGTCTATTTTTCTTACTATAGCGTTTGTTGTAACAACTGTTATAAACCCGACAACCGACTGAATAAATCCGGCTGCGGCAGATGTGGAAACATCACCCATTGTTCTCATAACTCTGAACACATATGTATCCATAACGTCTGTTGTTGTGTACAACGCTCCCGAGTCGCGCGTCAGCTGATAGAAAAGTCCGAAATCGGCTCTGAATATATTTCCGACTGCCAGGATATTGAGCATAACAATCATAGACAGTATCGAGGGAAGTGTTATATACTTTGTCTTTTGCCACGATGAGGCGCCGTCTATTTCTGCCGCTTCATAAAGCGTTTCGTCGATTCCGAGGAGTGCGGAGTAATATATGATGGAATTCATTCCGACATGTTTCCAGATGTTTGCGGCAGTAAGAATTGCCGGCCAATACTTCGGCTCGGAATACCATGATATCCTGCCCTTACCGATTTTTTCGAGCAGGGTGTTTGCCAAACCGAATTCCGGATTGAGCATTGCATAGGCAACATAGCCTACAATAACCCACGAAAGAAAATGCGGCAGAATCAAAACAGTCTGATAGGTTTTGACATATCTTGCCCTGATAACATTGCTCATTAATATGGCAACCGCCACTGCGGCAATGGTTCCGAAAACCATAAAACCAAAGTTAAGAAGCAGTGTGTTTCTCGTAACGGTTACGAAATCATTGGATTTTATGAAATACATAAAATTCTTCAGTCCGCACCATTTGCTCCCGAGAATTCCCAGGTCATATCTGTAATCCTTAAATGCAAGAACAAGACCGGCCATGGGAAGATATTTAAAAATAAAAATAAGTAAAGCGGGTACTGCAATCATTATGTATAAACACACATTGTCCATTCTGTACAGCCCGCTTTTTCGTTTCTGCGCAATCGCACTTTTCATTTTATCTTCACCTCGCTGTAATTATATCATTTTACACCGAGTTTTTTCTTTACTTTTTTTTTACCGCATACCCGTATTGATATACGTTTTTTTGACAAAACCCGTTCACATTTTTTCTGCCGGTATTTCTATTTTAAAAACCGTTCTTTCGTTTGGAACCGATTGTATTGTCATTTTGTATTTATCGCCGTACAAAAGAGAGTACCGCGAATTTATATTTGATATACCGAGATTTCTGCTCCTGAATTCCTCGCGGTTTTTCAGCATGCTTCTGATTTGCGCAAGCCTTTCGGGAGTTATGCCGACTCCGTTGTCGGATACCGATATAATAATTTTATCCCCCGCACGTCTGACGCTTATATCCACCGTAAGGCATCTCATCATACCGTGCTGCACCGCATTTTCCAAAAGCGGCTGTATGGTAATCGGCAGACACATACACTCGGGAGCGTCATCGTCTATACTGCAGTTAACCGTTAAACGATCCTCATATTTCAGCTTTTGCAGCTCAACATACAAAAGTGAATACTCCCACTCTTTGGCAATGCTCACTTTGATATCCGTCATATCGAGCGACAGGCGAATCAGTTTTGAAAGCATTGATATCATATCGGTAATACGGCTGTCGCCGCCTTCTTTTGCAAAGAGCATAATATTAATCTGGTGCAGTGTATTGAATATAAAATGCGGATTAATCTGCATTCGCAATGCGGCATTTCTGTAATATTTAAGCTTGATTACCTGTTTTGCAAGTTCGTCTTCAATCTCATTTTTTCTCTGATGTACAGCCATGATATTGTTCAGCAAATAATCCACTTCATCAAATTTTTGCGAGCCGTCGGTTTCAAAAACATCTGTGCCCGATACCTTTGAAGTTGTGTCGTTAAACACCTTTACAACATTGAATATACGCTTGTACATGCTCGAAACGACTATCACCGCAAGAAATATTGACATGCACAGTAAAAACAATATAGTCACTGCAATGGTAACTTTTATTGCTCTCAGATTTTTGGTGTATTCATTTGTGTCAAATTTGAGTCTCAGGGTATATATGTCATTAAGCGAGCTTGTGCTGACATCAACTATATTTCCGCTCCCCGAAATATATATATCGCTGTCCTCTATAACTTTTTTCCCGGATTTTAATGTCTGATGAGTTCCTATGGATTTGTAATCGTTGCTGTAGATAATAACGCCGTCGGTATTTTCTATATAAAAATCCTTTTGTCTCCCTATTTTCGGGAGCAAAACCTGGCTCTCAAAATTTGTCATATTTATATAGAACACCATGGCGCCGCTCATTTTGTTGTAATTTGCCCAGACCTCACGGAAAATAATTATGTAGTGTTCGTTTCTGTTTGCAAATTTTTCGGTGTAGTATGTAACAAAATTTTTGTTGCCGCCGGTGTACATTTTGTACCACGGACTGTTTTTGATTTTTTCTTCACCGCCGCTTACCATTGTTGAATACAAATAATCATGTTCTATATCAAAATATTCTATGGCGCTTATGCACGGATCAAGGGTTATGTAGTTTCTGAGATGTTTTGCAATGCCTGTCTGAAACGTGCCGCTGCTTAAGGATGTGTTTACATCCTCATTTGAAACCATTGAGTTGTAAATCGTCATTGTTTCGGTATTAATCATATCAAATGCTGTTTTGAATTCGTACATATTCTGAGTTGCAACGGTATTTATATTTCCCTGAGTCATCCGCTGCATTGCAAAATACGAAATGCACGAAAACGGAATATACACCGCTATATTGCAAATTATCATAAGGGTGAGATAATGTGTAAAAAAGCTGCTTTTTCTGAGTATTTTAAAAAACGGAAGTCTGCCAAACTTATTTTTCATCGCCGCCAATCCTCCTGTACCCGGTAGGTGTCATACCGACATATTTTCTGAAAATCTTCAGAAAGTGCGGCATACTTGCATAATTCAGCTTTTGCGATATATCCACTATCTTTTCGTCCGAGTAACGGAGAAGTTTTTTTGCCTCCTCAATTTTTCTCTCGGTTACATAATCTATAAAGCGTTTGCCGGTTTTCTTTTTGAAAAAGCGGCTGAAATACGCACTGTTAAAAGAAAATTTTTCGGCTACGTTTTCCAGAGTTATGTAATCGTATATATTTTCGTCTATATACTGTATTATCTTATCTATATCTTCCGAAAACGTCTCCTGTTTTACGCTTAATTTTGCAATATGCTTTTTTGCATAATCCAAAAGGCAATTCTGAACTTCAAGGCAGTTTTTGCACCCGGCAATATACGGCATGGCTATGCCGCTGTCGAGAATACCCTCTTTTATCTTTTTGTTTGAAATACTCAAAATCATTTTTGAACACGACAGAGCGGTTTTTATATCATCAATATCCGAAAAAAGGTATTTGAGCCACTTAACAAGATTCAGCTCATCACACCTTGTCATGCAGTCAACAATTTTGGCGCATATGTTCTCCGTATTTGCAAGGCTGTGAACGTCGGCGGCATAAATGCTAGGGAATAAATCAAATTTTTCCGGGTATGTATGATTAACCTCAACATTTATATCCAGCGACTCAAGCATTATATTTTTAAGGTACTGTGTAGCCTGCTCGATTTTGACGTCAAATTCGTCCGCTTCGGTCGAATCGTCAAGTATTATCATTTCGCAGTTGCCGTCTTTTCTGTTGAACAAAACGCTCGACGCATTGCGCATCTTTAAAATGTTATTCATGATATACGAAAGCCTGTCGGCATGATGAAATTCATACTGCGCATAATCATCGTATTGATTTATCTCTATAAATACCAGTGAAAAAAGCAATGTGTCGTAGTTGTACTTTTCCTTGCCGCAAAGCGCGACCTTTTGCCTGATATCGTCCGTAAGGCTGATTTTACCGCTGCCCAATTCGTTGAACATTTTTTCTCTGACTACATCGCTGTATTCCATATCGCTTTTTTCGCTCTTTATAACTTCATACAGTCTTGTAAAAACATCGACAATTTCTTTGTATTTACACGGTTTGAGCAAATAGTCAAAAACTTTGTTTGTAATGGCATTTTTCATATAATCATAATTGCTGTATCCGCTGAGAAGGACAACTTTTATGTTGCTGTGATGTTCCCTGAGCCGTTCAACAATTTCCATGCCGTCCACACCGTTCATTTTTATATCGGAAAGAACAGCGTCCACATCGTTATTATCGATGAAATTCAACGCCGTTTCTCCGTCGTAAAAAGCACCCACAACGTTAAAACCGATTTTATTCCAGTTAAATTGGTTTTCAAGATAATCCAAAACTATATTTTCATCATCAATAATAACCAGATTATACATTTTTTCCATTGTGAATACCCCTTATCAGTATTGGTTTTTAAACCGACAACGATTTATCGCAAAACTCGCTGTCGGTTTAAAATACAACATATTCTTCTTTATGTGTTTATTTTACCATGCGCGCTCCGCTAAGTCAATACTGCGCGTTCATACTCCAAATCTTACATCATTATCCAAATATTTATACATCAGCCGTTTTTGCTGTTATTCATCCTTCTTATAGCATCCACAACAGCGTCGGAACAAGCTTCTTTTCCCTTTGCACTGAGGTGCAGAAAATCTTCGCATATGTATTCGTTAAGATTTGGATAAACCACGCTAAACAGGTCATCAACAGCATCAACACAATCACCGTAATTATCCAGGAATAGCTTGTTATATTTTTTTACATCATCATTTAAAATGGTGTTTGGACTGTTTTCACTTGTACCGTGTAAAGTCGGTGTTGTGGTAGCAAATATTATTTTGGCGCCTGTTTTCTTAAACTCTTTTAAAAGACGTCCCATATCTTCGACATATCTTTGCGGAGAATTAAAATTTTCATCTTGCGTTATGCAGCGGTTTATATCCCACAGACCGTTGTTCCAGTGAATAATATCCGGTTTTTTCCAGTCGGGTGTCCACCACCTTAAGCTATTCAGAGTATATGTGGAAAAACGTCCGTTTTCATCCGGTTTGTACACCTCATAATCATCACCGAGCTTTTCTGTTACCAAATCCTGATATCCGAGTCTGATTGAATCTCCTATAAGCCATACAACAGTTTTCATTTTAAATACAATCCTTTCAACAAATTAAATTATTATCTATTCGGAATCGGCGAAAATGTTTGTTTCATCGTCGTACTTCATCATTGAAGCCATTCCGTTTATGTACCCGAATTCATATGCGCGCGAAGTATGTCCCCATCTTGTGTCATTTGTAAGATACGGCACGTGGTCGTCCAAAACAAGTCCGTCATAATTGTATTTTGCAAGTTCTCTCATGACTTTGCACGGATTGTATCTGCCCTCTCCGAGGAAACATTCACTGAAATTATCCACCGTACCCTGCACATCGCGGAAGTGAACCATATGTATTCTCTTTCTCGGTGCAAATTCCCTGATCATATCAAGTACGTATTCCTCACCGCCAAGCTGTGAAAAAGTGCCCATACACAAATTTATTCCCCAAGCCGGATTGTCTGCAATCTTCTCGGCTTTCAGGTAGTCCTCTTTTGAAATAAATATTCTTTCAACCCCGGCAACAACGGGAAGCGGCGGATCGGACGGGTGCGTAATAAGCTTAACACCCGCCTTTTCTGCCTCGGGAATAACCGCCTTGATAAAGTATGTAAAGTTATTCCACAAATCGTCCGAAGTCGGCGGATTATCTTTATTTTCCATATTTATCATATGATGCCTGCTCACAGCATAAGCATTCGGAGCCTTGTTCTCGTCGGCTTTATTGTATGCCGACACGGTAGCGCCGCAGCGGTACGGTTTTGAAACGGTCGTGCGCCATGCCCATGTAGGACAAAAATGATGTCCAAGCACAGGTATTCCCACTTTTCCCATATTGTGCAGAATCTTTATATAATTTTCTATTTGTTCGTCGCGCCCCGGGAGTCCCATTATTATCTTGTCCAAAAAACGTATCGGAACATTTTCAATCATATCGAGCGAAAGTCCGAATTTTTCGGTGTATTCCTTTAACCATTTTAATGCTCTGACGGTCCAAAAATCTTCGTCATTTGCGGCTATCGGCGGAGTGTTAAAATGAAACCCTTTTGCCCCGAGCTGTCCGGCAAGCATCAGTGCATCGTCGTTAAACTCCTTTATTGCACCCATTATTACCTTCATTTTCAGTTCTCCCCTTCTATTTCTTTTTTTCTGTATACATTGAGTATTTCGGGATACAGCTGGGTTGTCATGCCGCCGTCAACGGTAATTTCCGTACCCGTTATATTCTTTGATTCGTCTGTTCCGAGGAAATATGCCGCATTTGCAATATCTTCAAAATCCGATATATCCCCTATCGGCGTCATTGTACCGTTCGTTATCTGCTTTTTGCCCATTTCCACCCAGCGTGAGGTTTTTATGGTTCCGGGCAGTATAACGTTACTTCTGATTCCGTATTGTCCCAAATCAACAGCCAAACCTCTGGACATTGAGTTTATTCCGCCCTTTGAGGCAACATAAGGAACACGGTTTATGTTCGGACGGTATGCCGTGTTGGAGCTTACAAACACCACAGCTCCCTTATGATGTTCTTTCATTCTTACAGCCGCACACTGGATAATTCTGAAATTACCCACGACATTTGCCTGAAGTATCCAATCCACATAATCCGGCGTTATCTCAAAAAACGGCGTTCCCTTTGAAGGATCGGGACCGAGCGCCAAATCCGCCGAGTTAAGGCAAAGAGTTTCCACAAACACTCCCTTTTTATCCAAATCGTCAAAGATAGCGTACGGCTGTTCCTTATCACGCAAATCTAGGGTATATCCCAGCACATTTACATTATACGATTTTTTCAAATTCGTCACGGCTTCATCCAATACTTCCTGTTTTCTGCATGTCAAAACAACGTCGTACCCTTCTTTTGCATATCTCTCGGCAATCGCAAATCCCGTGTGACCGTAGTTTGCTCCCGTTACAAAAACTGCTCTGTTCATTTAAAACAACTCCCTGTAAAAAAATTTTCGCCGCTCATATATGATAGCTGTTGAACCTCACGCCTCTTACACCGGTATCCACTCTGAATATTTTCCCGGCAAGCGGCTGTTCGCTCAAATCGGTTCTCACTGCAGCGGTAGTTACAATAAGCTCCGTAAGATTATCTCCGGCAAAGCAGCAGGAACTTACCTGTTTTGCCGGGATATCGATAATATCAAGTATTTTCCCCGTGGTTGCCTCGATATGATAAACGCACGAACCGCCCCATATTGCAACCCACAAATTGCCGTCGGCATCAATAGTCATGCCGTCACCGCAGCCGATTTCCGGCGATATTTCGCATACGGTCTGTCTGTCCGACAAGGTGTGTGCGCAGCAGTCAAACGAAAATTTTTCTATTTTCTGTTCGCGCGAATCGCAATAGTACATTGTTTTGGTGTCACTGCTCCAGTCAAGTCCGTTGGAGCAGCCGCATTTATCAAACAATTCTTCGAGTTTGCCGTTTTGCAGGCGGTAAAAAGCCCCCGAAAAATTATCTCCGGCAGTGCCGACATAATAACACCCGTCCGGTCCGACCTTTCCGTCGTTGAATCTGTCGCCTTTGATTTTTGTCGGATTATGTGCAGGTCTGAGATTTCCCGAACCGTCGGCTATGTATATGCCGTCCTCCATAGATACCAAAAGGCTGCCGTCGTCGCACAGTGCCATACACCCTATCATCTGAGGAACGCCGTATTTTTGGCATTTACCGCTCTTATAGTCCATACAGTAATATGCCTGTCCTCTGATATCCACAAAATACAGTTTATTTTCTTTATAATCCCAAACCGGGCTTTCACCCACCAGCAAATTATCTTCAAAAATTATTTCCGGTTTCATTTATGCCGCACTCCTTAACAATTAATCAAACACTTATTCAAAAATAATATATCATATCGAAAACCATATTACAATATATAAATGCAACCGTTTTATGTAAAAAATCACACTTTTATAATTTAAAATACTTGACTGTTTTATTTGGTAGTGTTATACTAACATTACCCGAAAATCTCACACGTGTTACCTTATTATGTATATATGATTGGCTGAAAATTAACAATTTATTGTAAATTTAACTGAAAGGGACTATTTAATATATGATTACATCAAATGTACGAAATCTCAATATCACATTAGTCAGAAGTTTTTTGAAAGTACGCGTTGATCCCACATATCACTGCAATTTCAGGGAAACGGACGGTATAATCTATTACAAAAAAGGCTGCCAGTCATTTGACTTTACAAACGGCAAACAGTTAATCGGAAAAGAAGGCAACATAATATATCTCCCTTACGGTGCAAAATACGTCAATCATATTGTTGTGCCGGATACGGAATACTATCAAATAGATTTACATATAAAATCCGCCGGGAAAATCGTTCCGATGTTCAGCGAGCCGTTTATTATACAAAATGTCGACGCGAGCAAATATGAACTGATGTTTTTTAAGATTCATCACCAAAATGTCGCTCTCGGCACCGAGCAGGAATTTTCAATGTTTGCAGACCTTTGCGAATTGATAAATTATATGAGAACGCAAAGTAATTCAACAAACAGCTTGCTTTTGTCAAAAATAAAAAACAGCGTTGATTACATCAACAAAAACTATATGCTGAACACTTCGATAAAAGAAATTGCGACAATGTCCGCAACTTGTGTAACAAATCTGGAACGCATATTCAAACAATGTTTCAATGTTACACCGAGCAAGTACCGAAATATTGTGCGAATCAACAAGGCAAAGCAATTTTTGCTGTCGGGACTGACTATTGAGGAAACTGCATTGCAGGCAGGATTTTTTGACGCATTTCACTTTTCAAAAACTTTCAAAAATATTGTCGGCATTACCCCGAAAGAATACATAGTTAATGAATTGATTTCACCGGACAGAATTGATAATAAAGGGCGGCATTGATACTGTTCCGGCTGCCGTGTGTTAATATGCTTAAAAATTTACAATTTACTATGGAAATCTGTGCCGATATGTGGTATACTAATTATCAAAGATTAAAAAGACGGGGGTAGCAAATGAAGAAAAAAATAATCGGAATAATCACATTTTTATTGATAACGTTGCTTTTTTGCGTCGGCGCGGCTGCCGATTCAAAATACAGCGGATACATAGTACGGCTGAAAAAGGCGGCGGATTCGGTATCGCTTTTTACCGAAAACAATATAGACTCAAAGATTCAGAGTGATGACAACATATATGTAATATCGTCGGGCGAAAGGTTGTATTCTGTGGAAAGTATCAACGATATTTTAAAATATGTTGATTACAGCGAAATCGAACATATTGAGCCGGACTACACAATGGAGCTGTTTTATGAGCCTGACGATACATTCTATAAGCCTACATCAGAGCAAGACTACCAATGGGCACTCAGGACGATAAATGCGCCGTATTTCTGGAACAGCGGCTGCTACGGGCAGGGAGTTAAAGTGGCTGTGATAGACAACGGCGTTGCGAGTCACCCGGATCTTGATTCAAATGTTCTTGAGGGATACAACACAATAAAAAATACTACTGTCGTAACTCCCGATCCGTACGACGCGGTGAAATATAAAGACTCGTCGCACGGCACATTTGTTTCGGGAATAATTGCCGCGGCGGCAAACAACGGCCGCGGAATTGCAGGACTTGCATACGGTGCGAAAATCGTTCCTTTCAAGAGCCTCGGAATGTCGGAAAGCGACCGCAAAACATCATTTATGTCATCAGCAATATACCGTGCGGTAAACTGCGGATGCAGGGTAATAAACATCAGTGCCGGCACGCCATACAGGAGCGAAGAACTTGAAAAGGCAATAAACTATGCCCTTTCCAAAAATGTGATAGTGGTGGCGGCGAGCGGCAATGACTCGAACAACACAGTCAATTACCCGGCATCATTCGACGGTGTGATATCCGTTGCGTCAATCGGAGCCGACAGGAAAATTGCCGCGACATCAACTTATAACGAACATGTGTTTATTGCCGCCCCCGGTGAAAAAGTAGTCAGCACATATACCGATACCGAATCGAAGTATGTTAAATGGAGCGGCACCAGCTTTGCCGCGCCGCATGTTTCCGCCGCGGCGGCAATGTGCCTTAATATCAATCCCGATATGACGGTGCAGCAGTTCCGCGAGCTGCTTATGCGCTCAACAGATGACGATGCCGAGTACGAGGGGCGCGACGACCACTACGGCTACGGAATACTGAACATGCAAAAGCTTCTTGACAACATGCTTGACGGCAAAGATTACAATTTATCGCCCGTATATTACGATCCGTCGGACAGCGATTCGTTTTCGATAGTGTACAACAATACCGATTCGCCGATTGAGATGTACAGCTTTATGAAAAACCAAAGCGGCGAAAAGGTCTTTGAGCCGTTTTCCGCCGGAGCAAAAAATTCGGAAAATCCGGGCAGCAGCCGCCTGTATACCAAGTATGCCGACGGAGATGTTACACAAAATATCTGGGCGAAAAACCTGCGCCCGATACTGAAAAAAGAAAATGAATATATCAGCGAATACCTGCCCAGACCTGCCGATGTTTCGGACAGTCCGATATACGACAGCGGCGATTCGCTGGAAAATCAATAGCAAAAAACTGCCGACGCTGCAGTGAATACCCTCCGCATCACAGCGGGTTCCGATCTGTATTCACTGCCGTGCAGGCAGTTTTTATATTTATATTATACTCAAAAATATTTTTGTTTATTCAAAAATTTACTGTGCGGATTCTGCCGATTCAATTCCGACATTGCAATCCGTCGGCACAATCTGGACATAGGTGTTGCCCGGGTTGAGCACAAGCGGAGTGCCGTCTTCGAGAGTGTACACCGTTTTTCCTTTCCGCGAATCTTTCTTCCAGTTTATATTCACGCATTTGCCGTCGGTAATATATTTTCCGCTGCCGCTGCCGATATTATCGAGATTCTGGCGGCCTTTATTTTCGCCGTCGTTAAGCGGATAGTTGCGCACGGCATATATAATAATATTTTTTGCCGTCAGGCAATTTCCGGTTTGCGACATATGCTCCGAACCGTTTACATATCTTTTGTAATTTTTCTTTTCGGAATCGTAGGCATACGAAACACGGTAAAAGTTTGAATACGGGAGACTTATCTTTTCGGCATTCTCCCCCGATTCGGGCGTGACATCGTTTTTGTGATATTCATCGTGAACGACATCCGTTGTGCCGCGGTATTTTTTCTTTTCCGTTCCGAGTTTATACAGTTTATCAACACCGGAATACAGATTATGCCATGTTTTGTCGTATGTGTTGTCGCGCCAGTAAACCGAGCCGTCGGAGCCGGTGATTCCGTTTATATTGTTAACCCCGAGCGACGATATATCGCGTGACGCCTGCGGACTCCACCCTGCGTGGCAGTAGATTGCGTCATGTTCAAGCGCATAATCGAGAAAATAATGGCGCGACGAACGTATCGGTCCCACCTTTTCAAGGTTGTGTTCCTTAAACAGCGCCATAAAGCGTGTTGCGCCGCCCTCAACCGTTATTTCATACACCATGTATGCGCTCTCAAGCCCCATCTGCGGACGCGACGCGGCAACGTCATTGTCTATCATGACCGCAACAGGACGCGTGTCATCCTGCATCATGTCATAGAAAACGTCGTTTTTCATTTCCGCGGTTTCTACTATGGGTTCCTTTTCCTTTTTCGGTGTTTCCGCCTTTTTCTTTCCGCATCCTCCGGCAAACAAAAGTGAGATTGCCGCAGCGCATGCAATAATTTTTTTCATGAGCATATCCTCCGGTAAATTTAGTACTGCTTATATTTTAAAACAAAATTCGACCAAATGCAATAGTAATTTGAAAATGTTTTGTTTTATTTTTGCACAAAAACGAGTTTGCACCTTACTTCATCACTTTTCACTGTTATCTATTACTTTCCAAAAAATCCGTACATCCCTATTAAGGAATAGTGAAGAGTGAAGAGTGAAAAAGTAAAATCCGTACACTTTCGCGTACGGATTTTTGGCAGGGGCAGAAGGACTTGAACCCTCGGCACTTGGTTTTGGAGACCAATGCTCTACCAACTGAGCTATACCCCTAACTCACGCGACTTAAACATTATACCGCAAAATTTGCTAAAAGTCAATAGTTTTAGGCAAAAAAACGTCACGTAATTTTAACAGGGACAAAATCACCGACAGTCAGGCTATCGGGCGAAACATTACAATCTACACAGCACACATTTACACCATTTTTAAATGCCTTCTCCAAAGCGGCGGCAAACTCGGGATGAGTTTCACGGTTAGGTGAAAAGTATTTAACGTCCTTCATCTGAACAACAAAAAACACATATGCCTCAAATCCCTTGGAAATACAGGCAGAAAGCTCATTTAAATGCTTAACCCCGCGCAATGTAGGCGCATCGGGAAATTTAACCATGCCGTCATTTTCAAGGGTTACGCCTTTTACCTCCGCAAAAATTTTCCGCCCTTCTGCCTCAATATAAAAATCAAAACGCGAGTTTCCGTACTTTGCCTCGGGTTTAACATACGTCACATTTTTAAAATAGCTTTCTATCCACTCTCCGAACACCTTATTCGGCGCCTGACTGTCAATATTTATAAGCCTTTCACCCTTGTACACCGCAATAAGGTCATATTTCGTCTTTCTGTTTGGGCTGTCACAGTACTGCACAAAAACGTCTGTTCCGGGCAAAAGCAGTTCTGCACATCTGCCTGTATTCTTGACATGGCATACGCAAATCTCGCCGTCAATTTCAATATTCGCAATAAATCTGTTCGGACGGGAAATAAAGCGCCCGGACTTTATATTATCATATACCATATTACAC
>CAKSIN010000012.1 GCA_934463115.1 uncultured Clostridia bacterium
GTGTAATTCCCGTTGCAATAATTACAGGTCAGGTTGCAGGGCTGGCATCGGCACAAAAAATAGACACATCCGTGCCGATATACAGCATAGATGTGCCTACTTTGCAAAATAAACTCATATCAAAAAATGTCAAAATTCACTTTGACGATTCGCTTATACCGGATGTAATAGAAAGCGTCAGAGTAGATGTAGGCGAACTGTAAAGTCTAACGCATAATGTGTTTTGGCAGTCCGTGTTTAAATATTATTTCCGGCTGTCCCTGTATGAGAGGGTACACATATTCAAAAAAGCTTTGTGTTACATCGTTACCGGATTCATTGATATATTCACGCGGCACCTTTTTTTCGGAGTTAGCGGCGTTGCTTATATCTGTATAATCATACGAAACACTGTACTGCGAACCAGGTCTGCGTTTATATATCATCATTTTGCCGCTGTTACCGCAAACAGCGGCATTTACGGCTGCAGCACCGATATCTGTCGATTCGCGTATATCGGTAAGTGAACCCAAATGTGATGCGCACCGCTGAGGTGTGTTAAGTTCAACGCTTCGCACCTTTATACCGTACTTATTTTTTATCAGATTTTCCAAAATCTTTCCGGCTCCGCCAAGCTGTACATGCCCGAACAGGTCTTCTTTAAATATTTCGCTCTGATCCGATACATATTTACCGTTTGCGTCTTTGATTCCCTCTGAAATAGCAATGACTATATTTTGCTTTTCGATAACTTTTTGTTTGACATCATCCAAAAAAATTTTGGTATCAAACGGTATTTCGGGAAGATAAATAAGTTCCGGTGATGTATCGCCGTTAAGTCTGGCAAGGGCTGATGCAGCTGTCAGCCAACCGGCATTTCTCCCCATAATTTCTACGATTGTTACACTTTCTATACTGTAGCATTTTGCGTCGCGGGATATCTCCGCAACCGTTGATGCAATATATTTTGCGGCACTTCCGAATCCGGGACAGTGATCGGTGTTCATAAGGTCGTTATCTATTGTTTTCGGCACGCCGATTACATTTATACCTTCCTGTCCGCATGCATCACTCAGCTTTAAAACTGTGTCCATAGAATCGTTTCCGCCTATATACAAAAAATAGCCGATATTATGTTTTTTCATTACACTGATAATTTTTTTGATATCGTCGCTGTTTTCCGATAATCTGTACCGACATGAACCGAGATATGATGACGGCGTCTGCGACAGTATTCTGAGATTATCCGTATTCGAAAAAGCATCGGATAAATCAATGATATTGTCGGAAATAACTCCCTTGATTCCGTTTACGGCACCGTATACTCTGCCGATTTTACTGCATGCAATAGCTTCGCCGATAACTCCTGCAAGTGTTGCGTTAATAGCAGCTGTAGGACCGCCGGACTGGCCGACGAGTAAATTTAATTCAGACATTGTGTTCCTCCATATATTTAATTGCTGTATCGCGGTTTAGTTTTATCCATATACCCATAGGTGTATCGGATGTATCGTAGTTTATTGACAAATAATCACTCAAAGGTACTTCGTAACGCTTTAAAATAATATCCGTGTAGTATCTTTGAGAAAAGCAAAGCATGTTGTTCTTTATTGTATCAAAAGTTATGTATTCATGCAAAAGATTCATATTTTTATACTTAGGAAATGATTTGAGTTTAAGAAGTTCTGTCTTCATGTCATCAAGACCGCAGCTGAATATTCTTATCTTTTCTATTGCTTCCGATGCAAAATCGGTCATCCTGAAGTTATAATCATCTGCCTTACACAGTCTGGAGATAAGCGCATAGTCGCATTTATCGATATATCTGCTTTTGGCATTTGCCGCCGCGAAAGTTTTGTATTTCATCGTATACAAAAGCACCGGTGTTTCGTAAGTATACACGCAATCACACTTTCGGCATTTTACTCTGTTGATATAGCCGTTGCGGTTATCAGCGGTAAAATCATCAGGGTTGTCCGCATCGTACATATATTTAACAACCATATACGTGTAGTAAAGCTTTTTGCAGCATTCACATCTTATTGCGTTCAAAGGCACAAAAGTATTTTTAGTATCATAATCCATCAGTCACATTATTCCCCCGTACGCTTTTTAAATAGTATACCATATTTTTACAAACTATTCAATATATATTTAATATTTTGTTAATTTTTGAAATTAAAGTTATTTATCTATTGAAAAATCCGGAAATTTATTGTATAATTAGTGTATGAACACACAAGGAGGTTATACCGATGTACAGTACCGATGAAATCAGAAAAGTTGACTTTGAGCTTGCAGACGCAATAGAAGCCGAGGTCAACAGACAACGTAATAAAATAGAACTCATTGCAAGTGAGAATTTTGTCAGCAATGCAGTAATAGAAGCAATGGGAACTCCGCTTACAAACAAATATGCCGAGGGCTATCCCGGCAAGCGTTATTACGGCGGATGTGAATATGTGGATGTAGTTGAAAATCTTGCACGCGACAGAGCAAAGCAGCTGTTTGGCGCAGAACATGCAAATGTTCAGCCTCACTCCGGAGCGCAGGCAAACCTTGCCGTATTTTTTGCGGCACTCAATCCCGGAGATACCGTTTTGGGAATGAATCTTGCACACGGCGGACATTTGAGCCACGGAAGTCCTGTTAATATCAGCGGAAAATACTTTAATATAGTGTCCTATGGCGTATCGGAAGAAGATTCGCGCATAGACTATGACGAGGTTCTGAAAATTGCACGTGAATGTAAGCCGAAAATGATTATAGCCGGCGCGAGTGCATATCCGCGTGTAATTGACTTTGAGAAATTTTCTGAAATAGCCAAAGAAGTCGGCGCATACCTTATGGTAGACATGGCGCACATTGCCGGTCTTGTGGCTGCAGGTTTGCATCCGAGCCCGGTTCCGTATGCCGATTTTGTTACCACAACAACACACAAAACACTTCGCGGACCGCGCGGCGGACTTATTCTGTGCAAGGAGGAACATGCCAAGATGATAGACAAAGCCGTATTCCCGGGTATTCAGGGAGGACCGCTTATGCATATCATTGCGTCAAAGGCAGTATGCCTCAAGGAAGCACTGACTGATGATTTCAAAACATATCAGTCGCAGATTGTAAAAAATGCAAATAAACTTAGCGAGAGACTTTTGGAAAACGGATTTGAACTTGTATCCGGCGGAACAGATAACCACCTTATGCTTTTGGATCTTCGGAATATGCCGGTTACAGGAAAAGAAGCTGAACATATGCTCGACGAAGTAGGTATCACAGCAAATAAAAATGCGATTCCGTTTGATCCCGAGAAGCCGTTTGTTACAAGCGGCGTCAGAATCGGAACGCCGGCAGTTACATCACGCGGTATGAAAGAGAACGACATGGTTGAGATTGCCGATTTAATTTCTCTGACGCTTAAGGATTATGACGCAAATTGCAGCGAAGTAAAAGCACGCGTAAAAGCTCTTTGTGACAAATACCCGCTTTATGAATAATTTGGAGGAATTAATTTGAAGCCGCTTGCTGATTACATACGTCCGGAAACTCTCGATGATGTTGTCGGGCAGCATCATCTTATAGGGGACGGGAAACCGCTTTCAAATATACTGAAAAACGGTGAAATACCGAACATGATTTTTTTCGGTCCGTCCGGAACCGGGAAGACAACAGTTGCCAATATATGCGCTAGTACATCAAAAAAGAAGTTTTTTAAGCTCAATGCAACAAACGCTTCGTTGCAGGATATCCGAAGTGTAGCATCAGAACTTGATAACTTTGAGGGCAGAGACGGTGTGGTTTTGTATCTCGACGAGATTCAGAATTTTAACAAAAAGCAGCAGCAGTCACTTCTGGAATATATAGAAAACGGAAGCATAACACTCATTGCCAGTACAACGGAAAACCCGTATTTCTACATATACAATGCTATTTTATCGCGGTGCAATGTGTTTGAATTTAAATCCGTTGAAACATCGGATATTGTAAATGCTCTCAGACGCGCTGTGTCAGTGTGCAAAGATGTATTCGGCGGTAAAAATGTTACGGCTGATGACTCGGTGCTCAATCAAATTGCCGAGAGTGCGTACGGAGATGTTCGCAAAGCCGTTACAATTTTCGAAACATGTGTAAAGGTTTGCATGAGCAATGACAAAACGGTTGAAATAACTTCCGAAAGTGTGACAACCGTAACACAAAAAAGTGCATTTGCATTCGACCGTGACGGGGATAATCACTATGACGTTTTGAGTGCGTTTCAAAAATCTATCCGCGGAAGCGATCCCGACGCAGCTGTTCATTATCTTGCAAGGCTTATAGAGGGCGGAGATTTGATATCGATATGCCGCAGACTGCTCGTTATAAGCGCTGAGGATATCGGACTTGCATATCCGAATGCTATAGCGATAACAAAGGCTTGCGTTGACTCGGCACTTCAGCTCGGACTTCCCGAAGCACGCATACCGCTGGCGGAAGCTGTAATTCTCCTTGCCGGATTGCCGAAATCCAATTCTGCAATTTGTGCTGTGGATGCTGCGCTTGAAGATGTCAAAAGCGGAAATGCCGGCGAAATTCCGTCACACATAAGAGACGGTCATTATTCCGGCGCAACCAAGCTTGGCAGAGCGCAGGGCTACCTGTATCCGCACAACTATCCCAACGCATATGTGGAGCAGCAGTATTTGCCGGATAATTTAAAAGATAAAAAATATTATACACCGCGCAGAAATAAAATGGAAGACAGTATGAATGAGTATCTTAAAAAAATAAGAAATAAATGATTGAAAGGATGGGTTTATGATGAACAATGATATTATCGAGAAGGTAAGAAAAACTGTTAGTAAAACCGCAAAAAAAGCGGCACGTGTATCGGGCGACGCGATTGATTTTACAAAACTTAAACTTAAGCTGTTTGAAATCAAAGATAAACTTGATGACAACTATGCAAAAATAGGTATGCTTGTTTATGAAGGCAAGGACAGCGATGAGCTCGAAAAAATATGTGATGAAATCACCGCGCTGCGTGATGAAGAAGCAGAAATAAAGCTCAAGCTTGACGCTTTCGGAAGCAAGAGAACCTGTCCGGTTTGCGGCGAAAAGGTTGACACCAAGTCACAATTTTGCCAGCATTGCGGAAGCCGTATGGAATAAATAAAATTTCATTATCAAATCAATTAATTCTTCGGGGCGAGGTGAAATTCCTCACCGGCGGTAAGGCAAATTATTTAAGTTTCATTTGTCAAAGCCCGCGAGCCGTGTATATGGCTGACTCGGTGAAATTCCGAGGCCGACAGTATAGTCTGGATGATAGAAGAGTATATATTTACGTTATTTCCCCCGAATATATTTCGGGGGATTTTTTTGGAGGTATGTATTATTATGAATACGAGAAAAATGATTAAAATTTCAATTTTATCAGCCGTTGCAACACTTTTAATGTTTTTTGAAATACCATTGTGGTTTGCCCCGGCTTTTTACAAAATCGACTTCAGCGAAGCAGCAGTGCTGATAGGCGCATTTGCACTCGGCCCTGCATCCGGAGTTGCAATTGAATTTATTAAAATAATTCTTATTACCGTTATAAAGGGTTCCCATACATTTTTTGTGGGTGAAATTGCCAATTTTATTATCGGATGTACGTTTGTGCTGCCAGCAGCGATACTGTACAAAAGATATAAATCAAAAAGAACAGCTCTTGTCGGAATGGGAATCGGCACGGCTTTTATGGCTGCTGTCGGCTCGGCAATTAACGCATTTGTGTTGCTGCCGCTGTATGCAAAAGCCTTTAAAATGCCGATGGATCAAATTGTAGCTATGGGCAATGCCGTAAACAAAAATATAAATTCGCTTTCAACTCTTGTTTTCTATGCCGTAGTACCTTTTAACATTATAAAAGGAATTGCGGTAAGCACAATTACATTTCTCTTGTACAAACACATACGAAAAATACTACTTTAAAATCAAAACCGCGGTCGAATATATCTATATTCAGCCACGGTTTTGATTTTAAATATTTCGATACTTACTTACAGCAGCTTGCTTTGAGCTTGAACGACTCGCAATCAGTGCATTCAATTACTGTGGGATTTGCCTCGTGTGTTCCTACATTAATCTTTTCAAGCGTGCAGTAATTTTGCGAATCACAGTGGTGTTCACACTGCTGAACAGTACAACCGATAGATTTGTTTGCGTTGCTGCAATTTGCCATAATAATCAACCTCCTTTTGTGTTGCATGATTATTATGTGCATATTTTTTAAAAATATTAATGCTATATTTTACTATTGTTACAAATTCGTTTAAATTGTTGTTTTCTCCAAAAAAACGTGTTAAAATCACTATGATGATAAAGAGGTGAATCGTATATGAATATAAAAATGAGAATTGTTTCTGCGGCACTTTTGATTATGCTTTTGTTTACATTTTCCGGCTGCAAAAGCAAGAAAAACTACACTAAAACAGATAAAAAAGAAACAGCATCGGAATCGGTTTCGGAAAAATCCGAAAAAAAAGAAACAGAAGAAAGCGGCAATGAGTCAAACGATAATCAGGAAAACGAAAAAAATGAAACAACAGTCCGGGAAAATAATACCGATAAGGCAATTCACGTGATAAACGAATATGTTTCCGCCGCAAAAAAACTTGATTTTAATACGATGAATAAGTATATGTATAATGCGTCTGTTCTGCCAATCCTTGATTTGGATAAAAACACATATTCCAAATATTCAATTTCCGAAGAAAGAATTTACCAATTGTGCAAAGCGCGCTTGTCAACGTACAAAATTACGCCGATAAGTGCGTCGGCACAAGGAAACGATGTGATAGTTACAACACAGGTTTCAAAGGTGAACATGGAATCGCTTCAAAATAAATGGATGGAAGTTTTGTGCAATAAATATCCCGAATACACAAGTCTGACGTCTGAACAAATGACTCCGGAGGTCGTCGACAGACTTATCGAAACGATGATCGAGGTGCTTAAAACCGCCGAACCGACAATAACCGAAACGAAAAACATTACAGTTAAAAACAGTGCAGGAACGTGGAAAATTGCTGCTTCGAACGAAGACTTTTTCCCGTCTAAATAAACTTTGAAATGAGGAATGACAGAATGGACACACGTGTAGCAATTATAGCGGTCATAGTGGAAAATCCCGACTCCGTAAGCGAACTTAACCTTGTACTCCATGAGTACGGAGAATATATTATCGGACGTATGGGCATACCTTACAAAGCAAAAAAAATTAATATTATAAGTGTTGCAATAGATGCTCCGCAGGATATCATTAACTCACTTGCCGGGAAAATCGGCTGTCTTGACGGAATATCCGCAAAAACGCTGTATTCAAATGTTGAATAATTTAAGCTATGTAAACAGGATTCCCGATGCTTATTTGCACCGGGAATCCTGTTTGACTTATTCAAAGGTTATTTCATCGAATTTTCATAAGATTCGATCATTTTCTTAACCATCTGTCCGCCTACAGAACCGGCCTGTCTTGATGTTAAATCGCCGTTGTAGCCATTTTTAAGATTTACACCTACCTCAGATGCTGCTTCCATTTTAAATCTTTCCATTGCATCCTTGGCTTCAGGTACTACATGCTTTCCTCCTGCCATGAATATCACCTCCGTTTATTTTGTTTTCGCTTGGCAAAGATGTATTCTTTGCCGAGAATTAAGCGCGTTTCAAAAATGTAACGTTCTTAATTCACTTATAATTTGTGTTAAAGCGAGCAAAAATAAACAGGTAATTTTTTCATAGTCAAATTATATCATCATAAATTTTAAGTACTTTCAGCGAACGCTTGAGAATACCGTTCATATAGGCAATTGCAATGCCGTAGTTTGTAATGGGAATGTTTTGCTTGTTTGCCGAATTAACACGGTACAGCATTTCTTTATCATTCAGCATGCAGCCGCCGCAATGAATAACAAGTCTGTATCCGGACAAATCTTCCGGGAAATCACCGCCGGATGTAAAAGTATAATTAAAATGCTTGCCTGTAAATTTCTCGAGCCATTTCGGAAGTTTAACAGTTCCGATATCATTGCACTGTCTGTGATGTGTACATCCTTCACAAATCAAAATTTTATCATACTCCGAAAGCTTGCTGATAACCGCGGCACCGTATACCGAGCTATCAAGCAAACCTTTAATGCGAGCCATGAGTATAGAAAACGAAGTCAAATAAATGTTTTCGGGAACAATCGGTGATACTTCTGCAAATGCCTGACTGTCCGTTACAACAAGCTTAATTTTGTCACCAAGCAAATCAATTGTTCTTTTTAATTCCGGTACTTGCACAACAATAGATATCGCATTAAAATCAAGTGCGTCACGAATTGCCTGCTGCTGCGGAAGAATAAGTCTGCCTCTTGGCGCGGCTTCATCTATCGGAGTTACAAATACAACGATATCATCCTTATTCAAAAAATCTCCGACAAAGAATAGTTCGTTGATTTTTTTCGGACACAGTGAACCGATTAACTCCTTTAATTCGTGTATTCCTTCTTTGTTTTTGGCACTTACATATATTTCGTTTTCTTTGCATTCATGCCTTTCGTTAGCTACATCTGATTTATTATATACAATAATATATGGAATATTGTGCTCTGCAAAAAGAGAAATAAGCTCATTTTCCGTATCGGTAATTCCGACAGAAACATCTGCAACAAGCACCGCTATATCAGTTTTTCTGAGAACGCGGCGCGTTGTTTCAACGCGAAGCTGTCCGAGTGAGCCGACATCATCGAATCCGGGAGTGTCGGTTATAACAACCGGCCCGAGAGGAAGAAGTTCCATTGATTTGCTCACCGGATCGGTGGTTGTGCCTTTAACATCCGATACCACAGAAATATTTTGGTTTGTTACGGCATTCACAAGGGTTGATTTTCCCGCATTTCTTTTTCCGAAAAAAGATATATGTATCCTGTTTGATGACGATACACTGTTAAGGCTCATAAATATCCCTCCAAGTTTTTTATTTAGTATAACTCATACCGGGCATAGTTTCAATCATTGTTTTTTAAAATAGGCAAAAAAATATATTTTTAATGTAATATATATCTTGTTTTGTACAAATAATACTATTGCAGTTATAAAATACAGGAAAGGATGAGTTAATTGAAAAAAATTATATCTTTGTTAACCGCATGTGCTTTGACATTTGCTATCGGCGTGTCACTGGTATCGTGCGGTAACAACAACGAGAGCAACATTGGTGAGGACGGAAAACTTGAACAAAATAATACAGACACACCAAACTCCGATACCGATATGAATGACAGTAAAAATTTGGGTGATGATGTCAAAAAAGATATTGATGATGCCGTAGATGACATTGACGGTAATAACAAAGATACCAATAACTCGATGACGGGCGGTACTTCGGAAAATAAATCAAATAACAATACTGCTGCCGACTGAATTTATCAAATCCGTTTATTACAGACGGATTTGAATACATAAATTTGTTTTGGTGTACAAAAACATAATCAGAATCGTTTGTTGCAATTGACAAAACGTAGAATTTTTGATAGTATATAATGTGAATGATTTGGAATGATTAAACTGTAAGGTGGAATTATACATATGATAGAATTAAAAAATATAAATAAAGTATATAAAACGCAAACCGGCAGTTTGACAGCTCTTTCCGACATTAATATAACAATAAACGACGGTGAGATATTCGGAATAATCGGATTGTCGGGAGCCGGAAAAAGCACACTTGTCAGATGTATCAATCTTTTGGAACGTCCTACATCCGGAGAAGTTGTTATCGATGGGCGCAATATAGTCGATATGCCGAAAAAAGAGCTGCTTGAGATGAGGCGCTCTATCGGTATGATTTTTCAGGGATTCAACCTTCTTGAGCAAAGAAGCGTGCTCAAAAATATATGTTTTCCGTTGGAAATCTCCGGTGTACCCAAAAGTGAAGCTGAAACACGCGCAAGGAAACTGCTCGAAGTTGTAGCACTTTCAGACAGGGCAGAGGCTTACCCGTCGCAATTATCCGGCGGTCAGAAGCAACGTGTTGCAATAGCACGCGCACTTGCCACAAATCCGAAATATCTTTTGTGTGACGAAGCAACAAGTGCCCTTGATCCGAACACAACACGTTCTATACTTGCACTTCTGAAAGATATAAATAAAAAAATGGGCGTCACCATTGTCGTGATAACTCATGAAATGTCGGTAATAGACAAAATATGCGACCGCGTTGCGGTAATAGATAACAGCCGCATTGCCGAGCAGGGCAGGGTGAGCGAGGTTTTTGTGAATCCAAAATCCGATATTGCAAAAGAGCTTATTTTGCCAAAATCGATTTCCGAGGTTAAAAGCAGCGGAATCCGAACAATACGGATTATTTTTGACGGTGAAAATTCAAACAAACCTGTTTTGTCGCAGCTTGTTCTTTCGGCGCAGGTGCCGGTTAATATCATCTTCGCTGATACAAAAGATATCGACGGCAAGGCATACGGTCACATGATTCTGCAAATACCGTCGGACAAAAATAAAGCCGATAAGATTATTACATGGCTTAACGTGAACAATATTACATATCGGGAGGAGGAATGACCATGTTTTCGGAAATGATGCAAACACTATGGAATCAGGGTATTATTCTCCGCGGAATTTGGGAAACGGTATACATGACCTTGATATCTACGGCAATATCGTACATAATCGGGCTTCCTCTCGGAATAATTCTTTGTATTACCGACAAGGACGGAATATGTCCGGTTTTGCCTGTCAACAAGGTTGCCGGAGTAGTAGTTAATATTTTTCGCAGTATTCCCTTTATCATTCTTATGGTTGCGATTTTGCCTGTAGCAAAAATTGTTGTGGGTACAAGCATGGGTAACAAGGCGATGATTTTTGCATTGATTGTTTCTGCCGCGCCTTATGTTGCCAGAATGGTGGAATCGTCGGTAAAAGAAGTGGACAAGGGTATAATCGAAGCTGCCCAGGCTATGGGAACACCGACTTTTAAAATTATATACAAGGTTCTTATTCCCGAAGCTAAACCATCGCTTATAATAGGTTCCGTAATCTCAATGGTTACCATACTCGGTTATTCGGCAATGGCAGGCACAATTGCCGGCGGAGGTCTTGGAAAGATAGCTATTATTGACGGATATCAGCGTTTTAATAACGATGTCATTTGGGTATGTGTTGTGCTGACAATCGTTATAGTTCAGATTATACAGGAAGTTGGCGGCAGAATAGCATCCGCTACCGACAAACGTATAAATAAATAATTAACAATAATAAAGGAGAAATGCAAAATGAAAAGAAATTTATCAATTTTACTTGCCGCAGTTCTTGTTGTTTCATCAATCATGCTTGCAGGATGCGGAAAAAAGAATGACAAAACCATTGTTGTAGGTGCAAGTGCAACACCTCACGCAGAAATTCTTGAACAGGTAAAGGACAAACTTGCAGACGAAGGATATACGCTTGAAATTAAGGTTTATGACGATTATGTTCTTCCGAACAAAGCGCTTAATGACGGTGAACTTGATGCAAACTATTTCCAGCACAAGCCGTATCTTGACAGCTTCAATAAATCAAACAAGACAGATTTGGTTTCTGCCGGTGCAATTCACTATGAGCCGTTCGGAGTATACGGAAAAGATGTTTCTGATCTTTCGAAATTAAAGTCGGGTGCAACAATTGTTATCCCCGCAGACGACAGCAATGAGACACGTGCACTTCTTTTGCTCAAACAGGAAGGACTCATTACTCTTCCCGATGACGCGAGTGCTGCAAAAGGTGTTACAACTCATGATATAGTTGATAACGGCGGATACGATATAAAGGCGGTTCAGGCCGAGACAGTACCTGCACAGCTTAAAAACTGCGATTCCGGTTCAATTGCCGTAATTAACGGAAATTATGCCATTCAGGCAGGACTGAGTATCAAAGACGCTCTTGCAACAGAAGACGTAAACGGCGATGCAGCAAAAACGTATGCAAATATAATCGCTGTAAAAAAAGGTAACGAATCTTCCGAAAAAACAAAGGCACTTTTGAACGCGCTTGAAAGTGAAGACGTAAAGAAATTCATTGAAGACAAATATGAGGGTGCAGTAGTATCAATGCACTAATATAAACCCATAAAACAAGAATATCCGTATGTGTTATATATACGGATATTTTTGCGGTGATACATAATAGGGGATGAATTAATTGGTTTATTTGCTTATAGCGGTTTTTGCCGGCGCTTGCAAAGGCTTTTGCGGAAAAATGATAAGCGGCAAAATTGAAAGCGTATCCGACAGTATAATTATGAGTGTAATACGAATGATTTTCTGCTGCATTATCGGTGTGATTTTTGTAATTGCGCAATCCGGTTCGTTTGTACTCGACAGAACTGCACTTGGCATATGTGTTTTTTCGGGTGTTTCAATGTCTGTGTTCCTTATATCATGGCTGATTGCCGCCAAAAGCGGTGCATATATGTTGATCAGTGCATTTACAACGGCATCGTTTATCGTTACGACAGCTTTTGGATTTTTAGTTTTTAAGGAATCTGTTACGATAAAACAACTAATGGGCATGGTTATGATTATTGTTGCAATTATGCTGCTTATAAAATACAATAATAGGATAAAATCGCGTTTGACGGTGTATGACTATGTTATGTTGGTTATTGTACTGATTTTCCAGGGATTGACCAGTGTTTCGCAAAAAATGTATACTGCATGGGTACCGGGAGCAAACAAAGCTGTATTCAATTTTTATACATTTTTAATTACATTCGTTATTCTCGGATTAAGCCTTCCGTTGTTTAGCAAAAATGGGATTAAGCCCAATTTTAAAATTAAATCAGTTATAATATACATAGCTGTTATGGCTGTTATGCTGTTTCTCAATTCATATTTTATGACAGCTGCAACCGAAGAAATGTCATCAATTATTCTGTTCCCGATGAACAACGTACTGTCGCTTGCGGCATCGACGATCATGGCATCTGTTTTCTTTAAAGAAAAATTAACTGCGACAAGTGCTGCCGGAATAGTTTGTACATTTATTGCTGTACTTTTAACACGATAATTGAAAATGAATAAGGAGTTTTTATTATGGAAACAAATTTTTATATATCATCCTGCTGTGAAAACGGGGGAATATATCATTATGTAATGTCGGACGATGGAGAAGTTGAATTCCGCAAAAAAACAAATTGCAAAAATCCTATGTATGCCGTTATAGATAATGACAAAATGTACACAATACTCCGTGATCCGTTCAGCACGAATACAGAGAGCGGAATAACATATTATGATGTTAATTCTGACGGAACCTTATCTGATGCGGCACATGAAATAATTTCCACAAAAGGCGAGGTTTGCTGTCACCTGTGCGTTGATTCATCGAATGTATATGCTGTAAATTACATATCCGGAAGTGTAATTAAATTACCGGACAGACTGGTAGTACACCACGGAAGCGGCCCTAATACAAAGCGGCAGGATAAAGCGCACGCGCATTTTGTTTCTGTATCACCAAGCGGTGAATATGTGTATGTTGTGGATCTCGGTATGGATAAAATCATGACATATGATAAAGACCTGAATTTTGTTTTAAGCACATCTGCACCGGCAGGTATCGGTCCGAGACATCTTGCTTTCAGCGATGACGGAAAATACGCTTTTTGCATAAATGAGCTTGATTCATCGGTTTCAGTATATCTGATATCGGGAAGCGAACTTATTTTGAAACAAACAATTTCAACTTTGCCGGAAGGATGCGGAATAAAAAATACAGCGGCAGCAATACGTTTCAGAGACGGTCATGTGTATGCCTCAAACCGCGGACATAATTCTATTGCATGTTTTGAGTTTGCAAACAATGAACTTGTATTAAAGCATATTGTTGACTGCGGCGGGGCAGGACCGCGTGATTTTAATTTTGTAGGAGATAATTACATTGTCTGCACAAACGAAAACAGCAACAATGTTACATTTTTCAAGATGGATAATGATAATCTTGAAAAACTTGACTTTGAACTTAAAGATATAACCGGGGCACTCTGCGTTACCGTGTAAAGATATTGCAGAAAAATGACTTGCGGCAAAACACAATCCGTTTTGCCGCAAGTCATTTATTTTGTCTCTTTTTTGTGTTGACATCTGTACGTTATTTCCGACAAAATGCCGTCCGGTACAATATGTGAAAATCCGATTGCGAGTTTCATTTTTGCGCCCGGAATAATAACCGTTTTACCGGCAAACATCTTGTTGATTGCATACTTTGCAACGTATTTGCTGCTGAGACCTTTTAATGAAAAACGAACGTTCGCGACAGAATCAAATTCGGTATTGACAGGTCCGGGGCATAATGCGGATACACAGACATTTTTCCCGTCTTTTTTTATTTCCTTTGCAACGGCTTGGGTAAGACGTAAAACATACGATTTTGTCGCATAGTATGTTGCCAAAAGAGGTCCCATCATAAAACCTGCCGATGATGCGACATTCATTATATACCCATGGTTGTTTTTCAGAAAGTCGTTTAAAAAAAGCTTGAAAAGAATATGCATGCTTTTAACATTAAGATTTATCATATCGATTTCACGCTCAAGCGGTATATCGCAAAACTTCCCGAATGCGCCAAAACCGGCGTTATTGATAAAAATGTCAATTCCTTCGTCTTTCACGGTCTCGTACAATCTATAGCATTCTTCTTCGCGGCTCAGGTCGGCACATATCGGATGCACCTCGGATTTAATTTCTTTTTTTAACTCTTCAAGGCGTTCGGTGCGCCTTGCGACGGCATATATATCATATCCCATATTTCCAAGCATAACAGCCATATCACGGCCTATTCCTGAACTTGCTCCGGTTATAAGTGCTTTCATATATCTTTATACCTCCGAACATATTTGACATCTCTGTATATAATTGTATCACATTAAGTTATTTATGTCAAAGTATTGATTTAAATTTATATTACAAACTGCATATCCGCCGATAAAGCAAATATAAATAATAATATATTAAAATAGTCGGAGGATATGTCATGAAGTTATATGTTGTTACAGCGAAAAAATTATTGAGCAGCGTCCTCGTTTTTGCGGCACTTTTAGCGGCAATATGCCTGAATTATAATCAAGCAAAAAGCGTATTTAATAATGAATCATCACGTAAGCTGCCTATTTATAATGTTCAGCGCGATGATAAAGTTTGCGCAATATCGTTTGATGCGGCGTGGGGAAACGAAGATACACATGACTTAGTTGAAATATTAAAAAATTATAATGTTAAAGCAACATTTTTTGTTGTCGGCGATTGGGTAGATAAATATCCCGAATCCGTAAAAGAACTTTCTGATGCAGGGCATGATATTATGAACCATTCTGACACTCATCCGCATATGACACAAATTTCAAAAGAAAAAATGATATCAGAGGTGACGGAGTGCGACAATAAAATAGAAAAAATAACCGGAGTAAAACCAACACTGTTCCGTCCGCCTTACGGTGATTATAACGACAACGTTGTTACAACGCTGAAAGAAATAGGACATTATACAATCCAATGGGATGTTGATTCGCTTGACTGGAAAGATTTATCGGCAGATGAAATATACAATCGTGTAACAAAAAATGTTAAAAACGGTTCGATTGTTTTGTTTCACAATGCCGCCAAACATACACCGGAAGCACTTCCGAAAATAATAGAAAAGCTTCAAAGCGACGGATTTAAGATAATTAAAATAAATGATTTGATATATAAAGATAATTATTATATGAATACCGCAGGAACACAAATCCCGATACAAAAGGAAATTTCCACGGAACCTGATGTTGAATAATATTGCTTGATACACTGTTTTTATACATACAAATATCATTATATCATGACAAACGCTTCAAATGTCAATATATACCTTGACATTTGAAGCGTTTGGTGTTATACTAAGACATATGTTTTTATAGGACGGTGCAATATGGAATATATAAATGTTCGTGACGCGGCAGCAAAATGGAATGTTCCCGAACGAAAGGTTACGTCACTTTGCCGCAGCGGGAAAATAATCGGAGCTAATAAGGACGGCAAAAATTGGTTTGTACCGAGCGATGCTGCACTGCCGCCGGACGGCCGCACAAAAGACAGCATATCTGCGGCAGTGTCCGAAACGCGTACGACAGTAACGCACTTTACCGAGAATGGCGCAACACGAAATGTAATAGACAATTTTGAAAAGAAATATAATAAATGCCCTGAACATACAGCATTCACACCGTACAGAATTTGTCCGCTCGGAGCGCATTCCGATCATCAGCTGGGCAAGATAACAGGGTTTGCCATAGATAAGGGCATACACATCGCTTACGGTGCAAAACAAAACGGCGTAATTGAAATTGCTTCGCTTCAATTTCCGAAACGTGCACAATGGCATGTAAACTCAACACCGCCACAACGCCAGGGAGATTGGGCGGATCATCTTCGCGGCGCAACGATAGCATTAAACCGCAGATATACACTGCGCGTCGGATTGTGCGCAGTGCTCGACGGCGAACTGCCTATCGGCGGTCTTTCATCGTCAGCGGCAGTGATAATAACGTTTTTGTCGGCACTGTGTCACTTGAATAACATATCACTCACACCGCAGGAAATGATTGATATATCAAAAGAAGCCGAAAATAAATATGTAGGTGTTTCATGCGGCAAGCTTGACCAATCATGCGAGATATACTGCCGCAAAGACAAGCTTTTGTATATGGATATGAAAGATGACAGCTACGAATTGATACCGACACCTGACAATATGAAACCGTATGAAATTGTGATTTTTTTCTCGGGTTTGGAGCGTTCTCTTGCCGGTTCGAAATTTAATATGCGAGTTGATGAATGCCGCAGTGCGGCATATGCTCTTATGGCGTACGCCGGCATGGATTATGGAAAATTTGAAGATACATATCTGCGCGATGTTCCGCTTGATGTTTTTTTGAAATACAAAGACAGACTTCCGGAAAACTGGGCAAAGAGAGCAACACATTGGTACACGGAATTTGAACGTGTTGAACGCGGAGCCGAGGCATGGCGGCACGGAGATATCGGGCAATTCGGTAAACTGTCTTTTGAAAGCGGTGCATCTTCTGTAAATGACTGGGAAACCGGTTCGCCGGAACTCATCAAGTTGTACGATATCATGACTCATACCGACGGAATATACGGCGGACGGTTTTCAGGGGCAGGATTTAAAGGATGCTGCATGGCTATCATTGATCCTGCATACAGAGAGCATATACTCGAGAGTGTAGAAAACGAATATCTCTCTGAATTTCCGAGATTAAAAAACAAATACAGTGCTCATATCTGCAAAAGTGCAGACGGTGTGCATTTGAAATAACGGAGGTGTACATATGAAATGTTTAATTCTTGCGGCCGGATATGCCACACGGCTGTATCCGCTTACGGAAAATTTTCCCAAGCCGCTTCTTGAAGTGGGCGGGAAACCGATTTTGAACTGGTTAACTGAAGATATAGAAACAACCGGTAAGGTTAACGAGTACATTGTTGTCACAAACCATAAATTTGCTCATTTCTTTGAAAAATGGGCTAATGAACTTTCGTATAACATTACGGTTGTTGATGACGGTACCGAATCGAACGAAACACGTCTCGGCGCTGTTAAAGATATTGACTATGCAATTAAAAAGCTGCACATCGAAGATGAATTGATAGTTATTGCAGGGGATAATCTGCTTGATTTCAGCATGAACAAGTTTGTCAGATATTTCCGTGAAAAGCTGTCTTCGTGTGTTATGCGCTATTATGAAGAAGACGAAAAGCGGCTTAAAAAATCCGGAGTAATCGAAATAGATGAAAATGACAGAATAATCGGAATGGAAGAAAAACCGGAAAATCCAAAGTCACATTGGTGTTGCCCGCCCTTTTATTTTTTGATACGTCACGATGTTGAACTTATTGAAAAGGCTATAGAATTCGGATGCTCAACCGATGCACCGGGAAGTTATATAGCATGGCTCAGCAAACGAACAGAGGTAAATGCAATGGAAATGCCGGGCAAACGATATGACATTGGAAATATAGAAAGTTACAACGATGTACAAAGAGAATATAAGGGGATAGTGAACGAATGAACAATTTAGATTTAAACGGAAAAAAATTACTTGTGACGGGAGCGGCAGGTTTTATTGGGGCAAATCTTGTTACCGAGCTTATGAAAACATTAACCGAAGCTGAAATTGTCGGTCTTGATAGCATGAATGACTATTATGATGTATCAATAAAAGAATATCGGCTAAACGAAATAGATAAACTTTCAAAAGAAAATCAAGGTATAAAATGGACGTTTGTAAAAGGAAACATCGCCGACAAATCTTTGGTTGATGAACTTTTCAAGTCACACAAATTTGATATTGCGGTAAATCTTGCCGCACAGGCCGGAGTGCGTTATTCAATAACCAATCCGGATGTTTACATCGAAAGCAATATTATTGGTTTTTATAACATACTCGAAGCATGCAGGAATAACCCTGTTGAGCACCTCGTATATGCATCTTCGTCATCGGTATACGGCTCGAACAAAAAAGTTCCGTACAGTGTGGAAGATAAAGTCGATAATCCGGTATCGTTGTATGCCGCAACAAAAAAGAGCAATGAACTGCTTGCTCACGCGTACAGCAAGCTCTATAATATACCGTCTACAGGTCTCAGGTTCTTCACGGTTTACGGTCCGGCAGGACGCCCGGATATGGCATATTTCGGATTCACAAACAAACTGCGTGCCGGCGAAACAATCAGGATTTTTAACTACGGCAATTGCAAACGCGATTTTACATACGTGGATGATATTGTAGAAGGTGTTAAAAGAGTAATGCAGTGCCCACCCGAAAAATCAAACGGTGATGACGGTTTGCCGCTTCCGCCTTATAAGGTGTATAACATTGGAAACAGTCACCCGGAAAATTTGCTTGATTTCGTTGATATTTTGCAGCGGGAGCTTATTTCGGCGGGCGTTTTACCGGCTGACTATGATTTTGAATCGCACAAAGAATTGGTTCCGATGCAGCCGGGAGATGTGCCGGTTACATATGCCGATACATCGGCACTTGAAAACGATTTTGGTTTTAAACCGAGTACATCACTTCGTGACGGACTGAGAAAATTTGCCAAGTGGTATAAAGAATTTTATTGTTAAATGATTTTATGGAGGATGAACAGATGAATATTGCAGTAGCGGGAACAGGATATGTGGGTTTATCAATTGCAACGCTTTTGTCACAGCACAATCACGTTACAGCTGTGGATATTGTGCCCGAAAAAGTTGAATGTATAAATAATCGGAAGTCACCTATACAAGATGAATATATTGAAAAATATCTTGCCGAAAAAGAACTTGACCTGACGGCAACGCTCGATGCGGAAAAAGCTTACAAAGAGGCTGATTTTGTTGTTATTGCCGCACCGACAAATTATGACAGCAAAAAGAATTTTTTTGACACATCGGCGGTGGAATCCGTAATTGAACTTGTGTTAAAAGTAAATCCGAACGCAATTATGGTTATTAAATCAACGATACCGGTCGGCTATACATGCAGCGTTCGAAAAAAATATAACACAGATAATATCATTTTCAGCCCTGAGTTTCTTCGTGAATCCAAGGCGCTGTATGATAATCTGTATCCAAGCAGAATAATTGTAGGTACGGATACCGAAAATAAGCGTCTTACCGATGCGGCAAACACTTTCGCCCGACTTCTGCAGGACGGAGCCATAAAAGAAAATATAGACACGCTTATAATGGGGTTCACAGAGGCCGAAGCTGTAAAACTGTTTTCAAATACATACCTTGCTCTTAGGGTTTCATATTTCAATGAGCTTGATACATATGCCGAACTCAAAGGATTAAACACAAAGGAAATTATAGACGGCGTGTGCCTTGATCCGAGAATCGGTAGTTTCTATAACAATCCGTCATTCGGATACGGCGGTTACTGCCTGCCGAAAGATACAAAACAGCTTCTTGCAAACTATGCCGATGTTCCGCAGAATATGATGTCGGCAATCGTTGAAAGCAACAAAACTCGCAAAGACTTTATTGCGGACAGAATTCTTGAAATTGCCGGCGGATATTCTGCAAACGGTGAATATAATTCATCTCTTGAAAAAGAAGTTGTTATAGGTGTTTACAGGCTTACGATGAAGAGTAATTCCGACAACTTCCGTCAGAGCAGTATACAGGGCGTAATGAAGCGTATAAAAGCAAAGGGGGCAACTGTTATTGTCTACGAACCTACTCTTGAGGACGGGAGCACATTTTTTGGCAGCCGTGTAGTAAATAACATGGATGAATTTAAAAAGTTAAGCAACGCGATTGTTGCAAACCGTTATGATTCGTGCCTTGATGATGTGGCAGAAAAAGTATATACAAGGGATTTGTTTAAAAGAGATTAAAAAAATGCGCCGTCGGTTTATTGCCGATGGCGCATTTTTTTAGAGATATTTGTTTAGCAATACCATTACATAAGATGTAAATCCGTGATTACAGCTTGCCGACGGAGCATTCATTTCCCAGAGTGTTCCTGTAGAATCAGCCATTGGTAAGAAATATTCCTCAATATCGCAGAGCATTTCGGATATGTATCCGTTTTGAGCGAGTATTTCAAGCCACAGAAAATACCCTATAAAAGCATTCGAAGGATATACTTCCTTATACAATCCCGTTTTTTCACGTTTTCGTCCGAATTCGCAGACAAGTTTATCCAACAAATCGGCATGAGTTTTGCGCGTTGCAACCCCTGTGAAAAAAGCATAATACTGACATGTCTCGGTAACGGAGTCTGTGACATATAAAACATTCGTTTCGTTTCTCAGTGCCTGATCGTGGAAGAATCCGTTTATGCATGACATTTTGCAAATTGTTTCAGTCAGCGATTTTGCCTTTTCTGCATATCCGTTTCCGGGATAAAGCTTATCTGCCGTACGCAAAGTCATGACATATAGCATATTTGTCGGAAAGTTTACTCCGCTCACAAAATCGTTTGCCTTTGACCACTCCACAAAATTCCATCCGTCAAGATTTTCAAGCAGGCCGTCTGAATTTTCGTATTTTTCAAAATAGCTCATCAGGTTGGTAACTTTATTCTTTGCAGCAGCAACAAAACCTGCATTTCCGCTTCTGTCAAGATACTCGCTTAGCTCAAGTATATACCACATTGCCCACTGCGGTATAAAACCGTCGCCGTCGGCAGGGTAGCACATAGGCAGCATAGGTGATTCGTTCCAAATGAGTTCCTCTCAAAATTATACTATTCTATGTTTACAATTCCTTTAAATGATGTAACCGCATTACCGGTCATATACACTGTTCCGTCATCTGTATACCTAATCACAAGGTCACCGCCTACAAGTTTAACTGTAATGTCGGTGTTCCTTTGGCACAATCCCATTTCGCATGCAGCAACTGCAGCAGCACATGCACCGGTTCCGCATGCACGTGTTTCACCGTTTCCGCGCTCCCATGTACGCATTTTAATTGTTTTTTCGTTTATTATTTTGATAAATTCAGTGTTCACTCTTTCGGGGAACAGGGGATCGTTTTCAAATTTAGGTCCTATTTCTTCGAGGTTGAGTGAATCAACATTTTCCGACACAACAACACAGTGGGGATTACCCATAGATACAGCTGATATATTGTAAATGCCGTCGGCAATTTCCGCATCAACATCGATTATCTTTTCGCCATGAAGTAAAACAGGTATCTTTTGCGGATCAAGTTCTGCTTTTCCCATATTTACGCATGCGGAAGTTATTTTTCCGCTCTGTTTATTGAGGTGTAACGCTCTGATTCCGCTCGCTGTTTCAATAGATATATCGGTTTTTGATACAATACCGTTTTCATACAGATACTTACCCACGCAGCGTATTGCATTACCGCACATTTTTCCTTCACTGCCGTCTATATTAAACATGCGCATTTTTGCATCGGCAACATCCGAGGGGCATATCAGAACAAGTCCACCGCCTCCTATGCCGTAGTGATGATCCGAAAGCTGAACGCTCAGACCTTCGGGGTTATCAATTTTTTGCTTAAAGCAATCAAAGAAAATGTAATCTTCTCCGCAGCCATGCATTTTTACAAATTCGAGTTTTTCGCGTTCTGTTCGCATATGGTTTATATCCACCAGTTCTGTCGAATACTCGCTGTAACGGCTTCTGATACTGTCAGCAAGCGCACCGGCGGTGTCAAGCGATGTAAGGCAGGGAACATTGCGTTCAATTGCCTTCCTGCGAATTTTAACGCTGTCTCTGGTTGGTATTCTGCCTTTTGACGACGTAGAAATTACATAGTTGATTTTTCCGCTCTCGATTAATGTTATTGCATTGCTCTCGCTCTCGTAAATTTTGTAAACAACCTCAGCGTCAAGTTCATATTTGCGAAGTACATCTGCTGTTCCCTGGGTTGCATATAATTTGAAACCGAGATCAGCATATTTTTTTGCTATATCCGCAATTTCTTTTTTATCGGAGTCACGCACCGTAATAAATACTCCGCCGCTTCGGCGTATGCTACATCCGCTGCTGAGCAATCCTTTAAAAATAGCTTCTTCACGTGTTCCGGCAATTCCGAGAACCTCACCGGTTGATTTCATTTCCGGTCCGAGATGATTATCTACATTTGCAAGCTTTTCAAAAGAGAACACCGGAACCTTTACCGCAACATACGGAGACGGTGGGTACAGTCCGGGTTTGTAACCCATATCGGCAAGCTTTTCACCGAGCATTGCACGTGTGGCAAGATCTACCATTGGTATTCCCGTTACTTTGCTTATATACGGAATGGTACGTGAACTGCGCGGATTAACCTCAATTACATACAATTCGTTGTCATATATAAGATATTGAATATTTACCAATCCGAGTGCTTTCAACGAAAGGGAGAGATTTCTTGTGCTTTCAATTATTTTTTCGGTTAATTCATCCGAGAGATTCCACGCAGGATAAACAGCTATGGAATCGCCGGAATGTACACCGGCACGTTCTATATGCTCCATTATTCCCGGAATGAGTATGTCTTCACCGTCACAAATAGCATCAACCTCAAGTTCCGTTCCCATAAGATATTTATCTATAAGCACGGGATTTTCGATATTTGTGTCAAGAATAATCGACATATATTCCCGAATATCCTCATCATTAAACGCAATAATCATATTCTGACCGCCGAGGACATATGATGGGCGCATAAGTACAGGATATCCAATCTTTTCGGCAGCGTCAAGTGCCTCTTCGGTTGTCATTACCGTGCTGCCTTTTGGCCTTGCAATATGATGCTTTTCAAGAAGTTCATCAAACAGCTCGCGGTCTTCGGCAGCGTCTATACTTTCTGCCGATGTTCCGAGAATCTTCACACCGTTCTTACTCAGATAATTTGTAAGCTTAATTGCCGTCTGACCTCCGAATGCCACAACAACACCGTATGGCTTTTCAATGTTTATTATATTCATTACGTCTTCATTTGTAAGAGGTTCAAAATACAATCTGTCTGCTGTGTCGAAGTCTGTTGAAACCGTTTCCGGGTTGTTGTTTACTATTACAACATCATAGCCCGCCTCTTTCAGCGACCATACGCAATGAACCGAGGCATAATCAAATTCCACACCTTGTCCGATACGAATCGGTCCGGAACCAAAGACAATAATTGTTTTCTTATGATTTTCTTTTGCAGTCTCAATAAACGGTGCAGCCTCATCCTCATCTTCGTACGATGAATAAAAATAGGGCGTAGTTGCCTCGAATTCGGCTGCGCAGGTGTCAACCATCTTAAATGACGCATTTCGGTGATTTTTTATTTGTTTTCCGCTTATTTTAACAATGTCATCATCCTGATAACCTAATTTCTTTGCGCGCAGGTACAACTCGTCATTCAAATCATTCGAATCAGCAAGTTCCCTTTCAAAATTTGCAAGGTTATTTAATTTTGCAAGAAACCATTCGTCTATTTTGGTAATACCATGTATCTGCTCTATTGAAATACCGCGTTTGAGAGCCTCAAACACAACAAACAAACGCTTGTCATCACAATTATAAAGCTGTGATGCCACCTCGTCATCTGATAAATGCGATATTTTGGCATTTGTAAGCGTACTTTGCTTAATTTCTGCTCCGCGTACTGCCTTCATTATAGCTTCTTCAAATGTCGAGCCAATGCTCATAACCTCGCCGGTCGCTTTCATCTGCGTGCCGAGTTTTTTGCTTGCATAAACAAATTTATCAAAAGGCCATTTGGGGAATTTAACCACAACATAGTCAAGCGCAGGTTCAAATGCAGCATATGTTACACCGGTTACATCATTTTTAATTTCGTCAAGATTGTATCCGATTGCAATTTTTGCCGCAACCTTTGCTATCGGGTAGCCTGTTGCTTTTGACGCGAGTGCCGATGAACGCGATACACGCGGATTAACTTCAATTACGGCATATTCAAACGTTTCGGGGTTAAGTGCAAACTGACAGTTGCATCCGCCTTCAACCTTGAGTGTACTTATAATATTCAGCGCCGCACTTCTGAGCATTTGGTATTCTTTATCGGCAAGCGTAACAGCAGGAGCAATAACTATAGAGTCTCCCGTGTGCACTCCGACAGGATCAAAATTTTCCATGCTGCAGACTGTTATAACATTTCCGGCGCGGTCGCGTATAACCTCAAATTCAATTTCTTTCCATCCGGCAATGCATTTTTCAACAAGAATCTGGTTAATGGGGGATTGATATATTCCGTTCATGGCGATTTCACGCAGTTCTTTTTCGTCATTAACTATTCCGCCGCCGGTTCCGCCGAGGGTAAATGCCGGACGAATGATTAGCGGATATCCCGTTTCATTTGCAAATTCTACCGCAGCCTCAACCGTTGTTACAACCTTTGACGGTATAACCGGCTGACCGATTGATTCCATTGTATCTTTGAACAACTGACGGTCCTCGGCTTTATCTATTGTTTCGGGATTTGCGCCGAGAAGTGTTACACCGTGTTTTTCAAGAAAACCTTCTTTTGCAAGCTGCATAGAAAGTGTAAGTCCTGTTTGTCCGCCAAGGGTGGAAAGCAAACTGTCCGGCTTTTCTTTTTCTATAATGCGCTTTACTGTTGTAATGTTAAGCGGTTCCAAATAAATTTCGTCCGCCATGGAATTGTCTGTCATTATTGTTGCCGGGTTGGAGTTCACAAGTACAACGTTCAGTCCGGCTTCTTTAAGTGCTCTGCATGCTTGTGTTCCGGCGTAGTCAAACTCGGCCGCCTGACCGATAACAATCGGACCGGAACCGATAACCATTACTTTTTTAAGATTTTTATTGAGCGGCATTTTCCTTTACCTCCCTGATCATATCTATAAATTTGTCAAACAGAAAATTTGTATCGTGCGGTCCGCCGCACGCTTCCGGATGAAACTGAACCGAAAATGCCGGGGTGTCCGTATACATTATGCCTTCGCAGGTTTTATCATTTACATTTTCAAAATACAATTTTGCATTGTCCGGCAGCGAATCTGTTTTAACGGCATAACCGTGGTTCTGACTTGTTATATATACTCTTCCGCTTTGCAGAATGTCTTTTACCGGTTGATTTGCCCCGCGATGTCCATATTTGAGTTTTTCGGTTTTTGCACCGTTTGAAAGTGCCAGCAGCTGATGTCCGAGACAAATACCGAACATCGGTATTTTGCTGTCTGAAACCTTCTTTATCTCTGATATAATCTGCACATTGTCACTCGGATCCCCGGGACCGTTTGAAAGCATTATTCCGTCCGGGGCAATTTTATTTATTTCTTCGGCTGCGGTATCCTGCGGAATAACCGTAACATTGCATCCGCGTTTCAGCAATTCGCGGCAAATATTAGCCTTTGCGCCAAAATCCCACAAAACAACGTTATACAACGGTTCCTGCGCAGCGTATGTTTGCTGCCCGTTAACGCTTACCGTTTCAACGCTGTTTTGCACTCTGTACTGTTTAAGTTCCTCTGTTATTGCACCAATATCCGATATATCTGCGGTTATTTTTGCATTCATTGTCCCGCTTCGTCTTAGCATTCGTGTAAGGGCACGCGTATCAATACCGCACAGTCCCACAATATTATTTTCACAAAGATAATTTTCAAGAGTGCCTTCACTTCGGAAGTTTGATGGAACCTCGCATATATCTTTGACAATATACGCTTTCAGGAACGGTTTTCTGCTTTCAAAATCCTCGCTAATCACTCCGTAATTACCAATAAGCGGAAATGTTTGAATAACAATCTGACCGCAGTAACTCGGATCAGTTATAGTTTCGTTATAGCCTGTCATTGCAGTTGTAAAAACAGCCTCGCCGACTGTCTCGCCATATGCTCCAAATGATTGACCGGTAAATATTTCGCCGTTTTCCAAAACAAGATACAGTTTCTTTCTCATGATTTACCCCCTCAGTGTATATGACTGAATAATTATTCACAAACTAAATATATTATACATCATTTGTGAATATTTGTCAATAAGATGCCATGACAAACATTACATTAAATACCTATATTTATTGTCTAATTTTACAACAATATATAGAATAGCTGTAATAAGGTATTGAAAAATTTTTTATTATGGCGTATAATAACATAAGTGAAGCAGAGAGGTGAATGTTTTGAAAAAGTTTTTAAAGCCGTTATTCAGCAGAAAAATTCTCGGAGCAATTATTCTTGCACTGCAGGTTGCGGTTATTGTTTTTACCGTAGACAAGATATACACGCGCCGCATTATATACGGTGGGAACACACTTATTGCAATATTATTCATAATTTATGAAATAAACCGTGACGTTTCCCCGAGTTTTAAGCTTATATGGATTGCAATTGTTGCGATTATGCCTCCGTTCGGGATTCTGATGTATCTGTATATTCACCTGGATATATTCAATTTTAACCTTAAATCACGCGTTTACAGCGTAACATCGGCCGCTGGAGACTTTATAAGCAAAAATCAGTGTTCCTCCGTAAGCACTGAAGATATAGCAGGAATATCTATACCCGAATATTTGCATAAATATGCAAAATCGCCGACATATCCGGCGCAGAACATAAATTATTTTCCACTGGGGGACTATATGTTTGATTCCATGCTGCGTGATCTTGAAAATGCGGAAACATACATATTCATGGAATATTTTATTTTAAACGAAAAAAGCATAATGTGGAAACGGATTGAAGATATACTTATGCGAAAGGCAGCAGCAGGAGTCGATGTCAGGGTTATATATGACGCGATGGGATCACTTACAACGGTTAACGGTGATTTTGCCAAAAAACTTAATGATAAAAAAATCAAGTGTATTCCGTTTGCACCCGTAAGGCCGTTTATATCCAGTTATCACAACAATCGCGACCACAGAAAAATACTTGCAATAGACGGGAAATACGCATACACAGGCGGTATAAACCTAAGCGATGAATATATAAACAAACGCAGCCGATTCGGTCATTGGAAAGACAGCGCCGTCCGCGTTGAGGGTGAGGCCGCATCCGGATTTGCACTTATGTTTCTGAAAAGCTGGGCTCTTATAAGCGGTTCAACCCCCGAATTTGAGAAATACTGTCTGCCGATACACAGCGACGCTCCATGCAGCGGAATTATTATTCCGTTTGATGATAATCCGCTTGACAATGAACGTGTGTCCGAAAACGTTTATTTACATATGATAAATACCGCAAAGAAATATGTGTATATTACAACACCGTATCTGATACTTGATGACGATTTATCCGATGCTATGCGATTTGCGGCAAAACGCGGTGTTGACATCAGAATCGTAATGCCGCATATACCCGACAAATGGTACGCATTTGCCTTAGCGAGAACATACTATCCGGAGCTGATTAACGACGGTGTAAAAATATATGAATATACACCGGGATTTATACATGCAAAAAGCACTGTATGTGATGGCGAAAAAGCCTTTATAGGTTCGGCAAATTATGATTTCAGAAGCCTATACCTGCACTATGAGTGTGGCTGCTGTATCTGCAATAATCCGGTTATTTCCGATATGCTGCTCGACTTTCGCGAAACACTGGATAAATGTCATATGTTTACAATGGAAGATTACAACGGGTTGAACGTTTTATATCGGCTTGCAGGACGTGTGTTCAGATTTTTTGCGCCGCTCATGTAATTTCAGGCATAATATTCTACACAGAAATACAAATTCAAAATTAACATCAAGAGGTGTACTAATGAATCATATTACACAAACTGTTACAACGCAGGTTGCAATAATGTTTATACTTATCATCACCGGTTACATTATGTCAAAAAGGGGACTGATTACAAAATCGGGTGCAGCGGACATGTCGAATATACTTCTGACGCTTGTAACACCGTGTGTGCTTATAAATGCATACCAGACAGATATTGAGTACAGTATGATAAAAACTCTTTTATATTCTTTCGCGGCAAGTATTGTACTACATGCTGTGATGATAGTTTTATCAACATCAATATACAAATTACAAAAAGATACGGAAAAAAGGAAAATCAACACGTTTTCGGCAATATATTCCAATTGCGGATTTATGGGTATTCCGCTTTTGCAGGCCTCACTCGGCAGCAGGGGAGTATTTTACGGTTCGGCATATCTCGCGATATTCAACTGTATTGTCTGGACGCACGGTAAAAACATGTTTGATAAGTCGTCCGGCAGACCGGATATTAAAAAACTTATTCTGAATCCCGGAATAATAGGAACTGTCCTTGCAATGGCACTGTATTTCGGCAATATCAGACTGCCAAAATTTGCCGCTATGGCCGTTGACTATACAGCTGGACTTAATACTCCGCTTGCAATGCTTCTGCTCGGAAACTTTCTTGCCAGAGCAAATGCGATTAAGGCAATGAAAAATATTCAGATATATATTGTTTCGCTGCTGCGGCTTATACTTTTTCCGCTACTTGCTGTTGTAGCATTTAAATTTATTAATGCCGATAAATCAATGGCACTTGCGCTGATAACCGGCATATCGTGCCCGACAGCAACGATTGCAGCACTCTTTGCCGAAAAGTTCAACTCTGATTCTGCATATGCTTCACAAATTGCAGCGATTACAACACTGTTTTCAATGATAACGATACCGCTGATTGTTCGACTTGCAGCACTATTGCTGTAGCATTCTTTCGGTTATTAAATATGGAGGAATTGATAAATGAAATCTGTCCGCTTTCTTCACATATCCGATTGTCATCTTGAAAGTCACTTTTCGGATTTGCCGCCGGATAAGGCTGCCCTGCGCAGAGAAGAGCAGCTTTTGACATTCAAAAATATTCTCGATAAATTCTCAGACGCCGATGTGGTACTCATGGCCGGAGATTTGTTTGACGGCGAGTGTTCCGAGTATACCGTAATTTATTTATGTAAACTATTTTCCGAGCACTCCGAATCTCATTTTTTTATCTGCGGCGGGAATCACGATTCGCTGAAATCATCATGCATGCATCTGCTTGCGAAAAATATTCCCGATAACGTAACACTGTTCGGAGAAACAATGCAATGTGTACATATGGACAATGTATGTATATACGGCGCAAGTTTCGTTGACACTCATATGTATTCATCGCTGCTCAGCGGATTTCGTGCCGAAAATACGGACAACATAAACATAATGGTTATGCACGGGGAGATTGGAAAAAGCGGAATGTATAACCCAATTACGGAAAATGAAATATCTGATAGCGGATTGGATTATCTTGCCCTTGGACACAGACATGGCTTTTCGGGTATACAAAAGAGCGGTGATACTCATTATTCATATTCCGGGATATCGGAACCGACAGGCTTTGATGAATGCGGCGAATGCGGTGTTGTATACGGAACAATATCGAAGAGGGGTATATCGGCAAAGTTTTACCCTGTTTCAAAACGAAAATACCACAAAATTGAAATTGATATATCCGATATGCATACAAATTCTGAAATTGCTGCAAAATTCAATAATATATCGGATGAAACTGACCTATACAGCGTACAGCTTTACGGGAGGCGGAAAACCGGATTCATTCCGGACATTAATTTGTGCAAAAGTCTTTCGTCGGCTTTTTGGGTTGAATTTTACGATACGAGCGAAAATGAAGTCGATATTACAGAATTTACGAACGAAAAAAGTCTGAGAGGATATAGTGTCAAGATACTCCAATCCATGCAAAGCCAAAATAAATTCATCGACGATGCGCAATATATTGCTGTCCGGAATATTTTGACAGAAATGTTTTTCGGAGGTGACACACCGTGATAATATGTGAAGCAAATATTCATAATTTCGGAAAACTGCATGATGAGAAATACATTTTTTGTGACGGTATTAATCTTATTTACGGTCCAAATGAATCGGGCAAGACCACGCTTTTTCAATTTATAAAATTTATTTTGTACGGTTCGAAGGAGACGCGTTCAAAATCCGCTATACCGGTGAGACAAAAATACTTTTCCCATAATGCCGATATTATTGGCGGAAATATTATTATAGAGCATTCAAATATAAAATATTGCATAGAGCGGTTTTATTCACCACAATACAACAAAATTACCGTGACGGATATATCAGTCGGGAAAGAGGTAACTGATTCGGATATTTTATCTTCGCCCGGAAAATATTTTATCGGGATGAACAGCGATGTATTCTCAAATACATGTTTTTTGTCGGATATCAGCGCAAAGGTTACACCGGATAAAAAAGGTGAAATAATCAGCAGTCTTGCATGCGGCAATCGTTACGAAGAAAATACATATATTAATGTCAGTAATAGGTTAAAAGAAAAAATAAGCATTCTCTCATCCGACAGGCGCAAGGATTCTCGTCTGTCAGAATTAACCGAACAGATAACCGCCCTTGAAAACAAATACACAGACACTGAACAAAACATTTTAAAAATCAAGGAGTGTTCTGCGACTCTTTCACAGCGAAACAATTATTTAAACAAACTTTTGGATGAAATATCTGCATTAAAATCGGCATATAGCGATAAAAAGCAGCGTGCAGTAAAGTACACCGGCTCCGATACATCGGTCGTAATCGGTTATACATTGGGAATTGCTGCTATTGCTGCCGCATTGATATTCGCTTGTTTCAGACCATTAAATTTTACGGTGAATACAGCTGTCTTGGTATGTCTGATAGCCATTGCGTGTATATGTTTTGCCGTTGCAAACAATAAAAAAAGAAAAAAATGTGTCGAAAATTCAATTAATGACTTTACAATTTCCGATAATGATGATAAAATAAAAGAGTTGACGGAAGAGTATAATATTTTATGTGCTCAAATTGCAAACGATACGGCGGCATGTAAAAATCTGAATTTATTATACGAGGAAAGAGACAGAGCGAAACGTGAACTCGAATATGCACGCGAAGAGTATGAAAATATCGTACAAGAGTTAAATGCACTGAATATTGCTAAAACTATCGTAAAAAAAGCATATGATCAGCTTCAAAGTGAATTTTCACCTGCGCTGTCGGATAAAGCTGCTGTAATTTTTTCGGAAATCACCGAAAACAGTGAATATTCAAAATCGGTTACCGATGATGAATTTAATGCGAAAATTTATAACGGATTTTCATTCAGCGATATCCGTACATACAGCCGGGGAACATATGAACAGTTCTACTTTTCACTCCGATATGCTTTAGTCGGATTGCTGGAACATGAAAGTACACTGCCAGTATTTTTTGACGATGCATTTTCGTCATATGATGACACAAGACTTTGCAGAACGCTTGATTTTCTCTGTTCCGAGCGCTGCAAGAGACAAATATTTATTTCATCGTGTCACGCACGCGAATATTTGTATTTTAGAAATCTGAATATTAATATAATTGATTTAACTGTTGAAAGGAATGGTAACAATGGCTGCTAATGTTGGTTTTGATTTGGTAAAAGGTACAATCACTATCGAAAATGATGTTATTGCAAAAATGGCCGGATATATAGCTACCGGCTGCTATGGCGTTGTGGGGATGGCATATCGTTCACGCTCGGATGAGTTTGCAAGTCTCTTGAAAAAGGATAACCTTACAAAAGGGATAAAGGTGGCTGTTTCCGACAAAAGAATTACGCTCGATATGCATGTAATAGTTGAGTACGGCGTAAATATAAACGCAGTGTGCGCAAGTATTATCAACAACGTTAAATATCAGGTAAACAAAATGACCGGACTTGATGTCGAAACCGTCAATGTTTTTGTTGAAGGCTTTCGTGTGCAGGAATAAGAGGTGACTGACAGATGCGAGAAATTAACTGCAAAATATTTTGCGACATGATTTATTCTGCCGCTGCCAATTTATCTAACCATAGGTCGGAAGTTGATAACATGAATGTTTTCCCTGTTCCGGACGGTGATACAGGTACCAATATGTCTATGACAATCGATGCCTGCGAAAACGCTGTGGCACAGTCTGACCAAAAGGATATATCATCTGTTGCCAAAACTGTTGCAGACGCAGCACTCAGAGGAGCACGCGGAAATTCCGGTGTTATATTGTCACAGTTGCTGCGCGGCATACAAAAATCCGTTTCCGGCAAATCGGTGCTTAACTGCCTTGATATTTCAAGAGCGGTTCAGCATGCGGCGCGTTCTGCGTACAAAGCTGTAATGAAACCTACTGAAGGAACAATTTTGACAGTTGCACGCAAAATGTCGGAATGTGCCAAACAGTATGAGTCGGATTTTGACGATGTTGCGGATTTCGCAGCAGTAATTGTTAAAGCCGGGAATGACGCACTTGCCCAAACACCAAACATGCTCCGTCAGCTTAAAGAAGCAGGTGTTGTAGATTCCGGCGGTCAGGGGCTTATGTATATTGCAGAAGGTGCGCTTGGCGTGCTTGTTGACGGAAACATCGTGCAGCGTATGCAAAAAAATGTTTCGACAACCAAGGTACCCGCTGCCGGTGTCGATATTGATAATCTTAAATATCAGTACTGCACCGAATGCATCGTTGAAAAAAATGATAAAAACGCTGATGCTTTTTCGTTCAAGATGAAGCTTGAACCAATAGGTGACAGCATGGTTGTTGTTGATGATGATGAAGTTATTAAAGTTCACATCCACACAAACACACCCGATTTTGTCTTAAATGAGGCACTTAAACTCGGTGAATTGTACAGTGTAAAAATTGAGAATATGAAGCTTCAGCACAGCAATATTATAATGAATTCCGAAAAAGCCACCGGAAAGACGGCCGAGGTTCCAAAGAAAAACGATGAACCGAAAAAGAAATACGGTTTTGTAAGCGTTGCAGTGGGCGACGGAATAGAATCGACATTTACTTCGCTCGGTGTTGACCGCATAATCAAAGGCGGACAGACGATGAATCCCAGTACCGATGATATTCTCAGCGCCGTTATGTCTGTAAATGCGGAAAATGTGTATATTTTCCCAAATAACAAAAACATTATTATGGCTTCGCAACAGGCAGCCGAGCTGTGCGAAAAAAGTGTTTTCGTTATACCTACAGTGAGCATGATGCAGGCTATGACATGTATGTTTGAATTTGACGAGGATGCGTCACCCGAGGATAACTGTGCGAATATGAAAGACGCTATCGGCAATGTCAAATCGGCTCAACTGACATATGCAGTCCGCGACACGGTAGTAGACGGCAAGGAAATTCACCCCGGGGATATTTTGGGAATGGTCGAAGGTAAGATAACCGAAGTCGGAAAAAGCATTAACGATACTGTTATCAAAACGCTTTCATCCGCAGTAGATGATGATTCGTCGGTAATAACTCTCTTTTACGGTGACGAAATAAGCGAAAATGATGCCGACGCACTCAAACTTATGATAGAGAGCGAATTTGATGATTGCGAAGTATTTATGCATTTTGGCGGACAGCCGGTGTATTACTATCTGATTTCGGTTGAATAATAAATTATCATGGATATCATAGAGGAATATATAAACAAAATTGAAAAGCCTATAGAAAGTATAAAAGGAGTTGGCTCCAAAAAGTCAGCTCTTTTTGCTAAGCTCGGAATACATACTATCGGCGAACTTGTACACTTTTTTCCGAGAAGCTATGACGATCGCAGCAAAATATACACTGTTTCGGACGCACCAAATGATGCGGCATGCTGTGTAAGAGCAACCGTTATCCGGAATGTTACGGAAAGGAATGTAAAAAAAGGCATTACTCTGTACATTGCAACCGCAGCCGATAAAACCGGAAGTCTGACAGTAAAATGGTTTTCATCGCCATATAATCGCGGCGCACTCAAGCGCGGAGCGGAATATATTTTTTACGGCACATTAAAACCCGATTCCGGTTTATCGCGTTCGATGGATATCAGACTTTTTGAACCGCCCGATGTAAATTCCGAAACCGGAAAAATTATACCGATATACCCTTCAACAGCCGGATTAACACAAAAGGATATACGTAAGTTTATATGTTCCGCCCTGGATGAATTGGGCATTATTCCGGACACACTGCCAAATGATTTGCTATTCTCACACCGATTGAAAAGCAAAGATTTTGCAATACGAAATATTCATTTTCCACAGTCGGAATATTCATATGCAGAAGCAAAAAAACGTTTGTCATTTGAAGAGTTATTTGTTTTGTCAATTACACTTGGTCTGATAAAAAATTCAAAAATCAAGCACACGGATATAGTTGCAAAAAATGTTAAAATTACATCCGAATTCGCCGCAACACTTCCGTTTGAATTAACCGCAGACCAGAAAAAGTGCGTAAATGACATTTGTGCCGATTTAAAAAGCGGCAGACCGATGAACAGGCTGCTACAGGGTGATGTCGGAAGCGGAAAAACCGCCGTTGCCGCATGTGCGGCATATGTAATGAGTAAGAACGGCTATCAGACCGCTCTTATGGCGCCGACCGAAATACTTGCTTCTCAACACTACAAAACCCTATGTTCATTTTTTGCCGAATCGGATATTAATATTAAATTACTTACCGGTTCATCTTCCGGCAAAGGTAATATTCTTTCATCGCTCAAAGACGGCTCATGTGATGTCGTTGTGGGTACGCATGCGCTTATTGAAAAGAAGGTTGAATTTGCAAATCTTGGTCTTTGCATAACGGATGAACAGCACAGATTCGGAGTTCGCCAGCGTTCAGACTTAATGCACGGTACAAAATATCCTCATGTTCTTGTCATGAGTGCCACACCGATACCGAGGACATTGTCGCTGATTTTATACGGTGACCTTGATTTATCGGTTATAAAAACATCTCCAAAGGGCAGACTGCCTGTAGAAACCTTTTTTGTCGGCAGCGGCATGCATGAGAGAATATATTCTTTTATGAAAGAAAATATATCCTCAGGACATCAATGCTTTGTTGTATGTCCGCTTGTTGAGGAATCCGAGAATCTTGACGCCAGTTCAAGCACGGAAGTATACAAGAAACTCACAGAAGTGTTTGGAAATGAAAATGTGGCGCTTATCCACGGAAAGATGCCGCCGTCTCAAAAGGATGATATTATGAATCGTTTTAAAGACGGTGACTACGATGTCCTTGTTGCCACAACGGTTATTGAAGTTGGTATAGACATTCCGAATGCAAACATCATCGTGATTGAAAACTCCGAACGGTTTGGTTTATCACAGCTGCATCAGCTTCGCGGAAGAGTCGGCAGAGGCACAAGCAAATCCTACTGTATACTTGTATCCGACAGCAAGTCGGATGAATGCAGGCAGCGAATGAAAGTTATGTGTTCTACAAACGACGGATTTAAAATTGCCGAAGAGGATTTACAAATGCGCGGATGCGGAGAATTTTTCGGCACAAGACAACACGGATTGCCGGAACTTAAGATTGCAAACATATTTGAAAATCCGTCAGAGCTTGCAGATATACGCAAATTATGTGATGATATTCTGAAAAACGATCCGAACCTGGATGATAAAGCATACAGATATGTAAAAGCCCGAGCCGAAAATATTATTGAAAGCAGCGATTCGATAAGTGTTTTAAATTAGCTCTAATATTACATGAATATAACATTTTGCGAAATTACTTTATTTGTTTTGCATTGTGTGTTAAAATTAGAATGTGTTTTTGTATATGCAATTATATGAGGTGAACAAATGTTTGATAAACTGTCTTTTATAGAAGAACGATTTGCAGAACTTGAGCAAAAGATAAGTGATCCGTCCGTTATTGCCGATCAGGAACTATGGCGCAAGCTTTGCAAAGAACACAGCGACATAACTCCGATAGTAAACAAATATCGGGAGTACAAGGGATTAACCGATAATATTTCCGAAGCAAAGGAAATGCTTGCGTCGGGTGAGCTTGACAAGGACGAGAAGTCTATGATAGAGGATGAGATAGAAGAGAGCCGCGCCGGGATCGAAAGAGTCAGTGAAGAACTTAAAATTCTTCTTCTGCCCAAAGATCCGAATGATGAAAAGAACGTAATAGTTGAAATACGCGGCGGAGCAGGCGGCGATGAAGCGGCGCTTTTTGCGGCTGATTTGCTCAGAATGTATTCTATGTATGCTGAAGCAAAACACTGGAAAGTTGAAATGCTGAGTGCAAATGCAACCGACATAGGCGGATATAAAGAAGTTTCGTTTGCAATAAACGGTGCCGGTGCATACAGTCGCTTGAAGTTTGAGAGCGGTGTACATCGCGTTCAGCGAATACCGTCAACGGAATCCGGCGGACGAATACATACATCAACCGTTACGGTTGCTGTTTTGCCCGAGGTTGAAGATGTCGAGGTTGAAATAAATCAAAATGATTTGAGAATTGATGTTTTCCGTGCCGGCGGGCCCGGAGGACAGTGCGTAAACACAACTGATTCCGCTGTAAGAATAACACATATTCCCACAGGTGTTGTTGTGTCGTGTCAGGATGAAAAATCTCAGCACAAAAACAAAGATAAAGCTATGAAGATTCTGCGTTCCAGAGTATATGATATTTTTATTCAGCAACAGAACGACGCTATAAGTGCAGAACGGAAGAGCCAGGTCGGAACCGGTGACAGAAGTGAACGTATACGCACATACAATTATCCGCAGGGACGTGTTACAGATCACAGAATCGGTCTTACACTCCATAAACTTGACGCTGTGCTGAACGGTGACTTAGATGGGATTATAGACGCACTGATTACATCGGATCAGAGCGAAAAACTAAAAGTAAGTGATAACAAATGACAAAAATAATAAAAGAAAATCAACTTGACGAAGCTGCCGAATGCCTGGCAAACGGCGGAACGGTTGTGTTTCCGACTGAAACCGTGTACGGTTTGGGCGGCGATGCATTTAACGATGCAGCCATAGACAGGATATATAAAGCAAAGGGACGTCCGAGTGATAATCCGCTTATAGTTCATATTTCGGATATAGGTGATTTGGACAAGCTTGCCGAATATGTTTCGGATAATTGCAGAGCACTGGCTGATAAATTTTGGCCAGGCCCGCTCACAATGATATTTCCCAAAAAAGATTCGGTACCTTTTCGGGTTACCGGCGGTTTAAACACCGTTGCCGTTCGTTTTCCGTCAAATTCGATTGCACATGAATTGATTCGCCGAAGTAATGTACTTGTTGCCGCCCCGTCGGCAAATTTGTCCGGCAGTCCAAGCCCGACAATATGCAGACATGTTGTAAATGATCTTAACGGCAGAGTTGACTATATCATAGACGGGGAAGAATGCGAAATCGGTTTGGAATCAACAGTTGTAGATATGACAGGCGACTATCCCGTTATACTTCGCCCCGGCGCAATAACTCTTGAGGATATACAATCAATTATACCGGAGGCTGTTTTTGATCCGCATCTCAATGAGGAAACATCGCGGCCAAAATGCCCTGGAATGAAATACAAGCACTACGCGCCAAAGGCAAAAATGGAAGTGGTTATCGGCAATAAAGATAAAGTGCGCGAGTATATTTCAAAAAAACTTGAAAGTGAAAACAATGTCGGTGTAATGACATATAAGGGCGGAGATTATGACAGAGCTGTCTGTGTTCTTCCCGGCGGAGAAAACATGCGCGAATATGCATCCAGATTGTTTTATAATCTGCGTGTTTTCGACGAATACGGCGTAAGTAAAATTTATGCGGAATTTTCGAACGAAAGCGGCATAGGAGTTGCTGTTCGAAATCGTTTGTACAAATCCGCCGCTCATAACATTACGGAGGTGTAGCGCCCAATGAATATTATGTTTGTCTGTACCGGAAACACATGCAGGAGTCCTATGGCAGAAGCAATATATAACAATCTAATATCAAAAAGCGGTAAAACAGGCGCTGCAATATCACGCGGCATAAGTGTATTTGAGCCGGAACCGCTCAACCCCAAGGCATTGTGTGCATTGCAAACGCTCGGAATTGTGCCCGAAAATCACAATTCAACACCAATAATGGCAGATGATATTGAATCGGTTGATCTTGTGCTCACAATGACCACACAGCATAAAATGCTGCTAAAGGCATTTTATCCGAAATATGCTTCAAAAATATATACGCTTGCAGAAAAAGCATTTGGAAAGGACTCATCTATAAAAGATCCGTTCGGCGGCTCGCAGCAAGTTTATGACGAATGTGCCAATCAGATACTGCATGCTGTAGAAAGAATAGTTGATAATGAATGATACACTGCAAATAATACGCGCTGCGCTGAATGATGTTGACCGCATAGCCGAAATAGAGCAAAACTGTTTTAACTCCGAGGCATGGTCGGCAGCAAATATACAAAGTGCATTTGATAGCAGAAATATATGGTTTATTGCAAAAAAAGGGAATGAAACAATCGGATACATCAACTTTTCGCATGTGCTTGACGAATCTGAGCTTAACCGTGTTGCGGTGCTTAAAGCGTTCAGAAACAACGGAATAGCTTGTTTGCTCATTGAACATGGCATACGGGAGTTGAAATCTCTTGGAATCAATACTGTTTTTCTTGAGGTTCGCAGCAGTAATACAGCTGCCCGGAATCTGTATGACAAAATCGGATTTAAAGCATATATGACAAGAAAAGAATATTATTGTAATCCCGTTGAGGATGCTTTGCTTATGCAAATGCAAATATAAGGTAAAATGAAGGTGATAATTTGTCTTTAATACTCGGAATTGAATCATCATGCGATGAAACATCCGCCGCTGTCGTAAAAAACGGGCGCGAGGTTTTGTCAAATATTATTTCATCTCAAATAGATATACATAAATTGTACGGAGGTGTTGTTCCGGAAATAGCATCGCGAAAACACCTTGAAGTTATAAATAATGTTATAAAAGAAGCTGTAAACACCGCCGGAATATCCTTTGAGGAAATCGATGCCGTCGGAGTGACATATGCCCCGGGGCTTGTTGGTGCTCTGCTTGTCGGAGTATCGGCGGCAAAGGCATTGGCATATGCGCTTAATAAACCGCTTATACCGGTTCACCACATAAGAGCACATATATGTGCAAATTATATTGAACATCCGGATTTGAAACCGCCGTTTATGTGCCTTGTTACATCGGGCGGACACAGCCACATAATATATGTGAAAAATTACACCGAATTTGAAATTATCGGTCAGACGCGCGACGATGCTGCCGGAGAGGCATTTGATAAAGTAGCGCGGGTTCTCGGACTCGGTTACCCCGGAGGCCCCAAAATAGACAGGCTTGCAAAAAGCGGAAATGAAGATGCGGTAAAGTTTAAAAAGGTCAGCTTTGGCGATGATAACTATGATTTTAGCTTCAGCGGTATAAAAACCGGCGTCATAAACTATGTTCACACACTTGAGCAAAAAGGCGAAAGCATATGTGCTGCCGATATAGCGGCAAGCTTTCAGAAAAGTGTTGTTGAAGTGCTGATAGATAATCTGCTTAATGCAGCCGACAAATACAATGTTGATACACTTGCGCTTGCCGGCGGTGTTGCCTCAAACTCAAGATTGAGATACGAGCTTGAAACAAGGAAAGAGAAACGGAAAATATATTATCCGTCTCCAATATATTGTACAGACAACGGTGCAATGGTTGCATGCAGTGCATACTATGAGGCCGCAGCCGGCAATTATGCTGATTTGTCGCTTAATGCCATACCGTTTCTGAATATAAATTTAAACTAATTTCGGAGGGAAGAAAATGAGAAAAACAAGAATAGTTTCACTTACGACAGCAATTTTTATAATTATGAGTTTGTTTGCTGTTTCAAGTGCCGCAACATTCAAGGATGTTCCGGCAGACACTTACAGCTGGGCTGTAAATGAAATTGAAAGCATGTCGAAGAGCGGAATAATCAAAGGTTATGAAGACAACACATTCAGACCGGATAAGTCGGTTTCAAAGCTTGAAGCGCTTGTACTTACTGCCCGCGTTCTTGGCTCCGAGAATCCTTCGAACAGCAATATCACCGAAACGGCTATCGAAAATTTCGGGGATACAATCGACACGTATAAAATCGGGTTTGGTCAGAACGAAATAGCATATCTTATGGCCAAAGGAATCCTTACAACATCCGAACTTTCTTCGTACATCAGTTCAGATGTTGCATCAACGGGTACAAAAAGATATGAAATGGCTGTAATACTTACAAAGGCTCTTGATGCAGAAGAAGAAGTAAGCAAAAACGTAATGACATCTTTGGAATATGCCGATTCGCAGGATATTCCCGCATATGCAAAAAAATATGTTGAGTATGTATCAAATCAAGGTCTCATGAACGGTGTTTCCGGAAACAAATTTTCACCGAACACCGATGTTACAAGAGCTCAGGCAGCAGTTATGCTTAACAAGCTTATCAATCTTACGAATTATACATATCAGATCGGAGTTGTCGCTGAAATGGATACCGCTTCGAGAATTATTAAACTGAAAGATAATTCAGAGTATAAGCAGTATACCGTTGATTCGAGCGTTCTGCTCAGATTTGAGGGAACAAAAATAACAATTAACGATATCGGAACAGGTTATGACGCCGTTGCGACGTTTAAAAACGGCTCATTGTATGCAATAGATTTTGTAACCGCCATGCTTGATGCCGAAATATACGGATCAATTGCTGCAAAATCATCTCTCGGCGCCAATCCGTCTATATCTGTTTATGAAATAAAAAGTACGGATGCAAGTGTAAACAACAGCAGCGATAACAAAACATCTTACACGCTTTCGGATAATTGTGTAATCACCGCGTCCGGTTCATCGTCAACATTTGCAGATATCAAAACCGGTTCGTATATCAAGCTTACCGTTGCAAAAGGTAAGGTTTCGGTTCTTGAGATATTGCCGACCGAATCAACTATAACCGGACGTATTTCCGATATAGAGGTAACACCGGTGTGCAAAATAACCGTTGAAAAGACAAACGGCACAACCGAAACTTATAATGTTGCATCAAATGTTACAGTTACCAAGAACGGTTCCAAAATGACAATTGCCGATGTTGTAGTGGGTGATACAGTATTTGTTACAACAACATACGGTTTTGCATCAAAGCTTGTCGCAACAAGCAAAACGCAGGAGAAAAGCGGTGTTATAACCGAAGTTATTATATCGGCAAATCCGCGCATTACAATGAAAATCGGGGAGTCGTATATAACTTATCCTGTCACAAAGGATTGTCAGTTTGTCATTACGGGAAAAGCAGAACCCAACTTCTACGATCTCCGTGCCGGAACAGCTGCAACGGTGAAAATCGAAAGTGACACAATCGTTCAAATTAACACCGATTCAAGTGATGAAATCAACCAGATATCGGGTACTGTTATGTCGGTGAACACATCGTATAATCTTGTACAGATAACCTATGTTGACAGTTTAAGCGGTACAACGATGTCCGAACCTGTTTTTGTAAAGAACAAAGCGTCAATAATAGATATTTCTAACGGAAGTACAATAAAGCTCTCCAACATAAAAACAGGATCAAAAATAACAGCTTTCGGTTCAAGAAACAACGGAGTATTTGAAGCAACAACAATAAATGTAGTAAACAACTGATGATATATTTCGGGGGATTTAAAAATGGTTAGTATCAACGTGAACAATACCGGATTTACAGTAAGCAATGCATTTGTCGACAAATATCTTTGCGAAGCCAACGGTTCATTTGTCAAAGTGTATTTGTACTTACTGCGGCATGCTGCAGACAGCAACATAACCGTTTCCGACATTGCAAACGCCCTAAACCTTCTTGAATCTGATGTGATACGTTCTTTTAAATATTGGGACAAGCAATGTGTGTTGTCATTTAAAAGTAACGGAAAAGATGATTACAGCGTGGAATTTATTCCCGAGCATGAATCAAACGAGGGCATTCCGGCTGATAAAAATTCTTCCGTTTCGGAAATATCACATCAAAAAAACACATCATTGCCAACTGCAGTAATGTATACAAAAAGCGAAATAACAAATTACATGAAAACAAATGAGGGTATCCGACACATGTTTCTGATATCTTCTCAGATACTGAACAGAACGCTGTCGGATACCGACAGAAAAATCCTCTTTAGTTTTTATGATTACCTGAAGATGCCGGTCGAGGTTATATTTACACTTCTTGAATACTGCGCGTCTATTAACAAAACAAGTATACGATATATCGAAAAGGTTGCATATTCGTGGGCAGACCGCGAAATAAACACCCTTGCAAAAGCAAGTGCTTTTGTGAAGGAAAGAACCGAAACAAACAATATAATACGTCACTATCTTGGTGTGTTCAAGATAATCGGACGTGATTTTACCGAAACGGAGTTATCGTATCTTAACAATTGGCTGTTTGAAATGAAGTATGATGAATCGACAATTCGCAGAGCGTATGAAGTGACTGTTACCAATACCGGCAAACTTGCATTTAGCTATATGGACAAAGTTTTAAAAAATTCCGCGAATCAATCAACAGCTTCAAAAGACAGCAAGTTGTCAAAGCGTACCGGCAATATTCAAAAAAGGAACTCCTTTCAGGATTACAGTACAGATATGGACGACTTTGATATTCAGCTCATTCAAAAGAGAATCGGCAAAAGTTGACCGTGATTCTGTCTGTATATGTTAACTGAGAGAAAATAATAAGGGGGCATATTATGTGCAGTTACAACTCAATGCATGAAAAAATTATGCACGAGTACGAAAATATCCGCATGCAGCACTATAACGAGCAGCAAAAGAAACTCGGCAGACTATATGAAATTGCTCCGGAAATACAGGAAATAGACGGCAGAATCTCTGCGCTTGCATTTGAATATGCATCAAAGATAATAAGCGACGGAATAACACCGGATGACGCCGTTTGTCTTGTAAAGGAAAACAAGGAGCAGCTTGAAAAACAGCGTGCATATTATTTAAAACTGCACAATATAAACCCGGAACAGCTTTCGGTCAGCTACAATTGTCCGGTATGTAAAGATACGGGGTTTGTTGGAAATAATAAATGCAAATGCTACAGTGAGGTAATGAAAAAAGTCCTCGGCCGCGGTTCGGCCGGATTGAAGAATATAAATCTGGATATTGATAACGATACATTTGAGAATTTTACACTTGATTGGTATTCAAAAGAAACAGATCCAAAACTCGGTGTGTCTCAGTATGAAATTATGCATTCGGTACGAAATGAATGTATATCGTTTTGTGAATTATTCAAAAAAGCGGGCGGCAATTTGTATTTTTACGGAAATTCCGGCACCGGAAAAACATTTATGACAAAGTGTATTGTTAACAAACTTCTTAGTCAGGGTGTCAACATAGTTTACCGCTCAGCATACGGATTTTTTCAGTTTATGGAAGACTATAAATTCGGCAGAACAGACCGTGAAGCTTTTCAAGCCGAATATAATTCGGTTTATGATTCCGATTTACTTATAATTGACGATTTGGGGACAGAATTTATCACGTCATATACATGTTCGGTATTTTTTGATGTCCTCAACACTCGTCTCGGCAATAAGAAAAGCACCATTATCAGCTCAAATTTGAACATTAAAAATCTTGCCGAACGATATACGGAGCGTGTGTCATCACGCATAATAGGCGAATTTGAGCTCTTGCGTTTTGCCGGGAACGATATCCGTATTGCAAAAAAATTTAACAACAGGGGTGCAAAATGCTTATAGCAGACAATTGGACAGACTACGAACTGCTTGACGCCGCCGACGGTATGAAGCTTGAAAGATGGAAAAATATTATACTCGAACGTCCGGATCCGCAGGTTATATGGAGCGATAAAAGCTCACCGGATTTATGGGAAAATGCTCACGCAAAATATAACCGCAGCCGAAGCGGGGGAGGGGAGTGGCAAATCAAATCCCCGATGCCTGATTTTTGGTCTGTTGAATATAAGCAGCTTAAGTTTAATATTAAACCTATGGGCTTCAAACACACCGGACTGTTTCCGGAACAATCGGTGAATTGGGATTTTATTGCTGATATAATTAATTCACGCAATGGTAAAACAAGTGTTTTAAACCTCTTTGCCTACACCGGCGGAGCGACGCTCGCATCGGCACATGCCGGCGCCGATGTGGTTCATGTAGATGCGTCGAAAGGTATGGTTCAATGGGCAAAAGAGAATGTGGCATTATCCGGACTCGGCGAAGCTAAAATCAGATACATTGTTGATGATTGTATAAAATTTGTTCAGCGCGAAATTCGCCGCGGACATAAGTATGATGCCATAATTATGGATCCACCGTCATACGGACGCGGTCCAAAGGGTGAACTTTGGAAATTTGAAGATGAACTTTGCGGCTTGGTTAATCTGTGTAAACAACTGCTCAGCGATAGTGCGTCACTGTTTATTATTAATTCGTATACAAGCAGTGTTTCTCACACCATTGTTGCAAATGTGCTTGACATGGCTGTAAAAAAATCATTGGGCGGAACGATAACCTCAGACGAAATATGTATTCCGATAGGAAAATCCGGAATGCTTTTGCCGTGTGGAGCCGCAACGAGATGGTACAGATAATTCGGAGGCGATAACAGTTGATTCAAACAGAAAATTTATCATTTGTATACAGCAGCGATGACTCCGAAGCACAATCAGCACTGTATGATATAAATATTAAAATCAACAACGGTGAGTTCGTTGCAATTTTGGGCAAAAACGGTTCAGGAAAATCGACCCTTGCAAAACATTTTAACAGTATTTTGCTTCCATCCGGCGGAAAGGTTTATGTCGACGGAATGGATACCACTGACGAATCGCTTATGTGGAATATTCGTTCAAATACCGGAATGGTCTTTCAAAATCCGGACAATCAAATTGTTGCAACTGTGGTTGAGGAAGATGTTGCGTTTGCTGCCGAAAATCTCTCGGTGCCGCCGTCCGAAATTCGTAAAAGGGTTGATAAAGCATTAAAAGCTGTGGGAATGTTTGAATATCGAAAACATGCACCGCATCTTTTATCGGGCGGTCAGAAACAACGTGTTGCAATTGCAGGTGTAATTGCAATGGAACCGAAAACCATAGTTTTTGACGAACCTACGGCAATGCTTGATCCGTCAGGACGAAAAGAGGTTTTGAAAACAATAACAGACCTTAGCAGAAAACACGGCATTACGATAGTTCTTATTACTCACAACATGGATGAGGCTGTCTGTGCGGACAGAGTGATTGTTATGAACGACGGCAGAGTCCTGTGCGATGATAAACCGCATAAAGTTTTTTCGGATGTTGAGAATATCAAAAATATCGGTCTTGATGTTCCGCAGGTAACATATCTTGCATATCTCCTGAAGAAAAAGGGAATTGATATAAAAAATGATATACTGACCGAACAAGAATTTATAGAGGAGTTTATGAAATTATGTCAATCGAAGTAAAACATCTGTCGTATGTATACTCCAAGGGCAGTCCGTTCGAAAAAACCGCGCTTGATGATGTCAGTTTTAAAATTGATGACGGCGAATTTATAGCAGTAATAGGGCAGACCGGAAGTGGAAAATCAACGCTTATTCAGCATCTCAACGGTTTGCTTGTTCCGACCGAAGGAAGTGTTTACGTCGACGGAACGGATATATTTGAAAATAAATCCGCATTAAAAGACATACGCGCTAAAGTCGGTGTGGTATTTCAATACCCGGAGCATCAGCTTTTTGAGGAAACAGTATACAAAGACATCGCCTTTGGTCCGATTAATCTCGGTTTCAATGATGATGACACAAAAAGGCTTGTTGAAGAAAGTTTGGATTTTGTCGGCCTCGATGAAGATATTCTTCAAAAATCGCCGTTTGATTTGTCCGGCGGGCAAAAAAGACGTGTTGCAATTGCAGGTATTTTGGCTATGAACCCAAAGGTACTTATACTCGATGAACCGACAGCAGGACTGGATCCTGCCGCAAAAAATGATTTGCTCAGCCGATTAAAACTGCTTCATGATTCCAAAAAGATAACGATAATAATTGTTTCTCACTCAATGGAAGATGTGGCACAGACAGTTCAAAAAGTCATGGTGATGCATAACGCGAAACTTGTGGCATATGATACTGTTTCGGCTATTTTTTCAAATACCGACATGCTTCGCGATGCGGGATTGGATATACCGCAGATTACATCTGTTATGAAAAGGCTTAAATTACAAAACATTGACATCAATACAAATGTTTTTACTGTTGAAAAAGCGGCAGATGTTCTGTACAATTACATCACAGAGGGTGCATAATATGCTTAAGGATATAACACTTGGACAATACTTTCCAATAGACTCACCGCTGCACAGACTTGATCCGCGCGTTAAAATTATAGCTTTATTCGGTTATATAGCGGTGATTTTCTTTGCAAAGACAGCTGTAGATTTTGCTGTTATTGCAGTATTTACACTTTATATGATATTCATGTCGGGAATCAGATTGTCTGTTATTATGAAGTCTCTTAAACCGGTTGCTTTTCTTGTGATTTTTACCGCTGCTATCAATCTGTTTTTAACAAGCGGCGGGAAAACGATAGTAAGAATTCACAACCTGCGTATCACCACAACCGGGTTAAATGCCGCGGCAACAATGACAATACGTATCATGCTTCTTGTCAGCAGTACATCTTTGCTGACGTTTACAACATCTCCGATACTGCTTACGGACGGAATAGAAAAATTGTTAACTCCGTTTGCTAAAATCGGATTTCCGGCTCAGGAACTCGCAATGATGATGACGATTGCACTTAGATTTATACCGACTCTGATAGATGAAACCGATAAAATAATTATGGCACAAAAATCAAGGGGTGCAGATTTTGAAAGCGGAAACATTATTCGGCGTTCAAAAGCTCTCATTCCGATACTTGTACCGTTGTTTATAAGCTCATTCAGACGTGCAGACGAGCTGGCAACAGCAATGGAGTGCCGCTGTTATCGCGGTGGAAATAACAGAACGCGTTTACGCGAACTCAAATTCTCAAAAACGGATTATATTGCCGGTATTCAACTTATCATTTTTATGACAGTTGTTATCGTGCTCGGAGTAATTGGTATATGAAAAATCTTAAATTAACACTGCAGTATGACGGCACAAAATATCACGGCTATCAGATTCAACCGCAGGCGGTCACAATTCAAAAATGCATTCAGGACGCTATTTTTGCCGTTTGCGGAGAACAAATACAAATCACCGGTTGTTCAAGAACCGATGCCGGTGTTCATGCCGCCGAGTATGTGTGTTCATTTAAAACCGATTCACCCATACCGGCCGAACGTTTTCCGATTGTTATAAATCACAAATTACCCGATGATATATATGCAATGCGCTGCGAAGAAGTCGATATAAATTTTAATGCCAGGTTTGACACGAAATATAAAACGTACCGATATCTGATAAATGAATCATCTGTGTCAAATGTCTTTCGACGCAATTATGAGTGGCAGCTTGGCAAAAAACTCGATATAGAACGCATGACAGAAGCTGCTGAATATATTATCGGCAAGCACGACTTTAAATGTTTTATGACGTCCGGTGCAGTTGTACAATCCACTGTTCGGACTGTATACAGCCTTGACATCGTAAAAAACGGCGATCAGATTGAAATTTATATAAGTGCGGACGGATATCTGTACAATATGGTACGTATAATAGTCGGTACTTTGGTGAATGTCGGAACAGGGGTTACCGAACCGGGACACATAAAAGAAATTATTGAAAGTCACTCTCGGGAAAATGCCGGAGCAACAGCTCCGCCGCAAGGATTGTATTTATATAAAGTGGTTTATTAATGCGATTTTATTTGAAAGAGCAAGCAGGTGATAAAATGAACGATACAAAAAAGGATAAATTGAGTAATGTAATAGAATTTAACGGTGCAGCAGGCAAAAATAGCCATATTGCAGCAGAAAACAATGATAACGATATGTCTTCTGATACCGATATTGATTCGAAAAAGAAGAGTTTGGACATACGTCATGTAATATTTATATTGCCGGTATTCGCTGTTGTAATTGCTCTTTTTATAATTTTCGGCAACTCAAGCTTTAACGGAACGGATTCGGTAAATACCGAACCGATTATCGTATCCGGAAATGATAATTTTGATTTTTGCGAGTATAAACAGGGGTATATATATGCGGCAGACGGAAAAATATCGTGCTACAACACAATGCAGCAGCTCCAGTGGGAAATAAACGGTTCAAAATCGGCTCCGACAATCGTTACAAACGATAATTATGTTTTGACATACTATAAAAAGGATTCTACGGCATATGTAACAAACGGAACCAAAACCGTTAAAATTAAGGCAGCAGGAAATGTTATATTCGGTTCAATAAACAAAAACGGTTACGTTTCGCTTATAACCGAAGAAGACGGATTTAAAAATCAGATTGCCGTATTTGATAAAAAAGGCAAAGCGATATACCGCTGGCACAATTCCGACAAATACATAACATCGGCTGTGCTTTCCGACAGCAATAAAATATTGGCGCTGAGCCAAATAGATTTTTCCGATTCCGGAACGCAATCAAATGTTATTGTTCGTGACATAGTGAACGGAAAAAATATAAATAATGTAAAATGTGACGACTCGGTTATTTGCAAATTATACTTTACAAATAAAAATCAATTTGTCGTTGTAACGGATACAAAAACATTTTCAAGCACAGCCGGTGCAAAAATCAAGTGGACTGTGGATTATAACGGAAAAAAACTGTATACGTATGACATTTCCGAAAAAGGTATTGCACTTGTATTTGGCGAAGATGACTCGGCATTGGGAAAATCAATTGTTAAATACTACAACTACCGCGGAAATCAAATAGGTGAATTCAAATCAGAATCCAAAGTTAAATATATAGATATGCAGGGAAAACGTTCCATGCTGGTATACAGCAAAGGTATATCCGTTACGAACAATAAAGGAAAAAAACTTTCGGATAAGTCCATTGGATACGATATGAAAAAATGCATTTATATGGGCAATAAGCGCTGTGTTCTGATTGTGTCAGGTTCCGGCGCATCGCTTATTAAAACAGACTGATTTATCTGACGAGGTATTCAAAATGATTGTTGATTTTGTGTTGGTAGCAGTTGTATTGTTTTTTACACTGAACGGATTCAGACGCGGATTTTCAAAAACGCTGTTTTCGTTTGCTCTGCTGGCTGTTTCTCTGGTTATAACATTTGCTGTTCACAGCACCGCTTCAGATGCTTTGAGCAAGACAAAATACGGCATAAAACTAAATGAATATATAAGCGGACAAATAGAAGAGGGAAGCAGCGAATTTTCGAAAAAAACTATTGAGAAACTTCCGTTTTTTGATGTCATATCAAATAGTGTCAAAGATACGCAAAACGTACTTAATAAAAGCATAACCGAAATCGTAGTATCGTTTTCAATGACGATTTTTATATATGTTGCCGTAACATTATGCGTTCTGCTCATTCGCCGTGCAATAAATGCTGCGGTAGCGTTACCGGTAATTCACACTGCAGATTCCGTTCTTGGCGGTATATGCGGGTTGTTGCTCGGCGTTGTTTGGATGTTTGTACTGTATGTTATAATGGGATATATTTCTGTTCTGCCAGAAATGTCAAATTTACGCACACAATACAACACATCAATTATTACAATGTTTATATCTGATTTCGTTGCATAGGAGGCAAAACAAAATGGTATATATTTTACTGGAAAACGGATTTGAAGAAATAGAAGCACTGGCAGTAGCTGATATTTTGCGGCGTGCGAAGATTAATGTTGAAACGGTATCGTGTATAAATAATACAAATACGGTCTCCGGTGCGCATAAAATCAGTGTTAATGCCGATATAAATATTAAAGATATTGCCGGCGAATATGATATGATTATTTTGCCGGGCGGATATCCCGGATATGAAAACCTTATAAATAATCCCGACGTAAAATATGTTGTGGAAAATGCATACAGTAGAAAAAAATATATTGCCGCAATATGCGCTTCGCCAAGTATTCTCGGTAAGTGGGGGATGCTTAAAGGTATCACGGCATGCTGCTATCCGTCATTTGAAGACGAACTCCTCGGTGCCAATGTTTCATACAATCCTGTAGTTACGGAAGACAATATTATAACATCACGCGGAGCCGGAACAGCGCATTTGTTTGCATTTGAAATTGTAAAAATACTAAAGAATAGCAAAACGGCAGATGAGATAAAGAGTTCGATGATATATGAATAAGTCAGAAATAAGGCAACAAATTTTGCATAAAAGAAACATAATGACTCCCGATGATGTAAGATACAAAAGTTTTGAAATATATCAAAGTTTGAAAAATTTGTTCTTACATAACTTCAACACGTTTTTACTGTATTCCGATTTTAAAAATGAAGTTCGTACATCTGATATAACAGATTACCTTATATCAGTCGGGAGTAGAGTGTATCTACCTGTATGTGATACAAGGCGACATACATTCAGTGCAGCAGAAATTCACGGTAAAACTGATATTTTTAATTTGAATAAATACGGAATAAAAGAACCGGCAGCCGATATACAAAAATGTGATGCAGACAAATGTGAAAACAAATACATAGAATGTGCAATTGTTCCGGGAGTGGCTTTTGACCGAAGTTGTAACAGAATAGGTTTTGGCGCCGGTTATTATGACAGATTTTTCGAAAATAATCCCGAATGCTTTAAAATTGCTCTTGCGTATGATTTTCAAATTATAAACGAAACAATTGCTTCTTGTGAGCACGATGTAAAAATGGATGTGATTGTGACCGAACAAAGAGTTATTTTTCTCAATGGGAAGGAATTATAAATTTGTAACGTTATTTCGCAAAATAAAAATTTTGCGAAATAGAGGAGGGGTAATATGCTGAAAAATTCAAATAAGAGTCTATATTCGGATGTGCCGCAGATTCTGCGTGATTACCTCAATTACATGATAGTGATTAAAGGTAAATCTCAGAACACTGTTCGTGAATATTATTATGACCTGAGGTTGTTTTTTCGCTTTATAGAATCATGTTCGAAAGATATTCCGCTTGACTCTATTGATGATATCGATCTCGATTCATTTGACGAAAATATTTTACGCCAAATTGAATTAAGTGATTTGTACGAATTTATGGCATACATAAATAACAAACGTTCATCTAATGATAACTACCGTGCAAGAAAAGTTGCCAGCCTGAAATCTTTTTTTAACTACCTGCATGTTAAGCGTTCATTCATTGAAGATAATCCGGCGGCAAATCTCGATTCGCCAAAAATCAAAAAGCGTATGCCGCGGTATCTTACACTTGATGAAAGTATAAATTTTCTCAAATGCATTGACGGAAAAAACAAACAAAGAGATCTTGCGATTTTCTCTCTATTTTTAAACTGCGGTTTGCGTTTATCGGAACTTGTGGGAATCAATATTCGAGATATTAATTTTGACAAACGAACACTGAGAGTCATAGGTAAAGGCAACAAGGAACGCATGGTATATCTTAATAATCTGTGCATAGAAACAATTAATGCTTATTTGAAGGTACGTCCGGAAGTTAAGGTTCATGACGACATGGATGCGTTATTTTTGAGTTCCAAAGGACGTCGTATAAGCAATCGAATGGTTGAACTTTTAGCCAAAAAATACTTTGCCGCAGCCGGTCTTGACAGCGAACTCTATTCACCGCATAAACTAAGGCATACAGCCGCAACGCTTATGTACAAAGAAGGAAACGTTGATATACGGACATTGCAGGAACTTTTGGGACACGTTAGCCTGTCAACAACACAAATATACACGCATATACGTAATGATGACCTAAAAGATGCCGCCGACAGTAATCCGCTTGCAAAATTAGATATGACAGATAACAAATAGCCAAAATCACAGCATTATTCGTTGCTGTGATTTTGGATTTATAAATATTTTTATTCATCCAGTTTAAGAACTGACATAAATGCCTCCTGCGGAACCTCAACCGTTCCGACCTGACGCATACGTTTTTTGCCCTCTTTTTGTTTTTCAAGGAGTTTCTTTTTGCGTGTAATATCGCCTCCGTAACACTTTGCCAACACGTCTTTGCGCATTGCTTTAACCGTTTCGCGTGCAATAATTTTGTTTCCTATTGCAGCCTGAATGGGAATTTCAAATAACTGTCGAGGGATAGTTTCCTTGAGCTTTTCAGCTATACGTCTTCCGCGTGTATATGCCTTTGATTCATGAACGATAAATGAAAGAGCATCAACGGCTTCTCCGTTCAGCAAAATATCCAGCTTAACAAGATCTGATTTTGCATATTCTTTCAGTTCGTAGTCAAATGACGCATAACCTTTCGTTCTTGACTTCAGTGCGTCGAAAAAGTCATATATAATCTCGTTCAGCGGCAAATCATAATGCAGTATAACCCTGGTATCATCCATGTACTGCATATTTTTATATATTCCGCGGCGATCCTGGCACAACTCCATTATATTTCCCACAAATTGCGTCGGCAGCATTATGTCTGCTGTAACCATAGGTTCTTCCATGTAGTCAATTTCAGACTGCGGCGGCAAATTCGTCGGGTTGGATATTTCAAGAACTTCTCCGTTTGTTTTATGAACTTTATACACAACGCTAGGTGCAGTTGTAACAAGGTCAAGGTTGTATTCGCGTTCAAGTCTCTCCTGAATAATTTCCATGTGAAGCAAGCCAAGAAATCCGCAGCGAAAACCAAATCCGAGCGCAACCGATGTTTCCGGTTCATAAGATAATGCCGCGTCATTAAGCTGAAGTTTTTCAAGTGCATCACGCAAATCGCCGTATTTAGCACCGTCAGCCGGATATATTCCGCTGAAAACCATCGGATTTGCCTTTTTATAACCCGGAAGCGGTTCATTTGCCGGCCTGTCGGCATTTGTTACGGTATCCCCTACCCCGGCGTCCGACACATTCTTTATACTGGCAGCAATATAGCCTACATCACCTGCTTCCAGTGCTTTTGACGGTATTGAACCCAATGCGGATAAATATCCTGTTTCAACAACTTCAAATGTTTTTCCGGTCGACATAAACTTTATTTTATCGCCGGGGCGAAGTGAACCATCAATAACGCGTACATAAACGATAGCGCCTTTATAAGCATCATAGTATGAGTCAAATATGAGTGCTTTAAACGGTGCGGATTCATCACCGGACGGAGGCGGTATAATTTCTACAATTTGTTCAAGGACTTCCTCGATACCTATCCCCTGCTTTGCGGAAATAAGCGGAGCGTTAGACGCCTCAAGGCCGATTACATCCTCAATCTCATTTTTCACAAAATCCGGCCTTGCACTCGGAAGATCAATTTTATTAATCACCGGCATTATCTCAAGATTGTTATCTATTGCAAGATAAGTGTTTGCAAGAGTTTGTGCCTCTATTCCCTGAGACGCATCGACAACCAACACAGCACCCTCACATGCTGCAAGACTCCTGGAAACCTCATAGTTAAAATCGACATGTCCCGGTGTATCTATTAAATTAAAAATATATTCTTCGTTATTTTTTGCTGTATAGACCAGTTTAACAGCACGAGCCTTGATAGTTATACCCTTTTCGCGCTCCAGCTCCATATTGTCAAGTATCTGATCCTGCATCTCACGTTTGGTCAAAACACCCGTCATTTCGAGCATTCTGTCCGCAAGTGTTGATTTGCCGTGGTCGATATGCGCTATTATACAAAAATTTCTTATATGTTCTTGTCTTTCGGACATCTCATTAAATTCTCCCTTAGCTAAATATGTATATTTATATTTTACCATATTTATATTAATATTACAATACATAAAAAGAAAAAAGTCAAACAGAATCCAATACGGATACTGTTTGACTTTTATATACGGACGCATATTTAATTATTGTTTCCAATTTGTTCCTTATCTCTGAACAGCAGCGTTATCGTCCACAGACCGGCTATACCGACTATTGTATAAATTATTCTGGAAACAAGAGCGCCCTGACCGCCGAATATCATCGCAACAAGGTCAAAGCCGAACAAACCGATTAAAAGCCAGTTTATAGCCCCGATTATTACAAGTACCAGTGCAGTATTGTCCAACATATCAAAATCATCTCCATAAAATATTTTTAACTGTATTTTACGCATTATTTATGATTTTATACTTATTTTGCCCTTTAAAAAAATGAATTTTTATTAAATTTACTATTGCTTTTTTTTGAAAAATATGTTATCATATACAAGTGGTTGTTAGCCGGTGTGATGGAATTGGCAGACGTGCGAGACTCAAAATCTCGTGGTGGCAACACCGTGTCGGTTCGACCCCGACCACCGGCACCAAAAATGACAGATATCTTCTGATATCTGTCATTTTTTTATCTCTGAAACTGTTAAAAACCAATAATCCATAATTTAACTATTGCCACAGCCTCCCGCAAATATGTTACAGGTATAATATACCACCGTACACCGCATCCAATATGCGATGCACCGTTAATTCCGCTCATTGACGCATATCTTGACGAACGGTAAATATGAAAAGTATTGGTTACAAAACATGTTTTGTAATCAGAATTATTAAAATAATCGTCCAGTATTGATTTTGAAAATTCAAAATTTTGGCGCGTATTCACGGCTCTGTCTTCCTTTATGATTCTTTCTGATTCAATTCCGTTTTTTACAAGATATCTTTTCATTGCTTCTGCTTCGGATATATCCTCCTGATAACCTTTTGCTCCGCTTACTACAGCAACGGCATTTGGGTTTTTGTTAAGATATTGCAGAGCTGCATTCAATCTTCCGACAAGCGGAAGAGTCGGTTTTGTGCCGCGGACACCTGCACCCAAAACAATGATAGCATCTTCTTTATAATTTACATTATCATTTGCCCCGTATACAGCTGCAAACGAACTGACAGCAACCGCCAAAATAACGCAAAACAAAAATAGTGCTTTGACACATTTAATAAAAACAATACATTTTGTAAATTTAACCGACAAGAGTATAAATCCCATACCTGTTGCAAGCATTGCGATATTGCCGAAATTAAAATTGCTGTTAAGTGTTATTATCATGCCGTATATAATAATTATTATTCCAAGAATCACAAATATGTATTTCAAAAATCGTTTCATATATAACCCCCGTTATGTTCGGAAAAGCGGCATAAAATCTATGCCGCTTTTCCTACATAAAACAAATTAACCTGTTTTTTTATTCAATTTTGCTCTGACTTTTGTAACCAGCACCGGTTTTGCATTATTCTTCACACAATCGACTGTTATAATACATTTAACAAGGTCTTTTTCAGACGGTGCCTGATACATGACATCGCTCATTATCTCTTCCATAATGGAACGCAAACCACGCGCGCCGGTTTTCCTCTCGACGGCTTTGTCAGCTATTGCTTCAAGCGCAGCATCATCAAATTCCAGTGTAACACCGTCCATTGAAAGAAGCTTTACATACTGTTTTACCAAAGCATTTTTTGGTTCTTTTAAAATACGTACAAGCGCATCTCTGTCGAGTAAATCCAATGAAACAGTAACCGAGAGTCTGCCTATAAACTCGGGTATAAGACCAAATTTCAGCAAATCCTGCGGAAGCATTTTCTTAAACAAATCGCCCGAATTAAGTGTTGACTTTGAGGATACTTCTGCACCGAATCCCAGTGCTTTCTTTCCTATTCTCCTCTCGATAATCTTCTCAAGTCCGTCAAATGCGCCGCCGCAAATAAATAATATATTTGTCGTGTCAATTTGTATAAATTCCTGATGTGGATGCTTTCTGCCACCCTGCGGCGGAACAGACGCAACTGTACCTTCGAGTATTTTCAGCAAAGCCTGCTGCACTCCCTCACCGCTTACATCACGCGTAATAGACGGGTTCTCGGATTTTCTGGCTATTTTGTCTATCTCGTCAATATATATTATGCCGTGCTGAGCACGCTCGATATTGTAATCCGCAGCCTGAATCAGCTTGAGCAAAATATTCTCAACATCCTCACCGACATAACCTGCCTCGGTCAGAGATGTAGCGTCTGCAATAGCGAACGGAACATTCAGAATCTTTGCAAGCGTCTGGGCAAGAAGTGTTTTTCCGGAGCCTGTCGGACCGAGCATAAGAATATTACTCTTACTGAGTTCGACATCATCATCATCCGTCATATGATTAATCCTTTTGTAATGGTTATACACAGCCACCGCAAGTGCTTTTTTCGGAGAATCCTGACCTATAACATACATATCCAACACAGACTTTATATCTGCCGGTGTGGGAAGGTTTTCCATAGCATTGGATTCCGAAGCACCTGTATAATTGTCCGAAGTAATACCGCTCTCAAAAATTATATCATTGCACAAATCAACACACTCGTTGCAGATATAAATATTTCCGCCGGGAGCAGATATCATTTTTTCAACCATATCCTGTGTTTTACCACAAAAGGAACATACTATATCATTGTTTTTATCATGCTTATCATTCATTTAATGCAACACCTCGGAGACATTATTTTCTCTTTTCAATAACCTCATCAACAAGTCCGTATGCTTTTGCCTCGGCAGCCGTCATAAAATTATCGCGCTCTGTGTCGGCACAAATTTGTTCATAAGATTTTCCGGTTCTTTCACTCAATATTGTATTAAGAGTTTCCTTAATCTTAATTATACGGTCAGCGTGAATTTTGATATCTGTAGCCTGACCTTGCATACCGCCCAACGGCTGGTGAATCATTATTTCGCTGTTTGGGAGTGCAAAGCGCTTACCGGGAGCACCGGACGCAAGCAGAAATGCTCCCATGGATGCCGCCATACCGATACATATTGTGGAAACATCACATTTAATATACTGCATAGTGTCATATATAGCCATACCGGATGTAATATTACCGCCGGGGCTGTTTATATAAAAGTTAATATCCTTATCGGGATCCTCGCCCTCCAAGAAAAGCATCTGCGCAACAACAAGGCTTGCAGTAACATCATTAACTTCATCGCTCAGAAATATTATTCTGTCTTTGAGCAAGCGCGAATATATATCGTATGAACGTTCTCCTCTGTTGGTTTGTTCAACAACCATAGGTACCAAACTCATTTATCAGTTCTCCTCCTTTTTCTTTGCGGCTCTCTTAACCTTAGCCGCACCGACAATTACATCTGCAGCCTTTTTAATCTTGAGTTCTTCCTTAAGGCTTTCTTTTTCGTTGTCGTTAATCATTTCCTTAAGTTTATCAACTTCCATACCGTAAATTCCGGCCATGTTCTTGATTTCGTTTTCAACATCTTCATCGGTTACTTCGATATTTTCTCTCTTGGCAATTTCTTCAAGAACGAGGTTTGTCTTAACCTGCGACTCAGCCTGTTCTTTAAATTGCTCCTTAAATGTATCGACTGTAGCGCCTGTAAACTGCATATACTGTTCAAGACTCAATCCCTGTGAAGAAAGTCTGTATCCAAAATCTCTGATAAGGTCTTCAATTCTTGCGTCTATCATGCACTGCGGTATATCAACGGTAGCATTATCGCAAACGACTTTAATTACATTGCCCTCAAATTCTGCAGCGGTTTTGTCGGCATTCTCCTTGTCAAGTTTTGCCTTAACATCGTTTTTATATTCCTCAAATGTGTCAAATTCGCTGACATCTTTGGCAAATTCATCGTTAAGCTCCGGAAGTTCCTTAACCTGAATGCTCTTAACCGTTACCTTGAATGTAGCGTCTTTGCCCTTGAGTTCCTCTGCATGATAGTCGTCCGGGAATTTAACTTCAATCTCTTTTTCAACACCGATTTTTGCGCCTATGAGCTTCTCCTCAAATCCGGGAATAAACTGTCCGCTGCCTATTTCAAGTTTGTGATCCGTTCCTTTTCCGCCTGCAAATGCCTCTCCGTCTACAAATCCTTCAAAATCTATAACGGTAAAGTCACCTTTCTTTACAGCTCTGTCGTCCACGTTAATCATACGTGCATTCTGCTCCTGAGCAGCCTTAATCTTAGCGTCTACATCGGCAACCTTAGTCCTGTAGTTTTTCTTTTCGGCAGATACGCCCTTGTATTCACCAAGTTCAACTTCCGGTTTAACTGTTACCGTTGCTGTAATAACGAGGTTTTTGCCTTCGCCTATTTCTTCAATGTCAATTTCCGGTCTGTCAACAGGTTCAATTCCCGCTTCTTTTACAGCAAATTCATATGCATCCGGGCAAACAAAGTTAACCGCATCTTCATAGAATACACCCTCGCCGTAATACTTTTCAATAATGTTCTTAGGTGCTTTTCCTTTTCTGAACCCGGGAATCATTATTTTTTTGACATTCTTTTTGTAAGATTTCACAACTGCTGCATCAAAAGCTTCTTTGTCAATTTCAATTGTAAGCTTGACACTGTTTTTTTCGATTGTTTCGTTTTTGAGTAATTTCATTTGTAAGGTTCCCCCATCTAAAAAATTTACATACTATGTATACTATACCGAATTTAAAAATAATTTCACACTATAATGAATATTTTATCCGGTTTATAAAAAAATCCTTTCCTACACAGGACGCGGACAAAATTCGAGATAATCTGCCGAGGCCAAAATATAGGTTATGCCGCCGCACTCGCCTTCAAACGCATTGCGAAGAGCCTGCGCGTGCAAGTGCCCGTATATACATTCCGTAACATTGTGTTCTGCAAGTATTTCGGCAATATTGCTGTCCGGCATTTTGTTTTTCAAAAACGGCGGATAATGCAGAACACAGATTCTACGATTGATTTGCTCTTTTTTTTCACGGATTAATTTTTCACCGCTGCAAAGAGACATCTCCAATCTCAGAATTTCACGTTCATATATACGTCTGTCGGCTTCGGAAAAAGAATCATCCGACGGAAGTATCCAGCCTCTTGTTCCACATATCAGAGCATCCTCAACCACCAGAGCATCATTGTGAACAATGCGAATCGTGTCAAATCCGTTACTTCGGATAAACTCATTCATCTTGCCGATACCGCACCACCAGTAGTCGTGATTTCCCTTGAATATGATTTTACTGCCGCTAAGGGAATTAATAAATTCAAAATCGGCAACACACTCCTCAAGGCGCATCGCCCATGAAATATCGCCGCCAATTAAAACCGTATCGTTTTCCGACACAACCCGATTCCAGTTATCTTTGATTTTTTGCGTATAATTGTTCCACTTTCCGCCGAAAACATCCATAGGTTTATCGGTACTGAGTGAAAGATGCAAATCGGATATTGTGTATATCGCCATTATTTCCCCCACATGTTACACATATTGTTGCTTGCACACCGATGCGGGCAAACAATTCTCAATAAATAATTATTTGCCCACACTCCACATAGTATACTATATTATTCAAATAATTTCAACAGTAAAATGTCTATTTATAACAAAATGATAAAAAAGTAAAATTTTTAGATGATTTTAAGATAATTTTTTATAAAATATGAATATCAGTAACAATAAAACAGCACGAAGAAGTAATGCAATATACTTCCGGCAAGAACAAACAGATGCCATATAAAGTGCATGTAACGTATTTTTTTTGCACGGTAAAATATTACACCGATTGTATATGCCAATCCTCCGGCAACCAAAAATACAAGTCCGTCGAACGGCACAGCATTTATAACACTGCGCGCACTTGCAAGAACTGACCACCCCATTATTATATACAAAAATAACGAAGCTTTATGCCATTTTTTTAAATCAATGGAATTAAATACAATTCCGACAACCGTGCAAAAGGCATTTATGCCAAAAAGTACCCAACCCGTTACGCCTCGCAAAACCGTAAAACATATCGGTGTGTAAGTCCCGAGAATAAGTATAAAAATCGAGCAGTGATCAAATATCTGAAACACATACTTTGCCTTGAAGTTTGTGAGTGAATGATACAGCGAAGAAAATGTGTAAAGAATAATCAGTGACGCGCCGAACAGACATGCTCCGACAATTCCCATTGCATCGCTTGTATATGCAGACTTAACAATCAAAACAACCGTTGCAGCTATTGCAAGCAGTGATCCGACACCGTGAGACACAGCGTTTGCTATTTCTTCTCCAAGTGACTGATTGGTATACATTTTAAATTTTGCCATAAACGACTCTCCTTTGCAAATAACGTTACATTAACATGATGTCATCTAATGTTTGAGACTATATTATCACATGCTGATATTTTTGTCAAGTGCCGAAGTCAAATATTGTGCGATTGTTTTCATCAAGTCTAAGTGCGGCACTAAATTTTTTTCCGCTTTTCGGCGATATGAATTCTTCCAGAACCTGGCTCTTGCCGTTTTCTATCATAGATTTTACAGCGCTCTTCGGTATTACCCTTGAGCAAATAACACCGCTTACCGAAAATCTGCATCCGGTTTCACGATATGCCGAACATCCGTATCCAAATGTTGTACGCACAATATTTTTTCCGCATACAGGGCAATTGCAGACAATATCGCCCATAAATCCGTCATCGTGGTCTAAAGATAATTGTTCTGTCTTTTCCGAAAAAACCTGTTTAATTTCATTTACAGCAAGTTCAACACCGGTATCAACGCTTATCTCGCCCCTGAAAACCTGTTTCAGTGCTTTGCCGAGAGCAGCAGTACGATATTTGTCCATCGAGATATTCATACGCGCTATTGACTCTATAAGTCTTTCTCCGGCCGGCAAAATTCTGTACACATCTTTCTTAAGTTCAATATATTCGCTTTTAACGGCATTATCAATTATGCCGGTTCGCGTTGCTTCGGTTCCAAGTTCAAGTCCCTCAAACATTGCTTTGTATTCGAGTTCGTCATCCTCACTGTCCATATTTGCTTTTTCGTCGCGAAACGGATTTTTCAGGTAATTGTTAAGCGTTTCTATTGTATAATGTTTCGGCGGTGAAGTCTGCTTTTCCACCGGTTTGAAGTTCAGCGGCACTTCATCACCTTTTTTCAGGATTGGCAGAACTTTGTTTTTGCGGCTGAAATCATCGTATTTTGTCCAGCCCGGTTCCAAAACCACCATTCCCTTTACATTGTACTCCTCTTTTCCGGAAGCATCAATTGTAAGTTCGGTTCGTTTAACCACACACTCCTCGGCACAAAACACTGCTGTAAATCTCCGCATTATTGCAGAGTACACCTTTGTTTCATCACTGCTAAGCACTGATTTGTCGGGGATTTTTCTTGTTGGAGTAAGTGCGCTGTGTGACTCTATTTTAGAATCATCAAAAATAGTTTTTTTAAATTTGAATTCTACCGGGTATCCAAGTGATGAAACTTTGGAAATTACTTCCTTTATTTTTCCCTGTTCCGCAGTTGCGAGATACTCCGAGTTTGTTCGCGGATAAGTTACATAACCTTTCTCATACAACGACTGAACGATTTTCAGACTGTCATCCATAGACATTTTGTATTTTTTCCCGAGGACATTTTGCAGCTTTGAAAGCGAATACAATTTGCCGGGTGATAATGTATCCTTTTTTGACTTAACCTTTGTAACAATTCCCGGAGCCGAATTAAGGACATTGCACGAACGGTTTGCGCGGTCCAAATCGTTTTTGTTAAATTTATGTTTGCTTGTAAGCTCAATTTCTTCACCGTTCACGGTAGTTTTACTCACAAGAGCATAGTAAATATCACTTTTAAAATTACGAATTGCCATATCGCGGTCATAAATGGCTTTTACAATCGGGACAATCACCCGTCCGACACGCATAAGTGTGCCGGTTTTCAATGTGGCATAACGTGTCAGGTTAACGCCGTACAACCAATCAATAAATGTCCGCGCAAATCCTTCGTTCGCGAGATTATCATATTCCGATTCATCTTTCATATCAGACAGTGCTTCGCGTATTGTTTCGCTCGTTTGATCCGGAAGCCATAGTCGTTTAAATGTTTTTTCAGGGGTGAGTATATCACGAACGCACAGGCGGATTATAATCTCACCCTCTCTGTCGGCATCTCCGGCATTTATAATTTCCGTTACATCGTCGCGCCTGCACAGCGCTGCTATTGTGTTGTACTGTTTACGAACACCTGCATCTGTCTGTTTGTTTTTATCTTTACGCAGTTCAAATTCAAATTTTTTGGGGAAACACGGCAGATTTGCCATTGTCCACCGTACTTCGCCATTTGGATTCGGTGAATATTTTTCAATGTCGCACAGTGAAAATAAATGCCCGAATGCCCAAGTTATCAGGTATTCCTCACCCTCAATATATCCGTCGCGCCGCCGCATGCCGCCTATTGAATCGGCAATGTTTCGGGCAAGACTCGGTTTTTCTGCAATAATAAGCTTCATATTTTGATTTCTCCGGTAATTTACGCTGTATTTTTAAACTTCATCATAAAGTATATATCATTTTTTATTATGTGTCAACCCAGCGCCACATCCAAAAGCATCATGATTGCGAAACCCGAAACAATACCTGCTGTTGCAAAATACGGATGTGCTTTTTGATTTTGCTGACATTCCGGAATGAGTTCGTGTACGGCAACAAGTATCATTGCGCCGGCTGCAAACGAAAGTGCAAACGGCAGTATCGTTACCATGTGCATAACCGCTACAGCTCCGACAACTCCGGCAATCGGTTCAACCAATCCCGAAGCCTGCCCTATCAAAAAGCTTTTTCCTCTGGAACACCCTTCTCTCCTGAGCGGAAGAGATACCGCCGCACCTTCGGGAAAATTTTGCAGTCCGATACCGACGGCAATTGTTACGGCACCCATCATTGCCTCATTTGAAAATCCGCTTTTCAGTGCTCCGAACGCAACACCGACAGCCAGCCCTTCGGGAATATTGTGCAGCGTTATGGATAGTACAAGTAAAATTATACGGTTAATCCTTTCTGATGAATCAGCACCTTTGCATACACGGCGCTGAGCCATGCTCACCGCTTTGTCCGAACCCCACATAAACAATGCTCCGCACATAAAACCTGCCGTCACAACAATCCATGACGGTGTCTGCAAATACGTATCTGCCCTTTCAATTGCCGGCTCGAGCAATGACCAAAAACTTGCCGCAATCATTACTCCTGCCGCAAACCCAAGCATAAGATTCATCGCCTTTTGATTTGTATTTTTAAAAAATATTACGGTAGCCGCCCCGAGTGCTGTGATAAACCATGTTCCGAGAGTGGCAACCAATGCCTGTATAACAGCATTGTGCATTATTTATCACCTCCGGCTTATTATATGGCAAAATATATTGATTCGTGAACAAAAAAGATGTTGAAATTTTTTCTGTAATATGCTAAAATGGTAAAAAATATATCGGAGGAGTACAATGTCTATTAATTTTAAAAATAATCAGTTTCATCTTAGAACAAAAAACACAAGCTACATAATGAACATATATGACAACAAATATCTGCTCCACAATTACTGGGGTGCCGCGCTTTGCGACGATGTCGATTTGTCATATAAATTTGTTGAGGAACCGGCGTATTCGCGTGCAAATGCTTTTCATGCTCCGGCAGATTGCGACAGCAAAATCTTTATAAGCGATATGCCGCTTGAATATTCTGTTTTATGCGGCGGCGACTATCGCATACCGACTCTTGAAGCGGTTCTCGGAGATAACTCTCCGGTAATGCAGTTTGAGTACAGCGGATACAGCATTACAAACGGAAAGCCATCCTTGCCCGGACTTCCTGCCGCATATTATGAAAGCGGTGACAACACATCAACTTTACAAATAGAATTAACAGACAAGCTCGCCGGATTAAAGGTGTATCTTACATACTCCGTATTTGAAGACTATGATGCAATAACAAGAAGCATCCGATATGAAAATATCGGAAACAGAAGCATAACGCTTACAAATGCACAGTCATTCTGTGTTGATATGCCCGGACAGGATTACAGCATTATGCACCTTGAGGGTGATTGGTGCCGTGAAAGAAATATATCCTGCGAAAAAACGGGAAACGGAATCTTTTCTATCGGTTCTAACCGCGGAATGAGTAGCCATATGCACAATCCGTTTATTGCTCTCCTCGGCAAAAATTCAGGCGAAACAAGCGGAAACGTCTATGGATTTGCCCTCGTGTACAGCGGCAGTTTTTCGGCAGAGATTGAAAAAGATTCATGTGGCGGAACAAGAGTGTGTATGGGCATAGGAAAACATAATTTCGCATGGTCACTCAATGCCGGTGACACTTTCTGCACACCCGAAGCAATACTTATTTACTCGTCCGGCGGAGTTGAAACAATGAGTAACCGCTTTCACAAACTCATACGTGAAAGAATCTGCCGCGGAAAATGGCGTGATCAGATTCGTCCGACGGTAATAAACAACTGGGAGGCGACCGTATTTGACTTTAATGAAGAAAAATTGCTGAAAATTGCGGAAAATGCGTCAAAAATCGGACTTGAATTGTTTGTGCTTGACGATGGCTGGTTCGGAAAAAGAAACGATGATAAATCGTCGCTCGGTGATTGGACGGTGTTTAAAGATAAATTACCCGAAGGTCTCGGCTCGCTCAGCGAAAAAATAAATAAATTGAATATGAAATTCGGTCTGTGGTTTGAGCCGGAAATGATATCCCCCGACAGCGATTTGTACCGTGCTCACCCCGATTGGTGTCTGCATGCCGAGGGACGCAGAAAAACTCTCAACCGTTGGCAGCTTGTGCTTGACCTTTCACGCAATGATGTCTGCGATTATGTTGTGGATGCGGTTAGCGGTGTGTTAAGCAGCGCAAACATTGAGTATGTTAAATGGGACTGCAACAGAAATATTACAGAAATACAGGACATGGAGCAAACTCACAAGTATGTTCTCGGGTTATACAGTATTCTTGAAAGGCTGACAAACAAATTCCCAAATGTACTGTTTGAGAGTTGCAGCGGCGGAGGCGGACGCTTTGATGCCGGCATGCTGTATTATATGCCGCAAACATGGACAAGCGATGAAACAAGACCGGTTCCGAGAATGAATATACAATGCGGAACATCAATGCTATACCCTGCAATATCAATGGCATCTCACTGTGGAGAACTCATAACCTCTTTCAAAGAGGGCGACAGAACAGATATCTTTAATACATCAGCGTGCGTGGCAATGGCAGCAAATTTCGGCTTGGAAATGGACTTGTCAAAACTCTCCAACGAAGACACTAAGCAGGCAAAAGAATATGTGACGCTGTACAAAAAAATACGTAATACCGTTCAATTCGGCAATATGTACCGTTTGGAGAGCGGAAACAATCAATACGGCGATTACTCATTCGAATTTTTTGACGGAGAGCGTGCAGTCATATTCACTTATCAGACAAAGACAGGAATGAACGGTACAAGAAGGATCGTCTATCCGCGCGGACTCAATGCCGAAACACGCTATAAGTGCAACGGAAAAATCTATTTCGGAAATGAACTTATGAATGCGGGATTTAACATAACACGCGAACGTTATGAATATGCAAGTAAGATTTTTATATTTGAAAAGGTAAATTAATTATACGAAAGAGTGTTACGAATGGGTAAGTTATCAGATAAAACAACAAAAAACAGTTTTTTGTATTCGATAAAGCGCAGCATACCGATACTGATTGGCTTTTTTTCGGTAGGCGTTGCATACGGAATAATGATGGCAGACGCAGGATACGGATATATCTGGTCCGGATTTGCAAGTTTGTTTGTATATGCCGGAGCGCTGCAAATGCTTATGGTGTCATTTTTTACAAGCAATATATCCTTCGTGTCGATTGCAATTACATCACTGCTCCTTAACAGCCGACACATATTTTACGGCTTGTCGTTTATTGAAAAATTCCGAAAATACGGATTTTGGAAGTATCTGCTCATTTACGGAATGCCTGATGAAAGCTATTCACTGCTTTGCTCATATAAACCTATAGACGGTGTAAGCGAAAAACAGGTTCATATTTTTTCGACGATTTTGATTTGGATATACTGGATATTCTTTTCGGTCATGGGCGGTGTGATAGGACAACTGATAAAATTTGATACAAGCGGAATAGATTTTGCACTAACAGCACTATTTATTGTTATTCTTACAGATCAAATCAGAGACGCAAAAACAAAGATTCCGACATACATTGCGGTGCTGTCATCTATTCTGTGCATTATTATATTCGGCAGGGATTCATTTTTGCTCCCTTCACTTGTGCTGACTGTTGCCGTATTGATTATTGCAAAAAATAAAATTGAACCCGACACTAAAACGGAGGATGCGATATGAACACAACCTCAAGAGCAATAATAATTATCATAATATGTTCGATGTGTACATTTGCGGAACGTTTGCTGCCGTTTGTTGTTTTTGGAAAAAGGAAAGTACCGAATATCGTAAAATATCTTGGCAACATCCTGCCAATGGCTGTAATGGCAACGTTAGTTATCTATTGCATTCGCGGTACATCATTTTCATCCGTACACGGATTTGTACCTCCGCTTGCTGCCTCGGCGTTGACAGCGGCTGTTCATGCTGCAAAAAGAAATTCACTGTTGAGTATCGCACTCGGAACAGCATGCTATATGTTGCTGATAAGGGTAATTTAGTAATTATATATTGATTTTTTTCGACATATATGCTATACTTGATACAAAACTGTATGCAGAAAGGTTTATTCTATGAAAAAAGACGAATTTATAAAAATCTATACCGAAAATATAACCCGCGAAGGTTCGGACAAACTGCTTACATACCTCACAGGCGATTCATGTGATTTCTTTACGGCACCTGCAAGTACACGGTTTCACAGTGCATACAGCGGCGGACTGCTTGACCACAGTCTCAATGTTTATTACTGTCTGAAAGATTACATGTCACGTCCGCGTGTACAAAACGAATATAAGTTAACCGCAAGCAACGAAACAATAGCAATTATTTCTTTGCTGCATGACCTTTGCAAAATTAACTGTTATAAGCCGTCAACAAGAAATGTAAAGGACTCTCACGGTGTATGGCATACCGTTCCGACATTTTCGTATGACGACTCAATGCCGTACGGTCACGGTGAAAAGTCTGTATACATAATATCAGGATATATGAGATTAACGCGCGAAGAGGCATTTGCTATCCGGTATCACATGGGTTTTTCAGGAAATGAAGACAAAATCAACGTCGGAAATGCATTCGAAAAATTTCCGCTCGCTTTTGCACTTTCAACTGCAGATATGGAAGCTACCTACTTTATGGAGGAGCCTCCCGAAAATATATAATCAAACAAGGAGAATGAAAAATGAAAAAAGTATTATCGATTGTTTTAACATTGGCAATGCTCGCAACAATGTTCTGTGCATTTACAGCATATGCCGACACTTCTGCCGGTGACGGTATCTCGTGGGAAATCAGTTCCGGTACACTTACGTTATCCGGCAAAGGAGCAATGAAAGATTTTGACGGAATAGGTTCGTCTCCGTGGTATGACAAGAGAGATGAAATCACAAGCATTGTCGTGGAAGAAGGTATCACCTCTATCGGTGATTTTGCCTTTTTCGGATGCACCAATGCCAAAACAGCTAAAATTGCTTCATCTGTAGAAAAAATAGGCATGGATGCTTTCAGCTACACAGAGGGTTCTATGACAAGCATCAGCAAGGTTGACGCCCCGTTTCTGTTCACAGCAAACAGCGACAAAAGCAGCGTTAAATCCGGTGAAACATTCCATGTCACCATAAGCGTTACCGGTGATTTTAAAAATGTATCGGTTATTCAGAGTACACTTGTGTATGATGATGAGAGAATCTCGGCAGATAAAGACGATTGGTGTGATAAAGCATGGCTCGAAACTGTTGATGCCGACAATCTCGGCTACATATCCAATCCGCTCCACGGCATTGTAAACAACACTGTTCGCATGGCATATATATCAATGGGCGGAACAAAGATAGACAACAAAGCTGCGCTCTACACTGCCGGCAAAAACGAACAGATTTTTGCCAAGGTTAAATTCAAGGCAACAGCGGATATTCCGGAGATTAACACATCCTGCTTTATGCTCAAGGACTCAAAAATACTCGTAAATGACGAAAAACCATATCAGCCCGAGTGCAGTATCATGCAGATGACATCATCAACCCGCCTGCCCATACAAGGACTTATGTTTATAACAGACAGCAAGGCGGCTATTGAATATGCAAATTTAAATAAGATATCGCTTAACGGTTCTCAGGAAAATACAGAAAATAACGCAAAAGATAACGATACATCAAAACCTGATACAGATTTACCTGTTGATCCCAATAAGCCTATAAGTGTTTTTCTTGACGGAAAGCAACTTAACTTTGATGTCGATCCGATAATAAACAATGATCGCACAATGGTTCCGATGAGAGCAATTTTTGAATCGCTCGGTGCTGTCGTTGAATGGGAACCCGAAACAAGAAGCGCTTTCGGAACAGACGGAACTACCCTTATCGCGTTCCAGATAGACAATGCTAACATGACAAAGTGCATTGCAAACAGCGAAAGCGAAACAATAACACTTGATTCCCCGGCGATGCTTGTCGGTGGACGCACACTTGTTCCGCTTCGTGCAATCAGCGAGTCTTTTGGCTGCGATGTTGACTGGATTGCAGCAACACGCACCGTAACAATTACAACAAAAAAATAATTACAATATATGTCAAAGGATAACCCGATGAATACTTTTTCAAAAAAAGATACATCTGTAATTAAAGGACTTGCCGTACTTATGCTCATATGCCACCACTTGGGTATGGGCATACTTCCGGCTCCTATAGACTGGCGAAACGAGTCACTGTACACAATAATTGCAACACTGTGCAAAGTTTGTGTTGCAATATTTGTTTTTCTGAGCGGGTATGGTATAAACGAAAGTCACAAAAGATTTTCAGGTTCGGATTTTTCATTTGTAAAGAAGCATCTTATCAAGCTTATGAAGCAATTCTGGTTTATATACATAATATTTGTGCCTCTTGGCTTTTTGTGCGGCGAAAATCCGATAGCGGTTTACGGAAAAGGCATACAGGGGTTTGCAAATTTTATTCTTGATTTTCTGGGGTTGAAGTCACTTTTTAATACACAGACAATGAATCAGACATGGTGGTACATGGAAACAGTCATTGTGTTGTACTTATTCTACCCCGTTATAAACAGAATGATAAAAAAAATACCGATGCTCACGCTTGCCGCCGCATTTGTACCGCTTGTGATATACTCATATTTTTGCGACGGTTCCTATGACAACTGTCGGGAAATATTTTGGGTGTTTCCGTTTGCAGACGGTGTCCTTTTCTCTCAGCATGATTTATTGAACAAATATGCCGCACTTCTTAATCGGCACAATACAATAGTTATTTCATGTGTAACATTTGCTGCACTTGCAATGACGGCTCTGCGTTCATATTTTGGTGTTATTGCAGATACCTTTTATGCTATTGCAATAATTTTGTTTATGAAAGCAACGTTTTGCCGCATAAAATATGCAAGGGAATTTTTTTATTTTATGGGTGTACACTCGGCAAACATATTTATGATGCATTCATTTTTGTACTGCTACTATCTGCCTATAAAACAATTATTGTTTGTAGTGCCTTTTGCACCGTTTAATTATGCATTTCTTGTACTGGAGTGCGTCGTTGTATCGGACTACATAGAAATAACAAAGAGACGTTTATCATCTATAAAAATCAAGCGTAAAAGCCAAGCCTAATTAACGCTTATCAAAAAACTGCCGGTGCAAACAAATGCAGCGGCAGTTTTTTATCATCTGATAAAATTTGTATACATCTTTTTCTCGTGTTCCGGCAGACTGATTCCGAGTTTTTCACCGGCTTCACGCAATTTTAAGAACCATGCCATGTTTCTGCCGAGAATACGCATTGTCTGAAGGCCTTCCAAATCATGCGCAACATCCTCCGGACAAGATCCGTGAACCATATTCCAATAGTTTGACGATATAATCGGCATCTGAGATATTGAAAAATATTTGTTAATCTGTTCAAATGCACACGTTGTTCCGGCGCGTCTTGCGGAGACAACGCACGCAGCAGGTTTATACTTCATGCTGCCTCTGCTTGAATAAAACGCTCTGTCCATAAATGATGTCAGCATTGCCGATGCCGCTGCATAGTGAACGGGTGTTCCAAATATGAAACCGTCGGCATGCTTTGATTTTTCAACAAATGTGTTTACACAATCATCAATCACACATTTTCCAAGCTTTAAACACCCTCCGCATGCACGGCATCCCGAAATATCCGGTTCAACCTGAAATATTTCTGTTTGTATGCCGCTTTCTTCAATTGTTTTTGCCACTTCACACAGTGCGGTATAAGTACATCCGTTTTTATGCGGACTTCCGTTTACAAGAATTACTTTCACAAAATCGTCCCTTTCAAAGTTAATTACACATAAATTTTATACACTATCGGCTTTAAATATTCTCAAGTGACTTGCTTAAAAATGACTTTGTCCTGTCTGATGTCGGATTATCAAATACTTGCATCGGTGATCCGAATTCACATATTTTGCCGCCGTCCATAAATGCAACCTTGTCCGATACGCTTCTTGCAAACTCCATTTCATGTGTTACAACTATCATTGTACAATCGGAGCTTTTCAGACCTTTTATTACACGAAGTACTTCGCCAGTAAGTTCCGGATCAAGTGCGCTCGTCGGTTCATCAAAACACAATATATCAGGATTTAACGCAAGGGCGCGTGCTATAGCAACACGTTGTTGCTGACCGCCGGACAGTTCACACGGATAGCTGTTTATTTTGTCGGACAACCCAACTTTTTCTATAAGCTCCAGTGCCTTTTCATAAATTCTTTCCGGTGAATCAAATTTCAGCAGCGTCGGCGCCAGTGTAACATTTTTCAAGACATTGTACTGCGGAAACAGATTGAATGACTGAAACACAAGACCGAAATGCAATCTGTTCTCACGAATTTGCGCGTCGCTTAAACGTTTCTCACTGTCTCCGTCAAATATAACTTTTCCGCTTACCGTAATCGTTCCTTTTTGAGCAAATTCAAGAAAATTAAGGCAACGCAGCAATGTGGTCTTTCCGCTGCCGGACGAACCGATAACGGACAGAACCTCACCCTTTTCAAGTGAGAAACTTATACCTTTCAGCACCTCTGTTTTTCCGAATCTTTTTTCTAAATTTTTAACTTCTAATATCGGCATGATTTCAGCTCCTGAAATAACTCATCTTTTTTTCTATATAACCAAACAAAACAGTAAGCAGACCACAGAAAATTAAATAATATGCACCTGTATAAAACAACGGCCATATAAGTCCTTTTAGTTTTATAAATCTCTCTGCGCTCCATATTACTTCGTACACTGCAATAATTCTTGCAAGTGATGTATCCTTAACAAGTGTAATAATTTCATTGCTCATAGGCGGAACGATGCGTTTTATAACCTGCAGCAGAATAACTTTAAAAAATATCTGATTTTTAGTCATTCCCAAAACCTGCCCTGCCTCATACTGACCGGCATTTATCGACTCGATTCCACCGCGATATATTTCGGAAAAATAGCACGAATAGTTAATCACAAAAGCAACAAGAGCCGCAGTGAATCTGTCCAAAAGCGGGAGCTCAAACAAGAGCCCCGGGCCATAATATATAAGTATCAGTTGAAGCATAAGCGGTGTGCCGCGAATGATCCATACAAATGTCCGCACAAGCCATTTAAGCGGCTTAAAACGACTCATTGAGCCAAAACTGATTACAAGTCCGAGCGGCAAAGAAAAAATCAGTGTCAGGCAAAACAGCTTTAATGTTGCCTGAAATCCGACCAAGAGTTCCCTCGACACCGGAATAAATGAATTTAAAAACGTTTCCATATCAAATATACCTTTCAAAGAAAGTTGCATTTACACGCGAAAAGGGACGCAAAAACACGCACCGGCATGTCTTTGCATTCCCTGCTCAAAACTACTGCCAATATTATTCGGCAATAGCAACTCCATACTTTTCAGAAAGTTTATCAAGTGTTCCGTCAGCTTTGAGTTCCTTAATGTATTCATTAATTTTTCCCTGCATATCGGAACCTTTTCTGAACCCGATACCGTATTCCTCTTTAGTAAGCGAAATGCTCTTTGCAAGATTCGAATAGCTCGTTCCTTCGCCTGTCATGGAATCTGCCATAGTTATGTCGATAATGCATGCATCCACACTGCCCGATTGCACTTCCATAAGGGCGTCGGACTGTGCTTTAACAGCAACAACATTAAGTCCCTCATCATTTGCAGCCGACTCCGCAGCTGATCCGGACTCAACGGCGAATTTCAAATCTTTCATATCATCTATACTCTTGTAGCTGTCTGCTTTGGATTTATCCGTTACAACAACCTGCTCATTCTTTGCATACGGATCCGAGCATGCTGTGTTGAGATTAACTTCATCGGTAATTGTCATACCGTTCCAGATACAATCAATTGACTTTGACTTAAGTTCAAGAAATTTATTATCCCAATCAATAACAACAAACTCTGCCTCAACACCCATTTTTTTTGCAACTGCTTCGGCAAATTCTGCGTCAAAACCTGTCCACTCACCTTTGTCATCCTGGTAATCCATAGGTTCATACTCGGTTACACCGACAATGAGTTTTCCTTTTTTCGTTATGTAATCAAAATCCGAACCGTCATCCTTTGCAGCCCGTTTTTTTGAACATCCCGCAAAAGCAAACACAACAACCGCCGCAAGCATTAAAGCAATAATTTTTTTGAATTTGTTCATGATAATAACCTCCGCTTTATTTATCTTATGCATATATTATACTTTATCTTGCTAAAGTTGTAAAGTGCTAAAATCAACAAAAATTACTGATTGATTTTTTTGTTTTTGGGTGTTCTTCCATATATTTGCCGATAAACCTTGCAAAAGTAACTTTCATCAGTAAATCCGCATTTTTCGGATATTTCCTTCAATTTGAGACCGGGATCGCTCAATAGCATTATATCAGCATGAGTCAGACGGATTTCATTCAGCATTCTGAAAACGGTTGTACCGTAAGCCGTCAAAAAATCCCTGCACAATTTTGATTTTGAATACGGATATATCTCAAGGATATCATCTACAGTGATGGGTTTATCAAAATTAGCTTCTAAAAAATTACGTACTTTTTCAATCGGCGTACTTTCTGTAACGGATATTTCTTCCAGAAAAGTCATAACAACATCGTATGCCATTTGCGAAAGCGTGGCACAGGTATGTATTTTTTCTATTTTTTTATACAGATTATTTATTTTAATGTCAACCGTTTCATAGTTTTTTTCTTTATACACTGCGCCTATTCCGAGTTTATAACATTCAAATATTTTATTGCAGCCGTAACCGTCAAAACCGAGAAATGATGTGCGAAAATTTTTATCACCTCTGTAGGAATGTATCGTGCCCTTGGGCAAAAAATACATATCCCCCTTTTCAAGTGTTGTTTTCTTTCCGTTAATGTTTATTATTCCGTTTCCCTGCACAACAACAAAAATCTGATTAATTTCCAGACCTGCCGGGCGAATGACTTCGTACTGCAAATAATTATGTGATATCGTAACAGGATAAATCGGAAAATAATCCTTTTTTTCAAAAATACAGCTTTTCATACTCTAACCCTCATATTATAAAATCCATAGCTTTTTTATAAATTATATCACACCGACATATTTAATTCCACATAACGTTACATATGAAACAAGAATGTAAAATATATCGCTGACCACTATATATTGATTTCACATAATTTAACAAAATTATCATAGTTTTTTAATGGATTATTTGCCCGCAATGTGTTATAATTTTTATGATAGATAACATGATTAAAGAAAAACGAGGAGAGCAATGCAATGAAGAAAGCAATTATTTTTATTATGATTTTATCAGTTACATTTTCTGCACTGAATATATGCGTATATGCCGACGGAGACAAGCCGAATATAAAATCGCAAAATGCAATACTGGTAGATAACAATACAGGAAAGGCGCTCTATAAGCAAAATACGGACGAGCAGCTTAAACCCGGCGGCTTTGTAAAAGTTATGACCGCAATAATTGCGATAGAAAACATGGCTGATAAAAACGAAATAATAACTGCTGACGGTAATGTACTTGCATCATATGACTACTCGTTCGGAAATATGGGCATACTCGCCGGCGAAACACTTACATTGGAAGACCTCTTATACGGAATGCTCCTCTACGATGCCGGAGATGCTGCAGAAATAATTGCAAACTATTCCAGCACATCGCGAAAAAAATTTATAAAACTGATGAATGAAAAAGCTGTTGCTCTCGGAGCTCTTAACACAAAATTCACAAATCCGACAGGTTTTCCGGATAAAGGACAGTATTCCACGGTAGATGATTTTTACAAAATCACTAAATATGCTATGTCACTTCCTTTTTTTGCAGAAATAGTAAATACAGGAATGTACCAGATTGCACCGACAAATAAATATCATCAGACTCGCTATCTCCCAAATTCAAATAAGTTTATCACGAGGTATTCATCAGATAAATATTACACATCAAAAGCAAAGGGTGTTAAAACCTCATATATAAGCGACAAGAACTGCGGTTTGATTCTATACTATGAAAGCAGCGGTGTAAGTTTTACATGTATAACGACAAATTCACCCTATGACGGTGAAAACAACTATGCATATGAAGACGCAAAGACACTGCTTAAATACGGCTCGGAATATTATAAATCGGAAAAACTTATTACAAAAGGCGAAATTCTTGCCGAAGTTACGCTTGACAACGGAAAAAACACGGACAGAATATTGCTTGAAGCTCCGGAAGATTTGAATGTTAATCTTCCGAAAAACTACGACAAAGACAAGCTTAAAAAAATTACAAAAAAGGAAAAGAATATTAAAGCGCCGCTAAAAAAAGGGCAGGCGTTAGGTGTGGTTCGCATTATGTATGACGGTGAGGAGTATGCATCAATGGTTTTGACATGTCCCGAAGATGTAGAAGCCAACAATATCAAAGGGTTATTCCGAAAGATTTGGTCTGTGATTTCATCTCCCGTACTCCTTGTTACGCTTGGAATTTTGCTTATAATATTTGTTTGGTCAACACTTATTTTTAACAGAAAAAAACAGGTTAAATACAAGAGGTAAAATATAGTTAATTAGCGTTATACAAAAAGCACCCCACGGGGTGC
>CAKSIN010000013.1 GCA_934463115.1 uncultured Clostridia bacterium
TGCTGTCTTTTTTTAGTCATAAAACTTTTTTACTTTTTTCTCAAAAAACTCTTGACTTTTTATAGCTGGTCTACGGTGCGAGTTACCAAGCAATTGTGATTACTTGCGAAACGACACACAATTTTGTATGTCCGTCGGCGAGTTTGCATACAGACTCAAAAACGGCAGCACTGTGGATGATATGTTACTTAACTTCGCTGTTGACTATTGCAAATTCAAGCAATATGTTTATCAATTCATTCCGGGAACGGTTTGATTCTTTCGCCAGTTCGTTTAACTTACGGCTTGTCTCTTCTTTTATTCGTATTGAGAATGTTGTGTACCCATCCTCACCCTTTAGTGATTTTTTGTTTATAATTAATTTTTTATCCACGATGATTCACCTCAACAATATTTTATATTGACAAGCAATGTATTAATATGTTATAATGTATAACATATTATATAGCATATTCACATTTGTGATTAGGAGCTGATAAATATGGACAGTCACATTATAATTATAAGACGGCCAAGCGGTGTAGGCCCATTAGAGAAATATAAAGTGCTGTTAGACGGCATTTATATCGGAAAACTCGGAGTACATGACCAAATATCAAAAAAGGTATGTGCCGGACTGCATGAAGTGTCATTTGTATTTATGGGCAAAACGGCGGCATACGCTCACATACATATCTCAGAGGAGCAGCAATGCTGTACGATTAATGCTTCCGTAAATCTTTTTACCGGAAAATTAGAATTGCAAATACATGATGAACCGTATCAGCCCAAATTGGATATGCCGTATGTTCAAGACGATAACGGAAAAATTATTTCGTTTGCGCGCGCATGCGGGATGATAATAGCATCTATAGCATGCTTTATTATTATAATATCATTATTATTCGGCGGGGATTCATCCGATAAAGCAACAAATACAGTCAACGAGACAAACGAAAGTAGTCAATCTCAAAGTGAGATAAACGAAGATAAAGCAACATCTTTATTAAAAGATGCGACAGATGAGTTTGAAAGCGATGATTATACATCAGGTTTTGAAATTTGCAACGACGTACTGGAAAAATATCCGGATACAAATGCAGCAGCAAACATAGAGTCATTTAAAAATGAACAGATTGCCAAATATCCTCATTTGAACGCGACAGATCTCATGTCGTTATATAGCGACAATATTGTAAATGCGGATAATAAGTATAAAGATAAAGCTATTGTCGTCTCGGGTGTAGTCAGCAGTATCGGCAAAACCAATGGTGACAGAAATCTGTGTGTTTTGCTTAAAAGCAATGAATTTTTGGGTACAGTTCAACTCAATTTCAGCAAAAAAAATACAGAATCCGTTGCCTCGCTTGTCGTAGGCAGCAGCGTAACAGCATTGGGAAAATGCACCGGTAAGAGCGGAAAGGTTTTGCTGCTGATTGATGCCCCAAATGTCATGATAGAGGATTGTGTATTGATTAAATAGAATTTTATAAAAAATAGGGAGGCTGAATTATGAAGAAAAAATTTATAGCAGGGTTTGTATCGGGAGCACTTTTGTTTGGAACAGCAGGTGCACTGGCGGTTCAGTATGTTGCGTCGCCGGCAGGTTTTAAGGTATTGGTGAACGGAAAAGAATTTACATCGGATCCGCCCGCATTGGTTGTTGAGGGAAGAACATATCTTCCGCTAAGAGCAATCGGAGACGCGCTCGGAATACCGGTATCATGGAATGAGGAATTGCAGCAGGCTGAAGTCGGAACAACAAGCATTGCTTCAGGCACATCCGGTGTTCAGTATTCGCGCTCAAATCCGGCTCCGATTAACACGGTTCAAACATATTCGAAAACAGATTCATATGACGAAGAATATACAGTAAATGTACGTGTTATGGAAGTCATTCGCGGTAACGATGCATATACTATGCTGAGAAAAGCTAATAGCTATAATGATCCGGCGCCTGACGGATATGAATATGTATTAGCCAAAGTTGCATTGTCGGTATTATCTGTAGAAGATGACGGCGCAGTTGATGCATCAAGTATGGGATACAAATTTAAGTCGTTTTCCAATAATAACGAAGAAAGTCCGGTTCAGTCTGCTGTTGTGCCCAAACCGAATCTTGAAGGAAAGTTATATGCCGGAGGAAATACCGAGGGTTGGATAGCAAGGCTCGTAAAAATAGATGATGCAAAGCCGAAGTTAGCATTTGGACTTGATTATGATGGAAAAGGCGGAATATGGTTTGCATTGTACAATTAAAACCAATACAGTACATTAATATAATTTATGACATATAAAATTCTAATATCAATAATAAACATATCCGCATGCAAAACTCCACGACAAATTAATTTTGCCGTGGAGTTTTCTACTATTTTTTTTGAAATATAATCGGTTGAATTTGTTTGCCGTCCATCGCCTCCCGAAGTGTGGGCACAATCATTGTCATGTCTGCCACGAGCGAATCGGGTTTTTTTATGCAGTCATCCTGCCCGAACGGTACAAAATACACATTCCGGCAATTAAGCAGCATTCCTATGTTTTTTGCATTTGCTCCAAGCGCGTCATTGGTGGATATTGCCACAACAAGCGGCCGCTCGTTTCGCAGATTTGCCTTCGCTGCCATCGACACACATGAATCAGTATATACTTTATGATTGTTAAATGCTCCACAGCAAAATTAATTGCCGTGGAGCTTTTCTGTTACTGTTTGTCTTTTTTGCACTTTGAATTGATATACGTTCTCAAAACATTTTTTGCTTCTTCTTCAGTTATATCTGCTTTGCCGAGCATAGCAAACACATTTTCGGGAAGCATTAAATCATTTTCATAATAATCCTGTGCAATTTTAAGTTTTTCACGTTCTTCGTCACTTAAAGATTTGATAAATTCTTCACCTTTTTCAATAGTGTCCTCGCTTGTATACCCGTACATGGGGTTCAGCATTGATATTGACTGCCGTATACCTTTGGCGGTTCCGCCGTTTTCAAAATACACATCCAGATATTTAAGCGCTGCTTTTTTATCTTTATATCTGACAGCGGTTTTCATATAGTATAGTGCATTTGATTTTTTGTCGGAACCGTATATTGTATTGTCGTTCTTTCCTTGATAATTTCTTTTGATATCAAGTATTTCATAATACGCACTTTCTTTGTAATCATAATCATATACCACCGAACCCTTGGCGATTTCCTTTATACCTCTTGTGGGTTTCCCGGTTACAACATTATAAAGGTCGGACACTCCCAATGAATTAAAGAAGTGCTGCCATTTATCACGTATCGCGCGCGGGTTTGACAGTGACGGATAGAAATTCAATCCGCTTATCAACTCAATCGGCATCTTCACAAACGGCGTTATCATTCCCCAAGCCTTATCAAGCGGAGCAACAAAATCATCGGTTGTCAATTTGTAATCGTCAAGTCCAAACCATTCGAGTATTTCAGAAAAACTTCCAAGTTGTCTGAACGCATAAACATTGTCGCCAATTTTTCCGAAAGTAATATGCGGAATATTTCTTGCAGACGGCGGAAGTTCATCATCAGCGTCTTTCATTACAAGTCTGTTCCATGCAAACATAAGCAAACCAAGCATGTTCACCATTAAAGCCTTTATCAAAAGTTTTCCGGCTTTCTTCGGAATACTGTCATTTGATGTTATAACATTTTCAAACAGTCGATAGTATCTTTTAAGATTTGTCTCTGTAAATGAATAGAACGGAACCCAGTATCTTCGGAGAGTTTGTCCCATTTTTCCCACTTCATCATACGCTCCGAGTAAATCTTTTGAAAGTTGATATGCTTTATCCTCAACAGTATTCAATCCGTTCACAATATACCTATTTGAAGCAACGTAATCTTTTACTTTTCCGTTATTTCGGTTAATTGTTTCTTTAAAATACAGATATGAAGAATACCTGAGTATTGCTTCTCTGAAATTATGAACATTCTCAACACCATCGTAATATTTTTCAAAGGCTTTTGCGGGAATATCAAATACCTTTGCGCCGCTTTTGTCTTTAAGGTTGGAGAATAGCTTGTCCTGCATTTCCGAATCCATCTCGTTTGCAAATATCATAGATGTATAACCACCGCGCGTAATCCACTCCATATATTCCGGAGAATACTCTTTGTGCTTCATCGCCCGGTAAATGTCATGTACTGCCTTTTTGGAATACATTACAGCTTTCGGATTTCCTGCAATAACAGCATCGAGGTCACCGCCGAGATTTCTCAATCCGAATTTTACTGTGCGAAGCGGATTTACGCTCGTTGCCCAGCCTTTCCAAGCGGACACTATTGCGCGCGCTGCCTTTGCAGCCTCTGCCGTTTGTTTTGGATTTGCAATATCGCTCATTGTATCAACAATTTCTTTTGGCAATACCCATTGTTCGTAGGCTGCACCGGTTAACCGAATAGTGTCGGAATACTGTTTAAACAGTTCTTTGACATCTGTGTTTCCAAAATTAATGTCTCCTGACGAAACAGCAAGAACCATTTCGTTATACGCTGCATTAAAAGCATCCTCGTCTATAACGGTTTTTGTATAGAAATAATTTCCGCGCCTCGGCTGATGTATCGTATAGGTATCTTTCATTTCTTTTGCAAGTGATTCCCATGTCTGATAATCATCGCCAAGCACTTCTTTAATCCATGCTTTTTTTCGGGATGTATATTTCAATACGGTTCTCGCATTAAGCACCGCCTGTCTTTGAGCGTCTGTTGCATTTTCAGCAGGCTCCGCCGCGGCTATTGTTCCAACGTATTTATATAACCCCGACACATTCAACTCATGACGTTTCAGAGCAGCCACAATCTCTGAATATTCACCGTCAAAAGTAGGCAGCGCATTGCGATCAGCTAAATCGAACAATCCGTCAAACCCAAACATTATACGTGAATTAAACCACATTTGTTTCCTAAAGGTTTCGCTATCCGGCTTCCCTTTGGTATCAAATACAATATCTCCGTCTTTCCCTGTTGCTTCTTTGCGTATGATTTCATTCAATGCATCCTTATTATGCTTGAATGCGTCATTTTCAAGCCGGGGTTTTATATCGTATTGCTGCTTTATTTTGCCTAATGTCTCGGCGATATACACATCATATTGCATCTGAAGCATAGCCTTGTACTCAACTGCCAAAAAATCAGTGTTTATTGCCTTTATTGAACCTTGCCTTTCCTTAAGCCAGCCGCGTCCTGCTTTAATTCCGATTTCTCCGCCGCCTGTATTATTCGAAGAGTTGTTCATATAGTCAATAACTTGATGATGATAATAGTTCTTCCTCTTAAATTTACCGTCGGTATCAAATCCGATATACCTATTAAGCTCGATGTAATTAGTTTTGAGTTCTTCCCATATGCTTTGACGTTTTATAAGTGCCTGTTTAACATTTTCGCTCGCTATGCCATTCAATTCATTTACAATTGCGTCAACTTCACCCGGGGTTATTTCATTCGGCAGAAGTATCTCCTCGTACCCCTTTTCTTTTTGCAATTGCGCCTCTTCCTGTAGGTCAAGGAAATATACAAGCTCCGAAAAAGTCTTAAACTCATCGGGAGTCAATCCGTTAGTCATCTTGTTAAGTTTGTCCTGCACCATAATTGACGCTATTGTTGGCAGTCCTTTCCATTGAATCATATCCTTACGGAATTCGGCAAAAAATGTACCTCTTTCACCGCGTTCCGGAATATTTGGAAACACTCTTGTCATGTTATGTGCCACCCATGCGGCGCGCTCACCCCACAGTTGTTTTTTTGTAGGTTTTTGCAACTCGGCACGGTCTTTTTCAAACTGCTCAAATATTTGCTTTTTGCGTTCCGGTGTTAAATTTTCCGCGTCGGTCTCATATGAATTCAATGCATACTTGGGGTTCTTATCCGAGTCACTTTCAAAAGAATTTCTTCCCGTGTCGCCTTGGGATTTTCTAACAGAAAGTCTATCATTGCTTCCGTCTGCTGAGGTTCCCTCAATCCCGCTATCAAGAATGGTACTGCCTCTTCTTCTACTCCGAACGTCAGCAGACCATTCGCTAACGTTCTTTGCATCTCTGTAAGTGCCATTTACAATTCCACTCCTTAATTCATTTATAATTTGCTCATTGCCGACTATCGGAATGCGGTCTATAATGGTATAATCGATTTTGCTGTTGTTATTCCAAATGTAGAAGTTGTTTCCAATTTCCTTACAATCAATCTTTTTTAACGTTTTACTGCTATGATTCTTTCGTAATACATAATCATCAAGTTGCCTTTTTTCGTTATAAGGAATGTTAAAAACATCATAGCTCAACGAATAATCATTACCAAAGCCGACGCTGTCAAGTACCGCATTGTTTCCGCCTGCATCCATACTATTAATGTATTCCGACGGATTATACCTGTCTATTACCTTTTCATTATACCAGTAATCAACAACCGTGTCAACGTAGCTATCGCTATAATCATTCATATCGGCAAAAACATCGGCAACAAATTCTTCCCAAACCGCTTCCGCATCGTTATCATATAAATCCATGTAATCCTTGTATCTGCCGTTCGAAAGAATTTCTTCTCTTTCGCTTTCTGACAAAGTATCAAGAATTATATCCTTTGCTTTTTGCATTTCCGGATTGTTCCATTCTGTATGAACAAGCTCATGAACAAGAAGCATTTGCGGAGAATATGCACCGTCATAGCGGATTAAAATTTCATTATCCGTCAGCTTTATGCCATCAATCAAAAATTCCCTTTGACCGTCGAATTTTCTCAAAGCGTTACCGACAAAGAAACTAACATCTTTACCGAAAGTTTTTGCTTCTGAAACAATCGCACGCATATCCTCGTTATAGCCCTCGGGCTTAACAAGGCTATACTTAGCATCGCCGTTTACTACTTCTTCGACGTTCCCTTTTGCAAGAATTTCCTTTGCATAGTTGCTGCGTTCTTCTTTTGTTTTTCCTTTAATTTTCTGTTTATATTCCGAAATTCTTTCAATTTGCTTTCCGGGACTCTCATCACGTCCCCGTTTGCTGTTTCCAGATAATAAATTTGTTCTGACATTGTCTGTTTCCTCGCTTTCTGTGGAATATTTCTTGCTATTTTGCGTATTATGCATATTGACAATATCCTCTTTATAGAGTATAATGTTGTTATCAGGGTTGGACTGAACCAGCTTGGGCAATTGGAGCCCTCTGCTCGTAGACCAGCCCTGACTTTTTATTTTATCAATATACTTTACATTTCCCAGCTTAAATTGAGATCTTACAAAAGCTTTTGCCCCATCCTTAGCATAAATGCTTGCAATCCTGTTTATGCGAAGACGATTATCAAACTTGTTCAAATGCATTGCTGCGATAATAGGCTTCCCGGCACTGTCGTTAAGTTCCGTTAATATAACGAACGCATTTTTAACCGTAGCTGATTTGAACACCATTATTGGATCTGTTATACCTTGAACAAGCGAACGAATTATGCTAAGCGGTATGGAATGTTTTCCGCCGGTTACCTTTACCATTGCATCTTGCGTCATAACAACAGGCAAGTTTTGAGCACCAAGTTGACGCAGAACAAAAGGTGTATTTCCAAAATCAAATACTTCGTTTGATTTATATTCACCAGCAAGCCACGAATCAATCTGCTTTGAGAGCTTGTCAACATATTCGACAGGTGCAACAAATAATTTATTTACATCTACGCTTTCTTCAGTCAATGAATATTTCGGCTTTTCAACACGCAGAACAGGATATTGCTTAATTATTGCATTAATCACCGTGTCGGTATTTGTTAGGGCGGGAATGAAATATCGCGTGTTATATTGGATTCTCTCTGTAAAAACTCCTTTTTTGATAAGGGAATCGTAATCCGAATACCCCGCCCCGATAAGTTCAATTCTGTTTTCGTTCGACACTCTTCTTTGCGTAATCTTCCATCCGTTTTCAAGATAAACTGTATCACCGTTTTTTATGCCCGATATCAAATCGCTTGTCGGTATTTTTTCTTTAGTTCTGGATGAGCCGAGCAATTTCAATGTTTCGTCAATTTTATTTTCCGGAATAACCCTGCCTATAAGCATATCTCCGTCAGAAGTGAGCACACGATAAATACGTACATTTTCAGTGGGTAATTTGTCCCATACCGGCAGAACAACACCGCTTATTAAATGCAGGTTTTCCTTTTGATACTCCGGCAGTTTTGACACTTCCTCATTCCAAAGCGTTTCCGCCTTTTCGGAATCCAACTTAGTCCAATTGCCGTAAAACCGACTTTGGGATATATACTCATTTTTTGATTGACCGATGAGTTTGAAATTATCGGAAACATTTCCGTACTGGTCCGTAACAGATGAAGTGCGCACTGCCGCCCTGATATTTCCGGTTGTTTTGTTTCGGTAAAATCCCACAAACGATTTACTGTCTGTAGGCAAATCGGAAAATTTAACCGGCTTAATTTTGTTTTCAGCTGTTAAATTGTAGTACTTTGTTTTTGCGCCGGTGCTTGCGTCATCGCGTATATCATGTACCTCGTTTAGAGTAATTTTATCCGCTTTGTAGTTCTCCAATCCTCTGTCAAATGTACCGGCTTGCATAGCTTTTTCCGTAGCATCCTGCAATCGTTCGGAGTATCCGTCAAAAACAATGTTCTGTTCGGTGCTCTCAAGCGAAAGTATTCTGTTCAAAAATTTATTTACCTCGCGAAGTTCGGGAGCGGTTACTATTATTCGATTGTAATCATCAAGTATTTTATCTTTAAGACCGAGCTTATCAATTATACCGATGCCGTCGTCAATACCGTCAACACTGTTTGCTGCCAAATCCTTGTAGAATACCGCGAGGACATCTGCTGCAAAGCTGTTTTCAAGATTGTCATTTGCAGAAAACATACCTTGCCCTCCGGCCTGCCTCTGTCCTTTTGTCATAGCGCCGAGCTGGTCAAGTCTTTTTGCTATAGTTGAAATAAAACGCATCTGTCCTTTTAAATTTGTAGTTACAAGTTTGAATATCGGCGCCGACGCCTGGTTACTTCTGTGTGAGCGTCCAAATCCTTGCACGGCATTGTCCGCCTGCCAACCGGCTTCAAGCAAATAATGCACACGCTGCTGTTGATTTTTTGCTGATTTATCGGCATGATATGATTTTCCGGTACCGCCTGCCTTCGAAAAAATAATTATACGTTTCTTTCCGTTTTGGAATGCATCTACGTCCGCGTCCTTTTTACTTCCTATTTTTTCTTCAATGTTTTTCCCGTCTTTTTTTACTACACGGCGCATACGGCCGGTGTTTTCCGCAACCATATCCGTACCGAAGTGATTGATAATCATGTCAATCGGAGCTGACGGAACCTTGATACTTCCAAGTTTTTCAAGTAATTCCTCGCGCTGTTTAATTGCATCACGATTCAATACCGGATTTCCCTGACTATCATACACCGCCTTGCTTTTAATATTGCCGTTATCGTCGCGGTATTTCTCATACTGTTGCACCGGAAACGAGTTTTCAATATACGACATAAGCATTTGTTTAGGCGTTAAATCAAATTCCTCGAGTTCTAAATCCTCTGCTTTCAGCCGTTCAAATTCCTGATTTTGTGCCGATTCATTTGTGCTTACAAGCTGAATAACACACGATTTACCGTTTGCAAGCTGCTTTTCAATATCGGATATTACACTCGGTACCTGCATAGATGTTAATATCTGATTGAAAAATCTTTGCTGCGAACTCCAAAAAGCTCCGAGTGCGCGTCCCCTGGCTGTGCCGTCCTTGCTCTGATTGGTCGTTTCCAATGCCTTATTAATATTTTTCAGAACTATCTGCCAACTGCGCGCGAGTTCGTCATATATCCTCCTCTGTTGCTCCGTAAGCTTGTGGGTTATTTTGTCGTACTGCACATCCTCATAACTTATATTTCTTGACAGATATACACCCATTGCTTTCATATCACGTGCAATCAATTCCATCGCAGCAAGTCCGCCTGCCTTTATTTTGCTTACGAAATCGTTACCGTTTACAAATGCTGTTCCGTCTCCCCACAATCCGAGCCGTTCTGCATACCTGAGATTTTCAACTTCTGTTGCTCCGGTGGCGGACGAATAGACAATTTTTGCCTTGGGAAGTACTTCTTGCAATGCTATGCCGGCAAGTCCGGTCTGACTTGCCTTTTTTACACCGCGCGTGCCTTTAACATCTGTGGAATTACCCATTTTGTGGGATTCATCAAACACAATTAATCCGTCAAAATCTTTACCGAGCCAATTAACTATTTTATTAAAATTTGAACCTTGATTGTCAAATCCTTTTGCCAGCGCGCTATAGCTAATCACCATTATTGCTTCATCAGTGTTCAAAACACTGTCTGCTTTATTCCCGCCGACAAATTGTGTAACCATATCGGAATTTCCGAAAAGTGCCTTTACGTCACGTTTGGCATCGTTGACAAGGCTCGAATTGAGCGTTACCCACAATGATTTCTTTCGCCCTTGATTGTAATTATCAAGTATCATTCCGGCAATAGTACGCCCTTTGCCTATTCCGGTACCGTCTCCAAGGAAAAATCCTCTTGTATTGCCGTTCGGCAACGTTTGCATATGGCTTTGCCCGGCATACGATATAGCTTCAAGCTGAACATCTGAAACAACACCCCTGTCAATTATATCCTGCGGTATATTGGGATTATATGTTATAGGCGGCGGCTCAATAGCGCTCATTGCTGCGCTTTCGCTTACTTTTGCCGGGTGAGGCTGCGCATTTTTTACTTTGAGCGGTTGTGTTTGATAATGTTCAAATATACTGTCTGTCAGCTCTTTACGTTTTATTCTCTTTCGATGTTCATCTCGTCGTACCGGTCTATCAGATTGTTTGCTATCATCGACGCCAGTTCTGTCAGATTCTTTGATTCCAGCAGTTCCTGTTCGCAACCCATTTCCCATTCTATCGGATTTACCATCCACATCATTTGCAACTTCGGGCTCTCCGATTGCATTTCCTCCACTCTTTGAATCAGCCACATGAATATTTTCTCTTTCAGCGTATCTTTCAGAGCCTGCATTATCCGCAGATTTTCTCTTATTTGCAATGCTGCCTGCATCAGATACAGTGCCGATTCCGATACGTCCCGGTTTTCTTTTTTCAGTAATTTCAGTGCGTGTTGTTGCAGGGGTTCTTCGTTCATTTGTCGAATAGTCAACAGTAGGTCTTTCATTTCTTATCCCTCCCAATTTTTCCTGCAATTCCTGCAGTGTGTCCACATATCCCGTTTCCGTTCCGGCAGTTGAGCCATCTTTATCAATAACGAGCATCTGGATATCAAAATTTGTACCGTATTTATTGTAATTTTTTCCTTTTATACCAATGTTTGCACGTACATTGTATTTTGATTTAATATCTTTCCACCATTCTTTAAAAGCAGCTGCCCCGTCGTTCATACCACGACCGACTATTGCAACAAGCCTGCCGTTTGGCGCAAGCATCTTAAGCGCCTGCTCGATATGTTTTGCGCCAATTTTTGTACCTTTAACATTCCGTTCCGACGAAGACGAAAACGGCGGGTTCATCACAATTACCGTAGGTTCGATTTTGTCACCAAGGATGTTGTTAATTTGCTCGGCATTTTCATTAAAGAAGCCGTCAAAAGGCATATTTTTTAATATTTCAAGTCTTCGGCCGTCCAGTTCATTAACATATACCTTTGCCCCGTCTCTTTTTGCAAATACAGCTATTCCGCCAACCCCTGCGGACGGTTCAATCATAATATCTTTAGCATTTACATTTGCCGCATAGTTTGCCAAATACGCTATGGACGGCGGTGTTGAAAACTGCTGATATTTCAACATTTCCTCGGTGCGCCTGGTTTGAGTCGGCAATAATTCGAGGATATCAAGCATTTTTTGAGCTGATATATCGGACATAGACAAGATGTATTCATTTACACCGAGTTCCATAGCGTCGTAAGCGTCTTTCGGTGTAAATGCACCGTCCGACATTGTTCCGCCATATACTGATTTTGCAATATCAAACAGAGCATTGCTCGTTATCTTTGTATTTTTTTCAAGATTCTCTCTCACAAATTCAGCGATATCGGTCACTGCTTTTTTTCTTATGTCCGTTCTGTCGACTTTAACCTCTGATGGTTCTGGCGATTGATTACCTGTTAATGCTGCAGAAACCGCCTTTTTTTCAATTATATCATTATTCGATTCGCTTTTCAACGTATTTGCACTTTTTTTCTCTCTTGCGCCATTGGTATTTTCTTTATCTCGTGTTACACTATTGGCAGAAGCTACGTTATCAACAGAATCGTTTTGGACGTTCGAGGAGAGTGCTTGTACATTCTCCGTCTGTTGTTCCGGAGCTTTTTTTATCGAGTTATCCTCTACTTCCGGAGTAGGCAAATCCACATTTTCATTGTGAATGTACTCGCTGCCGTCGGTGCCTTTAATTTCTGATTTAGCCTTTATGTATTCCATATTCTGCGGAACATCGCGCCCTTCAAAATCCTTGTAACCATTGGTGAGCATATCATCAATTACAAGTTCTATTTTCTTGGCAAGAGCGTAATTTTCTTGGCCGTTATCATTTATAATTCTCTCAAGTGCATCATGAATATTGTCATACGTAACATTGAGAGTATCTTTGATTTCTGCGATTGCAGGACTTGTGAAACGTTTAACACCTGTCCAATCGCCATGAGCCTTGCTGTCATCGGGTATTTGAATTCTTTCGCCCTTTATAGTATTGCTTAAATCGTTCAGCAACTCGTTGGCAATTTCGCTGTAAAAAGGTCTGATTTGCGGATGTTCATACTGAAAGGCCTTTACATTTCGTTTTCCGACACTTTCAATATCTCTGTTGTCAATAAATTTCGGTTCATAATTTTCGGTTTTAGGCTTTTCGACACTATCGCGAGCAGAAAGCGGTATAATTTTTCCGTCTCCGGTGTCAATATTAAGATTAAACGCTGCGAGCCGCTTTGCATAATCATCAATATATTTAAATGGGAATCCAACAACAAGCGTTCGTTTGCCGTCAACTGTTTTGTATGTAGGCACAGCTCCGATAGCATTAGCTGCCGTTTCCGCCCCCTCTCCGTATATTTCGCAGAAATCACCTACCTTTTTCAAGTACAGTTCGTTGGCATGATTTGTAACGTTTGCATCCGTTGTTGTTTCATCCTGCCTTTTGTTTGTGTTATATATTGAACTATGTACATCTGAAATATCCTTTAAAGCAATTGAAGCTATGCTGTATACCTCGTTGGCTGCGCTTTTGTACATCGGCACATTGCGAACCGTATCGGGGACGGTACGGTTCAAAATACTTCCCGGTAAATTTTCGGAAATATCCGTCCCGGTTTCTGTTACAAATATGCTCGCATATGTCTTTGGATTATTATTTTTGAGTGCCGAGACAAATGCGTTGGAATATGTATTCATTAGTACCGACTTTGCCTGCTCATCCGTAAGTGTAACAGCATAAAAATTATCACTGAATAAATTCCAATATGCATCCGACGTTCCGACAGTGTTTTTTAATGCAGTGACTGCTTTCTTTGTAGCCTTAACTGTCCGATTTAAAATATTTGTGAGCGTCTCATTCGTTCCAATGATGTCATCGCTTAATTTTACCGCCGTTGCAATGACCTTTTTTCGTGAGGCATCATCAGCTCCCATTGATATTAATTTATCCTCTGCATTTTTTATTTCTTTGCCGGCTGTACTCGGCGCATATCTCTCAATCCTTTCGGCTGTTTTTGCGACGTCTTCAAGCTCGGATGATACAGGTTCCTTTGCGTTCGGAGCATTTGTTGTACTCTGTCCGGACATCTCCGGCATATTACCAGCAGCTTGTTTTACTGTCAAATTCTCCGAAATTGGTGATATATTTGCATTATCGTGCGTTGTTTTGGTTCCTGTATTTTCGGCAAATTCCACATTCGGAACAATGTTTTGTTTGGCAACATTCGTTTCGGCAGCCGACGCATTTGAAGATGTGTTTGATACTTTGGCATTGTATTCATTCAATGTAGTCATTACATCATTTCTTATTGTATTCAGCTCTGACAGAATAGTTTTTACATACTTGTCCTGCCCGACAAATCTTGCATTTGCCGCCTGGGTAATTGTTTCTATCACAGGTGCGTTGTTTCCGGCAGTATTGTTTGTTGTCAAACCCGATTCACCGGAATAATTAACAACCTTAATCTCAAAACCCTTGCCGTTCAGATAATTTTCCATTGCGTCTGTGTATTTCAAAACATTATCCGCAAGGTTTGTAACATTTGTCGTCACAGAACCGTCACTGTTTACAGTACTGTTGGAACGTGCCATATTTTCATAGTCAACCGACATCTTCTGATAAAGCTCATCCAGTATTTTTTTGTTTTGTGCGGATGTTTTTACCGCTCCGATTGCAGACGAAATTGCGGCAAACGCAAATGCGCTTCCGATATCCTTTGCAATTTGCTCACCTGTCGGTCTGTACTCCTTTGGATAGAACAATGTCGGAGTTAATTTTCCGGCTGCAAATGCCGAACCCGCTACACCCGAGCGCGCTATTTCGGCAATAATTTTATTCCGATATTTCGAATTGGACAGAATTTTATTTCCGATTTCACCGACTTTGGCGCTAAGTGAACCGCCGATTGCTCCGCCTACCAAACCGCTGCCGGCATTTATAAGCGTTTTCTTTATATCACCGGTGTCAAAAGCTGTTTCGGCTCCGTCAGCAATTGCAAAGGTTATTCCGCTGTTTATCGCACTTTGAATCCACGGCCGCGCTTTGGATATCCACTTAACAGATTGAGTTGCAGCTCCGACACCTTTTCCTAGCACTCCGAGCGAGGCCATAGAGCCGGCAATATTACCTGTTACATTTGCGACAGGATGTTTTCCTTGTGTTTTGCCCCAAGCCTGTCTTGTTGAAACATAGTCACTTGAATCAAGCCCGGATTGCTCATACTGTTTTTTTGCAGTAGCTTCTCCAACCGCTTTTACACCGCCAAAAGCAAGGCTGTCCGCAAAACCGGTCAATGCAGATACAACAGCGCCGCTATCTTTTTTTGCAAGACTTCCTCTGTAATTGTTTTTTGAAAGCTCATACAGCACATCAGCATCCTTTTTTTGCTGTTCTGTTGCAAGTTCCTTTCCGCCGATTCCGAAAAATCCCCCTTTGACCTTTGATTTGTAGGTAATCCCGGTATTATCGGCATCAATAACCTGCATATTATTCTTTTCGAGCCAATTCAAAAAGTCTTTTTGAGTAAAATTATTCGGATCAATATTATAACGTTCAAATATCTTATTGGATTTTTTCTCAGAGCCGGTTTTGTTTTTTGACACATAATTATTAAAATCCGTTATAGCTTTTTTCTCGGTGTCGTTTTTCGGAACATATTCATCGAGTTTATCATTAACAACCGCTTTGTACGCGTCGTAGCTTATTTCGCCATAAGAATTTCCTTTTTTATCTTTAAGCTCATACACGCGTTTTTCGGGCGGGATATATCCTCTTGAATCAAGACTCTGTTTTGCCGATTCTTTCCAATTTGCCATGGTATTCACTCCAATCAATTGTAATGTTTATCTTTCAGTGCAGCATTAACCTCATCTTCAGTTATACCGAATTTGTCATAAAGCAAATATTCCTTTTGTTCCTGTGTCAAATCTGATGAACCGAGCACATTTATTATAATGTAATCGGCATCGGCATCTGCACGTTTATAAAGATTCTTGCCGTTTTCCTTTAACGCTTTATAATCTTTTTCGCCGTTTTTATTATATTTTTTTGCAATATCATTATTAAGATATTCAACCCATGCCGTAACCTGTTTTTCTGTAAGAGGCGGCTTTGAATCGCCATTCTTACCACTACTCTCAAGCTTCGGCGGATTATCCACGGTATAACTGCCGCCGTACCAATAGTTATACGCGTCAATAACGCCTTGGGTTATTTCGCCATTCTTTACAGCAGCCGTAGCCTGCGCCGCTGTGAGCAGAGGCTTGCCGGATGATGAGCCACCCGAGGACGAACTGCTGCCGGATGATGTTCTGCCCGATGATTTCGAGGCATTAACCGCAAGTGCCTTTTCTGCGTAGCTTGCTGCGTTGTTTGCATCGTTCATTAACATATTGGCATTCAGCGCTCTGTCTGCCTGGTCTATCTGCTCATCAAACTGTCTGCGTTCTTCCGTAGGCTGAGCTCCGACGTATGCAATATCACCCTCGTTTAAATACTTGCCGTATTTGCCGAAGTTATTGAATATCTTGAGACCGCGGAGTATTGCGTATTTATTTGCAAGCTCGGTATTGCCGTTTGCTTTTGCATTATTCACAAGTGCCTGGAAGTCTACATTTTCATACTCACTCTTAAGCTTGCCGTTGTCATCCACAAAGTTTTTGAGGAATGAATCGTTTTTAATACTCCATTCGGACGGTGTGTAACCTGTTACCGAAGCTATCTCGGATTTTCTTGCAACGTCATTGTTTTTTGTTGTTTCATCCTGGTTGTAAACTCTGTCGATATGAACACCTATATCGCTCAAAAGGTTCCTTGCATGGTCAAGTTTTTGCTTGTACGAATCAAGAACTGTCATTTGTCCCTGGTTTACAAGTGCCGCCTGCTGACGAAGTGCATTTGCCGCCGCAAAGCTGTCTATATTGCCGCCGTTTGAACCTGCTGCGCTTGCCACCTCGTTGTCACGTGCCTGAAGCGCGGACAAATCATATTTTGACAAAATTGCTTTTGCCTCATCGGTTGTAAAAGGATTTGTTTTTTTCAAGTCGTCATATTCGCCGTATAGCTTTTTGAACAAGTTTTCGTTTTCCTGGTTAACGGTTGTCTCTTTCGGCCGCGTAATCGCACTGCGCGACACATAATCATTAAAAGCATTATCAAGCGCCGTTGTGTCTTTCCAGTATGATGTGCCATTCACTACCGCGTCGGGACGTCCGATTTTTTTACCACCGAACGATACTTCACCTGTACTGCCATCCCAGCCTATGAGCTTATCAACATCGCCCTGCGACATGCCTTTTGACTCACCCAAAGAATACATGTATTTGCGTGTGGGTGTTTTGCCGTAGGTATCCCATTTATCTTTTATTGCCTTTGCCTGCAGATAATCAGAGGCATTCAGGTCGTTAGCTACCGACTCATATCCGTTGTTTCTAAGCTGCTTATAGTATTCCTGCGCTTTTTTTGCCGCGTCATTTTTTGCTTTTGTGTTCCCGGAATTATTTGCGTTATTCCATGCCTCTTTGAATTTATATATATTATTGATTGCGTTTCGAGGATCGTATGCCATTTTGTTTCACTCCCTTTAATATCGTCTTGCTTCCAAAAAATCATTTCTGTAATCTACATTTGCTACTGATACACCCTTGCCGGGGTTGGATTTTGTATTTTCCTGTCCTTTGCCGGCGGAATGAATCATTTGCCCGTTTCCTATGTATATACCAATGTGACTGGCGTTGTTGTTTTTTCCAAAGAATACCAAATCACCAGGCTGCATGTCCGATTTGCTCACGGTGCTGCCGTAACTCCTGTAACCCTGCGCCGTTGTTCTGCCTACATCATAACCTGCATCCTTTAAAGCGTTGTAAACAAATCCGCTGCAATCCATACCGCCCTGCGCCGCGCTTGAACCACCCCATACATAAGGTGTTCCGATATACTTTTCGGCAGCGGAAACAATGCTGCTGTTTGATTCTGCAGCGGACGAAGCGGTATTTTCATACTGCGTGGGTTCTACATATGATTTGCCGGTACTGCTCTGAGTAGGCGACAGCCCCGTCGCGTTCTCGATAAAGGCTTTCACCTTTGAGGACACGCCGGGGTTATCCAAAACGGCACGGTAATTGATATACGGATTTACAATTTCCCCGTTTTTGTCAAGAAACGGATTGTGTATACTCGGTGTTGCGCTATTTGCGGAGTTTAAAACTCTTGACGCCGTATTTCGGAACGACGGAAGGTTTTTATCCCAATCCTTTTTTATATCAAATACATTCGCCATAATTTCACTCTTTCTGCGCATCCTTGCCGCCGTGTTTATTTAATTCGTATACTGCACTTTCTATAATATTTTTTATATCTTCTTCTGAGATATTGAATTTGTTTATTATCCATTCTTTTACATATTTGTATTTCTCGCTGCCCTGTCCGTGCTCACGATATATCTGCTCTGCAGCTCTCACGGCAATGTTTACCCACTTAACGACATTATCGTCGCGGTAAACCTTAACCAGATACAGTGATACAATTATCATTATGAAGGGCAAAATAACACCCAAAAGTATATTAATCGTCATTGTCTGCTCTCTCCTTGCTCTTCGATTTTTTTATTCCTGCCAGGCTCCACAATTCTACAGTTGTAAATGAAAACCACGCTGCGACAAGGCTTGACGGCTCGCTCGATGTTGAAAGAAATATTTTTAGCACACATGCAGTAAATGCCACATTAAGCGCAATTACAACCGCAACAATTATTTTGCTGAACATGCCTTTTCTTTTAGCCATTTCCATTCACCAGCTTATACAATATCCAATAAAGGGAATTGACATCGGCGGTCTTTCTCGCTTTATCAACTGCCTTTACGGCTCTGTCAACATCGCTTATCGGTACTTTAAGTTTTCCGTTCATAAGCTCCCACACAATTTCATTTCCTGTTTCAAGCATTTTTCTTCCGCCTTTCTTCTCATATGTTACATATGGCATCCTGCCGTGTTTAACCCAGTTTCTTCGGTTATATCCGGGTTTTGTACAATTACATGATGTAATCTGCACACCGTTTTTCCAAGCCGGTGTACATTCGACTGCAAGACCGTTTCCAATATATACACCGATGTGATCCGGCATCCAGACAGCCTCTCCAACCTCAATATTTGAAAAATCAGTCGATATGCCTGTGCATTTTGAAATCATTCCGTTTGCACTGATATCCGGCACACCGTTTGACGCATATTTTGCGCCGCCGTATGATTTTGATTTGTCACCGCACCAACCCCACAAAACGGCTTTTATCACATTTACGCAATCAAATCCGAATGTGCTTTCGAAAGCGGACATAATCATCTGTCGGCGCTCTGCTTTTTTGTTATATGCGTGATTCGCACAATACCGTGTTTTGTTTGCCGCTGTTAGCGGTGCGCCGAAACACCCCATAACATACAGCGTTCTGTAATTGTTTGCGATATTGATAAGTTTGTCTGCAAGTTCAATATTGTTCATAAATCTGCCCTCCTATGTAATTATTTCCCACGTTCTGACTTCTCCGTGAATCTTGTCGATAAATGAATTTCCGTGCAGCGCCTTATACGCGTCGTACAGATAAATAAAATTTTCGTATTCGTATTGCCTTATTATCCGCTTATCTTTGTTGTGGTAATATATCCGAAGCATTTCACTGCGCAACTGACACTTTGTGCCGTTTGCGAGCTTTCGAATCCACACTATCAAAGGAATTATTATGCTGAGTACAACCGATACTTCACTAATTATTGTTTTAATCATTTTATGCCTCTTTCCGGATTACTCCGCGGTAGATTCTGTCGTTTCCTCTGTTGACGTAGTCGGGATTACGTCGGGGATTACGTCGTCAATTATATCCTCATCAACAACGGGCACGTTTTCTTCCGACTCATCAACAATATCGTCCTCCCAGCCGTTGAATATAGCGACCTTTGCTTTGTTATACACCTGCGTGTAAATCGGCTCGTTTTTATCCACAAGGCAATTAAATGTTTCCTTTGCAAATGCATTTCTTTCTTTGATGTCCTCGCGATTCTGCTGAATAGAAAATTCTGCCTGCGCAACGCTGTCTTTGTTGATAAACAGCGATGTAATCTGCGCGTATGCTGTGGGAACGGTGATTCCCAGTCCTCTTACATCATAATCTGTAGTTTTCAAACCCATTTTGAATTCCTCCTTTATTCTGCGCTGGTCTGCGCCGTAATTTTACTTTCAAGCTCTGCAAAAGCCTTATTAATATCCCTGTTGTACTCTGCAACAATAACAGTGTTTGCTTCATCGCATGTTAATGTTGTGGTGGGTGACACGTTGTCTACACCGCCAGCAATACTTCCGTCTGATTCAACATAATGCGAACTACCTGATTTGTACGGCTCATATTCTGTTGCAACTGTGCCGAGTTCGAGCTGCGGACGGAATACTACGTTTGATACGGTTGTTCCGGCCGATACATATATGGCTATAATATTTACTTTAATATTGGGCGGAATTAAAACACTGCGCCCGTTTCCGGTATCAGAAAAAACAGTGGTATCTTCTGTAGCCAAATCTAATCGATATGTCGAGGCAGAGCCATTTTTCAGGCAACCTGAAAGCGTATAATTCCCAGCCGGCAACAAAAACTTTTGTGCAGAAAAATTTAACGAATACGTTGCCGTTGCCGTAGCTGTACCATTTGCTACAACACTGCCGTCACTTTTACGTGTGAATGTTATGCCGTTCGATGTTTTAGTCGTAGAATCACCTTTGCCACTCGGAATCAAATTTTTCCCCTGTGACTTCAAAACCGCCCCCGAAACATCAACATAATCTACATAGGGTGTAGCAGTTGAACCAAGTTCGAGTTTGGGGCGAAATGTACAATCGGTTGCGGTTTCTTCATATGAAATTCTAACCAAACGTATTGTTACTGTATTATCACCTTTTGCGTCGTCATAAGTTACTTTGAATGTCTTAATGGCATCAGCCGCTCCCACATTAGCTAACAACCTATTTGTGCTGCTAAAAACCCTTATTTTGTCATGCGCGCCCAAATCACCCTCATAAGATATCGTATAATACGTGTCTGACTGTACATTCACTTTACCAAGTATAACGTCTGAATAGATATAATCGGTACTAACGTTTCCACTTACAGTAATAACCCTATCTTCATTTACAGTAAAAGTAACACCATTCTTTGTAACACTACCAACACCATTGTTAGTAGTTAAATAAGTATACGGAAACGGTATCAGATTCTCACTCTGTACATGGACATTCATATTATGAGAAACAGGTGATACGTCATCTATCCTTACTACAGAACCTGTTTTTTTGCCTTTTAGAGCGTTGGAAAGGGCGCTTACACTTTCATAAACAGCATTCACTGACGGATACTGCGAATAAGTGTTAACTTCTCCTGACGATGGTACAATACTTTGCGCCATTTCCGATGTACGTTGATACAAATCTGGCAAATTACTAAACTCAATCGCAGTGCTTTCCATAACATTCTGCAAAGCTTTCGCGCTTGGATATTGCTCGTCTGTTAAAGGAGTACTAATTTCAACCGATGAAACCATATTAGATATACCTTGCTTCTTATCAAGTTCGGTTTTTACCATGGTGGTATTTGCTTTTTCTGAAAGTTTGTCGCCGTTTCGGGTTGCTACATCACCGTAAAACCACCCATTACCAGCCCAATCGAGAGTGTATGCGTTGGAACGATGCGCATCTCCCGATCCGTTTCCAACGATAACAGCATACTTATTTTCGGTATCTACTTTATTGTAACCGCCCTGCACGTGCTGATGATTACCATTTGCTATTGTACCTTCACCTTCCGAGTGAGAAGCATAACCTTTTGCTTGTGTACCGTCGCCTTCTGAGTGAGAGAAATCACCATTTGCTGCAGTATTAATACCTTCTGAGTGAGCGCCATAGCCATTTGCTGTGGTACTTGCACCTTCTGAGTGAGAAGCATAGCCATTTGCTATGGTACCTGCACCTTCTGAGTGAGAGACATTACCGTTTGCTGTGGTACTTGAACCTTCTGAGTGAGAAGCATTGCCATTTGCTGTGGTGTCGTATCCAGCAGCATGAGCGATTTCCCCATTTGCTATTGTGTCTACTCCCTCGGCATGTCCTGCGTAACTCGCTTCCGTATTTTTACCTTCAGTATGTGCATATCTACCATTGGCACGTGTATTCTTTCCGCTTGCATGTGAATTGTCGCCAGCAGCTATACAGTTTTCACCCTCGGCAAATGCATTGAAACCAAAATCAGTTGTTCCGCAATTTGGCTTCGCGGGTACCCTGAACAAGTTTGAACTGTTCGGCTCCTCTGCATGATATTTATCTACGATTACAGTACTGTTATTTATCGCTGTAATTTTACCGTAGTTATCATAATTGGCTTTAAGTTTGAGACTAAACACATCTCCAACGGCTAATCCTTCAACGCTATCCAAAGTGTAAGCCTTGTTAGTGTCATCAAAAGCCGTAATATTAAAGCATTTTGAACCGGCTATCGTATTTTTACCGAGCGACATAGCACCGTCAGACAAAACGGTCGCTCCCGGCACATGCATTCCGCCGTTATCTGCTTTATTAATCAGCTGTTCGACTTTTGGTTTTGATACATTTCCTTTCACTATCACCACCCCCATTTAACAAAAGATAGCCCGTATGATTATGTTACACTTCGCCGAGCCGTTTACAATTTTGATAGCCGACACTGTTTTATTGATATCATCGCCCTCGGCTATTTTCTGCCAAAGCGCCGCAGCACTTTCCGGCTTAGCCGACAGAGTTCCGTATAACTCAACATCACCGTCGGTCTGCCAACCGATATCATTTACCCCTCTTTTATTCGGAGATACCGGAGGCATTTTGAGTATTACCGTTTCGTTCGCTTCGAGAGTCCGCTCAAAGATGTAATTGAACGCATTTGTTGTTCTTTCAAATTTTTCCATTGATTTACACTCCTTTTGATAACTGAATTTCGGCACTCGTCATGTCGGGATTGCTTGAATGACGTATAACCAGCGATGTAACCGTATCGTAGCCGGATATTGTGTAGCTTTCGGTTATGCTTTCCGACTCCTCAATAAATTCCAGAGTACTCACATTTTCTTTCGTGAGAAGCTCGTCCAATTCAGACGATGTTGTTTCTCCGTTCATGCGAAATGTAAGAACCCAACCTGCCGGAACCAATGCCCCGGCATTTGTTTTGAACAACTTTTGTTCTGCCGGAGCAGAACAATCTTTCTTTGTTCCGTTTGCAAACTTAACTTTCATCATAAATCATCTCCTTGCGTATTTTAAATTGAATCAATCCAATTGTTTATACATTGCGTCAATGTTAAAAAATCACTTCCAATAACCTTGTCGCCTTTTGCTTTATCCGATATTTCGGTGCTTATGTGCGAATCTATATTGAGTTTAAGCGAATTAAACCTTACAGCAGTGATGGTTTTGTCAACCGATGACATCTTTGTACTGTTAAAACTTAAATATGTACTGTCCCAGCTTTCGCCGAGTTCGTCAAGCACAGCTTTTACTTTGTCTGCAATATCATTCCATACCGAATACGCAAAAAGACTTACGGTCTTTCGGTTATCCAAAGCGTATTTGGCATTTTGCGTTTCTTCTGCCGCGGCGTTTCCGTTTGATATATTCCAATCCCATTTTTCAATATTTCCGACGATAGGTTTCTGCGGAGGCTCAATATGCAGCCGAATGTTTCCGGCTACATCGCCGGCATGCTGGCGAACCCATACATAGTACTGCGTAAGCGCGGAAACGTCATGTGTTATGCAAAAGTTACTCCCGTCTCCGCTGTCGTCATCTTCGGCGATATATGCCGTAGGGTATCCGCTATCTTTCCAACCTGATGTTGTTCCCAAATATCCACGGGTATCAATCGCGCCCATTGTGTATATCTTTGCTGTGCCGCCGTATGTAAATGAGACAGCGTATCGCCTGAGTTCATACAAACCAAGGTCAATTTGTGTTACAAAGGAATCAGTACCCAACAATCCGATATCATCATCTATGCATGTCCAGTTCGGAAGAACCGTGTCTTTTTTGCCCTCTGCACGTATGAATATATCCTTTTCCTCGGTATAGACAAACGGATTATCTTCACTGTACTGTACAGTGGCTGTTGTGCTCCCTACTCTGTACACCCACCGCACAAACGAACATCTGGTGTCCGGTGTAGCTGTAAATGTCAGATTGCCCGACATTCCGCTTTTCCTTATCTGTCCGTCACCGTAGTTCAATGTGTAATCGGCGTATCTGCTGCTTATATCTGTTTGCTGTATTGTTTCATCGTTTGCATAGCACGTAAATGCAAATGTATCAGAGAGTGTTTTAAATGTCGCTTTAAGCGGCGGATTTGTGAGCAATTCATTTGTATCTTCAACGCGTATGTAACAGGACAAATAATACGTTGTATTTGGCTCAAGTCCGTATTGTTCCGTATCCCAATACACACCCATAAGGTCGGCAGAATTTGTTTTTAATCTCCACGCTATGTGATGCTCGTAATCGCTTTCCGTAGGGTAACCGCTCTGCTTTATGTACACTCTTATCATTCTGTTTCCGCCGCCCCACGAGGTATCGAGGTTATCAATTGTTACATGACATCCGGATGAGGTAATATCGGAAACAACAATTCTTGCCATAAGCGTCTACACCCCTTTATCCAAACACCGCAGCCGGCGCGTTATTGCCCCATACGATTTTGGTACAGTTTGCAAAATCCCATTTGCCTTTGGCAAAGTATGTTTGCGAATCCTGGTTATATCCGGCATAATTAACTCCGTATGAGTAAAAATTTACCGCATTAAGGTCATTCCTTACACCCCATATGCAATTGCTGCTTGTTGTATATGTCGTATCTGTTGCATTTGAATTAAATATTCCGAAATCGCCTATATTTCCGGTAAGCTTTGCGAAATACATACCCGTATATCCTTTTGCATACAGCTTAGTGCATGCAAGGTTTTCCGTCTGAACATATTCAGCGTTTATGTATATTTGATTTTCATCATTTACAAAAGCGGCAAATATGCCCTGCGCAGCTCCGCTGTCGGTTAAGGCGTCAAAAACGCTTTCCGGTGTGACATCGGCATTGTTTCCGTCACTGCCCACAATCTTTGTGGATGTGTTCCAGGTTACTCCGCCGTCAAAACTCATTTGCATGTACATGTCGCCGTCTATCATGGTGTTGTGCCAATTGTAATTATCCGGCGAATATCGCGTCTTTACCGGTGAATTTTCCATATCCCAAGTGACATTTCCGCTTAATTTCAGATTTCTTGTAACAACTGCGTTTCCGTCTATAACAACATTTCCTTTAAGGCTGAACCCGTCGGACGTCTGATTAAACACGGTGTAAATACTATCGCCACTTATCGGCTCCCAGCCGTTTATAACGCTGTTGAAATAATAGTAAATCTCACTCAAAACATCTCCGCTTGAATTTTTGCTTTGCACTACATATATCTTCCCTGTGTCTGTTGCATTTCGTATATCGTCTATCGGCTCGGCATTTTTTATGTCGGCAATCCGGCTTACAACCGATTGAACTGACTCGGCGGTTTGCTTTATTGTTGAATACTGTCCGAGGTCTTTTTTTGATACTGCGCTTTCAATTTTTTCGGCAGTGATTTTAAGCTGGCTTTTCATTTTGCCTTGTTCAACACAAAATTGTTTGCTGAAATTGTCGCTGTCAAGATTTGATATAGCGTCGTCATATCTTCTTTTAAACATCTCAAGTCCGTCGCGAAGTGCTCTGACTTCTTCTCTAAGCTGCTTGAAATTCATTTTTTCTATATCGTCCTCATACATACAAATCACCGCCCTGTTCAATGCATAACTCAAGTTCATAGACTTTTACGTAATATCTTCCCTCAATGTGAAGCTTTATTCCGTAGTTTGCGGTTTGGCGCGGTTTGACGCGTATGGGTTTTAATCCGTACCCCTTGCCTGCGCTTGTGTAAACGTGGTGCGACTTGTTTTCATCAAACACCTCGTTGTCATACAATATATACACATCCAGCTCGGAGCCTTCCGGTATCAAAGCAAGCATTTGAATCTTCCTGATATGCTTGATATCAACAGTTTCGTTTGTAATAAGGTCAGTTTCCGACACCCAGTGAGATGTGTATTTTCCAGAGTCAAGTCTCCATATTGAACCTGCGTTATCAAGCGCATACATACCTTTTTTATTATTAGCAAATCCAACCATGGGTACTATTGCGTCAAGTTCGGACCAATAACCGTTGTACGTGTCATATACATACAAATGATTGCTTGCATTTTCGTCGCTAAAACTTATGTAATAATTTCTGCCGTCGCTTCCGCTTGTTACATTCTCAAATCTTTTAACATTAAGAACATCACTTATTATTCGCGGGTTTGAACCGGTATAGATTTTAACCGCATCATCCGAGACAAATATCAATTTCCCGTCAACTTCCTGTATGCTGCTGTTACTTACAGCTCCCTCAGCGTAAATATCATGTATGCGAAATGGATTTTTTGTGCTGTATATTTCATGCATAAAATCATGTTTGAAACATACGATATGCCCTTGATAGTTTGTTATCCCCTTGAAATCACCGTCTGCCTTTGTGTTTGACTGTGCTGTTGAGCACCAGGCGTTGCTTTCGTTGTATTCGTTCACGGTGTCCATATTCCAATTGGAGTAATCATTAAATCCGCTCGCATATACCCTGTCTTTGGATACACCGAACAAACGCGAAAGATGCACCGTTGCATACTCAATGTCCGGAAATGCCGGAGGGACGCAAATTTTCCAACCGCTGTTGTCACTATCCTCATCATCTTCAACATAGCGATATACCGCCGCACCATACAGTGTGTCTGCTGCTTTGGCAGCCTCGCTTGTATTTTTGTAGTAATAGCTGTGATTTGCTGTTTCCGGCGGAAAATACGGCTCTGTGTCGTTGCAATATTCTCTGATATCAACGCTGAGTTTATCAATTGTAATATTGTCATTGTCGATATCGAAGTTCATTGCCAGCTTGTCCGGGAATATAAGCAGCCTTTTTGTATAGCCGCCTTGCGTAGGATCCGTCGGTGCGTCGTACCGGTTAAACTGAACCACGCATCGCGGATATTCATCGGCTTTGCCTGCTCCTTTAGCTTTCAAAACACCGGTATAGACTTTTGTCATGTAGTTATCCGAATCTTTCGGAATTTCCCCATTTTCGTCAAGCGGCAAATAATCAAGCTTTATGCTGCCGCCGTCGCGGTATATAACTATGATGAAATCATCAAATCCAAACAAACCTATCGGATTTGCATACCCCCACTGCCCGCTTTTTTGTCTTCCGCTTGCCATATAAAGGCTTTGCGCCGGAACAAGGTGCGGATATTCCGCTGTTGAAACATCGAGCGCCGTTGTCATCATACCGGTATCGACTGTTTGCTTAAGATTCAAACCGCTCCATGCTCTTTTTGTCATTTTGTAATACTTTCTGCCGGACGGCAGCGGCATCTGCAAATATTCAAGTTTGCTATCATCTTTCTTTGCCATTTTTTCACCGCCTGTCATATACCAAACGACGCCTGCCGTTGAGCAACCCAATTTTTAAAAGTCTCAAGCAACACATTGTAATCATTAATCCACTTTGCCGCAAGTGAATCTTCGTTGGCTATTTTATACGCTTCTCCGCGCAGCTTTGATGTAACGAGGTCTATAAATTCTATCGGCAGCATTATATTTTGAGTGTCATCTGTTTTTATTTTCGGACGGATATTGTATATAACCCGAATATCCGCATCACCGTCCATTAAATTAAATTCAAGATTGCCGTTGTTATTGAAGTATGAATTTTCAAATATAACACCGCTCGCGAGATTGGTTTTAATAAGCTGAACGCCGTTGGCATAAACCGTCACAATATCTTCAAACCGAAACGGCTCGGCACCCGATATATCAGACTTTGGCAGTGTAATACTGCGCTTTGGCATCATAATGTTTTCCTCGTATTCACATTGCTGCTGTATAATCTCGGAATAAAGCAGCTGTTCGATAGAATTAATCCACCGGATATATACCTTGTCACCTATAGGATAGGCAATATCGGCTTCGTCTCTTATCTGTGATATTATTTGTTTTACTGTAATTCCGCTGTCGAACATATCACCACTCCATCCTTTTAACCTTGCGGCATTTTGCGTTATCATTCCAGTATTTGAGATATGCATTGCGGGATTTTCTGAGAAATTCCGACTTGTATGCATCACCGCCGCCTGCCAAATAGAGTATATTGTCTACGATTGAATTGTGATACAGCGGCAAGACAACATTGTCCTGCGTAACATTGCTCGCATTCACATACTCCTTTGAGTCCTCGATAACGAACGGATTGTACATAGCAACAAGTTCATTCACCGTATCATCAAATAAATTAAAGAAACGGCGCTGTTCCAGCGGCATAGTCAGATTTACTTTTTCGTAGATATCTAATATAGACATATAAATACCACCCGTATTATAAATTGTTCAGCAAGTGCCATTTTCTCCGCGCGGCCGTATAGCCGCACAGAGAAAGACTTTTTTGCGCTTATGCGCAGTTTGTGATGCGAATACATCCACCGGGGTTTGTGCACATAAGTTCTCCATAGTTTACAAGAAGTGCTCTGTACGCGCTGTATTCTTCCATAAGGTTGAAAATACCGCCGCCCTGAAGCTGAGCGAATCCCCAATCCGACGAATGGAATTCAACACATCCGGTTTCAACTCCCCACATTTCCTTTTCGGGCACAAAGCTTTCGTTTACGATATCAATTTCCTTGCTGCCGAAAACAAATTTGATAGCCTTGAATCCGCCCTGAATTTCATGCGACCTGTCCTCAACACGAACATTGTTTGTTCTGAGGTATGTAACATAGTTATCATACGCTTCATCACCGCAAAGAATCATGTCAACATCCGAGTTTTTCTCGTTCTTTGCAAGTCTGAGTGTTTTTGTGATTGTTCCGTCGTCGATATCTCCGCCGGCATCGTTTACGATAGGCTTGAGGAACGAATTGGATGACTTATTCAGACCGTACAGAGTTGTAATAGAATCATCGAATATTGCTCCGAGTCCTGTAATTTCCCTGTTGTACGAATTCTGAACGGTTATAAATCCGGCAGAGAATGTCTGTGCGTCACCGCTTATTGTAATTGTCTTGCCTGCGCGGTCAACATTGAGAATACGTCTGCCTTTGCCGCCTGTCTGAGGTGTAGTGCCGCCTGTTGCATAGATATCAACAATCAGACCTTCTTTGAGGTACTTAACGTCAGCCACCTCGATTTTGTTACCCGCTGCCGAAAGTGCCTTTGTAGTGGTGAGAATACCTGTACCGTTTCCAAACAGCGACCTGCCGACATTCCACTTTGCCGTTTCGTATGCGCCCTTAACTTCTGTGGTAAGAGCGTTTGCCATAGCTCCGGCTGTGCCCGTAAGCCTTACTGCCTTTTCGGAAATAAGGACATTAACAAACATATCCTTTGAGCTTGTCTTAAAACCTTCCATTCTGACTCCGCCTGCCATAGGTGTCTTCTGCCCCTCGGCACCGTATCCGAATCCGCCTGAAAGTCCTACCGGAGCGGTTGCAACAATATCGTTGGCAACAAGTTTGGGTTTCTTGATTTTTCCGAGCAGGGCGGAGGGCTGTATTCCAAGCTGATTACGCCATGCAGGGAGATAGTTTTCTTTGAGTGCTTTTTCAAAAGTAATTAAATTCTGTTCCATGTAAATTTCATCTCCTGTTAAAATTTGTTGTTAATTTCCGAAATACTGTTCAAACATCTGATTGGTTCTCTCAGATGCTTCGTCGAGTGTTTCGGGTTTCTTTTTTATATCGAGTGCCGCGTTTACCGCGCCGCTGCTCGCAGATAACGGTGGCACTTGCTGACTGTTTTTGATTTGTTCAATTCTTTGCCTTTCAATAAGCTGCTGCAGCTCCGGATTGCTGTTATACATCGCAAGCAATTCCTCGGTTGTAGGTTCTTTCGGCGGTGCGGGCGGTGTATTAATACTGTTTACACCCTTTGCCATTGCAAAAGCGTTAATATAGCGTTCGTCCGCCGGCATATCCTCTGATTGCAGCCATTTATTATTGGCAATTATCCCGTCGAGCTGCGGAAGCATGTCTTTTATGCCGCTAAGCTCCGGTATTTTTGAAAGGCTGTCGATTACCTCGGCTTTTTCTGCCTCGTGCATGCCTTTCTTGGCGTACTCAATAGCCGGCGTCAATTCCTGCATTATCTGCTGCCGGTTAAAAGCCGCCATTTCTTCGGCAAATTTTTTGAGCGCGTTCTGCTGTGTTTCCTCATCGGAAAAAGCAAGACCGGAAATATCCAAAGTCGGAGCTTCAAGCGCTTTTTCAATAATTTTGTTTTCGTTTGACCTGGATATCTCGTCCACAGTGCCCTGCAATTGCTGATTCTGCTGTTTGAGTGCCTCAATCTCCTGCATAGCCTGCTGAAGTTGAGCATCTTTTTCCGACGCTGCCTGCGCAGCTATTTCAGCCGTTTTGGTTGCATCGTCAAGCGTCTGACTTTCGGCGGAAGCATTTTGTGCCGGTGTTTCCTGCTGCGCTGCTTCCGCTGTCGGTGTTTCCGCGGATTCATTCTCGGTATTTGACTGCGGAGCGGTACTTTGTACATCCGCTTCCGAATCATTGTTTTTAAACATCGTTTCTGTTGCCATATTGGCATCTTCAAATGGTTTTGACATATCAATTTCCCTCCTGTACATTTATCGGCAATTCTGCACTTGCGGCAGATTGCTGTTGTATTGATTTATGCTCGCGCAAATGATTTTCCAGCGCGGCGGCATATTCCGGCTTATTGTTTTTCAGAATCCTAAAATCCATCTGCAATATGTAGCGCAAATGTTCCTCAATGTGTATGTCGTGATCGTCAAACTCCGAAACCTGCGGAATAACACCGTTCTCAAAAAATATATTTTCGCGCTGTGCCGCTTGGATATGAAGTGTGTTTATACTCATAATGTCGGAATAATTGCCAATCTTCATATACTCAAGCGCGCGATTTTTAACACGCTGCGATATACGCCCGTCGCTGTCGGTGAATAATCCCATGTTATATGCATCAAAAAACCGCTGTTTTTGCACATCCTCGCTAAGCAACAACTCATTTTCCGTCACAAAATCAACATCGTAGCTGTTTATATCGCGATTTGACCACACAACAGCTTTTGCTATGTCGTTTGTACCGACATATTTAACCACCCTGTGTGTTGTGGCATATCTTTTGTAGATTTCAAGCCACATTATGGCGAGATTGCGAACAGAGTTTCTTATATGGTCTCCGGTAAGAGACAGCCGTGTGTTATCTATCTCCATGAGATTTGAAATAGCCGTTCCGGACATGTTGCTTTGCGGTGCATTACCGCTCACCATAAGCTGCGACACTCCGGCTACATACTCCATATCATTTTTGAGATTATATCTTTCCGCCATTATCTCTGACGGCAATTGTCCGTTTTCGACAGGTCGCGGCGGATTTGTTCCGGCTCTGTATACAAGAATCGCTCCCGGTTCAATGCCGTGGTCTTCAAATTCCTGAATATCAACAAGGCTGCCTTCTTCAACAAAATAATTTCCGAGTGATAATCTCTTGATGTACTCGTGAATACTGTTGATACATCCGTTATACGTGCGCTGCAGCGGTATGAGGCTTTCTATGGTGCTGCGCCCGAAGAATTGCCCTGCAACCTCTCTGCACACAACCTGAACAATGGGAATTTTGCTGTATGGCATATCACCGTAGTAAACCAGGTGTTCATCTCCGATAATGATAATCATTAATCCGTTCGGTCTGTGTTTTGACGGACGTTCAAAATATGTAATAACCTTTTCGGCATTTTCGACTGTTCTGTGACCGATTGTTATTGTGGTATTTTCATATCCGAGACCGCCCCCGCACGCAACCGGAGTAAGTTTGAATGTTTCAATACTGCTGCCCTCAACTTTTACACCGTATAGGTCGTATATATCGTCTTTGCTTTTAACCTGCTCAAGAATTATAGAACGCTGGCTTTCTATACCCTGTTTGAATATACTTTCCGGAAAGATTTCGTACGGCGAGATAAGGCCATAATCCAAATCACCCTGGTAATATGCTTTTTCAATTGTGCGTTCTACTCCGTCTGCTTCTGTAATAACGGTTTGTTCCGTCGCATAGCGTTCACCTTTGTCCTTATCCCACCATGACATCCAAAAGCAATTGCCACATAGCTCATTCCAGTAAATCATCGTATTTTTCTTTGATTCAAAGTCAGTATTTTTTTGAGTGTATTGCAATATATTGGTTGACACTTCAGCCTTGGCATAATCGTCGAGTTCATTTGTTGCCGGCTTGACTTTCATCATATAATTTATCTTTTTGAGATTGGCAATACGGGTTTCAATCAGCGGTGCAATGTTATTGAACACCTCTCGATTGAGCCAATCATATACAGGTTGAAGCTGCTCAATATCTCCATGGTACGGGTTTACTTCGCAATACTGATTACCGACCAAAAAATTAGCATTGAGCGTCCATTGCCTTTCGAGCGGCGAACGCTGCGCGCGCCTTCGCTCAAGTTCTTCAAGTACATTATGTATAATGTCATCTTTAAATAGTGTGTTGCCGTCCGGATCCACGTCTATAACTTTATTGTCCGGATTATCATCATTTTGTGATTTACCGAACATGCTGCCTATAGCAGCTGTTATACCGGATATCGGCGGCGAAAACCTAAATTGCATTGTCTCTATTCACCAACCTTGCCCCGCCATTTTTTAATAGCTCTTTCGTGTGCGGATGAAAATTTTTTACTTTTTTCTTTGGATTTGTATTCTGAAAGGCTCGTACTCATAATGCGGTCATACAAGTCCTTTCGTTCAAAATGATGCACAACACAAAGAAGTGCTATAATGCCGCATAAAATATAAATCATGTGCCCTCACCCCTTACTTATCGCCGTTTGCATTGCAACGCTTTTCATGCGCTTGCAGGGCGCGTTTTGAAGCAAAGTGTTTTCCACAAGTGCTGCACACGTATGATATCGCCTGTGTTGTCATATTCGTTTGCGAATCTGTTTCAAGTTTTTCCGCAGGTACAATTTCATCAGGTGTTTCGTCTTCAATCACTTCATTCTCACATGCGACCATATCTGTGCCGAGAGCTGCCGCGTTAAAAAACAACGGCGGAATCGACGTTTTATTTTCCGGCATGTTGCTGTGCGTTTCCGGTTTGATTTCGTCAAGTGCTCCGAGAGCCTGCCCTAAACACGATTTGCAAATGATAACCGTATTTCCAAATTCCCTTGTGCGTGATATTGAATAACAATTGATATTGTTGCACCCTCTTACATCGCACTTTCTTTTTACTTCTCGTACATACATCAGTAATAACCTCTTTTCATTCTGCTGCCATGCAGCACCTTATTTTTATAGCTTTGCAGATTCTTCTCAAATCCGCTTAACTTATTTTCTTTGTCGGCAGGATAAACATATTGCAAGCAGAAATATCTGAGCGCATCCGGAAGATGTGTTATATCATGCGGTTCTGTCATGCAATCCGTCGGTTTCTTGGCGTCCCTTTGTAATGCCGGCAAACATTCTATTATCCCGGTACAATTTGAAAATATTTTAAGTCGGCTTTCACCGTTTTTGACGCCGAGCAATTCTTTGACCGCAAGCCAGCCTGTTTCACGGTTTCTGTTTCCTTTAAAAAGAGGCAGACCGTTTTCGCGGAATATATCCGCCTTACTTTTTGCCGTTTCCTGTGAACGTGCCCAGAGGTCGTCCGGAGCGACAGTGTACAGTATTTCCTCTCCTTCGGATAGTTTTACAATATCAGCAGCACCGCTTGATATAACCTTATCGCTTTCGGCATATTCACGATACACATAGTAATCTCCGCGTTCATCTACAGCTATCCAAAGACATGCAAGACAGTCAAGTCCGTAGTCAATGGTTCGGTAATGCTTCCAATGCTTCGGTATATCGAACGGCTCAATGACATGAACGCTTCTGTCAAATTCGGAAAAATATTGTCCTGCAAGCATATCCCAATTCCCGTCGCGCCATGCCTGCCTTAGTCCGTCGGGCAGACTGTCGAGCATTTTTACATACTCTTTGTCGTTTTGTAAAAGAACCTCGTTATCCTGTACCGTAGCCGGTATAAAGGCATAATCGTCTGCATCCTCGCCCTCTTTATACTTCCTTGTTATAAAAAGACGTTTAACCCACTCGTGCCCTACTCCGCCCGGGTTGCATGTAATATAAACGCGCTTAGGAAAATTATTGGCACCGCGGACAGACGGATATATTGTGCTGAATTGATATTCCGTAAACTGCGTCGCCTCATCGAAGAACATTACATCGTATTCAACACCCTGGTACTGCAGCGCATCGCTGTCGGCAGCACAATAACCGAGTTCAATAATGCTTCCGTTTGGAAAAGTAAACAGTTTATCCTGTTTCTTGTACACTGCAATTCCTTTCAGGAGTTTCTCAAGCTCGCGTACGTGGTTTCTTTCCAAATCTCGGTATGAACGACGCAAAAGCAGTATTTTAATTCCGGAAAAACGCAGTGCCATAAGCACGGCTTTTCTCTGAACTGCCCATGACTTTCCGCCGCCTCGCGCTCCGCCGTATCCGGTAAATCGCTTTCTGCTTTTAAAAAACAACTCTTGTTTAGGATTCATTGTAGACAAATCGAGGGTAGCGCTACTCTGCATACTCGTCTACTCCCTCCGGAAGTGTGATATTAATATCCATTCTTTCTGTAGCATCGCCGTCTGCAAGAGCTTTTTTGTCATACAAAGTGCCGATAACAGTAGTGAGATGATTAACGGGAATGTCCCTACTTTCATCGTCAAGCTCTTTTTCGAGTCTGCTTGCTGCCTTTTTTATGAGCCTGCTTGCCATTTCGGAAAACTCTTGTCCTTTTTCATTTCGAAGTTTTACAAATTCCGGCTTGTCCTTGTTTTTATCAACAATGTTTTTAACTGTTGTAACAGGCAATTTCAAATCCCTTGCCGTTTCCATGTAGTTGTTTGTAACCGTCCAAGAGGTCATAATCTGATAAACCATCTCGGGCGATGTTTTTTTACCTCTTGCCATTTTTCCCACCGCCTTATCTGAATAATAAATCAATTCACGCGTCAGTTATCGGACAATTTCAAAATTTTATGTGAAAAATAAAACACCTCGGCGATTAACTATCGCCAAAGTGCTTTATCGTTAAAATGCTATTTAAACCAGCTCTCGTAAAATTGCTTGCTCAGAGCATAGAGCCGCTTTTCATTTACAAATGTTTCCCGGGATATACAAGCAACTGTTTTGAAATCGTTTGTAAGAACCTCATACAATGCCTTATAATCCTCGCCGCCTATTTCTATACACATATTTAATATTTTCTGTTGAATATCTTCAGGCATATCCTCAACATTCACGCATATAAAATGAATTAAACCCTGCTTATTGTACGGGAGCCGTATACCCCTGCGCTTTCGAAACATTTTTCCACCTCATTTTTAATCGAATTGCTTGTACGCAATTTTCTCAAGCATTTTTACCTTATGTTCTAATATATGTAATGTTTCATCGTATGTGGATATCTTTGACTTCGCCTCTGAAATAATATCCGACTGCTGCTTTATTATCTGCCTTTGAACGCTGCATAATGCAACAAGCATAAGCATTACTACTATAGTTATAAATTTCTTCATCATACTTTACTCCTATGAATTGTTTTCATTTAACTTTACGGTTTTGCTTCAACTGTCGGCAGAACTTCAGTATGCCAATATAATTTATAATGATACGGATCAGTATGAGTGCCAGTAATATCTTCAACCGCATACATCGTATAATCGTTCAGATAAACATAATTTTTCTTATACTCATTCGGTCCAGTCTTAACCGTTACGACAAGTTCACTGTGACCGTTATTAGAAATGCTCATATAACCTTCAGCTTCAAGAATAACCTTATCAGTTCGAGCATTATAAACAGTAATTTTTCTTTCGCATTCAAAGTAGTCCGCCTGCTTAGACAAATTTGTATTTACTTTGTCCGCTTCCGAACAACCGGAAAATGCTACAATGATTCCTAAAATCGCTACTATAGTTATAAGTTTTTTCTTCATATTCATTTATCCTTTCTGCTTTAAAATTCCAAAAAATCAACCTTGCCGCATATGTCACATTCGTATCTATATTTTGGCGGATATGACGCAAGTACCATATCGAGTCTTTTTCGCATGTTTCCGCCGCATTCACATTGATACTTTGGCTCGGAATATGTGCTTGCATTTGTTATAAAAGTTTGATTTCGAGCAATATACTCATCTTTTGTCATCTCTACACCTCCAACAATTCGGGATTGTCGTGGATATTGCCAACTACCATTGAAATATCCCAGTCATAATCATTAAACGGCATAAGTTCATCGTTTGCTTCAATATTCCAACAATAATCGTTTGCATTCCATACAACAACGCCATAATATTCAGCAGTATGTGAATATCCCCAACTATCATCATAATCTGAATAACACTTGACTATATCCCCTTCAAACAATAATTCATCATTGGCATATTTTCTTCCTGTGCATTGTCCGACTGTTTCGGGGATAACTTCATATCGCTTCCAATTAAAATTTTTATTTATAATGTATAATTTGCCGCTGAAAATATAGCAGTGTTCGCCATTACAAACATAATACCCCGTCACCCACTCGCCGTTATCTTTCCGCTTTCCTCTGAATATGTATCTGTTATTCATTTGTTGCACCGCCTTTCTCCACAACTGCAAAAATCATTATCATCCTTGTAACAATTGTAACCTTCTTCTGCACAAATATCTTGTCCATAACACATGCCTTCTCTGTCAATAAAATATTTGCAGTCTTTACATCGCACAACCTCCACAACATTAGATTTATTTTTGAAATATCGGCAGTTTTTGTCTGCTTCCTTATCGTGGTTCATATCCAATTCAACTCCCAAGACTACACAGCGTTTGAAATATATACAATCCTTACAATCCATTTGTTGCACCGCCTTATTTTAAATTTTATTTATACTTGTTACTCCACACTTTGAATTTGAGCGAGTGTATTGGTGATATGCCATATCGCTAATTCGATATGCTTCAAGTTCGGCATCCATTTTTTTAATCAATTTATGATATTCTTCTTCTCCGACCGTTTCTCTAACAAGATTTTTAAATACTTGAAACGCATATTTATTTTTTTGCTGGTCACAAATTTTTCGCATTGCTTTAAATTCTGCAATTTGCTTTTGTTTTATACTTAAAGCTTTTTTTGTATTCATACACCAGCTTGTTTTTTTGTACTTTTCGGATTTAGATAATGTTTTATAATTTCTTAATTGTATAATCAAATCTTGAATTTCAATTCCAAGCCTTGTGATGTTGTCATCTAAATATCCATTATCATAACTAAATTCGTATTTGCATTTGGGGCAAGTTAATTGATATTTCATTACTCCGCACCGCCTTCCTCATCACAAGTCGTTCCAATCATAAAAACAACACAATCGCAATTTAATTTTGTGCAGCTTTCCGATGTTCCATAACAAATTTCAAATTCTTGTGGCATACCGTTTACGCAAATTTCTACATCTGCGTTCTGATTATATTCATTAAGTTTTTCTATTAACTCTTTAACTTTCATCACTCCGCACCTTCTTTCAACCATAAATTAAATGATTTTCGACAATCAGGGCATAAATCTATATTATCCCTTTTTTTGAGACAATCGGTAAGTATAATGTGCTCAAACCATAACGTCTCCCCCAACAAAAATGTTTGTGTCATAATATTTCTTACATCACCATTATCACATTTCATTGCTTTCATTACTCCGCACCGCCTTGCAATGCTTTCTCTGCTTCTGCTTTGGTTAGGAATAATGTTTTGTTCATTATAAAATCAATTCTTGATTTACAGCATTCATATACGCCCGTAACATTAGAAAGATATCCGATTGTCAACCACATTTGCGGATTTGTGAACGCATTTAATTCAATTTTTACAACTTCTGCTATGCATATACCGTTTTTGTTCAAATAGTAAACCTCTTGCCCTACATTAACAGGCAATACAATGACATTGTTTTCAATAAGATGTTCGACAATGTCTGATATTTCATTGTCGCCCCAGTCGTCGTCTAAATCCCTTTCTTTTATCGGTTCGCTCTCTAAAAGCAGTTCAACCAGACGTTCTCTCTCCCACTCACTCATTTTCGTCTACCTCCGCAAGCCAATATTCTTTGCGACATTGTGCACAAGTAGTATATTTGTCTGGCGCTGTACAAGAAACATTGGTCATATCATATCTGCCTTTTTCCATGGTACAAGGCGCAATATCAATGACACCACCACTATCTATTTTCGCATTCGGAAACATTTCTAAAAACTTATCTTGCCTTGTTTTTACTGGATGTTCCTCACACCATTTGAGAATTATTTCGTTTGCTTTGTCAATATCGTTTGAAAACATATTGCGTTGGTCGGCGCAATATTTACACAATACGCATTGGTTGCATTTCTCAAAGCTTGCACACATCCTCGCATACTCATATATCGTTGCTTCTTTCATTTTTATAACTCTCCTTTAATTCTTTTATAATCTCACCGCAATACGCATTTTCGGTTAAATTTATAAATTCCTTAACCGTCATAATATCATTGTCAATATCTATGTTGTGGCTTCTTGCAAACGCTTTCCGCCCCATTTCACAACTACCCGTCAAATTATGGTGCCATTTATAGAAGTCTTTAACAGGATATTTTTTATTGACATCGGGGAATTTTTCTTTGAACGATTTTATCTTTTCCTCAATATCCATATTGTCAAGGATTTTTTCTTCAAGCGCGGATTGAGCTTCTTTCAATGTTTCACCGTGCGCAAAATATCCGTTACCTTTTACTATGTAACAAGGCTTTAAATTTACGTTTTGCTCTAAAATATAGCCTTTTGCAACATTGCCGTGAATATGAGTGAATATTGTAGGTGTATCGTCAACTCTGTAAACGTCATATCCGTTAATACTTTTAATTCCGTTGCCGTTGCCGTTGCCGTAGCCGCTGCCTTTGCCGTCGCCGTCGCCGATGCCGAAGCCGTAGCCGTTGCCGTAGCCGCTGCCTTTGCCGTCGCCGTCGCCGATGCCGAAGCCGTTGCCGAAGCCGTCGCCGATGCCGAAGCCGTCGCCGAAGCCGCCGCCGAAGCCGAATCCGTCGCCGCCGCCGTAGCCGATGCCGTTCAAAAACTGCTTAATCTTTAAAATGTCCATTCTGTCACGCCCTCTATATTTTTAATAGCCTTGTCAGAGCACGGCACAATTTCGCATATATCTGTCAAAATAATACTGTCAACCTTGTTTGAAAATCTGCAATCATTTGTCTTTTGTGCACCGTTTTCAGCTAAATCAAGCAATGTATTCGCGCCGCTCCAACGCCATAAATTACGAACATTCTTCATTTCAACTTCTTGTTTATCCTGTGAAACCAATTCCCCAAAATAAACTCCGCTCTGAATACCTCTTACCAATACTTTTTTACCTACATAATTTGTCATTTTACACTTTCCTTTCTTGATTTTAATTGTTTCGTTTTGTCCTCTTCATACTTTGCCAATCCCATGTGACACATTTTATTCCATGCACACCAATCGTCACTGTATTTGTTTGTTGCGAAATAATTCCTGTACGGTTTGAAAAATGCTTTTCCGTGACGGTGATAAGGCCTTTTTCGTCCAAGACCTATCGCATGTTTGGCAAGATTGATATATCTTTGTGCCGCATCTTTGTCTCTGTTTGGTTGTGACATTGTTGTGATAAAGTTGTGATGTTATTCATGCCTTTATCTCCTCCACATAAATTTCCGTCCGCGGATTCTCTTTGTCATATCCGCACGACAGCTCCAGTGTCACGCAGCCGAAACTATCGTCTTTGAGTATTCCCTCACGCACAAGGGGATCAAGAATCATTTTGCCGGAGTAGTTATCCGGATCACGTCTGATTCTGTTTTTAAAATAATACCGAATATGCACACGCGCCTTTTCAAACGGCTTTATCGGTTTATTCTTGATAGCTGCTTTAATCATCCAATGCCATTGTGTTTTTGTATTGGCATACGAATGAAAACTGTGACTGTTGCCCAGGTACTTGTTATTGCTGGGCGGTATGCAATTAACGACTATCTTTATCATTCCAGTTCACACCTCGCTACATATTCGCCGTATGTCATGCCTGCCTCGCGTGCAAGCCTGGCAATCTCGGTCAGTGACAGGCTTGTTTTAATGCGCTTTCTTCGCTCAATCGCAGGGCGTACGGCATATTGCTTTTGCAGCTCCTGTCTGTGTGCCTTGTCTTTACACGCCACGCTGCAATACTCAAGGCGTACCTTGGAAAGTGTGAATATTTTTCCACATATCGGGCAGCGTGCCTTTGGAGAGCGAGATACCGCGTAACTGCGGTATCTGCATACGTCGCTGCAGAATTTTTTTGCGTTTTTGTCTGTGGTAAACTCCTTGCCACATTTGGGGCATTTTTTTGTTTTTATCATGCCGTCACGTCCTTTCCGTGAACGCGCTGCCGAATTATCTCAGCATCGAAGTCGGTCATATCGGAATCGTAATCCTGGAAAGCGTTTTTCCTTTTTGCCGGTTGGCTTGTCCGAGTCGGCATCGGCTTGTCCTTTTCGGCTGATTTAACGCTTCGCGATTGGTGCTCCGCTATTTTGAGTTTGGCATCCTCAACGGTCCTTACACCCTCCGCGTCCCATGTTCGGAATATTCCCTCTATGTACTTGATGTTGCGCGCATTTGCCTTGACTGCTTCGCATATTGCAAGTTCAACCAGAGCGGCATCATGGTTTGTTGCAAGGTCTTGCAGAATCTGTATCGCTATCGGAGACGGCACTCCTATGTTCTCTTGATACAGAGTGTATATTTTATTCTCGCGCGCACACGCGTTATTATTATTAATATTATTAATTAATTCTTTATTCTTAAATTCTTTATGCGTTGTTATTTGTTTGTTATTTGTTTGTTGATTGTTTGTTATTTGATTGTTATTTGTTTGTTGCCCGTCAAATTCCAACCCTTGATAATTGCAGTAATTAAGCACCTTTACGCGTGTATATTTGTTTGTTGTTTGTTTGTTAATTACGTGCGTACTTTCGAGCTTATCGAGTGCGGTTCTCAATTTTTGTATTGAAATTCCCAGCTTCCCGGACAGCTCTTTTAATCCGAACACCGTTTCTCCGATTTCAATAACTTCGCCCTTCCATTTTGTCGGCTTGTAGTTGGCGGTCAGAAGCAGATGAAGAAACACTGCTTTTGTGGTAACATCTGAATACCATTCCCAATCTGTGAATTTGCGATACAGCTTAATCCATGGCTCCATTTTTGCTACCTCCGCGACTTTTCCGGTTCCCAGAGCGACAGCATGTTTGCAATCTCGTCGGGTGTTGCGGTGCTTATTCCGAGTTCTCTGCAATCCTCTTTCAGTATGTTTATAAACCGGCTCATCTGCACCGTGCTGTATACCGAGGAACCGTAATAGCAGCGGACATTCACATGCTGCCCGTCCGGAGTGTAGTCTATCTGCTCCGTTACCCAGCCGATTCCGAGCGACTCCCACGCATGGCGGAGAGTCTTGGAATCGCCCGGCAAAAGATTTGCAAAGTCCTTGAAAACATTCATGTGAGTAATGGCTTGTTTGTATATTTCCTGCGGAGTACACATTGCACCGCCGTCGGCACTTATCTTGTCCGCAATCTTGGTGCACAGTGCCCAGCAATAACTGTTTGCGTCAAGAGAGCGTTTTTGCCTGTATTTTGAGATTTTAAAGGCAAGCCTGTCCGTATCTTTCAGAGCGTTGTAAAACTCCACAGCCTTTGATTTTTCGTTTATTTCAAATGTCATTTTAACCTTGCCGGTTGACATATCCGTATCAAATGATTTAATCGCACCAGTCATTTCGATCATCGTCTTCGTCCGCCTCCCCTTTAAACCAATTCCCGGAATAAAACCAATCCACAAGCTCGGCTTGCATTTCCGGATCCTTTCGTATCTGACGTATTGCATACTCAACCGCAACTTCCTCCGGCACGAGTATGCCGCTGTTTTCTCTCCAACCCTCATACACCGGTATTTTCATTCAAAGCACCCCTCACTATATCCTTTTTCCAGGTTTTAAAACATATGCAGCAGTTTGCACCGTGGCGGTCAAGCGCCGTTGTGGGATATTCGGGAGCAAGCATTTTAATCTGCATGTTGCTTATCGGCCGTGTGTCGGTGTCTATATGCCCCACAAGCGACACAGCGCGTTTCATGCAGCCGTCAAATTCTCCGACATATGTTTTTTCAATCTTTGCTTTGTCCGTGCAGTACAGTGCATAATTATCGCCGTGAGATACCACGATACAATCGAATCTCTCACCACATGCCACAAACGCAACCCCGAAATCGGAATCGTTTACACTGTCAAATCCGTGCGGCAGATGATACGGAGTGTATTTGCTGTCGTCATAGGCAGCAACACTTGCCGTGGATATGTCCGCCGCGGATTTTCGCGGTTTGAAAAAATCTTCGTCGCACAGCCTTGCGCCCTTGTTCTTTTTAACGGCTCCCTCAAGGTTGACATCCGTGTCAACGCCGTCGGGATAAAGTTCCACATTTCCGCCGAAATCAATAACGGTGCATGTGGTTTTTCCCGGTGCTGTCCGCAGCACTCTGCCGACTTTCTGAACCCACTGTCCGTGCGTTCCGTTGGTGTCAAAGTCTACAACATTCCTAAGCTCCGGGAAGTCATACCCCTCTGTGGCAATATCCACATTGATGAGTTCGTCCGATTCGCCTTTTTCAAAGCGTTCTATTTCAGCTTTTCGCGTTGTATCATCCAGCGAGGCGGATATGTATGCCGGTCTTCTTCCTCTTTCTGCGAGAGCGGCATATATTCTTTCACATATATCGTGCGAGGGAGCAAAAATAACGCTTTTCCCGTCCTCTTTGTGTTCAAGGTAATCATCAACAAGTTTGCCGATAATTTGCGCTCCCTGCTCGTCGTTTTTGCAATTCTTTGCGATGTGTCCTTTTTCAAGACAATCGCCCGTGTTGAAAGTCGGAGACAAATCCACAAATCTCGGGCGCACCAGGTAATGGCTCTCTATCAGAAACCGGGTTGTTATCTGATAGAAGTTGTCAAAGAGGTGTACAAGCGGCAGTTTGTCGCCCCGGTTCGGAGTGGCTGTCACTCCCAGCAGTGCCGCGTCGGGTTTGCCGGAAAGATTCTGATTGATGATATCCTCATACGTGCTTGCCTTTGCGTGATGCGCTTCGTCGATTACAATTAAATCAAAATAACTCTTTGCGTCCTTTAGCTCCGGCAAGATGTTAGCCACTGTCTGAACCATTCCGAAATGAACATAGCCTTTAAGGCTTTTGCGCTCCGCCGTTATTTCCGATGTCGCAATGTCCGGGCGGACAAGCGCAAATTTGTCGTGGTTCTGACTGTGTATTTCCGTGCGATGCACAAGTACAAGGATATGCGGACTGCGTTTGTTTTTTGCACGGAAACCGTCGAAAAATCTTCCTATGGCAGATGCCATCATTATTGTTTTGCCTGCGCCTGTCCCGGCTACGATTAACGAATTGCCGCGCTCCGATATCATGCTTAGTGCGTGGTCTACAGCAGCCTGTTGATATGACCGTAATTTAATCATTGCCGTCCGCCTCCTTTACCAAAAAGCTGCCGCTTTTTGAAAACTTTGCCGTTGTGTCTCCGAATCTGAATCGGCATGCATTGTTTTCACGCGCTGCGTCAAATATTTTCTGAAGTTCCTCCGACTTTCGCTGCTGCGCTTCTTTTTCGCTCTTGCGCGAATCCAAAAAGGCGCTTAAATCCAAATCAAGAATGCGGTCATCACTGTACAGCGTGTTCAGCCTTATCGACATTATAATGTTTCTTTGGCTGTCTCCGAAAATGTACGGACGCGGTTCGCGCTCTGCATCCACATCGGCAAAGAAACGTTCAATACACACTTCTATCAGCCGCGCAAGGTGCGGATTGTTTGCAAAGTAATATGTCTGAATCTTCATGTGTTCGTCTAAATATTTATATCTCATTTTTGGCGACATCTGGCAAATCTTGCCGCGAATAAACGGAGTATCCTCGTCCAGGACCATAACCTGGAGCATAAAGAAATCGGCGGCAGTCTGTGCTATCTGATATTGAGCCTGGATTATATATTTAAAAGGCATGTGTTTTCCCGACTTGGCTTTAATCGGCATCATGCTTTTTTGCTCGCATACAAACTTTTGCCCTGCGCGCGGCATTCCTGTACCCACATCAAAAGGCCGTTCGTCTTGTTTCTCGGCTGTTCCTGAAACGTCCAGGCTGGCAATCAGCCTTGTACCGGCATACACTTCACTCTTTTTAAGTTTCTTTTTTCTGCCCTGCTGCAACATCTTCATTCCGTACGGTTCAACTGCATGCCCGTATTCGGCGAACTCCGGAGCGAGTGCCTCTTTTTTGTACACACCGTCACGGCGCATTTTGTGATACAGCGCCCACGCTGTGGTGTACGGTTCTTCTTCTCTGAATGATTCGGCATTAATTCCGCAGTTTTGGAGTTCGTCGGCAGTGGCATAGTATTTAACAATGTCGAACACCTCACTGCTGCCGATTCTTGTTTCCCTAAGATGTTCCCATGCAAGGGAATTTTGTTTCACATTAATTTTTTTCATCGTCGAAATACTCCTTTATCTTTCCCCAGCATTTGGAATTTTTAAGGCAAACAATGCTTGCATATTCGGCATTAATCACCGTCTGCCTGTCTGCTCCGCCGTCAAACATAGCCTTGATTTCGTTTGCCTTTTCCTCGGCAAGTTTCGGATTTGCAACGAATATATCGTACATTTCCCTGCAATCCGCCTGTTGCTCGGCGGTAAGCTTGTCCATATTTACATTTTCCGTTTCAATCGGAAGTTCAAGCATTGCAGCCGGTTCGGTTTCGTGCGTTTCTTCCTGCGGATTGTATGTGTCCTGTTCAAAGGCATATATCGTTTCTTTGAGCTCCGGCAATACTTCTTTGATTCTTTTCAGCGCGCGGCGAATGATAGTTTTGTTTACCATTTCACCCGTCCAGCGAGTCCAGAATGACGAGGTGTTCAGCTCATTGGTGATAACCTTGCGTTTCTTCTTTCCCCACTTGGTGCTGTATTCTTCCCATTTGGATATGTAGAATCCCTGCTCCGATGTGGCAGCAACGGCGAGTATTTCATCTATCGGCATTTCGCATACCGACATTGCAACACGTTTATTTGTCTGCGATTCGTGCACATCCATGCGGCATATGACTTTTGCAAAGTATTTATTAATCACACGATCCGCATTAACCGCCCTGTCGGCATTGTATCTTCGGTCTTCAAGGGTATATATGATGTCACCGTTGTAAAAATTTTCTTTAAAGTACGTGGTGTTTGCGTCCTCATTCGGCACGGCAATGATAGAATCTGTTATGCGATATCCCTTGCGCCCTGCCGCACGGTAAAAAGCTTCAACACGTGCGCTCGGCACTATTGTGTTGCCGCGCTTGACGAAATCTATTTTGTCATAATCGTCGGCAATGATTCCGCCCTGGTACAGCGTTTGCAATCCCGATAAAAGTGTGTTTGCCGCCGCTATGGCGTCCTGCTCCGTCTGAATATTCAGAGTATGCATCGCCGTTACAATTTTCATTGCCAGCGGTGCGCACGCTGACTTTGCGCCGATTTCTCTTTTTAAAGCCTGCAGACACGTGTTTGTGTCCTTTGCAAGCTGACTGTATACTGATAATTCTCCCATTTTTTCTTCCGCCTTTCAAATTTTTTCATTTTTGCTATTGATTTTTTCGGCGGAATATGCTACAATAAAGTTGCTTTGGGGTGCTCTTACGAGCGCCTTTTTTAATGCAGCATATTCCATTTTTCCACCTTTCCGGAATTAACAGCTTGTCGCCAATTTTAATAATATGACCGTCGATGCCGTTAATTTCCTCAATCATTTCGATGTAGTCGCGTATGTCGACTTCATCACCGTATTGCCTGTATGCTATGTCCCACAGGGTATCGTCATCGCGGACGATGTATATATTATATGAGACTTTCTCTGAGCGCACGGAGTTGATTAATGATATCGTCAGTATCATCACCGCGCACAGGAGCATTACTGCCCGTAACTGCTTTTGCCGACGTGTCAATCGTATGTACCTCATGTTCTTCATCCTTCCCTTTGTTTACGCATTCGCATTTTTCCTGCGGATCAAGATTCGCTCCGCATATTTCACATGTGTTCATTTGTTCACCGCCTTACCCTGGCATTGATACATCACCCTGGCATACCGAATGAGCGCCTCTTTTATTTTTTCCTCACGCTCCTTTCTTTCCTCATCGGTGAGCACCGGTCTGTGTACTCTGATAATTGCATTGTACTTCTTTTTTTCCATAATAAATTCAATCCTTTCCATTAATAATTCTTCTGTTAATTACTATGCTGTATGGGCTTGTTTACTTTCCTGCTATTTAATATCGTATGTATTTAACCATGCTCTCACCCTACATCAATTTTTTTGCTACATCATACATAACAGCAATGCAGGAATCGCTCGATATATTTACCGTGCTGCTATTACCATCCTTAAAATGAATGTGACAAAATTCTTTGCTGCCCTTTTTCTCATATTCGCAGTTCTTAATGTTTTCTCTTGAACATCTCAGCGCAAATCCGAGTCTTGCGCAAAACTCTTGCTTATTCTCCATGCTTTCACTCCTTCGTTTTTCCCAAAAGTTCGTCAATGGAACAATTAAGAACCCTTGCAATGCTTGACCAATTCTGACCTTTTAAATCCTTAACGCCTTTTTCAGCCCTTGATATATCCGGCTGATAGACGCCCGACTTCTCGGCAAGCTCTGTTTGTGTCATGCCTGCCCTCAATCTGTAGTACTCAAGTCTGTTCATTTTTTTCTTCTACGTTTTCAAAAAGTTCTTCAATTTTGCAATTCAACACTTCAGCTATGCGTTTAAGTTTACTGCTTTTTGGGAGTGACTCGTTATTTTCCCATGCAGACACTGTTGGCTGTGAAACATTCATCGCTCTAGAAAATTCAATCTGCGACATACCATTTTTGATTCGCATTTCTTTAATATTCATAATGCACCTCCTTTTGTATCGTTTACAACTATATAATATCACATAATATAGTTGATGTCAATAGCAAAAATAGTTATTAACGATATTTTTTTGATATCAATATATTTACAAACTATTTTTTACGTTGTATAATATAGTTGCATTCTATACAAGGCGGTGAGATTTTTGAATAATAAGCTTAGAGAATTACGGCAAAAAAGCGGTTATACGCAAGTTCAACTCGCAAAAATTTTATATGTTAGACAATCATCTGTCAGCGCATGGGAAAGCGGTGCTGCTAAACCAGACTTTGATAATCAAAGGAAATTAGCAGAATTGTATAATGTTTCGATAGATGAACTTTTTGGCCGTGAAGTTAATAATAGAGGTGTAAAAATACCGGTTCTCGGACGAGTTCAAGCTGGAATCCCCATTGACTCTATAGAAGAAATTCTTGATTATGAAGAAATACCCGAAAATATGGCTTCGCAAGGCGAGTTTTTTGGGTTAATTATTCGTGGCGACAGTATGTTTCCTAAAATTGTCGAAGATGATGTTGTTATAGTGCGTAAACAATCAGATTGCGATAATGGAGACATTGCCGTAGTATTGATTAACGGAAACGAAGCGACTATTAAGAAGATCAAAAAAACGCCATCCGGAATAACACTCGTGCCACTTAATGTAAATTATGAATGTATGTCGTATTCCATTGCTGAAATAGAATCTCTTCCGGTAACTATAATTGGCAAGGTTGTAGAGTTGCGACGTAAATTTTAATTAACGAATTGCTATGATAACAAACTAATCATGCAAACTGAAGGTGAATTTCAATGCTGCGACTTAAAGAATTGAGAAAGAAAAACAAGCTTACTCAACAGCAATTATCCAATATGCTCGGTGTACAAAGACCAACATATTCACGATACGAAAACAACGAACGTCAGCCGGACAATGAAACTTTAAAAAAACTTGCTGACATATTCGATGTTTCTGTTGATTATTTGTTAGGACGCACTAAAGAACGAAAAGCTGCATAAAGTACAGATATCACTTTTGATGATTTCACCTATGCAATGCATAATGAGTCGAAAGAACTTTCTGAAGAAGATAAGCAAATGCTCCTCGATATGGCCAGGGTTTTAAAGAAAAGAATATCTGATAAAAGAGCTACAACTAACAATTTGGACGAATAACGGAGGTATTTATGGACTGCTTAGACAATGTATATAAGCAGCAATATTAGTTATCACTTGGTGGAGGAACAAATCATGTATAAAAATAACAAACTCAAAATCTATTTAATTGTTTTGGCATACATAATGTCATTGGGTATAATACTTTCATGCCTTATACCATATAAAGTATGTTACGTATATGTTTCGTCTCAAAATGTTCCACATACTGTAATTAAGGAAAATGGATTTACAAGCCTATCGGGCATATCTGATTACATAACGGATTACGGTGACATAGAAGAAGCAGAAAAAGATTATACAATAACAAAAGAAATAAATATACCCATTTTGGCATCAGAAATTTTATTTATAACCGCATTGGCAGGTATAGCGATATACCTATGTATAACTCAAGGTCGCAAGGGAAAAAGCACTAATGATACGGTTGAAAATATCGACAAAATTACCGAACAAATCGGCTTTTTAAACACAACAATATGTTCTCTGGATTCAAAAAACAGTGAACTAAATCAGAAACTTGACCTATACGCTGAAGAAAACAATCAACTTAATATTAAAATACAAGAATTACAAACACAAAACAGCTATCTGCTGTTAAAAATCAGTCAATATGAAGATTTAAAACCTTCATGGCAAGAAGAAGCCGCCGATTTGCCTAAAATTGATATATCAAACCTTGCCTTTTCGGATGAAGACACGCAAGAAAGGGCAAAAATTGAATATGCTAAAGAAATGTACAATTACATTAAAAGTACGATTGATGACGGAATTTGAAGTATAATAAATCAACTCTGAATAACATACAAAATCAAATTGACGTGGAACGCATTGCATAATACACAAAATACTCGGCTAAACTTTATTGAAAACTAACTAAAAATATAAATTAATTAATTTAATATTGACATTATGCAATTTTGGGCATATTATATATGTGAACAAGTTCACAAGTTTATACGCCCTTTGGGAGTAGTCACCTCACTATAGAGGAAATGACGAAACCTTGGGCTTTTTTTATGGAGGTATTGGTATGTCAGCAGTTATTAAAACAGCAATCATGGTCGACGGTGGATTTTATCGTAAGAGGGCAAATAATTTATTTGGGCAGAAATCCCCGGAAGAACGAGCAAAGGAGCTTGTTGATTATTGCAAAAAACACCTACACAACAGCTCTGTTGAATATAATTTGCTATATAGAATATTTTATTACGATTGTCCGCCATGTGACAAAAACATATATCATCCTTTTTTAAAAAGAAACATCAATCTAAAAAAAGAACCAATCTATGAATGGATGAACACATTTTTAAACGAACTTAAAACAAAAAGGAAACTTGCCCTTCGGTTGGGAAGACTGTCGGAAAATGAAGCCGGATATATTTTAAAGCCGGATAAAGTAAAGGAACTTTTTTCCGGGAAAATAAATTTCGACGATATTACGGAAAATGATTTTAGACTTGATATCAAACAAAAGACCATGGATATGAAACTTGGTACGGATGTTGCATCTGTTGTGTTGAAAAAGCAAGTTGACCAAATTATTTTAATAGCCGGTGACAGTGACTTTGTCCCTGCTGCCAAACTTGCAAGAAGAGAGGGAATCGATTTCATACTTGACGCAATGGGGCAAAATATAAATGCCGACCTCAGTGAACACATCGACGGTATGAGGTCAAACATTAAAATGTTTTCTAAATAATCCAACAGAGGTGCAGTATGTTCAAGGAATATCCGCAATTTCAATCAAATGAAATTCTTACATATTTAAGAAAATCACGCTCCGACGATCCGTCCCTAACTGTTGAAGAAGTGTTATCCAAACACGAAACAATATTGCAGGAATGGCAGCAACACAATCTTACATCATCTATACCGAACGAAAATATATACAGGGAAGTCGTTTCCGGTGAAACAATAAACAGCAGACCGGAGTTTAAAAAGCTCCTTAAAAGAATAGAATCACCGCAAATAAAGGCAGTTCTTGTTGTTGAGTGCGCAAGGCTCGGCAGACCGGACCTTGAAGAAATAGGACGAATTTCAAAACTGTTTCGATACACCGGCACATACATAATAACCTTACAGAAAACATTTGACCTCTCAGATGAATATGATCGTGAACAATTCGAAAGAGAACTTATGCGAGGTAATGACTATCTCGAATATACAAAAAAGATTCTTAACCGCGGCAAAGAGATTTCGCTGCGCTCCGGCTGGTACATAGGCTCCATTGCTCCGTTTGGCTACAACAGAATATGGGTTTTGGAAAACGGCAGAAAACGGCCGACTCTTGAAATTAACAAAGACGAGGCAGTAATTGTAAAATATGTATTTGATTGGTACGCAAACAGTGATATTGGAGCGACAAAAATCGCCAATAAATTAAATGCTGCCGGATTTAGAAACAGAAAAGGCGGCATATGGAAAAAACCTGTTATTGAAACCATGCTAAAAAACGAGCACTACATAGGGAAAATTGTCATTAAAAAGCACATTGAAGTAAACACCGTAAAAGACCAGAGGGTAATTGCCCAACGAATTCGCAGCAAAAACTATGATGTCGTTGAAGGAAAGCACCCTGCTATTATTGACGAACAAACATTTAAAAAGGCCAATGATAAGCTGCTTAAATTTCCGTCTGTAAAACCGAGCGAAACACTTCAAAATCCTTTTGCATCTATTCTGAAGTGTGAATGCGGAAGAACCATGCTGCGCAGAAAGGACAGGAAATGGTACCGCTATATATGTGACGAAAGAATGTATTGCCATAATTCTTCCGTTAAAGAAGATGAATTGATATCATCGGTTGTGGACATTCTCAAACAAAGCATGCAAAATTTAACCGCAGAAATAACATCGGATGCAAATGCGAAAAAGCAAAAACATATCGAATACACCTTGATGCTCAAATCGCGATATGTTGAATGTGAAAATAAAGAGCTTGCCCTTTGGGAAAAATACACTGATGAGGAAATGCCGAAAAACATATTCGATAAACTTCTTCAAAAAAATACTGAAGAAAAAAAGGAAATTGAGCACGAATTGGAGATTGCCGAAAGCAATGTTATGCCAACCGTTGACTACGCCGGAGTAATCGCAACACTGCATGAGGCTATTAATTCTCTTACCAATGATTCAATTCCTGCATCGGAAAAAAACAGCCTTTTGAAATCGGTCATAAACAAGATTGTGTACAAAAGACCAAAAAGTACCAGAGTGGATCCTGATGTTCCTCACAAGAACACCGGACGTAAAGGCTGGAAATCACTTCCGTTTGAACTGGATGTAGACATGAACATTTAATTGTATAATTGCAACCATAAAGCATATACACATGAATCTGTCACTCCGTTCGAAATTTTGGACGCGGTATTGCCCGTGCACGGTGCAATAACCAGTGCGTCCAGATATCCTTTCGGGCCAATCGGCTCCGCTCCCTGAACGGTATTTATGATTTTTTTGCCGCATGTGTCCTGCATATATTCAATAAAGTCCTTTGCCTTGCCGAAGCGCGTGTCGCAAGAGCACGACATTTCACTCATAATCGGGTACACATCAGCCCCGGTATCGCACAGAGCCTTAAGCTGAGGCATTACACGGGAGAATGTGCAAAAAGATCCGCACACGGCGAATCCTATTTTTTTGTTTTCAAGCTCCATCATAGGTCACTCCTTCCGATAATTTTGCGTATATTTCCAAAACAGCTCTCGCGGCTGTTTCGCCGGCAGATATCGGTGCGCACACCGACGGAAGCCCGGGAAGATAAATGAGCCTTTTCTGATGCGTTGAGCAAAGCTCCCTATCAACATATCCCGGGCGTGCCGAAAGATCTATTATCACACCGTCCTGTCCGAGCGTAGATATGGCATCTCCTGTCAACAGAGGTGACGGAACGGTGTTTACAACCACACCGAACTGCGACAAATCGTTTAATTCATCCACAGTTGCAGCGCCGCAAAATTGTGCCAGCGAACGGATTTCGGAGCGCCGTGCATACACAGTGACATCCGGTGTAAATGCCAATAGCTGTGATGTAAGCGCACGGCCTATTCTGCCATAGCCCACAACCAAAACACTGAGTTCGCAAATCGAACGCGATGTGGATTTGATTATTGCCTCAATCGCTCCCTCGGCGGTGTAAAATGCATTTTCCGTTTGAAAAAGTTCGCTTTCGCTGTAGTCGGCAATTTTGATTCCGCGCTTTTTCGCCGCATTTGCCGCCGACGCGCCAAAGCGTCCGCCGAGCAGTACGGCAGACTCATTCATTGTGTCCAGCAGGTTTTCGAAATACAGTGTATCATGCACCAGAGGACTGTTTATTGTCATATCTGCGCGGACAGCCGGCAAACCGAGCACAACCGCGTCGGCTTCTGCCGCATATTCCGGATTTACAACCGTCACACCGTGCTTTTTTGCGCGCTCGGAATCCGTCATACACATGCGCACATTACATCCCTTTTGTTTAAGATAATCTGCCATATATATACTGCGTGTATCGCCGCCGCATACGAAAATATCTTTGCCCGTCATAGTCCGTCTTCCTTCCATTTAACCGATTCCATTACTACATTGTCATAATATGCAAAACGAACGCATATGGGCACAAAAACACCCCCGCCGCAACCGACGAGGGTATCTGATATATATATATATTATTTATAATATTCCCGAATCCGACAGGCTGTCGGCATTCTGAGCTTCGAGCACGCTCTGTGCCTTGACATCATCGTCCGTCTTGATTACCATAAGTGCCTTTCCAGCGGCACGTCCCAAAAACGCGTACATATACTCAATATTAACATGCGCCTTGGTTATGGGCGAAAGTATTGCCGCAAGTCCGCCGGCGGTGTCGTTTATGGACACGGCAAGAACATCGGATTCCTTTGACACAACGCCGATATCTTTCAGAATATCCTTTGCCTTTGCAGTGTCATCGGCAATTATACGCAGTATTCCAAAGTCGGTTGTATCGGCTATGGAAAGCGCACGCAAATTCACATTTCCGGCGCTCAGAGCGTCTATTATTGCCTCCAGTCTGCCGGGTTTGTTTTCCACAAAAACAGATAACTGTTTAATAAACATATTCTCTACCTCCCAGTAAGCTTGCGATGGTCTATCACGCGTTTTGCCTTGCCCTCGCTGCGCTCTATGGATTTGGGGTTTACAAGGTTGACCTTTGCCCCGATTCCCAGAGTACTGCGCAGTTTTTCGGTGATGTACCGTTCTGTCTTTTCAATACCTTTCACACCGTCTGTGAGCAGGTCTTCGCTCATTTCCACATTAACCTCGAATGTATCGTTGTTGTTTATCCTGTCCACAACAATCTGATAGTTCGGTGTTACGGAGCTGCCGACCTTAAGCAGCACTTCTTCTATCTGCGACGGGAACACATTCACACCGCGTATAATAAGCATATCGTCCGTTCTGCCCTGCGGTTTATTCATGCGAACATGAGTTCTTCCGCATTTGCATTTTTCATAATTAAGCGAGCAAATGTCGCGCGTGCGGTATCTGATAACAGGAAAGCCCTCTTTTGTAAGCGTGGTGAAAACCAATTCGCCCTCGGCACCCTCCGGCAAAACTTCACCCGTGTCGGGATCAATTATTTCCGGAATAAAATTATCCTCACACACATGCATGCCGCACTGACACTCACATTCATACGATACACCCGGTCCCATTATCTCGGACAAACCATAGATATCATATGCCTTGATTCCAAGCTTTTCCTCTATTTGCGCACGCATTTCCTCTGTCCACGGTTCTGCGCCGAAAATACCTGCCTTGAGCGACAGTTTGTCGCGCACACCCATTTCCTCTATTGTTTCGGCAAGATACATAGCATATGACGGTGTGCAGCACAGCACCGTGGAACCGAAGTCAATCATGGTTTGTATCTGGCGTGCAGTATTGCCTGCCGACGTGGGGATAGCTGTAGCACCTATGCGCATTGCGCCGTCATGGGCGCCGAATCCTCCGGTAAAAAGTCCAAGTCCGTAGGAAATCTGAACAAAATCATTTTCATCCGCACCGGCTGCGGCAAGAATCCTCGCAAAGCAATCTGCCCACATATCCAAATCGTTTTGGGTGTAACCCACAACAATCTGTTTGCCCGTTGTTCCGGACGACGCGTGTACGCGGAGTATATCTTTCATCGGAACGGCAAACAATCCGTACGGGTAGCAATCACGCAAATCCTGTTTGTATGAAAACGGAAGTCTGTGCAAATCGTCTACACCGTGAATATCGGACGGTTTGAGCCCTTTTTCATCCATACGCTGTTTAAAAAGCGCCACATTGTCATACATTCTCGCAACCTGCTTTACCAGGCGCTCGCTCTGAAGCTTTTTCAGTTCTCCTCTCGGCATCGTTTCGATGTCTTTTTGCCACATAGCCATTGGAATCGCCCCTCTCTTTAGCTGTTGTATCCGAGCTCAAATGCCTTAAGATTTACATCGAGAAATTTTGGCGGAACAGTCGTCTTTATTGTTTCAACCCATTTTTCGTACGGTATATCCGTTCTCTTTGCCATATTGCCTATAAGCACCACGTTAACCGACTTGATATTTCCCGCCTCGCGCGCAAGCGACAACGCGTCGACAGCTATTGTGTCTGCCTTGGATTCCAGCTTTTGCAATATATTCTCCGGGTATTTTGCCGCCCCGGTTATAACGGGCATGGGATCTATGCACTGTGTGTTAACAACCAGCTTGCCGCCTTTTTTAAGATACGGCAGAGCGCGGTATGCCTCCAGCAGTTCGAATGCAAGAACAATATCTGCTTCGCCCTTGCCGATTATCGGCGAATAAACCGATTCACCGTATTTTACATATGTTACAACACTTCCGCCGCGCTGGCTCATTCCGTGTACTTCAGACACTTTAACGTCGTATCCCTCGTTTATTACAACATTTCCCAAAATCCTGCTGGCAAGAAGTGTCCCCTGTCCGCCGACTCCGACTATCATAATATTTCTTGTAGACGCCGCCATATTATTCATCCTCCTTTACAATTGCCCCGAACGGACAAACATTGATGCAAAGTCCGCAGCCGTTGCACTGGGTATTGTCTATTACCACGCTGTCGCCGCGAAGTGTTATTGCCGGGCAGCCGAGTTTCATACACACTTTACATTTTTTGCACTTGTCGCTCACTGTGCAATGACCGGTGTATTTAACCTTTTTGAGCAATGCGCAAGGTCTCTGAGCTATTATAACCGACGGTTCGTCGCGCTCGGTCTCCTGCTTAACGACCTTTTCAAATTCCTTTACATCAAACGGATCACACACACAAACATTCTTTACTCCTATTGCCTTGCAAAGTGCAACCAGGTTCACCTGAGTTGTTTCTTCGCCGCGGATGGTATAACCCGTTGTGGGGTTGTCCTGATGCCCCGTCATTCCGGTAATGGAGTTATCCAGGATTATTACGGTGTTTGCGCCTTTGTTGTACACAATATCCACAAGCCCCGTTATTCCGGAGTGCATGAATGTTGAATCACCGATTACCGACACGAGCTTTTTGTTGAATTCGCTGCCGCGTGCCTTTGCCATTCCGAGTGCTGCGCTGACCGATGCGCCCATGCATATTGTTGTATCGACCGACTGCAGCGGAGCCACTGCTCCGAGTGTGTAGCAGCCGATATCGCCCGACACAACGAGCCCAAGCTTTTTGAGCACATAGAATGTTCCGCGGTGCGGACATCCTGCGCAGAGTACCGGCGGTCTGGGCGGAATTGCCTCGTCTGCGCAAACGCTCTCCGGTGCGTCCTCTCCGAGCACGGCTTTCTTTATCATAGCCGGTGTGTACTCTCCGAGGAGTGTAAACACTTCTTTGCCTATAACATTCACACCGAGTGCGCGGCAATGTTCTTCAATAATCGGATCGAGTTCTTCAACAACATATACCCTGCTGTGCTTTTTTGCAAATTCCTTTATCTTTTCTTCGGGAAGAGGATACACCATACCGAGTTTAAGGTAATCGGCTTTATCGCCGAGTGCCTCTTTTGCATACATATATGATATACCGTTTGCAATAATACCTATATCGGAGCCGTTTTCTTCCGTCCTGTTAAGGTCGGTAGTTTCGGCATATTCCGTGAGCGCACGTATTCTGTCTTCAACGACAACATGGCGCTTAATTGCATTTGCCGGCATCATTACATTTTTGCCGATATTCTTTTCGTAGGGTTTGAGTTCAATATTCTGTCTTTCACCTATTTCGGTAAGGCTCTGCGAATGTGACACTCTGGTGGACAATCTCAAAAATACCGGTGTGTCGTATTCTTCCGACAGTTCAAAAGCTCTCATTGTAAATTCACGGCACTCTGCCGAATCCGACGGTTCGAGCATAAGTATTTTCGCCGCCTTGGCATAGTGTCTGGAATCCTGTTCATTCTGTGACGAATGCATTCCGGGATCATCCGCAACGCAGAAAACCAAACCGCCGTTCACACCCGAATAGCTTACCGTGAAAACGGGATCTGCCATTACATTGAGTCCAACATGTTTCATGCAGCTCATTGCGCGTGCACCGCCTATCGAAGCGCCTATAGCTACCTCTGCGGCAACCTTTTCGTTCGGTGCCCACTCGGCATACACATCGTCAAATTTAACTATTTCCTCCGTTATTTCGGTACTCGGAGTACCGGGATACGAAGCCACGACATTAACACCGGCTTCATATGCTCCGCGTGCAACCGCGGCATTTCCCAAAAGTAATTTTTTTGCCATTTATACATTTACTCCTTTCGGCTATTTTATTTCATTTTGCATTGCAACAAGTCTTTCGCCGCAATATATTTGGCGAAGTTTCGGCTTTTCTATCTTTCCGGTGGGATTTCTCGGAACATCGGCAAATATGAATTTATGCGGACGTTTGTAGCGCGGCAAATCCATGCAGAAGTCCTGAAGGTCTTCCTCGGTAAGAGTCATACCCTCTTTTACCTGTACTATCGCCGCGGCTATCTCGCCGAGACGTGCGTCCGGCAGACCGATTACGGCAACATCGCTTATTGCGTCATGTTTGCGCAAAAAGTCCTCTATCTGAACCGGATACAGATTTTCTCCGCCGGATATGATAACATCTTTCTTTCTGTCCACAAGATATATAAATCCGTCCGAATCTTCTTTTGCCATATCTCCGGTAAACAGCCATCCGTCCTCAAGCACCTCGGCGGTAGCCTTTTCATCCTTGTAATACGCTGTCATAACACCGGGGCCTTTCACTGCGAGTTCGCCGACTTCACCGGGTTTAACATCATTTCGGTTTTCATCCACAATACGCGTCTGCCATCCGAATCCGGCTTTTCCGATAGCGCCTATCTTATTTTCATTATCCACACCGAGGTGAACGCATCCCGGGCCTATAGACTCGGACAGGCCGTAGTTTGTATCATACTTTTGATTCGGGAAATACTTTTTCCACCTTTTTATCAGGCTCGGCGGAACCGGCTGAGCGCCTATATGCATCAGCCGCCATTGGTCAAGCTTATAGTCGTCAAGGTCTATATCGCCGCGTTCTATCGCGTCGAGTATATCCTGCGCCCACGGAACAAGCAGCCATACAATTGAACATTTTTCGTCGGACACCGCCTTTAGTATCCACTGCGGTTTAATGCCGTTCAGCAACACGGATTTTGCCCCTACGAGGAAGCTCCCGAACCAATGCATTTTTGCCCCGGTGTGATACAACGGAGGTATGCACAAAAATACATCGTCCTTTGTCTGACCGTGGTGATTCTGCTCCGTCATTGCCGCGTGCATGAGGCTTTTGTGCTTGTGGATTATCGCCTTTGGAAAACCGGTTGTGCCGGACGAAAAGTATATCGCCGCAAAGTCGTCGTCCGTAAGGCTGATATCCGGATTTTTTGTGGAGCAGTATGTCACCAGTTTGTCATAACTCTCGGCGAACGTGGGACAGTCCTCGCCGTTGTACAGCCAGAGTTTAACCCGTTTCACGCGCGAGCATATCTGCTCCACGCGCCCGGTAAATTCCGCGCCGAAAACAAGTGCGTCGGCGTCGGCAAGCTCCAGGCAATACTTTATTTCATCGGCGGTGTAGCGATAATTGAGCGGCACTGCCATAGCGCCCGATTTGAGCACTCCGAAGTATATCGGCAGCCACTCAATGCAGTTCATAAGCAGAATTGCCACTTTATCTCCCTTTTTCACACCGCGCGAAAGAAGCAGATTTGCAAATCTGTTTGCCTTTTTATTAAATTCGCTCCATGTTATCTCTTTTCTGTATGCCTCGCGCGGATTGGTTTGTATGAGCGAATATTCGCGCCAGGTCATTTTTGTCTGATTTTCAAGTTTCGGATTTATCTCCGTGAGTGCAATGTCATTCGGGTAAAAATCCGCATTTTTTTTAAGTATATCGGTTATTGGCATTTTATCATCATTCTCCTTTATTCTCCGAGAGATGTTTTTGCATGAACGGTTACTTCTATATCATAGCAGGAAAACATATCGTCAACATCTTTTGAATCCGGTTTCTTTGTAAACAGGCTTACAAGCGGTATAATCACAAAACCTGCGAGCATTGCCAAAACACCGCAGTTTATCGGAGACTGCAATATCGGCGGAAATGCATTGCGTGCAAGCATGTTTAATATCATAATCCCGGAACCGAATACAAAGCAAACCCAAACCGAAGCCGCCGAAACGCGCTTGGAATACAATCCGTACAAAAACGGTGCCAAAAAGCTGCCGGCAAGCGCTCCCCACGACACACCCATAAGCTGGGCAATAAAGGTAACATTCGCCTTGTACTGAACAATGGCGATAACCGCCGATACAACAATAAACACCACAACAAGCGCACGCATTGTAACAAGCTGTGATTTTTCACTCATTTTCTTACACACACCGCCCTTGATAAAATCGAGAGTGAGTGTTGACGACGACGCAAGCACCAGTGACGACAGAGTAGACATCGACGCCGAGAGAACCAATATAATAACCACTGCAATAAGAATATCGGGCAGTGTGCTCATCATTCCCGGAATAATGGCATCGAATCCGTCCGCTGCAACATCCACACCCGACAGCCTGCCGAAACCGCCGAGGAAGTAGCATCCGCCGGCAACAACAATCGCAAAGAATGTTGATATAACAGCGCCCTTGTTTATTGCCTTTTCGCTCTTTATTGCATAGAACTTTTGCACCATCTGCGGCAGTCCCCATGTTCCGAGTGAGGTGAGAATAACCACACCGAGGAGTCCGAGCGGATCCGGACCGAAGAATGAGGCAAATGCCCCGGGAACATTGGTAACGGTTTCATCCTGCACGCTTGCGAGTTTGGCAAGTGAGCCCATAAATCCGCCGTGCTGCGAAAGAACCGCCGCTATAACCGCACAGATTCCGAACAGCATAACCATGCCCTGAATAAAGTCGTTTATTGCGGTAGCCATGTAACCGCCGGCAATAACATATATACCGGTGAGCACTGCCATTATTACAACACAAACGGTGTAGTCAACACCGGGAAAAGCCATTGAAAACAGCCTTGAAAGTCCGTTGTACAGCGACGCGGTATACGGGATTAGAAACACGAACACAATCGCCGACGCACCTATCTTAAGTGCACTGCTCTTGTACCTCGCTCCGAAGAACTGCGGCATTGTTGCGCTTGAAAGATGCTGACTCATAAGCCGTGTACGGCGACCGAGAACAACCCACGCAAGGAGCGAACCGATAAGAGCGTTTCCGATTCCGATCCATGTGGACGCTATTCCGAACTTCCAGCCGAACTGACCGGCATAGCCGACAAAAATAACGGCAGAAAAATACGATGTACCGTATGCAAATGCCGTGAGCCACGGGCCTACGGAGCGACCGCCCAGCACGAATCCGTTTACATCCGTCGCGTGTTTTGAACAATAAACTCCGACTGCAACCATTACGGCAAAGAATACCGCAAGGAATAAAATTTTGATAACCATTGTTATCACCCTATCCTTTCCGGCGGAATATCCGCCCGGGGAGGTATAAAAAAACCGTCCCCTGTTATTAAAATAATACAGAGGACGGGAATAACCCGCGGTACCACCTCAGTTCGCCGATACCTCACGATAGCGGCCTTATCAGGTACATTCATACCTTAGTTCTGTGACGGGAACGCCCGTTGCAGCCTACTCGTTGCCTTTCGGTGCACTGCTACCGCGATGTATTCACTGTATCTTTGCCATTGCCTCGCAGCTCCCGGCAACTCTCTCCAGGCTACGTATACAACTACTTGTTCGCGGTCAACGCATTTAATAATTACTGTCATAATACCACATTTTCTTTCAAAATGCAATACCTATTTTCAAATTTTTTACTTTTTACATTTTTGTAATAATTTTCATTGATTGCCGTCATGTATATACACATAATTCAATCTTCCGCGCGGAGCGGAATCCCCGTTTATGTAAAAATCCATTATATCGTTTTGCTGCATATTATCAACCCACTTAAATTCCAGGGAAAAATTTTCACTGCATATGTTAATCCATTTCCGGTTTATCTTCAGCTGAATTTCTTTTCCGACAAGCATGCACTCTGTCCGATACAAGTCTCGCCACAAAAATCTGCCGTTATCCGAACATATTTTGAGCATTGCCGATTTTGCGTCGTTTATATCTATCTCAACCATAAAGTTGTATCCGTTCCACGAGGCTGCACAATTGTCTGCTGACTTTATAAACAAACGGACAGGATTTTTTTCATTCCGGTCAATAATATCATTTACACATCTTGCGTAAAAGAAAATGTTATTATCATCAGCCGCTGTTTTCAAAATTTCAAATTCATTCCGCCCCGTATAATTTTCGTATCTTCCGACTGCATCGTATGCCGCATAATTTCTCGGTGCAATATCACCGGTATATTCACGGTATGTAATGCCGGCATCATCCCAGTCTTTAAATCCGTTCTTCATTTCTATACTTCGCCTGCCGCTGTCGACAGCAGGTTTTTCAATCCCCTTAAAACGTCTTACAAATGAGATAAGCTGCATATAATATGCGTCACCGTAGCCGCCTTTCATTGGTTCAATATCGCGGCTGTATTCTTCATTAAATTCATCCTGAAGCCGAACCGGATAGCCATCCATTGAATAAAGGGTGTTGTTCTCTTTCGTGAGAAAAGGAACAAGCCACTCGTTCCACTGCGTTACAAAAGCAACGGGAGCATCGGACTCAAGAGCGTTATTTATCTGTTCTTCAAACTGAAATCCGTAGTGAGAAGCATTCTTTATTTCATCCTTCGCCCCGTTATGCCATGACCTTCCTATCATAGGAACGCCGTATGCGGCATCACCCATTCCTCTTGAACCGTAATCGATATCGGATTCATATGCCACCCTGCATACGCTCACTGCTATTTCCTCCGGAACACCGTTTTCATCTACCGCCACTTTCTGCTCTGTTCCCCACGCCCATGTATTACACTTTTCGGGGACACCCCACGTCGGACTCCGCCATGTAAAGAAATCACGTATTTCATCGGGCAGCGATCGCATTGAATGACAAATCATCAGCGGCTTGCCCTTCCAATAGAAATACAATTCGGGGTACAGCCGCGGCTCGTACAATTGCTCCCACAAATCCATCAGATTGCCCGTGCCGCACCCGCGTATTGCCGGAGCAGTATAAAAACATACCTTCGGCGCTTTAAATCCTTTTTGATTATACTCCCTTAATATTTCAAACAGTTTCAAATATACCTTTCGATATGTAAACCCGTTTGTTACATCGAAAAAAAGAACATCTATCCCTGCGTCTATAAACATCTGAACATGTCTGCGCAGAACCCACGGATCCTGTGATACATAGTATCCGAACAGCGGCTCGCCCCAATGCAGCATCGGAGTGTGTTCCGCCGACGGCCAGACCGGACTTTCGGGGTGATTCATAGCATCAGGCTGCTTTTCAAGAATCTTTGTGATATCATACGGCCCTTGGGTTCCGTGATAGCCATGCCATAAATAATAAAATAATCCGACTGTTTTTTCTTTCTTTACATCCCCGACTTCGCTGTATTTCGGAAGTTCTCTCCCCAAATGGTCAACAGCAGAAGTATTTGATAAATTTGCGTAATTGTTACTCATTTAAATCCCTCGCTTTCTGTTTTTATACTATTACTTTTCCTATAAGCAGCAGTGCAGCAACCCCCATGACAAAACCCAAAATCTGTATAATGCCCAGCCTTTCTTTGCATATTATCACCCCTGCGGCTGCCGACAGAATGATAACGGAACCGTTGAATACCGGGAAAAATATAACGCCCGGAAGAGTTCCGGCCAAATAGGCGTTCAGCCGATTGTACACACAACTCACAACGCCGCACATCAAAGCAAAAAATAAATCTCTTTTGTTGTATATATTCCCCCTATGCACGGATTTCAGCGATATAACAAAATTACACACCGACATAAAAATTGCCGCTATAATAAACATATCGGTATAGTGCTGCCGGCCTTCGGCTGCCGAAAACATTTTGAATACTATCCCAACCATCCCGGCAAGCACAAAGAAACCTGTTACATAAAAGCTCCATGCACGTTCATAATTATTACCCGTGTTCTTTGTTCCCGATGTTATTGCCACACCGACAAGGAGCATTGCTATTCCAATCCATTGCAAAATTTCAACCGGTTCATTCCACAATATCATGCTGACAATAACCGAAAAAATCATAGAGCAATTCCCTATAAGCGTAGTGACCGAAACAGCGCCGCGCTCCATGGCATTCAGTTTGAAATACAAAAACAATATCTGAACCGCTCCGTAAACAATTCCGTACAAAACGGTATTTCTGCTTAAGTGCAATCCGCCCCTATTAATCAGAACGAGCAATATTATCCAAATAACCGAACCGATTCCGTTAAACATGAACGGATCAGTCCTGTTATCAGTCATTTCCCGCTTATGCAGCAATACGCTGTTGGCAACGGCAGCCGTTATTGATATAAAAAGAAGCAGATAATTCAACTTTTCATGCGATATAACACTATACAATTATAATTTTCCTTTCCGGCAAAAGAGCCGTTATTTGCAAAAGGCTTTCATCTTGACAAGAATTATACTATAATGATACAATAATAAAAATACATTTTTTTAATAAAAAGGTGGTTGAATTTATGAACGGCTTTTATACCATAACCGATTTTTTGAGAAATGACGAAATTTCGATAGTCAAAGAAAAAAGCAACGACCGTGTACCTGTGCATTCGCACGAATTTATTGAAATGATATATATTTGCGAGGGCGAAGTCACTCATTCATATAACGGCGAAAATATAAAGCTGAATAAAAACAGCTACATTTTTATAGACTACAACCAACCTCATTGTCTCACTGACAAAAGCGCGGATTTATGCATTATACGCTGCATTTTTATACCCGGATTTATCGACTCGGCGCTGAAAAACAATTACACTTTTTCGGATGTGCTGAGCAATTATCTTATCGGCATTTCGCCGTTAACCGTAAATTCGGTCAAAATATTTTTTGACAAAAATAATGAAATAAAAACCGAGCTCGAAAATATGCTGACGGAATATGCAAACAAAGAGATAGGCTACTGCCAGATTATGCGAAGCAGCCTTATTAAAATTATTGTTCTTTCCATGCGCAATTCAGACATCAGAAACCAAAATTTCGGCGCAACGGTACAGCGTATGATTGAATATGCAAACAAAAGCTATAACAGCAAGAAATGTCTCGGTGAACTGGCGGCAAAATTGAATTACTCCGAGTCCAAACTGAGCTATTTATTCAAAAACGAATTTGGAATTACATATACCTGTTATATCCGTCAAACAAGGATTCGCATAAGCTGTCATTTACTCCTGCAAACCAATATGTCTGTAGAACAAATTTCGGAACGCGTCGGCTACAGCGATGTAAGAGCCTACAGAAAAAATTTTAAAGCCATTATGGGAACAACACCGTTAAAATATCGGATTTGCGGACGAATTACATCGTTTTAACAAGTTATTTTACCTATTTATAAGGAAACCGGGCGGCATTGCTTGACATTTTGCATATATTTTATTATAATAATGTAGTATATGCATTTAGGCATACGGACAAGAATTATTAAAGGAGATTTTAACATGGCAGCTAAACCAACCATATTGACACAAGAGGGTTACGATAACGCCGTAAGCGAGCTTGAGGAACTGAAAGTAAACGGCAGAAAGGAAATTGCCGAAAAAATTAAGGAAGCACGCAGCTACGGCGACCTGAGCGAAAATGCCGAATACGACGCGGCTATGGCGGCTCAGGCATCTATGGAACAGCGCATTAAAGATCTTGAAAACATGCTCAAAAACGCCGAGGTAGTTAACAGCGACGCGGTTAGCTCCGACGCGGTTACTATAGGAACTGTTGTAAAAATCAAGGATATGGAATTCGGCGACGAGGACACATACACAATAGTAGGTTCCACAGAGTCTGATCCCTACAACTTTAAAATTTCCGACGAATCACCGGTGGGCAGAGCGCTCGTTGGCAGAGAAGCCGGCGACATTGTGGGACTCAGCGGAAAGGTTTTCAAAACCGGAACAGGCGAGATATCCATTCATGCAGAGAGCGTGACATTGCTTTCAAAATCACTTCGTCCGCTCCCCGAAAAATGGCACGGCCTCAAAGACACCGACCTGAGATACCGCCAGAGATACGTCGACCTGATAATAAATCCCGAGGTTAAGCAGACATTTATAATACGAAGCAAAATAATAAAATGCATTCGCGAATTTCTGGACAATCTGGGTTACATTGAGGTTGAAACACCTGTGCTCAACACAATTTCGGGCGGCGCAACGGCAAGACCGTTTATAACCCACCACAACACTCTCGGTATCAACATGTACCTCAGAATAGCTACCGAGCTGAACCTTAAAAGGCTTATTGTCGGCGGACTTGAAAAGGTATACGAAATCGGAAGAATTTTCCGAAACGAAGGAATGGATATAAAGCATAACCCGGAATTTACCACCATTGAACTGTACGAAGCATTCACCGACTACCACGGCATGATGGATCTTACGGAAAATATGATTTCATATGTAGCTGAGAAAGTTCTCGGAACAACCGACATAACATATCAGGGAAAAGTAATTCACCTTGCCAAAGGCTGGGACAGAATGACAATGATGGACGCTGTAAAGAAATTTGCCGGCGTCGACTTTACCGCGGTTTCCACATCCGAAGATGCAATCGCACTCGCAAAAAGCGCCGGTGTTGAAGTTGAGGACGGAAAATCAGTCGGCGAAGCAATGTACGCGGTATTTGACGAAAAGGTTGAATCACAGCTCATACAGCCGATATTCATAATGGACTATCCGATAGAGGTTTCGCCGCTGGCAAAGAAAAAGCCGTCCGATCCGGCATATACCGAACGTTTTGAGTTCTTTATAAACGGAACCGAATACGGCAATGCATTCTCGGAGCTGAACGATCCTATCGACCAGAAAGAAAGATTCGAAAAGCAGGTTGAGGCGCGCAGAAACGGTGATGACGAAGCCGGCATGATGGATGACGACTATATTAATGCCCTTGAATATGCACTCCCCCCTACGGGCGGACTGGGTATCGGTATCGACAGACTCGTTATGCTGCTCACCGATTCGTATTCAATAAGAGATGTTCTGCTGTTCCCGACAATGAAGCCGTTGGATTATGACAAGAAAGTTTCAAATGAAGTTTCGGTTTCTGCAGAAGCTGCTCCAAAAGCCGAAGAAAAAATTGATTTTTCCAAGGTTAAGATTGAGCCTTTATTTGAAGAAACAGTTGATTTTGATACATTCTCAAAGTCGGATTTCCGTGCAGTAAAGGTTAAAGAGTGTGCCCCTGTGCCGAAGTCAAAGAAACTTCTGCAGTTCACTCTTGATGACGGAACAGGCACGGACAGAACAATACTTAGCGGTATTCACGCTTATTATGAGCCGGAAGAACTTGTAGGAAAAACTCTTATCGCTATCACAAATCTTCCGCCGAGAGCTATGATGGGCATTGACTCCTGCGGTATGCTCCTCAGTGCAATCCACGAAGAAGAAGGCGAAGAAAAGCTTCATCTCCTGATGGTGGATGACCATATTCCGGCAGGTGCCAAGCTCTATTAAGATGATGTAAAGATGTACCGTTTCACCAAATAGACGGGACG
>CAKSIN010000014.1 GCA_934463115.1 uncultured Clostridia bacterium
ATATGGCTTATGAGATAACAAGTTTTTTATGTGATTTTCTTGAAAAATAATCACAATGTATATTATACGAGGGAACGGTTATTAACCGTTCCGCCGGTAACCGCTATCGCTTGACAAGGCTCAAACTCCCTCCGAGGATGCTTACGCATCCCCACCTCCCTCGGTGAGGGAGGCTAAAAGAGTCGGATGCTTACGCATCCCCACCTCCCTCGGTGAGGGAGGCTAAAAGAGTCGGATGCTTGCGCATCCCCACCTCCCTCGGAGATGGAGGAAAAAAGGTTCTCTCTTTGGGTGGCATGCGTTTACCACCGACCGAACGTAACAATCAATATTCCATATTCCGTATAGCCTCAACTCTTTTTTCTATCGGCGGATGTGTTGCAAAAAGTGACATTCCGCGTCTGCCGTTTGCGGCGAGAATGGGATCGGAAATATACATATTTGCCGTGGCGGAGTTTGCGCAGCGCACCGGCTGAGCGATTCCGCCTATTGTTTCCAGTGCTGTGGCGAGTCCCTCGGGGTTATGTGTAAATTCAACCGCCGTGGCATCGGCGAGATATTCGCGGCTGCGGCTTAGTGCAAGGCGCAAAAGTTGACCTGCGATAGGTGCAAGAATCACAAATACAAGTCCGATAATCATCAATATGCCGTTAGCTCCGTCTTTTTCGTCATTTCGTGAGCGTCTGCCGCCGAAAAACAGCGAGCGCGACCAGATATCGGATATCATTATCACTGCGCCTATCATTACCGACGCAACGGTGGACAGTAGAATATCATAATTTCTGATATGTGCCGCTTCGTGGGCAATTACGCCCTCTATCTGATAGTAGTCGAGAGAGGATACCAGTCCGGTTGTAACGCACACCGCGGCATGTTTCGGATTTCTGCCTGTGGCAAATGCGTTTGGTGACGGATCATCCATTACATACAGTTTCGGAACGGGTATATCGGCTGCATGGCACACCCTTTGAAGTGCGCCGCGGACTTCGCTGTACTGTGCGTCATCTGCCGGGTGCGCGTGGTTTATTGCAATAACGACCTTATCGCTGTTCCAATATGACGCAATCGATGTTACAAGCGAAAAACCCAATGCAATGACAATTGCGTATCTTCCGTAGCCGAGTGCATAGCTGATATAGTATACAACCACAGACAGCAGCACAAATATTGCTGCCACGATTACTGCGGTTTTAAACTTATTTTTGAATATGGATGCGTACATTTTGACCTCTCCTTTGACAGTCATACGCGATTTCGGCGCGTATGCCCGGCATTTGCTTACATCAATTTATTTATTATCATATTCTTTACCGACATCGGTTCCGCTTTTCCGTCGGTTTCTTCCATCACAATGCCCATAAGAGCGCCGAGTGCCTTTTGCTTTCCGGACACATAGTCGTCCGCGATTTTCGGATTCTCGGCAATGATTTTATCAATTATTTGTTCAAAATCCGCCGCGTCGGCATTTTTAAATCTGCCGTCTTTGAGCAGTTCGTCCGCTGTGGAGCCGCCCTGCATAAGCGTGTAAAAAAACTGCCTTGTCATATTTGGCGAAACATCGCCCTCGCAGCACGCCTTTGCCGCGCGGAAAAACTCCCTGCGCGATATTGGTAGTATGAATTTTTCCTTTTCGTTCTCATCTTCAAAAAATCTGAACATTTGTGTGAGGATGATATTTGCGCACATTTTTGCATTGCCGCATTCAGCAATCAGTCTGTCGGCAAAATTTGCAATCAGCGGATACCTTGCAATCGCCTCGGCATCGTCTTCGCTCAATTTGTACTCGTTTACAAACCGGTCATACACCGAATCGTACAGTTCGGGAACAGAATCTTTTACCGCGGCGATATATTCGTCGCTCAGCACAATGGGTTTAATATCCGGTTCCGGGAAATACCTGTATTCTGCCTCGGTTTCTTTGCTCCGCATCGGCTCTATGGTGTTTGAGTCGGCATTGTAGCGCATTGTCTGCGCCGTCACGCTGCCGCCCGACGACAGAATCCCGACCTGTCTGCGATACTCCGCGTCGGCAGCTTTAACAACGTTTGCAAGTGAGTTTATATTTTTTATTTCGGTTTTTGTGCCGGGTTTGGTTTCGTCCGCTTTTTGCACAGAGATATTCACATCGCAGCGCATGGAGCCTTCCTGCATTTTGCAGTCCGAAATTTTAAGATACAGCATAATGAGCCTCAGTTTGTCGAGGTATTCGCGTATCTGTTCGGGACTTGTGAAATCCGGTTCGGTCACAATCTCAATCAGCGGAACTCCCGCACGGTTGTAGTCTATGAGAACATCGCCGTTTTTATAAATTAATTTTCCGGCGTCCTCCTCAATATGTATGCGGCGAATCCGTATAACGCTTCCGTCGCTCAGCTTCAGCCTGCCGTTTGTGCACAGGGGCTTGTCGTATTGCGTAATCTGATATCCTTTCGGTAAATCCGGGTAAAAATAATTTTTTCTTGCCATTTCCGATACATTTGCGATATCACATTCAAGAGCCGCTCCGGCACGGACGGCATATTTAACAACTTTTCTGTTAAGCTTCGGAAGTGTCCCGGGTTGTCCGGTGCATATTTCGCAGCATTGGGTGTTCGGAGCCTGTCCGAATGTGATGGCGCACGGGCAGAATATTTTGCTCTCCGTGGATAGTTCTATGTGTGTTTCCACACCGGCTGTAAATTTATAATTCAATGATACCACCTCCGTGTTTCGGGTTTCCGTACATTTCGTCTTCGCCCAGTTGGTTTTCGAATGCGCTTGCGGCACGTATCAGAGTTCGTTCGCAGAATTTGCCTGCCATGAGCTGCATTCCTATCGGCATGCGGTTTGAGTCGAATCCGCAGGGTATGCTTATTGCAGGTATACCGCATATATTCGGCAAAACCGTGTAGATATCGCTTGAATATGCCGACAGAATATCGTTGTCGAACGCTCCGTGGAGCGGCGCTGTTGTGGGCGCGGTAGGCGTCAGCAGCAAATCCACATCTTCAAACAGTTCATCTGTCTGTGCGCAAATTGCTTTTCGCATATTTTGAGCCTTAACATAGTATTTGTCGTAATGTTCCGAGCTCAGTACAAAGTTGCCGAGCATAATTCTGCGTTTGACTTCTGTTCCGAATCCCTCGGTACGCGATTTCTTCATCATATCTTCAATATCGGAGTACTGTTTTGCGCGGCGGCCGTACCTTACACCGTCGTAACGCGAGAGGTTAGATGCCGCCTCGGCGCACACAAGGGTATAGTACACGGCAAGGCATTCCTTTCCGCCGGGCATTCTGACGGGAACAACCTCTGCTCCGAGGCTTTTGTATTCATTTATGGCTCTCTCTATTGCGCGGCTCACCTCGGGCGATGCGCCGAGGAATATATCGGAATCCACACCTATCCTCAGTCCGCGCACGCTTTTTTCAAGAGCACGAACGGTTCTGTGCTGTCTTTGCATTGTTGTGGTTAAATCGTTTTCCTTGTATTTGCTTATTATGTCGAAAACAATTGCCGTGTCCTCCGCGCTGCGAGCCAGGATACCTATTTCGTCAAAACTCGACGCATAGGCAATCAGGCCGTGTCGGCTCACACTGCCGTATGTCGGCTTTAACCCGATACATCCGCAGTGTGCTGCCGGCTGGCGAACGGAACCGCCCGTGTCGCTTCCGAGTGCAAACACAGTCATTTCCGCCGCAACTGCCGCAGCCGCACCGCCGGAGCTGCCGCCAGTGATGCGTTTTTCATCATGGGGGTTATTGCTTGCTCCGTAGATTGAATTTTCGCAGGATGAACCCATTGCAAATTCGTCCATGTTTGTGCTTCCGACACACAGTGCTCCTTTTTGGCGGAGTGCCGTGTACACGTCCGAACAGTATTCGGGCATGTAGTTTTCAAGAATTTTCGAGCCGCATGTCGCTTTGAATCTTCTTGTGCAGATATTGTCTTTTACACAGTACGGAACGCCGCTCAGCTCATTTACGCAGTCGTAGAGAAGTTCGCGTCCGACATCGCATATGGAATTGGTTAGTGCAACGAGATCATAGTGAACAAATGCGTTCAGAATTTTATTGCGCTCTTCAAGTTTTTTAACATATTCTCCGGCTTTATCGTATACCAGTTTCCTGTTGAAATATGCCGCGTCATATATCTTTTTTATTTTCCCTTTCATTTTGTACCCCCTTTTGAAACAACAAAATAGTTTTCGGTTTTCTCGGGGGCATTTGCCAAAGCGTTATATTTTTTGCATAATGCATCGTCTTTAGGAGGTATATAATCGGCTCTCCCGTAATCGCCGCTAACGCAGCAGCCGTCTGCCGAAAGGCTGCTTTCATCCACAATGGTAATGAAATCTATCATTTTGCCTATGTCTTTCGTGATTTGAACGCGTTCCGGCTCCGATAGAGAGAACATGGAAAGCTGTTCGAGCTTTTTTTCGTCAAAGTTGTTTGTCATAAAATTTTGTCACCCCTGTTATTGTATGTTGTATGATACATAATAACAAATTTTTCAAAGAAAATCAAGGATATCTTATTAATTTAACATATCTTTAATAACTTTCCATATATTGCTTGTTTCAAATCCGCGCCGCCATGTTGCAACTCCGGCAAGATTGTATTTGTTTGCAATCTCCACGCGTTTTTTCACCGTATCGGAATTTTCCAGCCAGAACATGCATGTTTTATTGCCGTCTTTCCACGATATTTTGTATTGTCCGTCGTCTTCGAGGTAGGTGTATGTCACGTCGTTTTCCTGAATTTTTTTGTATGCCGTCTGCATGCTTATTGCCGATGTGGCGGTCACTTTGCCGTTTGTTACCTCCCAGTAGCGCATATACAGCGGCATACCGAGCACGAGTTTGGACGCGTCTGCCTCTTTCAGTGTGAGTTTAACGCTGTCCTCTGCCCAGTCAAGACTCGATACCGAACCGGGTGTTTTGCTGCCCGCGTAATATTCGTCGTATGCCATAAGCATAACATAATCTGCCGTTTCGCTTATTGCGTCGCGGTCAAAACACATAGACCATGCCGAGCTCGATTTTTCAAGACGGGTTACGTCTGCCGACACAATCATTCCGAGTTCGTGCATGGCGAGTGTAACTTCACGGATATGCTTTGTGAGGTAGGCGCGGTCGGATTCGTACACGTTTTCAAAGTCGATATTTATTCCGTCAATCCCGTATTTGCAGGCATACTTGATTAGCTGTGATACGGCGGCACGTCTGTATTGCGCAGTATTCAAAAAGCTGTGCGAAGTTTTGAGGGTAAAGTCGGTTTTATATATAGGCCATACACTGTACCCGCTGTTTTCGGCATAGTTCATATATGCCTTTGTGAGCGAGTTAAAAAACGTTATGCCGCTTCCAATGTAGCTTCCGTCTATATTGAGGTTTTCGGCAGACAGCTGAAATGACGACGGCGATATTACATTTACCCCGTCCGGGCTGTAGTCCGGCGCGGAAGAATATACTTCCCATGTCAGGTTGATTCGGCTGTCTTGTTTAAGGTTCACATTGCTGCAGTACACATATTTTTTTTCGGCACGTTCTGTAATCAGGACTGTTATTGTGCAGGGATATGTCCTTGTATCGCTTAGAGTGCCGGACAGGTTGTAGGTGATTTTGCCGGTGTATGTGATTTTTGAAAGCATGCCGGAAAATTCGGCGCTTTGCTCGCTGAGATTGGAGAGACTTTTTGTGACATCCGTTCCGAAACTGCTGATTTCATTGGCAAAATTCATTCGCATATGGAGTTCTTCAAGCGCGCTGCCTGTTGCGTTTGCAATGTTGCTTTGAGGATATGATATATCGTTTTCAATGTATTTTTTTGCAAAGCTGCGCACGTCGGCTTTGCTTCCCGACGGCATTGATTTCATGAGGCGGACTGTCATTGCCGCGCTCTCGGCGCGTGTGGCTTTTGCATTCGGTCGAAATGTGTTGTCGGAGTAGCCGGAGATGATTCCGGACGAAACGGCTTTTTCAAGCTCGTTTTTGTAAATATATCCGCTTTTTATGTCTTTGAATTTATATGATGCTTTTGCATTACTGTCGATACAGCGTGATATAATGAGCATAATTTCTTCGCGCGTGATATTGCTGTTTGGGTTAAAGCGGCCGTTTGTATCTCCGGTTACAAGATTATTTTCGTATGCCGCGCATATTTCGTTATAGAACATGTGTCCGTCGGTTATATCGGAAAATGCGCTGCCCGAGGTGCGTTCAAGCCCCAGCGTGCGTGAGAGAACAGACACAAATTCGCCGCGCGTTACATTGTCATCGGGGCGCGCGTACTTTCCGTCGCCGCGCATTATCCCGGCACGATAAAGAGTTTCAATATCACCTTCGCCCCAGTGTGAATCGATATCCGACATTACGCTGTTGTCAAATTCAACCGCCTTTGCATTCGGCGGAATCAGTGTTATCAGTGATGCAGACAATAGGAGACTAAGTATTCTTTTCTTCATCTTCTTTTGTTCCTTTCGGGTTTTATACACTGCCATTATACTATAAAACAGATGAAATTTGTAGTGAAAATATATGGTAAGACATGCGATTTTTGCACCCGGAGGAAGATAAATTTACGGCGGTGCACTGTACCGTGGGTAACAACTATCGTTTGAACATGCGCACTATTTGGCTCCATCTCCGAGGGGCGATGCATGCCGGTGGCATGCGTTTATCGCCGACCGAATCGAAGATGAGACCTGTCACCGATAGGTGACTGAGGGAGTATACTAAATTTCCATTCCGTCTCCTGACGGTGAGAACATGTGGGACATATCGCGACTCAAAAAATAATTATTGCGTGCCGGAAAAATGCCGCGAAATTATCGCGGCTTGTTTTCCTAAAATCGTCGTCACAATAAGAAATAAGATTATGTGTGCCGATAATTTTGCACTATAAATATTTTTTCTCGCCGGAAATGTCAACCACATGTTCTCAATGTCATTCGCCGGAACGGAAATTTTCTGCCGCAAGGATGTTTGTTTACTTGTAGCTTATCAGCAGTAAGATGAACGTCGGTAATTATGCCGGAAAAAAACAAAACCGACACTTTTCAACGAAAAATGTCGGTTTATGGAGCGGAAGACGAGATTCGAACTCGCGACGTTCACCTTGGCAAGGTGACGCTCTACCACTGAGCCACTCCCGCAAATGTATTCACCTTTAAGACAGATAGAATTATAACAGAAAATAGTGCATTTGTCAATACAAAATTTTATATTTTTTCATTTCCGGCATATACATATGCATTTTTAATAAAAATAAAAAATAATTACAAAAAAGTTTGCATTTTCCAAAAAAATATTGTATAATAAATTATATTGTTTTTAGGAGGAGAATGAAAATGAATATTAATTTTAAAAAAGCGGTAGCTTCGGCGCTCGTTGCATGCACATGCATGTGCTTTGCATCGTGCGGCAAATCGGGAGACAAATACGTTATCTATTCGGATAACTCATTTGCCCCGTTTGAATATCTTGACACCAAAACAAACGAGTATGTCGGAGTTGATATGGATATCCTTGCGGCAGTGGCAAAGGATCAGGGATTTGAATACGAAGTTAAAAACGAAGGTTTCGATCCTGCTATGGGTGCTGTTCAGTCCGGTCAGGGAGACGGTATGATAGCCGGAATGACAATAAATGATGAAAGAAAGAAAACCTTTGATTTTTCCGACGGATATTTTGAAGACGGTCAGATAATGGTTGTTGCAAAAGACAGCGCAATAAAGAGCGTAGATGAGCTCAAAGGCAAAACAGTTGCCGCAAAAGCCGGAACAATGGGAACGGAATTTGCTCAGAAAAATGCCGAAAAGTACGGCTATGAGGTTGTTATATACGAAGATTCGCCCACAATGTACACAGCTATTGAAAACGGAACAAACGACGCATGCTTTGAGGATCGCTCGGTTGTTGAATGGGCTATCAAAAAAGAATCGCTCAAGCTCAAAACCGTGGGCGATGTTATAGATCCCAGTCAGTACGGATTTGCCGTAAAGAAAGGCGAGAACAAAGAGCTTGTTGAAAAGTTCAATGCCGGCCTTGCAAACATCAAAAAGAGCGGCGAATATGACAAAATTCTGGCTAAGTACGGATATTAATATACTATATCGATTGGATGATTTTTAACTAATTATGGATTTTACAAGAACTATTACAGACGGTACACCGCTCCTTATCGAGGGTGTACGCATAACAGCATTGATATCGGTAATTTCGATAGCTATAGGTATTCTGATAGGCTTTTTTGTCTGCCTTATGGCAGTGGGGAAGAACCGTGTGTTAAAAGCCGTGTCGGCGGTGTATGTGTGGATAATCCGCGGTACACCTATGATTGTGCAGGCATTTATCGTGTATTTCGGTATTCCGCAGCTTATGCAGGTATTTGTCCGCGGCTTTAAATTCGACGCATTTACCGCCGGTATTATCACGCTCAGTCTTAACAGCGGAGCGTATCTGTCGGAGGTATTCCGCGGCGGTATTCAGGCGGTGAACAAAGGGCAGATAGAGGCGGCACGCAGTCTTGGTCTTTCGCGCTCAAAAACAATGGTAAAGATTATTTTGCCGCAGGCACTCAAAATTGCCGTTCCGTCCATGGTAAATCAGTTTATAGTTACCGTTAAGGACACCTCCATTCTGTCGGTTATCGGCTTAAAGGAGCTTGTAAACAGAGCAAAGGTTTATGTCGGCTCATCGTATCAGTTTTTTGCTACATATTCTATTGTCGCTGTCTACTATCTTGTTATAATTTCGCTGCTTATGATAGCGTCAAAATATTTGGAGAGAAAGTTAAATTATGAAAGAAAAAATAATCGTTAAAGGACTAAAAAAGAGTTTCGAAGGTCTTGAAGTTCTTCGCGGTATAGATGTAGTGATACACGAAGCCGACGTTGTTTGCGTTATCGGTCCGTCCGGCAGCGGAAAGTCAACATTTCTGCGCTGTTTAAATAAGCTTGAAGAAGCTACCGAGGGCGAAATCATTGTCGATGATTTTGTGATTACCGACAAGGGTGCCGATATTAACCGTATCCGCGAAAATATCGGAATGGTGTTTCAGAACTTCAACCTGTTTTCGCATCTCACGGTAAAGCAGAATATTATGCTTGCGCCCGTTGAACTCAAAAAGATGACAAAGGAGCAGGCGGAAAAAACCGCGCTGACTCTGCTTGAACGTGTCGGACTGAAAGATAAGGCGGATTCGTATCCGCATGAGCTGTCCGGCGGACAGCAGCAGAGGGTTGCAATTGCGCGTGCACTCGCCATGAAGCCGGATGTAATGCTTTTTGACGAACCCACAAGCGCACTTGATCCCGAAATGGTCGGCGAGGTTCTGAATGTAATGCGCGAGCTTGCCGATGAGGGGATGACAATGGTTATCGTAACTCACGAAATGGGATTTGCCAGAGAGGTTGCGGACAGAGTGCTGTTTATAGATGAGGGCAGAATACTTGCCGACGGCACACCGGAAGAAATTTTTGTTAATCCCACAAATCCGCGAATGGTGGAATTTTTGAATAAGGTATTGTAAAAAGTCAAAATCCGCGGCAAAATGAATTTCATTTTGCCGCGGATTCCTTTTGCTTTGATTTTGTTCTGTATTCCGTCGGTGAAAGATGCATGTATTTTTTGAAAATCCTGCTGAAATAAAGCGCATTGTCATACCCGATTTTCTCGGCAATTTCCGAGAGTGAAAGATTGGAAAATTTCAAAAGTTCGCACGCTTTATCGATTTTTATTCCGATAAAATATCTACTTGGTGTATCGCCGGTCACTTCTTTAAATTTGTGTGAAAATCTACTTTTGCTGAGCGCGCATATTTTTGCATATGATTGTGAATCATAAGGGACATCGTAGCGTATGTTCATAAGCATTATAACGCGCTCAATATCGTTTGTATTGTGCACGGCGTGAATATATCTCGAAAGAATTGTCAAAAGATAAATCAACAGTGCGTTTTCAGCCGAATTATGCATATAATGCTTCAGGTGGAATTCCCGTATAAGTTCCTCGAACATTGCGGCGGCATTGTCCGGAAGTTTGCACCGATATGCGCCCGGTTCAATTTGCAGCTCCGACAAAATTTCCTTAGCCGCCCTCCCGGAAAAATGCATCCAATATGTTGTGCATCCGTCAGTATCAAAAGAATACTCCTGTGTCTGATGCGGATAATAAATCACAAAATTTCCGTCGCTCAAATTATATCTTTTCCCGTCATAAACCGCATCGCATCTGCCCGACTTCACATACAAAAGATGATAATCGCTCCGGCCGTTTATGCGTCGGATTGCATATCCGGTATTAAAAAGTTTTCCGCACGAGTTTATGTTCAGATATTTGCTTGAAAAGAAATCAAATTCTTCGTTTTTTGCGTCATAAACACTCATATATCCTCACCCCACAAATGTATTTTATCATAATTATCCCAAAAAATCAATAGCTGTTTTGTGCATATATTCAGCTAAATATTGTATTGAAAATTTGTGCGATATTTGTTATATTGAATTCCGGAGATATAGTACTGCGGAGGTGTGTTATGAGAGAAAAAATTCTGTTTAACGACAATTGGAAATTTCATTGCGGTGATTTTCCCGCGCACAGCACGGTTATGAAGGGCCCCGACTACATTGGCGCGAAAACCGAAAGAATGGTATTGGGCCCGGCATCATACAATTACTGCGATGAATCGGATTCGTATATACCGGGCAAGATGAGCTCTGATTTGTGGACAACTGTAAATCTTCCTCATGATTATGTGATAGAGCAAACGCCGGACAGCGGCAATCCGCAGGCGCTCGGTTATTTTAAATATGAGAATGCGTGGTACAGAAAACATTTTCTGCTCAATGAATCCGACAAAGATAAGCGTATTACAATTTATTTTGAAGGTGTTGCCACGAATGCAACGGTGTATCTGAACGGCTGCCTTGTAAAACACAATTTCTGCGGTTACACGCCATTTGAAGCCGATGTAACCGATATTGTTTATTTTGACCGCGAAAATGTTCTTGCCGTATACACCGATTCATCATCGCATGAAGGCTGGTGGTATCAGGGGGGCGGAATTTACCGCAATGTATGGCTTGTGAAAACGGCTAAGACAGCAGTCGACCTTTGGGGCGTTTATGTTAATCCACAAAAAATTGACGCGGAAAACTGGGATGTGAATATTGAAACCACGGTTGTAAATTGTGCATATAACGATGCGAATTACACACTTAATTCCGCGATATGCACTTTGGATGGCAACGAAATAGTGCATATTGAAAACAATTATAATGTCGAATGCAAAGGCAAATTTACATCGAATCAAAAGGTGAATATAAATAATCCGCTGCTTTGGGACACAAAGTCGCCGAATATGTATATGGTTGTCACTAAGATATTTTTAAACGGTGATCTTGTCGATAGGGTAGAAACAAAATTCGGATTCCGCACATTCAGATTCGATTGCAAAAAAGGATTTATTCTAAACGGCAGGCAATTGAAGCTAAACGGCGTCTGCTCACATCAGGATTACGGGATTACAGGCAAAGCTGTGCCCGACAATGTTTATGTCTATCGTGTTCAGATGGTTAAGCAAATGGGTGCCAATGCATATCGGACATCACATTATCCTCATGCTGAGGCTACCATGGATGCTCTTGATGAACAAGGTATACTTGTTATGGACGAAACTCGCTGGTACGACTCGACCGACGAGGGAATCGAGCAGTTAAAAACGCTCATTAAGCGTGACAGAAATCACCCGTCGGTTATTTTGTGGTCGGTGGGAAATGAAGAACCGAAGCACACGACAGAGCAGGGCAGGCGAATTGCAAAAACCATGATTGCTGCTGTAAAGAAGCTTGATAAATCTCGCCCTGTGACAACAGCAATATCAAATGAACCTCTGCGCGCAACCATTCTCGATCTGGTGGATGTAATCGGGATAAACTACAATCTGCAGCACTATGATGAATTGCACAAATTGTACCCCAACAAACCGTTTGTGGTAACGGAATGCTGCGCAACCGGCACAACCAGAGGGTATTATCTCGACGATAACGCTGAGAGAAACTTTGCCTCGGCATATGACAAGGATACAAACAACTGGTTTTTGGGCAGAGAGAGAACACAAAAGTACATTGCCGAGCGTGAGTGGATTGCCGGTAGTTTTCAGTGGATTGCATTCGAACATCGCGGTGAATGCATATGGCCGCGCCTGTGCTCCATTTCCGGCGCGATTGATATGTTTTTGCAAAAAAAGGACGCATTTTATCAGAATAAATCACATTGGACAAAAGAACCCATGGTTCATATTCTTCCGCATTGGAATTTCGATGGCCTTGAAGGTGAAATTATAAAAGTCTGGGTTTATACCAACTGCGATGAAACGGAAATTACGTTGAATGGAAAATCACTCGGTGTGCAAAAAATCGAAAAATACGGTCACGGCGAGTGGAATGTGCCATACGAAAAAGGCGAAATCAAGGCAATAGGCAGAATCGGCGGACAAATCGTTTCCGAGGATATAAAGGAGACAACAGGCAAAGCCGTTAAACTGAGGCTAACTCTCGATAACAGGGTTGAATATGCAAATGGCAGAGATTTGGCACTTTTAACCTGCACCTGCATTGACGAGCGCGGCAGAGAGGTACCCGACGCCACACCTTTTATAAGGTTTTGTACAAACAAATTCGGCTCAATTGCAGGCACGGGTTCGGACATTTCAGACCATATTCTGCCTTGTTGCCCCGACAGAAAAATGTATGCCGGAAGGTGCTCCGTCGCGGTACGTGTGGGCAATGATGAGGGTGTGCTTAAGGTGTACGCTTTTGCTGAAAACATAGAGTCGGCGGTTATGGATATTCCGCTTAGGCATGCTTAAGGCGAAAAAAAGGTTGCATGCAGAACATCCCCCGGCAAATGCCGGGGGATGTTCTGTTATGTATTAATCTGTGCATGAAATACATCGGCAACTTCCGATATGGATATATACGCTTTTGAATCCACAGAGTGAACAAGCTGCCGCATTTTTGATATCTGAAATCGGTTTATGATGATATACACCACATTTTTTGAATTTCCCGAATAGTAGCCTTTTCCGTACAGAATAGTCATTCCGCATTCAAATTCGTCAGACAGCACACGGCATATTTCGTCTGCATTTTCCGTGACAATCATTGCCGCCTTTGAACGGTCTATACCTTCGACTATAAAGTCTATTGTTTTCAGCGCCGCCGCGTATGCCACTATCGAATACAGCGGCAGAATCCAGCTGTCCAGTATTATTCCGCATATTATGTACAGCAGCAGATTGTATACCATTACAAATGTACCGACAGTGATTCCGATTTTCTTTGCAAAGACAACGGCGAGAACTTCTATACCGTCCATTGCTCCGCCGAAACGTATCGCCATACCGCTGCCGATACCGGATATAACTCCGCCGAACAGTGCACACAGCAAAAGGTCTGTTCCGGCGAGCGGTGAAGCAATGCTCACATCTATCGGCAGTATATCTTCTATTAAAAATGCGCTGAATGAGTAGCAGACAACGGTGAATGTCGCGTATATTGTAAACGCGGCGCCCTGCTTTTTAAGCCCGAACAAAAACAGCGGAACGTTTAGAATAATCAAAAAGAATGAGAGACTCAGGTATTTCGGCGTCAGCTGAGAAAGCAGAATGGAAGTTCCCGATATTCCGCTGTCGTAGAGCATAACCGGGGCGATAAACACCGTTACTCCCACGGCATTCACTATTCCGGCAATAAGCAGGTATACAAAGTTGGAAAATTTGAGTCCTTTAAGCTCCGATAAAATGTTTTTTTGCATAACAAAACCCCCTTCGATGTAATTTGGCTAAGAAACGGTTAAAATATTAATATTTTTTTACAAATAACACTTGACGTTTGCCTTATACAGAAGTATAATATATTTTGAGCGAAAAGTCAACTAAAAAGAAGGAGCGTACTATGAGAAAAACAAAAATTGTGTGCACCATAGGACCGTCGAGCAGCGACGTTGAAGTTTTTACCGCTATGTGTAAAGCCGGACTGAATGTTGCAAGGCTCAATTTCTCGCACGGAACGCACGAAGAACATCAGAAAAAAATCGACATGATTAAATCCGTAAGGACAGCCCTTGGTCTGCCCATTGCGATTATGCTGGACACCAAAGGACCTGAATACAGAATCAAAACATTCAAAAATTCGCGTGTTACCGTTTGCGAAGGCGATACATTCACATTTACCACACGTGATATCGAGGGCGATGATACAATTGTCGGAGTAAACTACAAGGGGCTTGTAAACGACCTTTCCGTGGGCGACAGAGTCCTTGTAAACAATGGACTTGTGATATTTGAAGTGTGCGAAATAAAAGACACCGACGTTATCTGCCGCGTTGTTGTGGGCGGAGAACTGTCGGACAGAAAGAGCATGAGCTTTCCGAACAAGGTGTTAAACCAGGTATACTTAAGCGAGCAGGACAAAGAAGATATCCTGTTCGGTATTCAGAACAAAGTCGATTTTATTGCGGCATCGTTTGTATCGAGAAAGCAGGATTTGATTGACTTAAAGAAGTTTTTAAACAGCAACGGCGGCGGAAATATAGACGTCATTGCCAAGATAGAAAACCGCACCGGAATCGACAATATCGAGGAGATATGCGAGGAATGTGAGGGAATAATGATAGGCCGCGGCGATATGGGAGTGGAAATTCCTTTTGCGGAAGTGCCGGCAATTCAAAAGTATATTATCACAAAATGCCGACTTTTGGGAAAACGTGTTATAACCGCAACGGAAATGCTCGAATCCATGATATACAATCCGCGCCCCACGCGTGCGGAGATATCGGACGTTGCAAACGCTGTGTACGACGGAACTAGCGCTGTTATGCTTTCGGGCGAATCCGCCGCAGGAAAGTACCCTGTGGAAACAGTTCGCACAATGTCCGAAATAGTTGAAGAAACAGAAAAACATATTCACTATGCAAAGAGGTTCAAAAACACGGAATTTAAGATTAAAAACCGTGTGGACGCAATATCGCATGCTACATGCGGAATGGCTATAGACATAGACGCAAAGGCGATTGTTGTAACATCAATGTCTGGAGCAACGGTGCGAATGGTTTCGCGTTTCCGCGCACCGACGGATATAATCGGCATGGCTACGAACAAATCCGTTTGGTACAAACTGGCGCTCTCGTGGGGAGTCCTCCCGGTAATGAGCGAGCAGTTTACATCTACCGATGTTCTGTTTTATCATGCGCTGTCCGCCGCAAAGAACAACTTTAACCTAAAGAGCGGTGACAGTGTGGTTATTACCGGCGGAATGACAAACGGTACGTCGGGAAATACAAATCTTATCAAGATAGAAACAGTTTGAATATAATAGATAATACAGACAAAATTTAAATATGCAACATCACCTACAAAAGGGAGTAGTTTGCGAACCGCGTAGTGCGCGGCCGCGCCTTTGGCGTCAGTACGGGCTTTTGCCCCGCTTTGGGATTAAAAAACAAGACTTTTGCCGGAATCATTTGGTTTCGGCAAAAGTCTTTTTGTATATAGATATGAAAACAAAGGGAGGAATTTTTTTGTACGATTTATTTTCGAATGTATTAAACATTACATGGCAGCAATGTGTAATGTGCCTGATTGGCGCGGTGCTGATATACCTTGCCGTAAAAAAGGATATGGAGCCGTCGCTGCTTTTGCCGCTGGGATTCGGCACGATACTCGTCAATCTGCCGCTTTCGGGCGCCGTTACACAGGTGTATGACGGCATAAAGGAGATTGGTGTAATAGATGTGCTTTTTGATGCCGGGATAGCAAACGAGTTGTTTCCGCTGCTGCTTTTTGTTGGAATAGGAGCGATGATTGATTTCGGACCGCTGCTTTCCAATCCGAAGCTCATGATTTTCGGAGCGGCAGCACAGTTTGGCATATTTGCGTCAATCTGTCTTGCGGGATTGTTCGGATTCAGCATAAAAGACGCCGCGTCAATCGGCATTATCGGTGCCGCCGACGGCCCCACGGCAATTTTTGTGGCAAACTTCTTTAATTCAAAATACATTGGTGCGATAATGGTTGCGGCATATTCATATATGGCGCTTGTGCCGATAATTCAGCCGCCGGTAATTCGTATGCTCACCACAAAGAACGAGCGCCGCATAAGGATGAATTATGAACAGAAAAACGTTTCGAAAACATCGAAAATACTTTTCCCGATTGTAATCACCGTTATAACCGGTATTGTGTCTCCGCGCAGTGTGGCACTCATCGGATTCCTTATGTTTGGAAATCTTGTGCGCGAATGCGGTGTGCTCGATTCGCTTTCGGAAACGGCGCAAAAGGTGGTCGCAAACACGGTTACGCTGTTTCTCGGAATAACAATTGCCACAAAAATGCAGGCGGATTTGTTTCTTACTAAGGAGACGCTTATGATAATCTCAATAGGTTTGTTTGCGTTTGTGTTCGACACGGCAGGGGGAGTTGTTTTTGCCAAAATAATCAACCTGTTTTTGTCAGACGGCAAAAAGATAAACCCGATGATAGGCGCCGCCGGAATATCCGCATTCCCCATGTCGGCAAGAGTTGTTCACAAAATGGGACTCAAAGAGGATTTTCAAAACTTTTTGCTTATGCACTCCGTCGGTGTGAATGTTTCGGGGCAGATTGCTTCCGTTATAGCAGGTGGACTGATACTGAATATGCTTGGGTAGGAGGGATATAAAATGTGTTTTGATTCGTTAAATATTACACTGCCCGTTATGGCAAAGGGCATGGCGGGGATATTTATTGTTACTGCGGTTATTGTTGCGTGTGTTATGATTCTGTCCAAGATTTCAAATTCCCGTTCGGATTCATGATGACAAATTCCCCCTCAGTCTCGCGGCTGTGAAATCTTGCAGGACGTGTTCTGCAATTAGGCATACGAGAATCGAACCCAATGTGGTTTAAAAATGGAAATTTCGCATAATACCGCAGAAAATTCTGCAAATATACGACCGCCTTTCAAGGACGACAGATTGAAAAGACTTCAATTTTCAAACGTTAGGCATATTGGGTTCGACTCCCGTATGCCTAGAAACCGTACATGACGCGCCGGAAAAAGGCTGCAAAATTATTGCAGCTCGTTTTCCTAAATTCAATACCGAAAAATGGAAGAAGATTAAATTCGGTATTGAATTTGCGCTATGTACGGTTTTTATTCGTGCTACACGTCAGCTGCTCACTTTCAATGCCGTTCGCCGAAGGGGCAATTTTTTGCGGCAAAACCCGTAGGGAACGGTTATCAACCGTTCCGCCGATAACCGCAATCGTTTGAATATATACACTATTTGGCTCATCCACGAGGAAGTTTGACACATTCTTGTCACGAATTATTCTGCAAATGTTTATTTTGCAGATATTCGCTCGGGGTAAGTCCTGTAAATTTCTTAAACATTGTAGAAAAATAGTGCGAATTGCTGAAACCCAGCTCGTCGGCAATTTCGTACACCTTATACTTCCCGGTGTCGAGCATTTGCTGCGCCTTGAACATCTTTGAGTCGTTAATGTAATCAAGGACGGTTTTGCCCGTCTCCTTTTTAAACAGCCGGCTGAGGTGCACCACGCTCAGGTTCACATGTCCGCTCACTTCTTCGAGCGAGAGTTTGCGCTTGTAGTTATTGTCTATGTATTCCATTGCCATTTTAATATGCTTGGAGATATTCATCATGCTGTGCTGGCGCATATTGCGGATGATATTGTCCACACAGGCGCGGAACAGGTCTATCAAATCTTCTATATTTTCCGAGTTTTCCACAAGTTTTTTCAGGCTGGCTGTGTCGCAGTGCTCGCCGTTGTAGATTATTGCCGCGCTGCGGATTTCCGCCATGGAAGATATGATATTTACATAGTACTCGCGCACAAATTTAATCTCCTCGTTGCCGAGACGGCGCGTTTCCTTTGCAATCTGCTCGGCATAGCTCGTTACAGAGAGCGCGTCGAGGTCGGATATTGCCGAGATAAACAGTGAGCAAAGAGAGTTCAGGTTTTCAATCTTCATGGAATTTATCGCTTTGTTGATGCATTCCGAGAGCTTGTGGTGGTTGATAGGCTTTACCAACAAATCAAAAACATTGAGCCCGATTGCGCGCTGCGCCTTTTCAAAATCGCGGAAACCGGTTATCACGATTACCTTTGCCCTCGGGCGGACGCGCGCAATCATCTCCAGGCCGTCGGTATTGGGCATAAATATATCGGTAATGATTATGTCGGGATCATGCTCGGATATCATCCGCGCTCCCTCGGCACCGTTTTGCGCCTCCGCTACCACAACACATTCCGGAATATCGCGCGATATAACCTTTGCGAGCGATTTCCTTATTGGGAGTTCGTCGTCAATAATCAATACTTTATACTTCATGTTGAGCCTCCTTGATTTTTGCTTTTCGGTAGTAATACAATCGTCTATTCATCGTTTTCCTGTATTGCAATCCTGATTGTTACCGTGGTAAATTTGCCTTTTTCGCTGTCTATTTTCAGCCGGTAGCTGTCGCCGTAGAGCAGCTTGAGCCGCCTGTTTACATTGGTCAGTCCGATGCTCTTTCCCTTTATCGGCACACCGTCGGAAAAAGCGTTGTTCATTTCGCAGACAGCCTCTTTTTCCATTCCGATTCCGTTGTCGCTGAGCGTTATGCACAGGTCGCTGCCTTCTTTTTGTGCATTTATTGTAATCACACCGTCTCTGTCCGACGGAATCATCCCGTGAATCACTGCGTTTTCCGCAATAGGCTGCAAAATCAGGCTCGGCATGGGAATGCTCAAAAGAGCGCTCTCAACATGCTTTTCCATTGTGATTCTGTTGCCGTAGCGTATTCGCATTATTGTAATATAGTTGTCCAAAAGGGTTATTTCGTCACCAAACGTGTGTTTGCTGTCGGAGTGGTAGCCGATACCCTCTTCAATAAGCGACGCAAGCGCCATGGTTATTTCAGATATCTCTTCCACATCGTATATCGCGGCAAAGCTGTTAATTGCCTCCAGTGTGTTGAATATAAAGTGCGGGTTTATCTGCGACTGGAGCATTTTCAGCTCGGATTCGCGCTGCATAAGAGCCTGTTTGTAGTTGGTGTTTATCAGGTCGCTTATGCGTGCCGTCATTGTTTCAAAACTGTTGTAGAGTGCATTAACTTCACGCGTGGTGTACTCGCGCGGTTTTGTGAACACATCGTTTTCGCCCCATGACTGCATGCTTTTCTCCAGCTCCGAGATTGGCATTACGACCGTTTGATTTATTTTTTTCGAAAAATACATCGCCGTTATTATCGCCACACTGCACAGCAGCAGCACAAGCGCCAGCAGCAGATAAACTATCTTGTAAATGCTCCACTTGCTTACCCGGTACACAAGCTCCCATCCTGTTATCGGCAGCGGTGTGTACATGTAGTACATGTTTGGGTATGAGTCTGTGCCCTCGGTTCTGCCAATAATTTTTTGCATTGTTTTTTGCGGCATGTCGAATCCGTTTAATATCGGCTGGTTTGTGTCGGAGAGTATGCAGAACTCGCCTTTGTCAAATTTGCCTCCGGGAGCTGCCATGTTGTAAAACACACGTACATTTATCTGAAACTGCACCGTGCCGCGTTCGGCTCCGGTGTAGGGATCGCGGATTTTGCGAATAAAGAATATGTTGGAGGTATTGCTTTTGTCATATGTCATATACCACACATAGTTTTTCTTGTTTTTATCAAGCAGGCTTGCGGCTTTTGAATATCCTATCGAGCCGGAGTCGAACATTTGGCTTCTGCCCTGAGATACCGTGTAGTCCTGCTTGTCAACGGTAAGTTTTATAGCTGTGATATCGGGATTTTGCGCCAAAATATTGTTCAGCACATCTGCGCGGTAGGTGTTGATATCTTCGCCGAACGATACCACATTCACAAAATCCGAATCATACATCAGCGACTGCGACAGGTCAAAGATATTTTCGGCGTAGCTGTTTATTTTGTCGGATATATCGTCAAAGACAGAGTTTATATTGTTAAAAGCCTGCGTTTTGAGTATGCTCAGGGTGATTGCCGTGGAGATAACTCCGATAAGCAGAATAGACACCGCCGCCTGAAGTATAAATGACAGAAATATGCTCTCACGCAGTGTTTTTTCCCGTTTTGGTTTTATCATTGACCGCTCACCTCACAGACTCCGATTTGCCGGTTTGCCGTCATTGTTTCTTCCAGCGCCCGGGCGGCGGTTATATTTCCGGACAGAATGTCCGGCAGCCTTTTTTGAATTGTTTTGCTCCACACATACCGGTATGTTATGTCAATCGGCATACGGGTAACTTTGGTAGCGTTTCCGACGGCAATTTTGCATTTTGCCACAAGCGGCATTTTGTATTCTTTGTTTTCAATGTCTTTTACCGTCATAATATCGTTTGTCTGAGCAAGATACAGGCGCAGTGTGTTGGCATTTGTGAGGTATTTCACAAACTTCATTATCATGTTCCGGTTGTTTTTGTATGCCTGTTTATTAACAAATATTGTGTAATCTCCGGCATTGTATGCCACTGTGGAAAACACCACCTTGCTTTCCTCTCTTTTGGCATACGGAAACGCTATTACCTCATATTTTTCGGTGTATTCGGCATAGCTTGTGCTGTGGTTGATATCGTTTATAAATCCGTTGGTTTCCACTATCATGGCGGCTTTGTCATCCAGAAACATCTTTTTTGCGTCGTCTGCGGACATATGTGAATACTTCCTCGGAAACGCGCCTGCGATATACAGATTGCACATTTCTTTCATTGCGCTCATGTATTGCGGCGGCAGACCGGCGGAGGTGCTGCCCGATGAAATTTCACCCTCAAACATGGATGTGATAATCTGATACAGATAAAGATTTGAGTCATTTGAGCCGAATGCCACAGGCGTTACCCCGGATGCCGAAAAGGTGTTTACCGCCGACAGAAAGTCCGAATATTTTTTCGGAATGGACAGACCGTATTTTGCAAATAAATTTTTGTTGCAGTACAATAGCACATACTCAACGTCTGTCGGTATGCCGAATATCTGCCCGGAATCACCCTCGACAAATCGAAACATCTCGCGGTCGAATGAGTCGCTCCATTTGGTATCTTTCGCAAATTCGCTCTGCAAATCCGCTATGTATCCGCGGCGGCACAGGCTCATAATGTCGTATGATGGCGGAGCTATTATCACATCCGCTGCACAGCCGGAAGAAAAATCGGCAGACAGCCTGGCATAAAACTCCTCGTCGGAAAGAGATGTGTTCGTTATGCTTACATTTGGCTCAATATCCGAATACGCGTTAATAATATCGGACATGGCAATGTTTTTTTCACTGTAGCCGCCCCCGGCGGTGAGCATATTTATGCGTTCTATATGTGTTTTATTTTCGTTTGCGTCGGACAGACCGCTCACCTGAACAATAATAAGAACAAGCACGGCAAGCGTTGCCGATACTACGGCAGCTATCAAAAAAAGCCAAATTTTTTTACTTCCTTTTAATATATCCATTCATTCATCACCCGTTATATTAATTTTATACCATATAACCGGATTTTGCAACATCAAAATAATAACAATTTGTTCAAAATGTAATCACAATTGCTATATATGGATAAAAATTCTGATAGAAAATTGAACAAAATGATTTATTTTTTGATTTAAATACTTTGTCCGGTAGTTTATAATTATTGTATCGAAAGTATTACGATAAAATTAAGATAAAGGATGGCTGCTATGTTAAATCAAAAAAACAAATCCGCATCGCAGACAGCGATCGGTCACCGAAGGCTCGGCAGATCTTCTATCGGTACCAATGCCGCATTTCTGCTAATGGTGCTGCCGGGATTTCTGCTCACATTTGTATTTTGCTACATGCCTATGGGCGGACTCGTAATTGCATTCAAAAATATCGACTATGCCAAAGGTATCTTCGGCAGTGACTGGGTGGGACTAAAGAATTTTAAGTTCCTGTTTGACAGCCCGGATTTGCCGGTTATTCTGCGAAATACTATAGGATACAATCTTGTAACAATTATATTGGGCGCAATAATTCCTACAATATTTTCAATAGGCTTCAGCCTGCTGCGCAACAAACGCGGCGGTAAAGTATATCAGACGCTCATCATGCTACCGTACTTTATCAGCTGGATAATCGTTACATACATAGTGTATTCGTTTCTTTCATACAAAACCGGTCTTGTGAATCATCTGCTTGCTGCAATGGGCAAGGAACCCGTCAATTGGTACAGTGCGGTTAAGATGTGGCCGTATCTGATTGTTTTTCTCGGATTGTGGAAAAGCGTGGGATATTCCACTGTAGTGTATATAGCCACAATATCCGGTATAGACAGCTCACTGTACGAGGCGGCGGCAATAGACGGTGCAAACAAGTGGCACCAGATATGGTATGTCACACTCCCGGAGCTTTCGTCGGTTATCATAATAATGCTTATTCTTGCTATAGGTAAGATTCTCAATGCCGACTTCAGTTTGTTCTACAACGTACCGATGGAGAGCGGAGCGCTTATGCCGGTTACAAACGTAATCAGTACCTATGTGTACAGAGCGCTTATGCTCAATGCCGATGTCGGCATGAGTTCGGCGGCAGGCTTCTTCCAGTCGGTTGTTGGATTTATGCTGGTTATGCTTGCAAACTGGGTTGTTAAAAAGATAGATGAAGAAAAATCAATGTTCTGAAAAGGAGGGCATATAAACAATGAAAAAACTCAAATCAGATGCAAGTCATATTGAAAACGTGAATATGGTCTCCAAACCGGCAAACGTGCTGCTCAATATTTTCTTTATATTGGTGTGCACGACATGTGTGTATCCCATGCTGCTTGTAATTGCCACATCGTTCAACAGCGAGGACGCAATTGCCAAATTCGGTTTCACTGTAATTCCGAGAGGCTTTACGCTGTATGCATACGAATACATTCTCACCAATGCAAGCACGATTTTGCATGCGTACGGTGTAACGATATTTGTTACGGCGGTTGGCACAGTGCTTACCGTTGTTGTGTGTGGTTTGTACGGCTATGCTATCTCACGAAAAGAATTTAAATTCCGCAAGGTGTTTACATTCTATATGTTCTTTACAATGCTTTTTTCGGGCGGAACAGTGCCGTGGTATCTTATCTGCACAAGAGTGCTTCATATAAACAACACAATATGGGCGCTTATACTCCCGATGGTGTGCAGTGCATGGAACATAATTATACTAAAGACTTTTTTTCAGACCTCCGTACCGGACGCAATAATCGAATCCGCAAGACTGGATGGTGCGTCGGAGTTTCGCACATTCTTTAGGATAGTGTGTCCTATATCACTTCCCGGTCTTGCAACAATAGCGTTGTTTGCAATGCTCGGTTACTGGAATGATTACTACTTCCCGATGATGCTTACCACCAAACCGGAACTGCAGAATCTGCAGCTGTATCTGTATAATATATTAAAAACCGTGTCTATGCTTTCGCAAATGGCAAGCGGAGCGGGAGAGACAGCTATCAAACAGCTTCCTAAGGAGAGTGCAAGAATGGCAATATGCGTTGTGTCGGTCGCACCGATAATATTTGCATATCCGTTTTTCCAGAGGTACTTTATTCAGGGACTTACCGTTGGAGCTGTTAAGGGATGATGAGGGGTTTTCGTGTGCGGAGAATTAAACTCCCTCCGAGGATGCTTACGCATCCCCACCTCCCTCGGGGATAGAGGCAAAAAAGCAGGGAACGACCTGTGCGTCGTTCCGCACTATTTGGCTCCCTCGCCGACCGAATCGAAGATGAGACCTGGCTGCGGCAGGTGGCGCCCCTCTATTTGGCTCCCTCCTTGAGGGAGCTGTCACCGACAGGTGACTGAGGGAGTACATGAAAATTCCCATTGATAAAACAATAAAAATTAAAAAGGAGAACGAAGATGAAAAAAAGAATTGTAACACTACTGATTGCACTGGCAATGATAACAACATGCTTTGCCGGATGCACAAAAAAGACAGCCGGAAAAGACGGCTTGTACACAATCGACTGGTACTTTGTATGCAGTACCGCGCCGAAGGATGTAGCGTCGGTAGAAGCGAAAGCCGATGAATACCTGAAAGACAAAATCGGTGCAAAACTCAAACTGCACTACCTCACATGGGCGCAGTACTGGGAAAAAATCAACATGATGAATGCCGGCGGCGAAAAGTATGATATCTGCTGGACATGTGCGGATAACTACAAACTCGATGTTGCGAAAAATGCATACCTCGAAATAAACGACCTTATGGATAAATACGCACCCAAGACAAAAGAAATTGTGGGCGAGGAATTCCTCAAAGGTTCGCAGATAAACGGCAAGAACTACGGTATCCCGGCAAATAAGGATAAAGGGCACTCATCCGGAATTCTCTACCGAAAAGACCTTGCGGACAAATATCAGCTTACCGAAAAGCTCAACAACATAAAGAGCTTTGACGATTTGTATCCGATACTTGACGTCATTAAAAAGAACGAACCTGAGATAGAGCCGCTTTCAGAAAGCAGAAGCCAAAGTTATAAAGATATGGACTTTTTCAGTTGCTTTGCATTTCCAGCTGGAGTTTACATTGATAACCCGGATAAAGTTGTAAACTATGTTGAATCACCGGAATACAAAGCTGCATGCGAAAAATCAAGAGCAAATTTTATAGGTGGATATTCGTGGCTGGAGGATGCAGCAGATGAAAATTATTTTGTTACATTTTCAGGACTAAAACCCGGAAAGGATAAAGAACTCAGCGGCTCAAGAAAATATGAGTGGGTACAGGTGGAACTCACAGACCGCTATATGACGGCAGGCGACGCTATCGGTTCGCTCATGGCAATATCGCGCACAAGCGAAAATCCCGAAAAGGTAATGCAGTTCCTGGAGCTCTTTAACACCGACAAATACCTAAACAACCTTATTGTATTCGGTATAGAGGGCAAACACTACAAAAAGATTGATGATAACACAATCGAACCTATCAAGAATTCCGGCTACGGCAACGCAGGTATGCAGTGGGTATTCGGAAACACATTCATAAACTACAATGTTAAGGGCGAAGATCCCAACAGAGTAAAGGAAATGGAAGCGTTCAACGACACTCTTATTCCGGCGGCAGACCTCGGATTTGTGTTCAACAGCGAAAATGTCAAAACAGAAGTCGGCGCATGCCAAAATGTAAAAACCGAATATGAGGAACGCCTTGCAAACGGTCAGGAGGATGTGGATAAACTTCTTAAAGAATACATCTCCAAGCTAAGAACTGCCGGTTCGGAAAAGATAGTAAACGAAGCAAAAAAACAGTATAACGAATGGAGAAAGAATAAAAAGTAATTTTGACAATGCATGTTGAAAAACATGTTGGATATTTGAAAATATTGCAAAAACAATAGCGGTAATATTTACTGTATGTGTAAAATCAGCGGTATATTACATAGATTTTGAAAAAAAGGAAGGAGATTTACAATGAGATTAAAGTCAAAAACATGTAAAATCGCAGCTTTGGCTTTGGGAACGGTAGTGATATTTCAAACAATGTTTATCGGCACAATATTTGCCGACGCAGAAAACAAGATCAAGGTCGCTTGTGTGGGCGACAGTATAACAGAGGGATTGCAATGTGAGACGAATGACCGTTATCCGGAACAGCTCCAAACTCTTCTCGGTGAAGGATATGAGGTTGGCAATTTCGGCTTGTCAGGTGCAAACGTGATTAAAGCAGGGGCGTCATATATTGGATGCGGCGATTATGCGGAGAGCATAGCAATGATACCCGATATTGTGGTGATAATGCTTGGCACAAATGATGTTGCGGCAAACCCGTTTGATTTCAACAATAAAAAAATTGCTGCAGCGTTTAAGACTGATTACACACGTTTAATCAATGAGTATAGGAATTTAAACGATGATGTAAGGCTGATTCTTATGTCTTCGCCTGCATGTAAAACATCACGCGGAGAAGACTATGAAGTAGTAGATGCTGCAATTGGAACGCATATTAGAAATCTTACAAAGACGATAGCTGAGGAAAACGGTTGTGTATATGTTGATATATACGGATACACAAAAGAAAATTTTGATTTAAATGGCAACACTGACTATTATGACGATGTGCATTTTAACGCTACCGGATGCCGCAAACTTGCAGAAAAGGTTTATGAGGCAATAGATGAAATCGAAAAACCGTCAATTTTGGCATCAACACTTTCCAATACAAAAATTTCAATTATCCCGAATAAGGATATAACCGGTGATCTGTACGTTGCTGCATACAAATCTCAAGGGCAGCTTATAGGTGTTGACAAAATTGCTAATGCCTCGCTCCGGGATAGTGAGTCAACCGAGATAGATGTTAATAATGCAAGTATACCTGATGCAGATTTTGTCAGGGTGTATTGCTGGAAGGACGAAGTTACTCCACAAACCGACTCGGTTGAAACAGATGATCGCTTTACACTGGCAGGCAGTGCAGTTTTGATAAAAGGAACAATGTTAAATGGCTCATATAAAAATCATGGTATAATTATCAGAGATTCCGATCGAAAGGCGGTATATGTAAATCAAATGCAAACAAACGAATTCGGGGGTTATCAATATGTATTTACTCCGCAACGTAACAATAATTACACCGTTTATTCAACGGGGACAAAGAATGGTATTAGCGAAAAACTTAATTATACAGCCGCAACGGAATAATTAATAAAATTTGAAAGGGTGATATTTGTGAAAAATATATTGAAAAAATTTTTGGCTTTCGGTTTGTCTTCAGCATTATGTCTTACAGCAGTATCCGGAACGTTTGCAACATCGGCATATGCGGAACAAGAATGCCAAAATTATACTGCGGATTTTTCTCGTGTCGAGACCGGTGACACATCGATCCAGACAAGCTCTCCTATAAAATGGTTTGAGGACGATGTTGCCGAATGGCAGGTTTGCCGGCAAAATGCATCAGAGTGGTCATCTCTTGCCGTTTCAAAAACATCGGATGGAAGAGGAATAAAAATGATTAACTGGGGCGGTGAGCCGGATAAACAAGAAGCGGAATTCCTTATGAAACTAAAAAATGGGAGTTTGAGCGGACTGCTCTCTGCTTCAAGCCAGATGAACTTTAGCGGCTACATGGATAGTGAGAAATTCAAAGATACTATGTGCCGCATGGAGGTACGTTATTTGGTAAATGCAACCCGTGATTCATATGTTGCATTCGGTGTTGACGCAAAAGAAGGAAAACTTTACACTTCTGTTGATGGAAGACGGAATGACATAGGCACAATAAGTGAATCTACTTCTACTGCAAGTGTGAATATAACTGTTGAAGAAGGAAAAATTAAGTATGTTTTTGGTTCGCTTACAGGAGCACTGGAACTTACAAATATTGATGAAAGAATAGATGAAACTGTATATCCGGTAATAATGGCAGCTAAATTGCCAAAAGAAATGGCAGTGTCTTTTAGTGATATAAATATCAGCTTTGCAATATCTGATGGAGTAGTAGTGTACAACGGTGAAAATTTTACAAGTACCATAAGTGGCGATCAAAGTGGAACTATAGATAATTGCGTAACTAATAACAACGCAAGTTGGGATTTTGTGGGTACAGGTTGGTATAACGGTGTTTGCTTTGATTACGGTTCTGTTAAAATGTGGGGTGGCGGAGGCAGTGATTGTACAGAAAACCTGCTCTGCAATTTAAAAACAGGTACTAATGAATTCACCGGAATAAAAAAATCATCAGTAGATTTAACTATGAATGGTGAAGGTCAGAATGCAGAGGTTAGATATCTTCTTTCTGATAAAACCGCGCCGTATATAACGCTTGGCGTTGATGCACACAAGAAACCGTATTATGTGCTTGGCAGTGGAACCAAAGTTTATCCTGAGGACACCGAGAATATTTCTTTGGGTAATAATATAAAAATTTCATTAAGAATAATTGGAAAAAATGTATATTACACTATCGGTTCTTGGAACGGGAAATTTAATGCACCAAATGTTGATGTGTGTGCTGAAAATTGTATGTATCACGCTGCGTTATATGTCACACAAAACGGTAGCAGTGTACACAAAGGTAATGTATCGTTTACAAATTTTAATATTTCATATACAGTTGCCCAAGCGGCAGATTTTACTGAAACATTTGATGAATATACCAGCGATAATGCAAGAATAGGTGCAGATAATGCTGTTTCGGCAGTAAATAGATTTACAGATAAGCCGACAGTTGTTGCCTCAAATGATAAAGTTACATGGGAACCGTCATTTGTAACAAAAGGTCGTTCGTGGAATGAATCTGAGAGTAAAGCGGATATATATTCCAATACATATATTGACGGTGAATTAAAGAGCCTTGCAATAATGGGCAGCTATGATCCGTCGGCTGTTAATATGTACCTTAGCGACAAGGTTTTTGATATCTCAAGGCTTAAATTTGATTTAACAAATCAAAGTCAGCGTCGTACATCAGTACGATTTCTTGTTACGGATGATGAACAGAGCTACTATGAAATCGGGTTGTCAGGCTGGGCAGATAATGATAGATTTAAAGAAAGTATGAACGACGGAACACATTGTGAGAACAGATTCTACATTCGAGAGGTAAGAAATACGCAGGGAGACAGACAAACGCTTTTTAACGGCGAAACCAAAAGAGTTTGGGCTCCGAAAGAAGAAGCATATACAACCGGAGTGGGTTATGTCGGAACATTCAATATAACAATAGAGCCGAACGACGCGGGATTTAGTTACAAGGCTGTCGACAAATCAAACGGAAATACGGTATTTGAAGGAGTATACACGGACAGCACCGGAAAAAGATTTAGGCCTGATCCGAGAACGAATGTACCGGTACTTTCACTTATGATAGGAACGGCTGAGACTGATAAACGTGCATATCTTGATAACGTAAAGCTTTGGTATACGTCTGTTTGTGATATATCTGCAAGAGCGGATAACGATAAGATCGCTGTAACAATTGCGCCGAATCAGATTAATGCCGACAGTATAAACCTTATTGCAGCATACTTTGATGCAAACGGAAATCTGATTGGTATTGCGGAAAATACCGTAACCGATATGACGCAGGGAGCAACGGATGTAAAAATTAACAAGGCAGAAGGTGCCAAAAGCGCGAAGGTGTATGTGTGGAAGGGAAGTACGGAAAACCCGAAGCCGATTACAGCACAGCCTCTTGCGGTAAATTTTGAATAAAAAAGTATGGTGTGGGGCGGATGTAACCGCCCCAACATTCTCAAATGGAAAAATATTTGTAAATGTCAGAAAGGAGAAAAGAAATGTTTAAAAGGAGTGTATTCAGCTGCATTATAGCGGGAACACTGTTGGGAATGAACACATATGCGGCAAACTCAGTTATAAACAAGGAGAACACTGAGGTTGTTATAACCGGGGATGGTGCTGCAGCAGAGGAAAATGTTACACTTGTTTTACTTAAGCCCGGTGAGAACATTGAAAACATTAATGATGCAAATGCAAAAGAAAAAATTCAATATTTGTATCAGTCGTTATCGGATAAAAACGGAAATTTTAAGTTTTTGATAGCACTAACTGAAGATATGGCGGTAGGCGAGTATACCGCAAGAATATTTAAAGCGAGCAGCGTTTCCGAGGATGACGTTGATAAGTGTTCTTTTTATTTTGTAACCGAGTCTGAGCGAAACACTCTGACTCAAAATTTCAATACGGCTGAGGACATTGCGCCTCTCATTGACAAGCTGCTGATTTACGAAAGTGTAGACAGCAAAATATTGAGTGACGGTACGGAATCTGACAATACCATATATAGGGATGAAATAATTGCGGTGTTTAAGCGGATGAGGGATGCGGACAAGAAGACGGAATTTGCAAGTCTGTCAGATGTAAAAAAGATGTTTTACGCTGCAGCTGCCGAGGTTCAGATTAAGAAAAATCCGGACAGTCTGAACAAGGTTCTGAAGTGCCTTGAGGTTGCGGAATCGGGTATTTCCGCAACGGAATATACCAAATATGAGAAGTTTATAAAGCAAAACTTTGGTGAATACAGTGTGACTACCGCAAAAACGCTGTTTGAAACAATAAACAAAGAAATTGCTGTTGAAATGGTGAATGAAGCGACAAGAGACAATATAAGCAGAGTACTTGCCAATAGTTGTGATATACTCGGACTTTCGGAAAATATCGCGTACAAAAAATATGTGGCACTCAGCGGAGAAAATGCAGGAAAAGCAAACGCAAAACTTGCCGGCGGCGGCTACAAGAGCAACAAGGAAATTGCGGATAATCTGAAGAAGATAACAGACGAGCTTCCGTCCGGAGACAGCGAAAACAGAGGCTCGACCGGCGGAGGAACCAAAAAAGTAAATTTAACCGTTGAAACAAAGACACCGGCAATTGACTCGGATGAACCAAAGTCTGTATGCGGCTTTAAGGATTTAAGCGGATGCGAATGGGCGAAGGACAGCATAGAGATGTTCTTTGAAAGAGGATATATAAGCGGGCGCTCTTCCGACAAGTTTGAACCGTTAGGAAAAATAACACGTGCTGAATTTGTAAAGATAGCCGTTTTGGCATTTGACCTAACAGACGACACTGCACAATGCAGCTTTGGCGACTGTACTGCAGGCGATTGGTTTTACAGATTTGCGGCAAGTGCCGAAAAAGCAGGAATTATAACCGGTAACAACGGTTTGTTTAATCCGAATGAATATATAACACGTCAGGATATAGCGGTGATTCTTGATAGGGTGATTTCAAAGTGCAATATTGAAATAGAATCAACAGATGCCGAAGGCGTACAATTTGCTGATGACGCCCAAATAGGAGATTATGCAAAAAACAGTATCTACAGACTTCGCGGTCGTGGAATTATGAACGGCGACCAAAACAACATGTCCTGCGCAATGAATAATGCAACCCGTGCAGAGGCAACTGTGTTGATGCACAGAATATACTTGTACAAATAAAGGGAGGAAATTATGAAAAAGAGATTGTTGACACTATTTATTGTATTGACACAACTTTTTACGGTCACTGTTTCCGCCGATAAAACCGATGTGTCGGCAGGTAATGTTGTATCGGAACCGTCAAGGTACGAATGCATAGTTAAGGCACTTGGTTTCTTTGACAAAGTTGAAGCAAATGATGACGTATCGTTTCGCGATTTCTGCACATTTTTATTTGCACTGAAAAACACGGATATATCAGATTATTCGGACGTTGATCTTATGAAAGCCGCTGCCAAAAGGAAATATATATATTCGGTTTCGACCGTTAAGCAAAAGGCAGATGATTCGATATATATGGGAGAAGCAATTTATGGTGCTATGAATGCATTGGGGTACAGTTCATTGACCGAAAGCGGTGAATATTTAAAACGCGCAACAAGTATTGGGCTGACTGACGGTATCCGGTTTTCGAATAATGATTCTGTAAACGGTGAACAGGTATTCAGACTGGCATACAATATGTTTGAAGCGGACTATATAGTTTACAGCGGTCAGAATCCTAACGGTGATATATATGAATCAAGAAAAGGCATTGGAATACTCGAACATGAATTGGGTATTTACAACGGAACTGGAACGGTTACGGCAAATGCGAAAACAGGACTCTATTCCGATTCGGCTGCGGCGGGCGATGGAAAGGTAAAAATCGACGGAGTAATCTATAAAATCGGAGAAACAAATGCAGACGAGCTTTTGGCATACGAAACAGAGTTCTATTATAAAGAAAGGAAAAATGATGCCGACACGTTACTGTATATAGGTGTGTGGAATAACTCTGCTGATATTCGCAAGATTAGCGGTGCGGACATCGATACCACCAAAACCACTACGACAGAGCTTGTATATTATAACGGCAACAAAAAATGCACGGCAAAAATCGACCGCGACGCAGCAGTGATTTATAACGATGTTGCCTGTGGGAAATTTACCAAGGACATATTTAACGTTGATTCGGGTGATGTTACCCTTATTGGAAGCCATGCGGTTATAGTAAACAGCTATGATACGGTATGGGTTAATTCACTGGATATGAAAACATATAAGATATATCCGTTTTATGGAGAAGTCGTTGAACCGAGTATAGATAAAACCAAAGTTATTAATACTGCCGGTGACAGTCAGTATCTTGTTGATATTGCAAGATATGATGTGATAAGTGTAAAAAAATCCGGAAACTCCGGTTATATGACTATTATCAGAAGCACGGATTCAGTAAAGGGCACGCTTCAAAGTATAAAAACAAAAGGTGATCGCAATTATGCAAAAATAAACGGACAAGAATATCCCATAACAAAGGCATATTTAAACACCAAACATTCCGGGAAAACCGAAATGGATGTAGGTATGGAAGCAGTATTCTATTTGACAGCATTCGGAGAAATCGGTGCTGTCGGAAACGTTGATACATCATCATACTATATTGGATATGTTGTCGGAGCAAAATGCAGCGGCATGAATGATACGGTGCAACTAAAAATGTATAATCCGGATGAAAATAAGTTTGAGATTATTGAATGTGCAAACAAGGTCAAATTCGACGGCGGTTCGCCGATAGAAGGACAAAGCATAAAAGACAAGTTTAATGATACAAGCGGTGAATTTACATCAGGAGATGGGTTTAGAAGACAACTTATCGGTTATAAGAAGAATGCAGATGGGAAGATTACGACAATTGATCTTGCGTCGGACGGCAATACCGGTGAAAAGGAACAGTCGCTTAAATTGATTTTTGGCAGTAAAGACAGTAATGATAAGCTTTGTTATCGTTCATATGCTGCTTGCATGGGAGGCAAAGTTCTTACGGGAACAGCAAAAGTTTTTCAGGTATCGTCAAAAAAGGATCCATACTCGGAAGATGATTTCTCAAAGTTAAATTTGGACGATCAGGGATGGTATATTGTCGAGGCATATTCTATTACGCAATCAGGATTTGCTGCAGATTATATTTGCGTTTACACCGAGGGAGGTGCTGCTGTATCATCAACAAGAGACTTCCTTGTAAACGATATTGTAGAGATGCTCAACAGTGAAGGTAATGTTGTAACATGTCTTGATGGCGTACTTCTTGGTGACGGTGGAGTATCAAGTGTGTTAAGAACGATTGAAGTAGAGAATGGCTGCAATGTATCTGAATTAAGTGAAGGTGATATAGTGAATGTCTCTTTGAATTTCAAAGACAGAGTTATGAATTGGAAATATGTATATGATTATTCAGAGGGAAAATTTGAAAGAGATGATTTCGGAGAAGGTATAGCCTGGCGCGGTGAGGAACAACGACGCATTCTGTCAAAAGCGTACAGAAAGAGCGGTGATAACCTTGAGATAGTTTTAGGTCCCAATGCCACTTCTGGCAAAACGCATGAGTTTATGATACCTAAAAATTTTCAAGGTATGATAACATATGATAAAGAAGCGAGAAATTCTGAATCGAGAATATTTTTTGGTACAATGAATGATATAACGACCTATGAAGATATGCCGGGTAACGAATCAACAATTCTTACATACAGCTTTTGGTCAGAGCCAAGATGGGTTGTTATATATAAGTGAGATTACACGCTGAGGGAGGTATAACATGAAATTCATAAAAATTACGTCATTGGCATTATTAACGGTATTTGCAGTTTCAATGAACACATTTGCTGCCGGGATAGAACTTGGCGACAATAGAATTGTCGGTTCGCAGACAAGTAATGTTTTGGTCGGAAGTACTGAACAGCGACCTTTTGAAAACGTTATATATAATAATAGTGATGATAATGCCGATTTGCAAGTTTATGCAATTGACAGCTGGACGGCGGCTCATGAGGGTACTGTTGCCGAAAGCGTTAAATGTGCTGATGACGGTCTAACCGGAAAAATGTATCGTCTTGGTTTGGAAAGTGATTTGAAAAAAAACACTACGACCAAATTCGCATTCGGGTATAGCTATAAAAGTCAGCCGGGCGGCAAAAGCTTTGATATAACCAATGACAATTTTAGCGGAACTACATTAAGCCTGGATATTAAACTGTCCGATGAGTCAATCTATGACAATGCAACAATTAGCTTTGGTTATAACGGCAGTATCAGAGACGAAAGCAGCAGCATGGGAAATTTCGGCAGATACGCAAATAAGATCCTAAAATTCAGTGACTATGCCGAGAGAACAACACAATGGCAGACGGTAAAAATACCGCTTTCGGAATTTGAAGGAATAACAATAACGAATACTTATTTTATTCAGATATCAAATTCATGGGGCTCAGAAACATTGGATTGGAAAAAGATAAATATGTTTGCATTGGATTTTGGAGAGAAAAAGGAAAATACATATGTATACCTCAGAAATGTAAAATTTGTGTCTGAAAAAGAAGTTTCTTGTGCAGCCGAATCCGCACTCTATGCCGATGGCGCCGAAATGGCTGCAAGCGTTGCCGAGTTTTCTGGAAAGCGCGCTATGCTCGCGGTAAAATATTCAAACGAGAAAACAACAGATGAAAATGTTTTATATGCTGCGGCACTCTACAAAAACAGAGTGATGATTGATCTCAAACCAATAGCATTGACGTTCGGGGCAGACAGCAATGGCGTCATTACACATGAACTCTTTGATATTCCGGAAAATGCAGATGGAATTTCAATCGGTTTTATGACACTTGCGGGTATGAGCTTTTCGAAACCGCTTGCGGATTGGATATATTTTGAGTAAATAGCGATTCAAGGAGGGGCAAACATGAAAAAAGCAGCAATTGTTTTAATGGCATTTTTAATTACGGCGCAGTCATTGCCGGCTTTTGCAGACTGGTATAACGATGGTGAAACAATAGGTAAACCTGATACAACTGATTGGTTTTCCTGGGAAATAACGGATGACCAAAAAGCATTCGGAACAGCTATTGACGCATCGTTTCTTCTTGACGCTCCGGCTGGAAAACACGGATATATACAGCGTGATGGGGCGCATATGAAGTTTGATGACGGCACCCCGGTTAGATTCTGGGGCGTGAATGTCGGAACAGAAGTGCCTTTTATGACAAACAAAGATGACATGGTTAAAATAGCCGACAGGATTGCCAGATGCGGCTTTAATCTTGTCCGTATTCATGCTTGGGAATCAACAATGCAAAATAATATATTTGGTGATGGGCAAATAACACAGGTAACAAAGGCAGATTCGAAACAACTTGATAAGTTTTGTTACTTTTTGAGCCTTTTAAAAGAACGGGGTATATACTTATATATGGATACACAGGTGAACCGCATATATATTCCTGATAAAACATTACCCGATGTCGAAGGCGGAAATTTTCGAACACGATATTATAATGATGTAACATTTGAGGCACAAAAAGACCTTGTAAGGCAAGTTATGGGCATTGAAAATCCTTATACCGGTATTGTTAATGCGCAGGATCCAATGCTTGTATGTATGGATTTTTCAAATGAGGCTACAATGCTCGGACTTCAAGACCTTGAGGAATCGGCCAATCGCTCAAAATTGACCGGTATGTGGAATAGGTGGCTGAAGGAAAAATACAAGACTAATGAATCAATTGCCGAAGCATGGAATGAGGAAGGCAAGGTCGGACTAAAGGATGAAGAAAGTATTGAAACGGGTACGGTTGACCTTATAGGTGATGCAACAAAGGTGCTTGATGAATATTATAAGCAGGAAAACTATAGCAAGGCGCGAACTATGGACTGTATATATTTTGTTTATGACATCAGCTGTGATTATTATGCACGTTTTGCAAAATTTCTTCGTGAGGAACTCGGCGTAAAGGCTTTGCTTACTACAAATGATATGGGATTCAACTATAATCAAAATTCGGAAATAGTTTATATAAATACCGACTATGATTATACTGCACATCATATTTACAAGGCACATCCGGTTGGTTATGCATATTCATCCGGGACTCGGCTTACCGGTTGGACTTCAACGACAGTAGTTCTTGGATCTGAACTTTGGCGCATTGCACCATGGATGAACAATTATGACCAGCCATTTTTTATAACCGAGTGGGCCTCGGTCGCACCGGGGCCGTATGCGGCGGAGGGCACGCTGACAATGGCGGCAATTTCAAGTTATCAAAACTGGCATCCGCTGCATTTTGCTCTTTGGAGCAATAAAGAATTTTCGCCAGAAAAAGGGGTTGACAATTTCTTCTCGTCATATGACGAGGCGGATATAGTATCAATATACCCCGCAGCGGCAATAACATTTATGAGGGGAGATATAAAGGAACCAAAGACATCGTTTAACTTTACAATGAATTTTAATGATACCGTTACAGAGGGTAACTTGGGACAACCTATGATCGGTCTTAACGATGCATGGCTTTGGACAAAGACGGGACTTTATTTTGAGGATAAAAGTGATGGGAAAGTGAATCCATCCACTCCCGAAGCTCTTGATGAGGCATACAAAAAGTATTACAATAATGAAATTCAGAGTGAGGATTTAAACTGGAACAGGCGTAGCGGAATTTTTAGGGTTACAACAGATTATACAAACATTGCGGCAGGTTTTATCGGCAGTAAGGATGTGGATTGCGGTTTTGCGTCATTCAAATGCGATAATTACTCTGCAACAATTTCGCTCAACTCTGTGACCAAGGATACTCTGAACGATAGCAAAAGACTGTTGCTTACCACTGTTACAAGGTCAAGAAACACCGGGTTTGCCGTGAGTGACGATCATTATACAATAGAAAGCCGCGGTACGGCACCGCAAGTTATAGAACCCGTCACCACAACGGTTACTCTGAAAACAGATAGTGATATTAAGGTATATGCTCTTGATTCGAATGGTCAAAGGACCGAAGAGATTTCGGTATCTATCGATAAAAAAGGAAACAAGGTGTTTGTGGCAGATGGAAAAAAATACAAGGCGGTGCATTATGAAATTTGCAAATAGAGGAATGTTATGCATGGCTGCGACCGTGATAATGATTTGTTTTTCGGCGGTCACAGCTAATGCTGAAAATTCTGTAAATATCACACGTGGCGAGACTTCCGAAATGATATACTCTCTTGCCCAAAAAATTGGAACGGAATTTCCTGAATATGAGGAAAAGTTTTACGATGATACAAACGATGATGCTCCGCAGAAACTTGCAGCAGCCGGGATAGTAAACGGTGTAGGCGAAAGAGCTTTTGCGCCCAATGAGGATCTTACACGGGAGCAGATGTGTACAATACTTACGCGTCTTATAGATAAAACATATGATGATGTGGATGTGTCAGTGCATCCGAGGTACTTTTTTGACGACGGCTCATATGTTTCGTATTGGGCAAAGGCACCGGTGAATTATCTGTATTTTCTTGGCGTGATAAACGGTACTGGTGATAATACTGTATCACCGCTGGACACTCTTACCCGCGAGCAAGCTGAGATAATGTGTGATCGGATTTATGAAAAAAGTCAAAACGGCGGTTTTAACCTAAAAGAGGAAACGCCTGATTTTTCTTGGGAAATTGAGCCGCAGTTTGATGGTTTGGTTCCGAACACAAAATTCGCATGTGGACTTGCAGCGGTATCAAAGAATGGAAAATACGGATATATTAACAAAAACGGTGAGGTTGTTATTCCGTATTCTTATGACCGTGGTTATGATTTTCTTGATGGTATGGCAAAGGTTGAAAAAAACGGAAAAATCGGATATGTTGATAAAAGAGGCAAGATATGTATTCCCATTGAGTATGAAGACGGCGGCGATTTTTACGAGGATCGCGCGTGGGTAAAAAAAGATGGAAAAATAGGATTCCTTAATAAACAGGGACAGTGTGCAATACCGTTTGAATACGATTACGCTTACGATTTTGAAGAAGGTCTGGCAGCGGTAAAGAAAGACGGGAAGTTTGGTTTTATCGACAAAAATGGCAACACGGCTATTCCATTCAAATATGATTGGGCATGTTCGTTTTCGGAGGGACTTGCCAGAATGTGTGAAAGCGGCAGGTACAGTTATATCGACAAAAGCGGAGAAATTGCAATAAATTGCAAATATCAGTATATTTATGATTTCAGTGAGGGTGTGGCACATTTCTACGACAGAGAGTGCTGGGGAACCATGGATAAAAGCGGTAAAATTTTAAATTATGGTAATATCGGTTGGAGATACCCTTCAAGCGAAGGCTATATAAAGATACATCCGAACGATGATTATGAACGCAGGTATGGTTTTGTAGACTCGCATTTCACACATTGGATATTCTATATGGATAGAAATGATCAGGTTGTACCGAGTGATTTCAATGATTTTCACGAAGGTCTTGCAGCTGCGGCTTACTATGTGCAGCCCCATGATTCTATTCTGAGGTCGTATATGAGCAAAAAAGGAAAGTTCATTTTCCCGAAACGAGAAACAATTGATGTGCATTGCGAATATGATTTGGACACATTTTATCTTATGGATTTTTCTGAGGGTATGGCGGCTGTTGTAAACAATGAGGGAAAACTCGGGTTTGTTAAAAATCCGCTCTTTTAAAATTTGAGGTGAGCGTATGAAGAAAATTTTTGCCGGTATAATAATGTTTGCATCGGTATTCTGCACAATAGGAAGCGATGTGATTTTTGCTTCCGTATCGGATAGAATAAATGTAGAATACCAAGCTGACTTCAGTTCGGCGCCGTCGGGGGATACAATTGTAAAGTCATCAGTGCCTACAAAATGGTTTGAAGATGATAAAGCAATATGGTACGGAAGCAAGAAAAACGGTTATGAGTGGAGTGTGGCGGGATTTTCGGGAACGAGCAACAGCGGTACAGCAAAAATAATCGTTTGGCCGGGCGGAGAATCTGATTTAAAGTATAAACCCAAACTGGGTGATTGTATTTTTGGCGGATTAAAAGCGCTATCGGCAACCATATATACAGGCGAAATGGGAAATGCTGTTGGTTGTTTTGCTGAGGTACGTTGCATGGTGAGTAAAGATGCTGCGTCATATATCGCTTTTGGAACAGAAACTGATAGTGGGCGGATATATTATTCAAAGGATGGCAAAAAAATATATATAGGGCAAAGGGATACCACATGTTCGGGAAGTACAATAAACATTGAAATTGCTATGGAAAAAAGTGTAATTAATTATGTTATTGACGGACATCCCGGCAGAATTGCGGTTAAGGATATGTCGAATCGTAACGTTAATACAGAGTATCCGATTGTATTGTATGGCGGACTTGGAAATGAAAAACAAGTATTATTTTCAGATATACATATCAGTTACTATGTTTTGAATCCTTCAAGTATCATTTCCTTGCCGTATTCTGCTATAATCGGCAGAAGCGGTACGAGTCTTGAAAAAAACAGCATACTGGACAGTAATGCCTCACAGCTTCAGTCGTATTTCAGCACAACAGGCGGCAAAAATGAATGGATAAAGGATGAAGACGGTAATAAAGTTGGTTTAAAATATACATTTTCCGCAGAAACGACAAATAATGCAATTTTCGGAACGGGAAAAAAGAGTGAAGCAAGCAGTGCAGATTTTGGAATTGACGATGAGAACTTCAAATATTCTGAATTAGAGTTTGAGATAAAGGCTGAATCCATCAAACCACAGGATATAAGTATAAATTTAGGATTTACGCCGGTATCAGACAAATGGGCCGATTATGCATATTACGGCAGAAGATTGTACAAGGCTGTTTCCGTTGCATGTTACGCAGATAATGTAGGCGACTGGAAGAAAATAACGATTCCATTAAGCGATTTCAACAGCGAACGAACTGCACAATACTGTATTCCGGGAACAGATATATGGACATATGAAAAGGTTGATTGGAGCAAATTCAATCTTATTCATGTAAATGCTGAATCATCGTCGCAAAGCAGCTCGTTATGTATACGAAATGTTTCTTTTAATATTGCAAAATTTGTTGACTGTACAGCCGAATATGGATTTGTTGATGAGGAAATGAATGCAGTAAAAAATTTAGAGGATGCTCGTGAAAAAAATATAAACTGTATTATCAGAGCGACAAACTTAAAGACGACTGTGGAGAAAATAAAGCCGATGATTATTGCATATAAAGAGGGAAAAGTCGTGTATGCCGAAATGACTGAAATTGAAGTGCAGCCGAACAGTCAAAAATACGTGAGAGTCGGTTCATTTACGACTCCGAAAAACACTGACGGATTTGTTGTTAAGGCACTGATTTTGGGAGAAAACGGAGAAATGTACGGAAATGAATGTATTATCAAATAGAGGTGACTGTATGAAAAAACTTATTTCATTTGTATTGATATTTGCAATAATTTTCGGTGGCATCAATATTTTTGCTGAAGGAATGTACACAGAAAACCCCGATACATCTGATTGGATAGTATGGGAAAATCCGACATATTCAAAAAGGTCCGGAACAGCGACAGATGCGTCGTTTTTACTTGACGCCCCTGCCGGAAAACATGGTTTTATACATGCAAGTGGTGAAGATATGTATTTTGAGGATGGAACCCGGGCAAGATTCTGGGGGATAAACGTAGGCCGTGAGGCAGTGTTCGGCACGTATGAGGAGGCTAATGCACTTGCTGAAAGGATTGCGCAAAGCGGATATAACCTTGTCAGGCTTCACCAGATGGACGACAATACATTTGATTGTATATTCGGAGAATCCGGAGCGGCAAGTATAGACAAAAATCAACTGAATAAACTGTTTTATTTTATTTCCTGCTTAAAAGAGCGTGGAATATACATATATGCAGATTTATTGGTAAAAAGAAATCTTAACAATGCATTTATAAATGATAATGGTGCTGTCGGGGCGGCAATCTTCTTTGACGATAAGCTTATTGAGTTGCAAAAGGAGTATGCACAGACACTTTTGACGACGGTAAATCCGTTTACCAGTCTTGCCCTAAAGGACGATCCTGTCCTTGTGTTTGTACAGCTTGTAAATGAGTTTGGCGCGTTTGATATTTCGGCAAATTCAATGTCGGAGTATTATATTGCAGAAATGAATGTATTGTTTAACGAATATCTATCCAAAAAATATGAGTCGGATTCCGAACTTTTCGAGGCATGGAAAAAGACTGATGGCAGCAGTGACGTTAACGTCGGCGAGAGTATTGTCGAAAAAAATGTGACTTTTTTCGGAGACGGCAGTAATGACTTCAGCGAGCTTATGGATGGATTTGGTGAACAAAAACGCTCGGATGTATATGAATTTTTGTATGCAATTATGGAAAAATACTATGCAAATATGCGCGATTATTTGAGGGAATCAGGTATTCGTGCGATGATTACAGGTGTCGGAATGGGAGGAGGAAAATCAAATGAAGTTCCTGCCAATGTACGGCTGAATAAGGAATACTTTGATTTTACCGACAGACATACATACATGGCGCATCCGACAAATGGATGGATAATGGCTGATGGCTTGAATTATTGGGGTGCATCAATGTTGTATTCTCCTGAGATATTTAAGAGCGTTCCTGCCTCAAAGCCGTATAATCAGCCATATATTTTGGGAGAATGGGAGGAATGCAACACAAGTGAATATCGCGCTGAGGCGATGCCGATGATGGCGGGCTACGCGTGTTTTCAAAATTATACACCAATACATTTTTGTCTTATTAGCGGCAGAGAAAGAGATAATAAAAATGGATATATCGACAATCCATTTTCTGTATACAATGATCCCGTTCAAACAGCGGCAGCACCGATTTCTTCAATGATTTATCTTCGTCATGAGGTTGATGAGGCGGAAAATGAGCATTACAGTGTTACAAATAAAAAGGCCATAATTGAAAAGCAGTCAACATTTTATGATTATGATGATTCATTTCGATATTTGAAACGCGGAGTAATTTATGATGATTTGCCTGATTACACTGAAGATGCCGTAAACGAAACTTCATATAAAGAGTTATATGTTTCGGGAATGGCAAGTTTAAACAGTAAAATAAACAATCAAATGTGTTATTCTTCATTTGATGAAAAAAACAAATGGCAAAACACGAATGCAAAAGATTTTCATATGTTTTCGATAAACAGCGACTACACAAATCTTGTTACCGGTTTTGAAAAGGGCAAGATTTATGAGTTTGGGGATACATATATTGCATACAATAACGATTTTGCAATGGTAGGCTTGACATCTGTTACAACTGATAAAATTTCTGAAAGTAACAGGTTGCTTGTAACTGCCATAGGTCGGGCAAGAAGCAAAGGATATGAGGTAGACTATGGCAGTTCAACAATTAAATCAGGCGGACATGCTCCGGTACTCGCCGAACCGATAGATGCGGAAATTATATTAAAAACTAACAAAAACATAAAGGTCTATGCTCTTGATTCAAGCGGAAGACGCAAAGCTGAGGTAGCAGTTACCGATACTGACAAAGGAAAAAAAGTACATATCGGAAAGGAGTATAAGGCTCTTTTTTATGAAATTGTAAAAGAGGACAGTTTTACCGGGATAGGCGTTTCGGCGGATTTTGAGTCCGGTATTGAAGCACACGGCTTTGCAAAGAATTTTGCAGACAAATCAGTAAATGTTTCTGTTGTTAAAAATGGCAAGGAATATTTTAGTGTAGATACAAAAGCGGATTTGTACGGGAACATTGATGTTAATATTCCGATTACCACGGAAATTTCCGACGGTGTATATGAAATTAATGCAAAAAGCGGATCTGATAAAGTCAGCGGCAGCTTTGTTTATGCGGGTTACAACAGACCGAGCATAATTGCCGATACATCGATCAGCGGTAAAAAATTTACTGTGTACGGAAAGGTTACAGCATACGGAAACGCTGTGGAAAATGCGAATGTAACGGTTAGAATAACAAAGCCGTCTGGAACTGAGAGTGACGCTGATATATCGGCAAAGGATATTTTCGATTTAAAAAGTGTTATGACAGATGAAACCGGTAACTATACAGCGGAGTTCAGTTTTTCAAACTGCGAAAGCGGTTATTACGTCGCTAGCGTTATTGCAACAGTAAGAAACGGTGAAAAATTGTATCGCACATATCCGACAAGCTCCGGCTTTGAATATGATTCGAAAGAAACATATCTGGAAATTCAAAATGCGGAGGATAAATCGGCAGTATATATGGTAAGGCCGGGCGAGTCGATAACGGGAATAGTGCGCTGCAACGAAGAGTTGAGCGGTTGTATACTTTTGGCGGTATATAATAAAGATATGCTTGTAAGCGCTTCAATCGGTGATAATAAAACTGTTTCTGCAAAGATTCCCGAAATTGTGGGTGATTTAAGCGTGAAGATATTGTTTATTAAAAGCCTTGCGGATATTACGCCTCTTGCAAGCAGTGCCTATATTAAGGAGTAGATAATATGAAAATAAAAGGAGTAGATAATATGAAAATAAAAATAATTGATGAGCCGAGGGTTGTGTGCTCAAATAAAAACAGTATACATAACTATTTTGCATGGCCGACTGTGACGAGACTTCAGGACGGTACGCTTGCTTTTGTTGCATCCGGGTTTCGTATGAGGCATATTTGTCCGTTCGGAAAGGTTGTTATATGTTATAGCCGCGATGAAGGGAAAACATGGTCAAATCCTGCGGTTTTAATTGATACGCCGCTTGATGACAGAGATGCCGGTATTCTTCCGTACGGGGATAAGAAGGTAATTGTAACCTCGTTTAACGATATGGTGAGAGTGCAGCGCAAATGTGCGAAAGATCACGAAATGAAAGCGGATAATCCGTATATATACGCATATCTTGACAGAATAGAAGCCGAAAACCTGGAAAACGGATATTTTGGGTCGACATATGTTCTGAGCAACGACGGCGGGTATACATTCGGCGACATAAAATTCTGCGGCATTTCAACACCCCATGGACCGGCCCTTTTGAATGACGGCAGAGTGATTTATATCGGCAGAATATGGAATGGGGGAACATCGTATGGTTTGCCGCCAAAACCGGATACAAAGGATGTAATCGAGTGTCATATTATGAATGAAAACGGTGACTTTGAGTATTTATCCGAGATTGAGGAAATCTATGTTGACGGTGAAAAAAAGCTGTCCTGCGAACCGCATACCATTGTTCTTCCTGACGGGAAAATTATTGTTCATATAAGAGTGGAAAACTATTCAGGCGGACATTTTATGAGTATTTACCAGAGCGAATCGCATGATGACGGAAGAACCTTTACAAAGCCGCATCGAATTATCGAGTTCGGCGAGGGTGCGCCGTCACATATTATGCGCCATTCAAGCGGCCGGCTGATCGCAACCTACGGACATCGGATTGAGCCGATTGGAATAAGAGCGATGGTAAGCGACGACAACGGCGAAAGCTGGAATACGGGGCTTACTGTATGTAATACGCTAAAAGGAAATGACGATATAGGCTATCCGTCATCGGTAGAGCTTGAGGACGGAAGCATTCTGACAATTTTTTACGCTCACCGCGGCACGGAGAAATCAAAGCTGTATGCGCACAGGGATTGTGACATCCCATCAGAAATTATGCAGGTTATTTGGAAATTCGAGGACTAAAATTATAATAGGAGATGTTTATTATGGAAAAAAGAATTGTACTCAATATGTAAGAAACGGTGAAAAATTGTATCGCACATATCCGACAAGCTCCGGCTTTGAATATGATTCGAAAGAAACATATCTGGAAATTCAAAATGCGGAGGATAAATCGGCAGTATATATGGTAAGGCCGGGCGAGTCGATAACGGGAATAGTGCGCTGCAACGAAGAGTTGAGCGGTTGTATACTTTTGGCGGTATATAATAAAGATATGCTTGTAAGCGCTTCAATCGGTGATAATAAAACTGTTTCTGCAAAGATTCCCGAAATTGTGGGTGATTTAAGCGTGAAGATATTGTTTATTAAAAGCCTTGCGGATATTACGCCTCTTGCAAGCAGTGCCTATATTAAGGAGTAGATAATATGAAAATAAAAGGAGTAGATAATATGAAAATAAAAATAATTGATGAGCCGAGGGTTGTGTGCTCAAATAAAAACAGTATACATAACTATTTTGCATGGCCGACTGTGACGAGACTTCAGGACGGTACGCTTGCTTTTGTTGCATCCGGGTTTCGTATGAGGCATATTTGTCCGTTCGGAAAGGTTGTTATATGTTATAGCCGCGATGAAGGGAAAACATGGTCAAATCCTGCGGTTTTAATTGATACGCCGCTTGATGACAGAGATGCCGGTATTCTTCCGTACGGGGATAAGAAGGTAATTGTAACCTCGTTTAACGATATGGTGAGAGTGCAGCGCAAATGTGCGAAAGATCACGAAATGAAAGCGGATAATCCGTATATATACGCATATCTTGACAGAATAGAAGCCGAAAACCTGGAAAACGGATATTTTGGGTCGACATATGTTCTGAGCAACGACGGCGGGTATACATTCGGCGACATAAAATTCTGCGGCATTTCAACACCCCATGGACCGGCCCTTTTGAATGACGGCAGAGTGATTTATATCGGCAGAATATGGAATGGGGGAACATCGTATGGTTTGCCGCCAAAACCGGATACAAAGGATGTAATCGAGTGTCATATTATGAATGAAAACGGTGACTTTGAGTATTTATCCGAGATTGAGGAAATCTATGTTGACGGTGAAAAAAAGCTGTCCTGCGAACCGCATACCATTGTTCTTCCTGACGGGAAAATTATTGTTCATATAAGAGTGGAAAACTATTCAGGCGGACATTTTATGAGTATTTACCAGAGCGAATCGCATGATGACGGAAGAACCTTTACAAAGCCGCATCGAATTATCGAGTTCGGCGAGGGTGCGCCGTCACATATTATGCGCCATTCAAGCGGCCGGCTGATCGCAACCTACGGACATCGGATTGAGCCGATTGGAATAAGAGCGATGGTAAGCGACGACAACGGCGAAAGCTGGAATACGGGGCTTACTGTATGTAATACGCTAAAAGGAAATGACGATATAGGGTATCCATCATCGGTAGAGCTTGATGATGGAAGTATTTTGACTATTTTTTATGCACACCGCGGTATTGAGAAGTCAAAGTTATATGCGCACAGAGATTGTGATATTCCTTCAGAAATTATGCAAGTAATTTGGAAATTCGAGGACTAAAATTATAATAGGAGATGTTTATTATGGAAAAAAGAATTGTACTCAATATGGAAGAAACAGAAAATAACCGAAGAAACAGCGAAGGTTGTTTTTTCAGGGCTCCAAACGGCGATATACTGTATGCTTATTCAAGATATAATTCACAGCTAAAAGACGATGAAGATCCATGTGATATCGCGCTTATGCGTTCATCGGATGAGGGCGAAACATGGAGTGAACCGAAAATTATTGTCGAGGCAGATGCTTTTGGAGTGAAAAATATTATGTGTGCATCATATCTTTCGCTGAATGATGGCAGAATGTGCATATATTTTCTCGTGAATGAAAATGATGGTTCGTCAACTATAGGAAGGGCAATTTCCGAGGACGGAGTAAGTTTTAAACCGGAACGCTGCATATGCAATATGCCGAAAGCGTTCTACGTAATAGAAAACGATCGCTTTATACGTCTTTCGGATGGCCGTGTGGCAACAGTAGCTTCAAAGGTTGAAACGGGATATCTAATGAATCAAACGGTAGTTGCAATTGTTTCTGACGATGACGGTAAGGAATTTCATTTGGCCGGAGCGTGTTGCAGTTTGCCGTTTGGTGGGATGCAAAAGCACGGATTGGAAGAACCGATATTGGTTGAGTTGTCAAGTAATCTGATTTGGGTTTTGGCAAGAAGCAGCTATTCGTATCAGTATCAGGCATTTTCGGTTGACGGTTTGAAAAGCTTTACACCGGTAGAACCGTCGGTTTTTTCTTCGCAGCTTAGTCCTATTTCTGTAAAGCGGCTTAAGGATAATTCACTTATTGCGGCATATAATCCTATGCCAAGTTTTGATGGAAGACAGGAGCTGCTCGGTGATATGATGGTGGAAGAATGGTGGTCGGGACGCACTCCTTTTGTTTTGCGTCGCTCAATTGATAATGGTAAAACATGGGGTAAACTGTACATTATTGAGAACGAGAAAAAATCGGATTTTGCATACCCTGCTCTTTTTGAAACAGAGGACGATGGAATTCTTTGCGCATATTGGTGTAAAAACAGCGAGAACTTTTTCTCTATGCGTATAATGAAATTTGATGAAATTCCTGGAATAAAATAGAATCAAAGCGAAAAACGTTTGTTGGTTTTGCCTCGTGTATGCTAAAATATAATATCAACCGGGAGGGTATTTGATTATAAATGAGAAACAAGATTACTTATGCATTAATGGCGATTACATTTGTGTTAATAATTTTTTTAGGTATGCGATATCCGCAAAATAGGTTAAGCGCAGTACCGCTTTATGTATCAATTATAGTTATGTTGCTTCAAATGAATGTAAATAGATATGCTTTTCTGCTAGGGGGAATTAATTCTCTCTTGTATGCCGCAGTTTATTTTTACTATGGTTTGTACGGAAGTGCATTCTATTCAATTACCACATCATTTGTTCTTCAAATCGCAACATTTATTAACTGGGGAAGAAACTCATATAAGAAAACATCTACGGTGTTCAAGACAATGGGAGGAAAAAAATTCTCAATATTTTTGGTTATTTTTGTGATTTGCTGGATTACGTGCTATTATGTATTTAAGACAATTGGTTCAAGTCATATATTACTTGATAACTCGATTATGCTTCTTGGAATAGTGACATCACTCATGACTATGCTTGCGTATGTAGAATGGACATATTTGCAGCTCTTAGGTGTAATTATAAGTGTTATTCTTTATGTGGGAATGATCAGAAAAAACCCGGAAATGGCTGCATATCTCGTATTTGCAATATATTCGCTTATTTGTACATGTATAACATTACTAAATGTCAGAAGGGTATATATTGAGCAGCAGAACCAAAAAAGCGATTTGTCGTCAGAATGTTAATTAATGATAATAATATAAAGTGCTATACAGAAAAGTATTATGAATACATAACCGTAGGAAAAAGCCAATGTTTGAAGAATTGATACAGAAACTGGATGATTTTATAGGTATGGGTGTTCCATTTTGTGACTGTGCGGTAATGAAAGATGGGGAATATATTTTTCGACGCAGTGTTGGTTATACGGATTTGGAGAAAACTAAACCAATAACAGGAAAAGAAATATACAATATTTATTCATGCTCAAAGCTGATTACATGTGTTGCTGCATTGCAGTTATGGGAAAAGGGGTATTTTGACCTTGATGACGAACTTTGTAAATATATGCCTGAATTTGAAATTATGAAGGTAAAGACAGAAGATGGAATTAAAACTGCTCAAAACAAAATTACAATTCGTCATTTGTTTACAATGACAGCAGGATTTGGGTATGACATAAAGTCTACCGAAATAAAAAAGTGTCAGGTTGCAACAAATGGTGAATGTCAAACAAGGGAACTTATGGAATACCTTGCAAAAGAGCCATTATTGTTTGAACCGGGATACCGCTGGGAATACAGTTTGTGTCATGATGTGCTTGCAGCATTGGTTGAGGTGATTTCGGGGAGTCTGTTTAGTGACTATGTAAAACAGAACTTCTTTGACATATGCAGAATGGAAAATTCATCATTTGCAGTTGATGAAAATAACATTGATAGCATTTGCAGCCAATATAAATTTGATGAAAATCGCAATGAAGTATCTGAATGTGCAAAAACAAATGAATTTAAGCTCGGAACAAAGTACGAAAGCGGCGGTGCGGGCTGTATATCATCGGTAGATGATTATCTAAAATTCTTAGAGGCAATAAGAACATATAAAATATTAAAAAAGGTGACAGTGGATTTGCTTTCAAGTAATCAACTCACGGAGAAACAAATCAATATGCCAACATATTGGTTAGGAAAGACGTATGGTTTTGGACTTTGTGTGCGCTGCCCATGGAAAAAAAGTAGAGTAACAGATATGGGGTGGGGTGGAACCGCCGGGACCCATTATTTCATTGACAGGACGAGAAATATATGCGTATATCTCGGAGCTCACATAACGGAGAGTATACGGAAGCCCGTACACAATCTCCGAGCTCAAGCACTGCCCGGCAAACCCGTACATCGCGGAGTCACTGCCGCTGATTTTGGCATATTCCGCTATGCAGGGCTGGAATCCTCTGGATTTCATCTTCAGCGGCAGCTCCGACTATTACACAAAGCTTCGTGACGGCGAAAATGTTCAGCTTACCGATGTGTTCAGCTCGCAGGAAAATCCGATATTCAGGGCAATGTATCCTGCGTCGACAATAACATTCCTGCGCTCCGACGTTGCCGAGGCAGCGAGCGGCTACTATGCAAATTACACCGACCGCGCGGAAAACCGCGACGAAACGGATATATATTACGTGGGCAAAACCACAACGGGAGGACGTATCTGGTACGGAGGACACAAGTTCCCGAATATGGGCAACTACGGTCTGATAGGCAAAACAGGTGTAGCGTTCAGCCCCGACGGTATGGATGCCGTAAACGACCTATCCGTTAAAGAGGCGGCGGATTCGGCAACAAACGGCAGCAAGGTGTACATATCACAGACAGGCGAGCTCACCACGGATTTAAACAGCGGTATATTCAGCATGAACACCGCCCGCTCGCAGGCAATATGCGGATTTATCGGCGGAATGCGGCATACCGCAGGAGTGCTCGGCGCAGATATTGACAACAGCTATGCGGCTGTAACGCTTGTGTCGCTGGACGGCAATGCGATAGAGTCGTCCAACTCGATGCTCCTCACCATGGCAGGCAATGCAATTAACTACGGACAGCTGCTCTCCGAGGACGGCAACACACTCAAAAAAGCCGGTGTGTACCCCATAATGGCGGAGCAGATAACAGGGGAGATAGAGATTACAGTAAACGGCGATTTTGATGTGTATTCGCTTACATCATCTGGAGAACGCAAGAAGAAACTTGACGTGACGCAAACAGCAAACGGATTTAATTTTACTGTGGACAGAACGGCAGAGGCTATGAACTTTGAGATAGTTAAGCGGTAATAATATTAAAATAAATAATAGGATTTTGCACAAAAAGCAAAATCCTTTATTTATTTTAAAGAGTAATTTTGGCATAATGCGGTATCAAGGGGGCAAACAAAATGGCAAAATTTAAAAAAGCAATAACGTTCAGCTATGATGACGGAGTGATATATGACGGGCGCCTGATAGAAATTTTTAATAAGTACAATATAAAAGCTACATTCAACATATGCACCGGAAACATGGAGACAGCTGTAAAAGGCGGCTGGACAACACAAAACGGAACGCTTGTACGGCGCAGCGACTTTAGAAAAGCGGAGAATATACGTATTTATGACGGTCACGAGATTGCCTGCCACACGCGAAACCACCTGTGGCTGAACAAGATAGATGACGATGTGCTGAGTGATGAAATCCTCGGTAACAAGAGTGAGCTGGAGGATATGTTCGGCAGAGAGGTTACCGGAATGGCATATCCGTTCAATACATACGATGACAGGGCGGTTAAGATTCTTTCCGACAACGGATTTTTGTATGCGCGTGAGGGCAGAGAAACACATTCGTTTGATTTGCAGGAGGATTTGCTGCGTTTTCGTCCGACGTGTCATCACGATGATGAAGCACTGTTTGAACTTGCAGACAAATTTCTGAAATTGAGTCCGGACAGCCTGAAGATTTTTTATATTTGGGGACATTCCTATGAATTTGAGGACGAAAAGAAATGGGGCATGATTGAGGAATTCTTAAAAAAAATAAGCGGCAGAGAGGATGTATTCTACGGCACAAGCAGAGAGGTTTTTGAGCTGCAGCTGTCGGAAAGGACGCTGTGAATATAAATGAAAAGTGTGATTTTCGATTATGCTATTGAATGTTCAGTGGGTTTGATATATAATTGAATAAATGTTTAAATAAAACAGGAGACAACCATTATGACTAATGTTAAAAATTTGACAAAGCATTCATATGACGGCGATGTGCGCTCGCGCGCAAAACAAATTGTGTCGCAGATGACTTTGCGGCAAAAGATAGGACAGCTGAACCAAGAGGCATATAATGGCAAAAACTTTGACGCTATAGCAGAAAAAATCCGCCGCGGAGAGCTGGGCTCGGTGATTCTTGCTACATCGCCGACAGCCGGAAACGACAAGCAACACCGCACATCGGTTGCTGTGATGAACGAATTTCAAAAAATTGCGGAAAAGGAGAGCCCGAGCGGTATTCCGCTTATCATCGGGCGCGATGTTATTCACGGCCACAGAACGGCACTGCCGATTCCGCTGGCGCTTGCCGCGAGTTTTGATCCTCAGCTTGTGCGCCGCGCGTACGAATGCATTGCGCGTGAGGCGGCATGCGACGGCATAAACTGGACATTCTCGCCAATGATAGATATCTCGCGCGATCCGCGCTGGGGGCGCTGTGCAGAGGGGAGCGGTGAAGATCCGTACCTTGCGTCGCAAATGGCGGCGGCTGTTGTCCGCGGATTTCAGGAGGGCGAGCACCCGATTGCCGCGTGTGCAAAACATTACATAGGCTACGGCGCGGCAGAGGGCGGACGCGATTATTGCAACGCGGAGATAGGCGACCATACGCTAAAAAATGTGTATCTGCCGTCATTCAGAGCGGCTGTAGATGCCGGTATCGCTACGGTTATGACAGACTTCAGCATGATTGGCGGAGTACCGGTTACATGCAACAGATATCTGATAACCGATTTGCTTAAAGGCGAACTGGGATTTAACGGCTTTACCGTGTCGGATTGGGCGTCGGTAAGGGATTTGGTGTACTTCGGAGTGTCCGAGGACGACAGCAATGCGGCGCAAAGAGCCGCAGCAGCCGGGCTGGATATGGATATGGTCAGCCGCATTTACATCGAAAACCTTGAAAGGCTTGTTTCGGAAAACAAAATAGACGAGTCGGTCATTGACGAAGCATGCGAAAGAATAATTGGTGTGAAGATTGTATTCGGTATAATCGACAACCCGTATACCGAAGAAAATATGACATACAGTGTTTCCGAACACAGAGATATGGCGAAAAAATGCGCCGAGGAAAGCGTGGTACTTCTCAAAAACAACGGTATCCTGCCGCTTAGCGCCGACAAAAGGGTGATTCTCACCGGGACGATGCTCGGCGAACGAAGCACTCACTGCGGCACATGGTCTCTCGACGCCGACACAGATGCAGTGACAACCTTTGCCGAGGCAATGCAGGGGCGCGCCGAGTGCGTGGGATATCCACAGAGCGAATATATGTGGGATGACTGCCTTGGCGAGGGCGGAATAGCATGTTTTGACGCGGCGGTTGTGTTTCTGGGAGAGAGCCGGCGCATGACGGGTGAAAGAAATTCACTCGCGAGTGTTGAGATTCCGCCGGAGCAGGCTGAATATGTGCGTCGGCTTGCAAAGTCCGGAACACCGCTTATCGGTGTGATGTCGTTCGGCAGACCGATTGCATTGGGCGATATCGAAAGATATTTCGACGCAATTGTCTACACATGGCACGCAGGAACATGCGCCGCCGAGGCAACAGCCGACATACTGTTCGGCAAGGTGAATCCGAGCGGCAGGCTGCCGATGACTCTTCCGCGCGCGACGGGGCAGATTCCGCTGTACTACAATTGCCCGAACGAGCGCGACGGAGCGTTCTATTACAACATAAATCTGCACAAATATCACGATGTGCAGTCCACACCGCAGTATCCGTTTGGTTACGGACTAAGCTACACGGAATTTGAGTATTCCGACATATCTGCGGACAAAGCGAGTCTGACTCTCGGCGAAATTAAAAACGGCGGAAAAATTACCGTATCGGTAACGGTGAAAAATATCGGCAAATATGCCGGAACCGAAACCGTTCAGTGCTATATCCGCGACATGTTCGCCTATCCTGCACGCCCGGTTAAGGAGCTGTGCGGATTCGAGCGGGCACAAATTGAGCCGGGAGAATCGAAAAGAGTCGATTTTGAGATTGATTTTGAATCGCTTGCATATTACAATGCGGACAAAGAACGCACTGTTGAACCGGGCAAATTCAAAGTTTTTGTCGGCGCAGACAGTTTATGTGAAAACAGCATAGAGATTGAAATTAAATAGAAATAAGCTTGTAGATAATAGGATTTTGCACAAAAAGGCAAAATCCTTTATTTATTTTGAGACAAAACTCTGATATAATATCTCCGAAAGTAAATTTGTTCGGAGGTATTGAAGTGCAGAACGCGGTGTTTAATATTGATTTTAATAAAGAAAACGGAACGGTGTCCGCAATCAGACTAAGCGGCGACGCCGACTCCATGAACTGGGTTTCGGAAAAAGAAATGTGGGGATACATTCACTGCATCAACTATGACGGCCTTTGGGGCGACTACAGGAGCCGGCAAAAAGAAATGAAACTTGTGAGCTTTTCCGAAAGCGAGGATTCCGCAGTGTCGGTGTATTCAAACGAAGCGGTGCAAGTAACGGTTGTGCGCGGATTCGATGCAGACGGCAATTTTACCGAGCGGTTTACATTTAAAAACCTTGTGTATGCCGACGCATTTTTAAGCGAATACAACTGTGGAATAGAAGTTCCCTTTAACGATGTGTACACCAATGCCGACGATTGCCTTGTGCACCGCTGCAATACGCACATTTGGTGCGGACTCGGCAGCACATATGTAAACGCGCTGCGCATGGGTGTGTCCAATCTTAATATCGGACTTGCCGTAACGCGCGGCTCTTTTGAAAACTACAGCGTGATTGACTGCGGCGGAAACAAACGCGGACGATTTGTGCTCAATCCGTCGCACTTTGAGCTCTCTGAAAACGAAGAATATACAATCGAATGGAAGCTGTTTCCGCACAGCGGCAAATCCGACTTTGTAAATAAGGCACTCCAAACACCGCAGTATATACATATATCCGCCAAACATCACACACTGCTCGGCGGCGAAAGAATTAAATTCAGTGCGTGGGCAGGAAAAGCCGCAAAGAATGTTCGGGTATATACCAAACACGGGGATATAGGTTTTGCGATTGAGGACGGCGCGGTAAAGGTTGATTACTTACCAGAAAAGAACGGCGAATACAGGATTTATGTTGAGATAAACGGTGTGCGCACCTATGCGGAGTTTATTGTTAAAGACAGCTTTGAGGAAATTCTCAAAAAGAGAATTGACTTTATTGTGCACCGTCAGCAATACAACAAGCCCGGCAGTGCGCTGGACGGAGCGTTTCTCATATATGACAACCGCGAGGAACACACGGTTTTTGAGGACGGCATAGGTGACCACAATGCCTGCAGAGAAAGACTCGGAATGGGGCTGCTCATTGCGCGGTATCTTCAAACGCATGAAAATCCCGAATATCGCACAGCGTTGGACAAATACATTGCATTTGTCCGTCGGGAGATTTTCGATGCGGACAGCGGTTATGTGTACAACACCGTGGGAAAAAGCAAAAACGAGATTCGTCTGTACAACGCACCGTGGGTGAGCATGCTAATGACGGAAATGTATTATCTTACCGGTGACAAAGAATACTTGAACAACATTATGCGGCTGTTTACCGTATACTACACAATGGGCGGACAAAAGTTCTATCCGAACGGAATATCAATGCTCAAAACGGCAAACGCTTTTAAAAACGCCGGTATGGAAGAAGATTATAAAAAAATATATAATATGTTTGAATGCCATGTTTCAAATATGGTTGCAAACGGAACCTCTTATCCGAAGCACGAGGTAAATTTTGAGCAGACCATTGTGTCTCCGGCGGCAACTTTTGTTTCAGAATTTGCTGCGCTTTCGGGCGATAAAAAATATGTAGACGAGGCAAAAAAGCATATTGCAATACTCGAAAGATTTAACGGCAGCCAGCCCAGTTTTCATCTTAACGAAATCCCCATACGCTACTGGGATGATTACTGGTTTGGAAAATTGCAATTGAAAGGGGACACCTTTCCGCACTATTGGAGCTGTCTTACTGCACGTTCATATAATGACTATTATAAAATATCCGGTGATGAAAAATACCTTAAAGCGGCAGAGGAATGCATGCGCAACTGCCTGTGCCTGTTTACGGATGACGGCAGAGGTTCTGCAGCATATATGTATCCGTACAGACTCGACGGCAAGTACGGAAAGGTGTATGACGACTGGGCAAACGACCAGGATTTTGCACTGTATTTTGCGTTGGAAACAGAAATTTTGTCTTAAAACGCAAATAAAAAAGATAGATTGAGTATAACAAATGGAGGATAGTCAAAAATGATAAAGAGATATGTTGAGGCGTACAGCTTTCATCAAATGGATTTTAAGAGTATTTCTGATTTTGAATATCCGGAGGATGGATTTGTAATAAAGCTAAGACTGAAAAAAATTCCGGATAAAAATGTAATTCTGGCAGACGCAGACGGTTGTATAAGAATAACACAAAGACTTTTAAAACCCGAGGATGAGTTAAATCTAACTTATTATGAGAAAGGCGAATGCTATTTTCGAAGAACGGATAAAACCGGCTGTGTGCCGGTTGTTGAAGTTGAAGTAAACATGTTCAGTGAAGATCATCCTGACTGGAAGGAAATGAAGCTGGGCGTAAATTCGCTTATGTATGATATTACTGAAAAAGATTTATATATAGTTTATGATACGGTTAATTTCAGATTAGTTTATGACGGAGTTGTCATTAATAACAATCTGCCGTTCGGAACACTAAAAAAACCGAATTGTACAGCTATTACAATAAACAAAGAGTATTTTTCGGATATAGCATTTTCGGATGATGTCTTAAAGGCAAAATATTACAGAAAAACCGAAACGATTGATAAGAAACTGAACTATTATACCCCGTACGGTCACAATATATTTATCGGAGATGTGGTGAACTTTTATCATAACGGAGTCTACCATCTTTTGTATATGCCGGACAGACACCATCATGCAAACAGATGGGGTGCGGGCGGTCACCATTTTGAACATATGATAACACGCGATTTTATTAATTGGGAAGATGTCGGACCGATTTGGGATATAACTGAGCAATGGCAGTCAACAGGAACGGGAACGATGTTTTTCCATAAAGGAAAATATTATATAGCGTATGGATTACATACCGATCGAACAATATCCGAGGACAAGGTTTGCAACAAGGAAATGAGGGAATATGCCGAGAAAAACGGCGAAACGAAGATAGTCGCTTATGATGAATTGAAAAAAAGAGGGATGTATCCGAGCGGCGCAAATTATTCTGTCAGTGATGACGGTATCCACTTTGAATGCTGTGAAAAGGTATTCAGTGCATGCGAAAATCCAAGCATATATTCAAACGGAGACGAACTTGTTATGTACGCAGGTTATGGCGATTGTTCTGCGTGGAGCTCACAGGAAATTGACAAGCCATGGAAACTATTAAAAGATTTGAAATTTGAGTGCTTTGAAAAGTCCGCTATGCGAAACTCCTCAGAATGTCCGTCGTTTTTTGAATGGAATGGATATAAATATCTGATAATGGGTGTCACCGGCTTTTGGAGAACAGAAAAAAACAGCAATGAGTACATAGAATATGCATCAAAAGGCTTTGATGTATACGAGGGGTTATCCGTTCCGATGGCGGCAAAGACGGATAATAACCGTGTCATACTTGCCGGCTGGATAGGCGGTATGGGCTGGGTGTCTATGGTAGTACACCGCGAGCTTGTGCAGTATGAAAACGGTGACCTTGGTATGAGGTGGCTTCCTGAATTTTTCCCCGAAGTTTCTGAAACGGAAATAAAGAAAAACGATGACGGGATAATTGAAATCGAGGGAAAATGCTCGTACTATTTCGAGGAGGAGATTGACCCAAGAAAGAGCAAAACTGTGGAAATACGGTTTGCCGACGGTAAGGGTGACGTGTGCGAGCTGCGGCTGGATTTTGAAAAGAAAACGGCGCAGTATGCAGGCTGCAAGGAAGGGGAAGCGGCAGCGGATATTCTGCCGATGTACAAGGCGAAAAAAACGGTTGAGCAAACAGGCTTTGGGTTTAATATTGCGCCCGAAACATTGCCGCACCGCTGCGGTGACTTTGCAATTGCACACGTGAGATACCCCAAAATGCCGTTTAAAGTAAGGGTGCTGATTTACTATTCAGTTAAATGTGACTGCACAATAATCGATACGGAGATAGCCGGGACAAGAACACTCTTAACAAACAGGAAAGGATTTGTGTTGCAAAAAATATATACCTATGCTAATATAGAAAATATAAGTTTGTTTGAGGCAAAAATATAAGCCGTTTGCGAAGGGAGCAGTACATGAAAGCGATAGGAATTGACATAGGAACAACAAGCGTGTGCGGTGTCTTAATCGACGCCGCAACAGGCAGTATTGAGAAGTCCGTCACAAAAAACAGTAACGCATTTATCGAAGGCTGTGCTGAGTGGGAAAAGATTCAGTCGGTTAAAAAAATTATGACTGTTGCAACGGAGATTCTCGAAAGTCTGATTGCCGGGAGCTGTGATATCGGTGTTATCGGAGTTACTGGGCAAATGCACGGAATTGTGTATACTGACAAGAATGGAAACGCTGTAAGTCCGCTTTATACATGGCAGGACGGACGCGGAAATCTGCCGTACAAAGACGTAACCTACGCAAAATATTTAAACAGCTTTTCGGGATACGGCAATGTAACGGATTTTTACAACACAGAAAACGGAATAAAGCCTGAAAGTGCAGTTAGCTACTGCGCAATCCACGATTATTTTGTAATGCGGCTCTGCGGGCTTAAAAAGCCGATTATTCACACAAGCGATGCTGCGAGCTTTGGCTGCTATGATTTGAAGAACAACAGGTTTAACTATGCCTGCGCGGCGGAGCTTACGGGAGATTACCGCATTGCGGGCGAGTACAAGGGAATACCTGTGAGTGTTGCAATAGGTGACAATCAGGCAAGCGTTTTTTCGACTCTTACAGATGAAAACGATGTTTTGGTAAATATCGGAACGGGAAGTCAGATTTCGGTAATTTCGGATAAAATTGCAGACAGTGCCCCGGTTGAAACGCGTCCGTACTTTGAAAATAAGTATCTCATTGTCGGTGCGGCACTTTGTGGCGGCAGGGCATATTCGCTTCTCAAAAATTTTTACTCCGAGATATTTGGATATGTAAAAAGGCTTGATGATAACCAAGTATATGAAATTATGAATGATATGCTTAAGAATTCATCTGACGACTTGTTTAAGGTTGATACGCGTTTTGCCGGTACAAGATTCGATACAAACGTAAGGGGAAGTATATCGGGAATAACAACCGAGAATTTTACGCCATCTGTGCTTACATACTCTGTTCTCTGCGGCATGGCGGACGAACTTTTGGATATGTACAGGCAAATGAATGTCAGCAAAAGCGGAATTGTCGGCTCGGGTAACGGGATACGGAAAAACAAAGCACTTGTTAAAATCTTTGAAGAAAAGCTTGGCGCAAAGATGAAAATTCCCAAACACGTTGAAGAAGCGGCTGTCGGTGCGGCAATGTTCGGGATGGTTGCGTGTGGGGAATTTGCCACGGAAAAGGATGTTAGAAAAATTATATGTTATATATAGGCGATTGTGTGTTTTAAACTAAATGATACAAGGCCTAATGGATTTTTATGAAATTAAAAATATAGTTGTTTTATAATCAACCGAATAGACATATACAGAAAGGTGATATATTGTGAAAATTTTTATTGACACAGCAAATGTAGAAGAAATCAGAAAGGCAAACGAAATGGGCGTTATCTGTGGTGTTACCACAAACCCGTCGCTCATTGCAAAAGAAGGCAGGGTATTTAAAGAGGTTGTGGCTGAAATTGCCACAATCGTGGACGGCCCAATTTCTGCCGAGGTTATTAGTCTTGAGGGCGATAAGATGGTTGAAGAAGCCTTAGAACTTTCAAAAATTCATAAGAATATTGTTATCAAAATCCCTATGACAGCAGAGGGGTTAAAGGCTATTTCGATTTTTTCAAAAAAGGGAGTCAAGACAAATGTAACTCTTATATTTAGCCCGTCACAGGCACTTCTTGCCGCAAGGGCGGGTGCGTCGTATGTAAGTCCGTTTGTCGGCAGACTTAACGATATCTCATCGGACGGAAACAAGCTCGTAGAAAGCATCGCTGCGATATTTGACATTCACGGAATAACGACAGAGATAATAGCGGCAAGCATCAGAAGTCCCGAAGACGTGGCTGACGCAGCACTTTCGGGTGCGCATATCGCCACGATTCCGTATAAGGTTATATGCCAGATGATTAAGCATCCGCTGACTGATGCGGGAATCGAGCGCTTTTTAAAAGATTGGGAAAGTGTAAAATAAAACATAACAGAGAAATCAAATTTAAATAAAAGTTTGATAAAATCCTGTCAACGGCGATAAACTTTGCTACGTTCGGACATACGAAAGACCTTATGCAAATATCTAAAAAACTGTTTTGGTTCATATCTATTTATGATAGTTTGGTTGTAAAGCAAACTTTTCGCACAATGAACCGAATTTTAAAATAACGAAAACTTAAATTGATATTACCCTTGAGGGAAAAGGTGCAGTTTGATTTGAACTTGAGAATTTATAATTGTTGTTTAATGCGAAGGGCGATGATAATGATAAAGAGATATGCTGAGAAGTTTAGCCTTGAACAAATGGATTTTAAGAGTATTTCTGATTTTGGATACCAATGATTACTATATAAAATATACTGTTATAAAAAAATACCTTAAAGCGTCAGAAAAATTTGCGAGAAACTATCTGTGTCTGTTTACTGATGGCGGTAGAGACTCTATGGCTTATATATATACATACAGGCTTGGTGGCGTTTACAGAAAGGTATATGGCGAATTGGCAAATGATCAGGATTTTGCATTTATTTTGCACCGGAAACAATGTTTTTGAAATGAGGGTATTGAATGAATTTTAAAAAAGAAATTAAAAAAAATTACAGTTTTACTGATTATACATTTGAGAAGACAACCGTTCGCTACATAGTGATGAACGATTCAAGGGCGGCATTCATGCTTTTGTTTCCAAATGCTTTTTCGCATATGGTTATCACAGAGCTTGAGACCGTTAAGCACAGAGAAAACGGATTTCCCAATCACTGTGACTGGTATGCGGGTTCGCTTGTACACCTGCACCTTGCGCACCACTGCACACCTATGTACGAAAACGGCTACAAGATGAGCGAAAGCACAAAGAATCTTAAGTTTGTCGGTCAAAAGGTTATTGCCGAGGGCAGCCTTACCGAAATAGAAACCGTTTTATCGGCAGATGAGGGTTACGGGGCGATTCACCGCCTGAAAAATTATGAGGGTGAAAACGGTTTTGAAGTAAGCACGGAATTTTTCAACTGCACAGGCAGTGATATCACTCTCGAAATGCTGACATCCGCAAACATTGATAATTTGTGCATGTTCGAGCCCGACGACGGCTCCAAGGAATTTGTTTATCACACATTCAAGGGTGGCTGGTCTACAGAGGGCAAGCATATTGAGCGCACGATGTCTCAAATGAACATGGAAAAATCGTGGGGCGGCTCTTTTGAAAGTGAAAAAATCGGCTCTGTCGGCTCCAAAACCGTGGGCAGATATTATCCGTATGCAGCTGTTGAGGACAGAGAAAACGGCTGCACATGGGGAATCAAACTAAAACACAATGCCACATGGCAGATTGAACTGTCGCGCTGCGGCACACCGTTGTCACTTTCGGCAGGAATCGGTGATTTTAAGTTCGGACATTGGAGAAGAACCGTTTGTGACGGCGAGTCTTACACTGCCCCCACGTCATATGTCGCCGTTTCAAAGGGCGGAATTGCCGAGGTTTCAAATGATTTGATTGAGATGAACAACCGCGATATTGACGCTTACGGCGAGGAGGGTATGCCGATAATATTCAACGATTGGGTTACTCACTGGGGTGATACATCGCACGGCAAACTCATCAGCCTTGCAAATGTAATGAAAAAAACTCACACAAAATACTTTGTTGTGGATGACGGTTGGCAGACAGGCGGAGTGGGCGACTGGAAAGTGGATATGCAAAAGTTCCCCAAAGGGTTGAAAGCGTATGCCGATGAAATTCGCTCAATGGGAATGATTCCGGGGATATGGATGGAGTTTGAAAGTATTCGCGAGGGCGCTGAGAGATGGTCGGAAAAATATGATGATTTCTATCTTAAAAAAGACGGAATCACAGTCAAAAATGCTGCGTGCAATTCCGTTCCGACAAAATTTCTTGACTTTAGAAAAAAAGAGGTTATTGATTATCTCGACGAAGTTGTAATCAAGTTTTTAAAAGACAACGGGATAGGGTATATGAAAGTTGACTACAATTCCAATATCGGTATCGGATGCGACGGTTCTGACAGCCTTGGTGCAGGTCTCGAAGAACACATGAACGGTGTGTATGAATTTTTTAAGAGGATAAAAGAGCAGATACCGGGATTTATAATTGAAAACTGCTCAATGGGCGGTTCGCGGCTGGAGCCGAAGATGATGAGCGTTACGGCAATGAGTTCGTTCTCCGACGCCCACGAAAGTATTGAAGTTCCCGTGATAGCGGCAAATATGCACTACATCATTTCGCCGCGGCAGAGTCAGATTTGGTGTGTGCTCAAAGAGAACTTTACCGAAAATCACATGCGCTATATCATTGCAGCAGGATTTCTCGGCCGTCTCTGCTGGTCGGGGCATATAGACAGGCTGTCGGATTGGCAGTTTAAAATGATTCCCGAAGCGGAAAAGTTCTACGAGAGAGTGTGTCACATAATAAAGCACGGCAGGAGTTACATATACAGAACGGATTTCATAAACAACCGCAAGCCGCAGGGAACACAAGCTGTTGTGCGATACGGTGCGGACGGCAATGAAGCACTTGTTGTTTGTCATTTCCTGGGAAATTCAAAGGAGCTGACAGTGAAACTGAGCGGAAATTATGAAATTGCCGATTCGCTGTACGGCTCAAAAAGCCGCATAGACGGCGACAGACTGATTGTTTCCGGTGAGAGCGTTGACGCGGATGTGATGTATTTAGAGAAAAAATCGTAGACCAGCTATAAAAAGTCAAGAGTTTTTTGAGAAAAAAGTAAAAAAGTTTTATGACTAAAAAAAGACAGCAAA
>CAKSIN010000015.1 GCA_934463115.1 uncultured Clostridia bacterium
ACCCATACCGAACACAGTAGTTAAGCTCCGAAATGCCGATGATACTTGGCGGGCAGCCGCCCGGGAAAGTAGGACGCTGCTGGGGTAAAGATAAGCCGTCTCGCATACGCGGGGCGGCTTTCGTAATGCGCGGATATAATACAGCATTGGGTTGATTGAGCCGGCGGCAGCTTCTTGAATAAAACGCACAAAATTGGTTTTGCCGCAGGAGCAGGATATTTGAGTGGAGCAGAATGGACGTATCGAAGTAAACTTGCCCTGTATACCGCACGGATTTATCGCCGACGGTTGTAAATGTCTATTGAAAAAATGATATTATAAAAACGCACCTTGCCGATTTTGCATATACATTTTTAGCAAGGTGCGTTTGACATAAGAATATAAATATAAATCTTCGAGCAAACTATTGATTATTTTTCGGGAAAGTAATAGCAATTGATGTTCCTTTTCCCACTTCGCTTTCAAGACTTATTTCGGCATTGTGGTACATAGCGCCGTGCTTTACTATCGACAGTCCCAATCCGGTTCCGCCGACTGCCTTTGAGCGGCTCTTGTCTACACGGTAGAATCTTTCAAATATTCTGGAACGCTGCTCCGGGGGGATTCCTATTCCGGTATCTTTAACTTTAATTTTTACAGTGTCCTTTTCGTTCGTAACCGTTACATACACACTGCCGTTATCACGGTTGTATTTTATTGCATTGTCACACAGATTGTATATCATTTCATCAATTATACTCCGAACACCGAATACCTGTGCGTTTTCACCCGATACGCTTATGCTGATATTTCTTTTTTCTGCTGTAGATTCCAGACGCTTTTTTACTTCAGCTGCCATTTCGTACATGTCGCAGTTTTCCTTGTGAAAATCTCCGACATTTTCGTCAAGCTCGGATATTTTTATTATGTCGCTTACAAGAGATATCAGACGTTTTGCTTCATCATATATTGTTTTTGAAAAATCACGGACGGTGTTGTCATCAAGTCCTCCGGGCATCATAAGTTCTGCAAATCCCGAAATGGATGTCAACGGAGTTTTCAGCTCGTGAGATACATTTGCAGTAAATTCACGGCGAAGAACCTCGCGCTTTGTAGCTTCCGTTACATCGATAATAACGACAACGGCGCCGATAATTTTTTTCTTTTCAAAAACAGGATTTGCAATTAAGCTGTATGTCGAATCACCGAGCAGCATTGTATTTTCGGCATGTTCTCCGGAGAGTGCTTTTTCTACAACGTCACAGAAATTTCTGTTGTGATTAATTGTAAGCACTCCGCCGGGGTTTTGCATATTTCCGTCTGCACCAAGCAGTCTCATTGCCGCGGTGTTGTGTGACAGAACATTTGTGCCGGAATCTATCACGATAAAACCCTCGCTCATATTTTCCGTAATGAGCGAAAATTCCTCCTGCATCTTCTTTACACGTCTCATTTGTGCGGTTATCGTTTTATTCTGATTGGAGATTTTTTCAAGCAGCGGTGTGAGCTCGTCATATGTTACGGCTTTATCCGGGTTGTCGGGATCGATGGAATTTATCGGACGGACAATACTCTTTGTCACGCGTGACGACAGCAGCAGAGAAAGAATCAATGCTAAAAATATTACAACCGATATTGGCTGCAAAAGTCCCATAAGTATTGTTAAAATCGAATATTGCGTCGTCGATACGCGCAGTATTCGCCCGTCTTCCAGCCGTGTTGCATAATAAATTGTTTTCTCGGTAAACGTTTCCGAATAGCGCACGCTCGTTCCGCTTCCGTTTTTCATTGCATCTTTGATTTCCGCACGGTCGGAATGGTTGTTCATTGATGATGCGTCGGTTTCGCTGTCGGCGATAACGGTTCCGTTAGTATCGACAAGGGTAATTCTTTTGTTTGCATAGGATTTATCATCAAAAATTTTCATGTTTCCGTCGGATATGGCATACGACGCGTAATCAGCCTCACTTTTCAGTTCATGAACGGTCTGATTTTCGAGAACGTTAAAAAGTATTCCGAGCACAAAAACCATGCTTATTATAAGCACAATAACGCTTGTTACAAATGTTGAACGAAAAATCTTACCTGTCATCACCGTCACCCCCGATTTTGTATCCGATGTTTTTTACGGTTTTAATCAAATGTCCGCATTCACCGAGCTTGACGCGCAGTTTGCGTATGTGGACATCAAGTGTTCGGGATTCCTCGTAGTATTCGCCCCATACCTTTGTTAAAAGTTCGTCACGCTCCACGACATTCCCGTTTGCTTTCAAAAGTTCACACAGCAGAGAATACTCCTTGAACGAAAGCGATACATCTTTGCCCGATACACGGATAATGTGTTTTTCCGGGTTGACGTACAATTCGCCTATTTCGTAGGATTTTTGCTGTTTCGGTTTGTGTGTGCGGCGCATCAGAGCACGCACTCTGGCAACGAGTTCTGTCATTCCGAACGGTTTGGCTATGTAATCATCGGCACCCATGTCGAGCCCCGTTACCTTGTCATATTCACTGCCCTTTGCCGTCAGCATTATAACCGGAATGGATTCGGTTTCAAAGTGTGAACGAATCTTTTTCAGTATTGAGAGTCCGTCTTCTTCCGGAAGCATTATATCAAGCATGATGAGCTCCGGAAGTACAGAATGCATATCTGCCCAAAACTCGCTTGGCTTTGAATATCCCGCAACCTCAAATCCCTCTTTTGTCAGGGCATAGCTCACGAGCTTGCGGATATTGTCATCATCTTCCACAAGGTAAATCATGAAATACCACCTCCGATATTAGTATACCATTAATTTGCTTACACTTCAATAGAATATTTTTTAGAATATAAATCGTATTTTTCTCTGTATTCATTGCTGTTTTCGCGCATGGTGCGTACCGATTCGTGCAGATTCATGTTATTGTATTTTGTATCATACAATGTTGCGGATATGTTTGAGCAATGGTCTGAAATACGTTCAAGGTCTGTAAGAAGATCTGCCCATACAAATCCCGCCGCAATGGAGCATTTTCCGCTTTGAAGTCTCTTGATATGATTCGTACGCAGTGTGCTTTTCAATTTGTCGATTACCTGTTCGAGTGATTCCACAGAGGCGTTACTGTCCGGTTTGTCGGTTATAAATTCATTAAGCGATATCGATGCTATCTCTTTTACTGCATCGCACATTGTGCCAAGTTCTTCTGCAGCACTCGCGGTAAGCGACAAGTCCTTTTCATGAAGTTCGGATGCGGAAGCAACAATGTTCACAGCGTGGTCGGCAATCCTTTCAAAGTCACCTATCAGTTTGAGCAATCCTGCCGCTTCCGCACTGTCCGATGAATTTATAGCCTGTGTGCTGAGTTTAACAAGATATGTTCCGAGTATATCTTCGTAATGGTCGGTTTCTTTTTCCGCATGCTTTATCTTTTCAAAATTTTCGGCACTGTAGCTGTTGAGGCTGTCTATTGCACAGTAGAGTGCGTCGCATGATATCTTTGCCATTTTCTCTGCAAGCATACGGCATCTTTCCAATGCAATTGACGGTGTTACAAGGAGCCTCTCGTCAAGTTCCTCGTACTCTGCCTTTTTGTCATCGGGAACAAGACGGATAACGATTTTCTCCAGCACACTTGACATGGGGAACAGCATTGTAACACAGGCAATATTGAATATCGAATGGCATATTGCTATTCCGAATGCCGAAGCCGAATCATTAAGTATAGCCGGGACAAAAACTGCGCGTACAATAGTAAAGAGAGTTACAAGAACAATTGAACCAATTATGTTAAAGAGCAGATGTACGGCTGCGGCGCGTTTGGCATTTTTGTTTGCACCGACGGATGATATAATGGCTGTGATACATGTTCCGATGTTTTGTCCCATTATAATCGGAATTGCCGCACCATAGGTTACCTGTCCGGTAAGTGACAGTGCCTGAAGTATTCCGACAGACGCGGAACTTGACTGAATTATTGCTGTGAGAATTGCGCCTACCGCCACACCAAGCAGCGGATTGGAGAATATCACAAACATACGGCAAAATTCGGGTACCTGTGCGAGTCCCGATACGGCGCCCGACATTGTTTCCATTCCGAACATAAGGGTTGCGAATCCGAGGAGAATAGTTCCTGTATCATTGCGCTTTTCATCTTTGCTGAACATGTAGAATATTATTCCCACAAGAGCAAGAACCGGTGTAAACGAACTGGGTTTAAGCAGTTTAATAAATATATTATTGCCGCTTATTCCGCCGAGACTGAGTATCCATGCGGTGACAGTCGTACCGATGTTTGCACCCATAATTACGTTTATTGCCTGTCTGAGCGACATCAGACCGGAGTTTACGAATCCGACAACCATTACCGTTGTTGCGGAAGAACTCTGTATTACTGCGGTAATGCCGAGTCCGGTGAGAAGTCCTGCCCATTTGTTGGTTGTGAGTTTGCGCAGCACGGCGCGCAGTTCGCCGCCGGCACGTCTTTCCAGAGCCTGTCCCATAATTCCCATTCCGAACAGGAACAAACACAATCCTCCGATTAATGTTAAAAAGTTAAAAATATCCATTTCAGTTACCTCGCCTTATTTTTATATACCAATTATAAACCGAAATGTTAACATTAACAATAAATGCAGTGTTAACCGCATGTTAATTCTATGTTAACACACAAAATATAACATTATATATGGCATCGGAAAATGATATAATTATTTTGAAATGCCTGAACGGAAGAACTCAATATTTTTTCGTATATAGGTTTCACGGCAAAAAAATTTATATAAATTACGTGTTTTATAATCCAATAATAAAAAAATTTTAAAAATTTTCAAAAAAGATATTGTCTAATTCAAAATTTTGTTGTATAATAGAGAAGTATTGCGTAAAGAAGTGGTTTTTTGCCGCGGAAAGGTGTATGCAGATGATAAACGTTGCTATAGACGGTCCCTCGGGAGCCGGCAAAAGTACAATTTCAAAAGCTGTTGCCAATTCGATAGGGTACCTGTACATAGATACGGGCGCCATGTATCGGACTGTGGCATACAAAGCACTGTCCGAAGGCATAGATTTGCACAATGAGGATTCGCTGAAAAAAATGCTTGCCGAAACAACAATAGACATCAGACATTTTGGCGGAGCACAGCATATGATATCGGACGGCAGTGACGTTACCGACTTTATCCGTACACCGGAAGTATCTGCGGCGGCTTCTGCGGTTGCGGCAATCCCGCTTGTAAGGGAATGGCTGCTTGAACTGCAAAGAAAGCTTGCAGATAAAAATAATTGCATAATGGATGGACGCGATATCGGAACCACCATTCTTCCGAACGCCGATGTAAAGATATTTCTTACGGCGTCTGCCGAAAAGCGTGCCGAGAGAAGATACGCGGAACTCCGCGAAAAGGGTATGGATGTCCGTTATGATGATGTTTTGAGCGATATGAAAAAACGTGATGCAAACGATTCCGGCAGGGAATGTTCTCCGCTTAAGGTTGCGGACGGCGCCGTAATTCTTGACACAAGCAACATGAATCTTGACGAAGCTGTTGAGGCAGTTAAGTCCGTTGTTGTCGGAAAGGCGGAGATGTAATGTACAATTTTGCGGCCGTGTTGGTAAAGTGGTTTGTAAATACGGTTTTTCGGATAGAAGTTTTCGGAGAGGAAAACATTCCCGAAAGCGGCGCGTGTATGGTGTGTATCAATCATATCAGCGCATGGGATCCGCTTGTTGTGGGTTTGTCGGTTAAACGGCAGATACGTTTTCTTGCAAAAAGCGAACTGTTTTCAATACCTGTTGTCGGTTGGTTTATAAAGTCTATGGGCAGTATTCCCGTTAAGCGCAACAGCGGCGATATAGGTGCCGTGAGGGCGGCTCTCGGAGTCTTTAAATCCGGAAATGTTCTGGGAATCTTTCCGACGGGAACACGGGAAAGAAAACACAAAAATGCCCCCGTTAAACCGGGTGTGGCTCTGATAGCGGCAAAATCGGATGTACCGGTTATTCCGATACATATTATCACGAATTACAGACTGTTTTCACGTGTGAAAATTGTAATCGGCGAGCCGGTGGATATCGGTGACTGCGGAGGAAAACTTCCGCACCGTGATGAGCTTGAAAAAATAGCCAACAAAATATATAAAAGTATTTTGTCATTGGGTGATTAAAATGATAATTCTTGCAAAAAGCGCCGGATTTTGTTTCGGAGTCAGGCGGGCAGTGGATGAACTCGGAAAAATGGCAGGTAAAGAGGCAGTTGCAACACTCGGGCCCATTATTCACAACAGTGATGTTGTTGCCGAGTTTGAAAGACGCGGTGTGTTCTCGTATGACAATCCGGACGATGTTCCGGAGAACGTAAGCATTGCAATACGTGCTCACGGTGTGGGAAAGGACATAACCGACGCTGTAAAAAGCAGAAGTGCCGGGTGCATAGATCTCACGTGCCCTTTTGTTGAAAAAATACACCGAATCGTAGCCGAGCAGTATCAAAGCGGCTGCAATGTGGTAATTATAGGTGACAAAAATCATCCGGAAGTCATAGGAATAAACGGCTGGTGTGAAAATAAAGCCGTTATTGCTCTTGACATTTGCGATTTTAATGGTAAAATAGATACAGAGGTTCCGGTATGCGTTGTCAGTCAGACAACCATGGATCGGGCAACATTTGAGAAACTTGTTGCATATCTTAAATCGGTGTGCAAAACAGTTCACGTGTTCGACACAATATGCAGCGCCACTGCCAAAAGGCAGCAGGAGGCAGCCGAGATAGCGCAGCGCGCTGAAATGATGATAGTTGTCGGCGGCGCGCACAGCTCCAACACCAAGAAGCTTGCGGCCATATGCCGTAAGTATTGTGCGAATACAATTCAAATCGAAAATTTTGAGGAATTTCCTCAGAATATATATATACCAAAGATAATTGGTATAACCGCAGGTGCTTCAACACCGGCGGCAATCATTAAGGAGGTAGTCGAGAAGATGGAAGAAATGCAGAAAAACGGCAGCGATAGCTTTGCTGCAGAATTTGAGGAGTATGAAAAATCTCTTATCACTTTAAATACAAGGGATATAGTGAAGGGAACCGTTATTGCGGTTACCGACGCGGGCGTAAGCGTTAACTTGGGCTATAAGTCCGACGGTTTCGTTCCGGCATCCGAAGTTACGGATGATCCTACGGCCGATATCAAGTCGCTTGTTAAAGTTGGAGATGAAATCGAGGCTTTTGTTGTAAGAGTAAATGACGTTGAGGGTGAAGTAAGACTTTCAATGAAGAAGCTCATCACAATGAAAGGCGCAAAAGAAGTTGAGGACGCTTTTGAGTCGCAGGAAATACTCGAAGGTAAGGTTGCACAGGTTGTAAACGGCGGTGTTATCGTTGTTTGCAAGGGAGTAAGAATATTTGTTCCGGCATCACAGGCAAGTGACAGATATTTGGCAGACCTCAGCGTTCTTGTCGGAAATACGGCGAAATTCAGAGTAATCGACATCAAAAAGACACGCGGCAGAACAAAAATTGTCGGCTCAATCAAGAGCGTTATCGACGAGCAGAAGAAGATTCTCGCAGACAAGTTCTGGAGCGAAGTTGAAGTCGGCAAGAGATACCAGGGCGTTGTTAAATCGCTCACAAAATTCGGTGCATTTGCAGACATCGGCGGTGTGGACGGCCTGATTCACATTTCCGAGCTCTCATGGTCTAAGATTAAGCACCCGTCGGAGGTTGTTAAAGAGGGCGATGTTGTAGATGTATACGTTATCGGCTTTGACAAAGAAACAGGAAAGGTATCGCTCGGTTTCAAAAAAGCAGAGGATAACCCGTGGCTTAAAGCTGAGAAACTCAATGTCGGCGATGTTGTTGAGTGCAAGATTGTAAGAATAGTACCGTTCGGCGCATTTGCGGAGATTTTCCCCGGAGTTGACGGACTTATTCATATTTCGCAGGTAGCCGATAAGAGAATCGGAAAAGTTGAAGATGAACTTATGGTAGGTCAGCATGTTAAGGCAAAGGTTGTTGAGATTGATTCCGAAAACAAGAAAATCGGTCTCAGCATAAGAGCACTCCTTGAAGAAGGCAAGGCTGATCAGCAGGCAGAACAGGCAGAAGCCGACGCGGCCGATACAGCAGCTGAGGTACAGGAAACAGAAGATACGGCTGCAGAGGAAGCACAGGCTCCCGCAGAAGCAACCGAAGAATAATTTTACACTATCAAGGGGTTGTTGCTAAGACCGCCGGGCAGGGATTTATTACCGCGCCCGGCAGTGGCTGAAGCGGCAATCCCTTTTTGTCCTATGTGAGGTGAGGTTATGAAAAGGCTTTTTGCGATTGTTTTTGCGTTGGTTGTTGCAGCGCAGGCGGCATTTGTATATGCCGATACGGCAGATGACATACTTGGCGGCAAATACGATTCGCTTATACTGGGAACGGTTAAGGATGTGGGAGACGACTACGTAACCGTGACGGTGGACAACATTGTCGACAGCGACAGCGATATGCTTAAGGATAAGGACATAACCACAGACAAGTTTACTTTTTCATATTGCGACAAGCATGTGCCGGAGGAATTTAACAAACCGAAGGTGGGAGACAATATATTTTTGTCGCTGAAAAAAGACGGCGACGGTTACGGTGTGACATGCGCGTACAAGATAGATTCGAGCGAGCAGAAAAACTGCAGTACGCTGGTGTATCAGGATATGCAGGGTGAAAAATGCTTTGAAGACGCTGTGAAGATTGCGTATTTTATACGTTCAAACGGCAAAATAACCGAATTTGACACTGCGTCGGAAGACGGCAAAATATATGCCGTGTCCGGCGGCGAAAAGGTTTTGATATACCCGCTGCCGGGGAATCAGTGCGTTCGTGTAATAAACAGTTCCGGCGAAACCGTGGACGAGGGCGGCGACACGGATGTTATGCCGATTGTGTCGGCAAATGCGCCGCAGCACGATAATAACGACAGGCGAACCGTGATATCTCTTGTCATAATGTGTGGCGGAGTTGTGGTCGGCTTTTTTGCATTTTATTTCTTTTATGCAAAGAAGCGGATGTAGGGCATAACGGTTTCAAAGCGGAGGTATGAAGATGGATTACAGAGAAAAGACGGTTAAAAAGGAAAACATATACAAAGGCAAAGTTATAAGTCTTGATGTAGATACGGTCATAACACCGGGAGGAAATGAGGCTACGCGTGAACTTGTGCATCACCCCGGCGGGGTGGGCATTGTGGCGCTTGATGATGATAACAGCATTTATCTTGTAGAGCAATATCGGATTCCGTATGACGATATGCTTTTGGAAATACCTGCCGGTAAGCTGGACAGCCGCAGAGAAAATCCGCTCGACGCGGCAAGACGCGAACTGTCGGAGGAAACGGGATTTGATGCCGAGAGCATGGAATATATCGGAGATTTTTATCCGTCGGTCGGTTTTCTTGACGAAATACTCAGAATGTTTATTGCACGCGGACTCACCGCCGGGCAGACTCATCCGGACGAGGATGAATTTGTCAATCTTGTAAAGATTCCGTTTGATGAAGCCTACAGACTTGTAATGGACGGAAAAATCAAAGACGGCAAAACAATCGCCGCCATACTCAAGACAAAATGTCTGCTGTCAGAGGAAAAACAGGGTTGATTATGAAAAAAAAGATATGTCATATACCGATTTTTGTTCCGCATAAGGGATGTCCGCATAACTGCGTTTTCTGCAATCAGCGGCACATAACAGGGCAGATAACGGAAACCACGCCCGAAACCGCCAAAGAAATTATTGAGCGCCATCTCAGAACTCTGCCGGGCGATTCTTACAAAGAGATAGCCTTTTTCGGCGGAAGTTTTACAGCCATAGAAAAAGAAAAACAGGAGGCACTGCTGAAAGCAGCCGGCAAATATGTCGATGACGGACTGGTGGATTCTCTCAGGTGTTCGACGCGCCCCGACTGCATAGACAGTGAAACTCTGAAAATGCTTAAACACTACGGTATGTCGTGTATTGAACTTGGCGTGCAGTCATCGGACGGAGAGGTGCTGCGCCTGTCGGAACGCGGACATACATTCGAAGATGTTCAGAGCGCGTCCGAACTTATACACAGCGCCGGCATAAAGCTCGGTGTTCAGATAATGCCCGGCCTTCCGGGCGATACCTTTGAAAAGTCCGTTAAAACGGCGGCAGATGTGATTTCGCTCAGTCCGCAGTGCGCGAGAATTTATCCTACACTTATTGTAAAAGATACCGCACTTTGGAAGATGTATCAGAGAGGTGAATACAAGCCTCTTGACGTTGACGGGGCGGTTGAGATACTAGGTGAAGTTATACCGATGTTCGTCCGAAACGGAATTGATGTTATACGTGTCGGACTCCAGACAACGGACGAAATAAATTCCGAAACGGTTATCGGACCGTATCACCCGGCAATAAAGGAACTTGCAACGGGAAGAATCATCCGAAAATCCGCAGAAAAAATAATAGCCGCAAATCCGGATACAGACGCGGTTTTGTATTGCTGTCCGTCGCTTGTATCGGCTGCCGTGGGGCATAAAAGATGTAATTGTGAATACTTTTTTGAAAAATACGGTGTACGTCTGCGTGTTGCCGCGGATAAATCATTAAATGAGCGTACAATACGCATATCCGGCACACAAACTGATATATACAGTGATAATTGAGGTGTATTCGTGTACTTAAAGAACATTAAAATGCAAGGATTCAAATCCTTTGCCGATAAGATAAATATGGAGTTCGGCAGCGGTATAACCGCCATTGTCGGACCGAACGGAAGCGGAAAGAGCAATATTTCCGACGCGATTCGCTGGGTTCTCGGTGAGCAAAGCATAAAGAGCCTGCGCGGAAGCAAAATGGAGGATGTTATTTTTGCCGGAACTCAAAAGCGAAGTCCGCTGGGATTTGCCCAGGTGAGTATATCGTTCGACAATTCCGACGAATTGTTTAATATTGACCAAAAGGAATTGTGCGTTACGCGCCGCGTAACCAGAAGCGGCGAGAGCGATTATTATATAAACAACAACCCGTGCCGTCTGAAAGATATTCATGAATTATTCATGGATACCGGTCTCGGCAGAGAGGGGTACTCGGTAATAGGACAGGGAAAAATAGACCAGATTCTGTCCTCTAAAGCCGAGGAAAGACGTCATATATTTGAAGAGGCGTCGGGCATTACAAAATATAAATACAGAAAAAACGAATCGGAGCGCAAACTTCTTCAGGCCGATGAAAATCTTGTTCGAATAAAAGATATTCTCGTGTCGCTGGAGGAACGTGTTGAACCGCTTCGTATTCAGTCGGAAAAAGCAAAAAAATACCTTGATCTGCGTGAGCAGCTGAAAGGTCTTGACATAAATATATCCATACGCAGCATAGACAGGCTGCGTGCAAATCTGGAGAAAGGCAAAAAGCAGTTTGACGACACCTTTCGTCAGCTTAATGATGAAAAACTTCGCCTCGATATAATCAGCGAGCAGATTTTTTCGCGCACGGACAAACTGAATGCGGTAAATGACGAAATTAACACGCTGAAAGAGCAATCATTTGCGCTGGAAAAAGAAAACGAATCACTGCGCGGAAAAATAGAAATACTGCGCAATGACATTAAAAACAATGCCGAGAACATTGTGCGCTGGAAATCGGACGCAAAGGTTATTGAGGAAAAAACACAGATTGCAATAACAAGCATAGAAAATCTTAAAAGCAGTATCGGGCAAAAGGAAAAGCAAAAATCCGAGCTGGAGGCAAAACTTAAAGAAAGTGACGCTAAAATCGCCGAGGCAGAGGAAAATATTTCAAAAAAGATGGAAGAATCGCAGAGATGTAAGGACGAAATCGTATCGCTTCTTGAGGAAATATCGGCTCTGCGCGCAAGAATATCGGGATTTTCCGCACTTATTAAAAATTTTGATGAGCGCAGAAATGCACTTCAAAGCGACCTTGACGAGAAAACGGCCGCAATAGAAAAAAACAATGCCGCAAAAGAACAAATTCTGAAACAAATGGATGAAAACAGCAAAAACAAATCCGATGCAACGAAAAAAATGCTCAGTCTCAAGGATGAGTATTTTAAAATACGCGGCGAACTGGAAAAAGCAAAAGAGGAACAAAACAAGCGCGTTACGGCGCTCAACGACAAGACATCGCGTATGAGCACTCTCGAAGAACTGGAAAAAGGACTCGAGGGTTATTCCGGCGGTGTAAAGAGTGTGCTGAACTCGGGAATAACGGGAATACACGGCCTTGTTTCAAAACTCATAAGTGTGGATGATAAGTACGTTACCGCAATAGAAATCGCGCTGGGAAATATGATTCAGAATATCATTGTGGATGATGAGAACTGCGCAAAAAAATGTATTGCACACCTAAGCTCCACACGCGGCGGCAGAGCAACTTTTCTGCCGATAACATCGGTGCGCGGTGAAGTACTTCAAAAACCGCCCGTGGGCGAAAAGGGATATATCGGAATAGCGAGCGAACTTGTCGGACACGAAAGCCGTTATGATGATATATTTGAGAGCTTGCTGGGGCGGACGGTGGTTGTTGATAATATCGACAATGCCGTCAGCATTGCAAAAAAGTTTAAGTACAGATTTAAAATGGTTACATTGGACGGTCAGCTGATAAATGCCGGCGGATCAATAACGGGCGGAAGTTTTAATAAAAACCGCAGCCTGCTCGGACGTTCAAAACAGATTGAAACACTGAAAGGCGAGATTTCGGAACTGAAAAAAACAGTTAATGAAAACGACCGTGCAATAGACAAGCTGAACGACAAAATATCCGATATTGCCGAAGAAAAGGACAGATTGCAGGAAATGCTGAGCAACTGTGAACACGAAAGAGTGCGCCTGGATTCGGAACTTGGCAGCAATAAACGTATATCGGATGAACTGAAACGCTCTGTTGACACCATTACAAACGAAAACGGCGATATAGTAAAAAACATTGCCGAAGTAAAGACGCAGTCCGATGCTCTGAAACAGCAAATTGTCGGCAATGAAAAGGAAATATATGATTGCCGTGCCGAGTCCTCGGAACTTGAGGAACAGATTGAACTTCTCACACAGCAGCGTGATAAAATGCAGGAAGACGCTATGTCGGACAGAATTGCATTCGGCAGCGCCGACAAGGATATTGAGGCGGCGCATGCAAGCATGTACTCCGCGGAATCAACGGTAAACAGCCTCAAAATGGAACTTTCGGCAAAAAACAATGACATTGCCGGTGTTTCCGGGCACAGTGATGCGCTTGAAAAAGATATAGCCGCAAACGAAGAAAAAATTCAGACGAACATACAGATTATGAGTGACATTGCCGCTAAGATTGAGCAGACACAGCAGAATTATGAAAATGACACCCAAAAGCTTAAAAACGTTCAGAACTCACTGAAAGAGCAGAACGAGACAATCTATCTCCTGCAGCAGGAGACGGCGAAGCTTGAAAGTAAAAATGCAAAGTACGAATCGGATACCGAGGCGGTTATAAATAAGCTGTGGGACGACTATGAGCTTACATATAACACGGCTCTTGAATACAAAAAAGCCGATTTTGATGTGAATGAAGGGCAAAAAAACGCATCATCACTGCGTGCAAAAATCAAAGGATTGGGCAATATCAATATAGACGCCATTGAGGAATACAAAGAGGTAAAGGAGAAATTCGACTTTCTCTCCGCTCAGAAAAATGACCTCGACGAAACAAAGGCAAAACTTGAAGAAATTATACGCAACATGCAAAAAATAATGACGGAGCAGTTTGTTAAAAACTTTGAGATGATTCGCCAAAAATTCGACAGCGTATTCAACGAGCTTTTCGGCGGCGGTGCCGGAAAACTCACACTCACCGAGCCGGACAATGTGCTTGAGAGCGGTATTGAAATAGAGGTTCAGCCGCCGGGCAAAAAGCTGCAGAATATGATGGCACTCTCCGGCGGTGAAAAGGCTCTTTCGGCAATTGCACTGCTTTTTGCGGTGCTCGAAGTGCGCCCAACACCGTTCTGTATTCTCGACGAGGTAGAGGCGGCGCTCGACGATAACAATGTGTACCGTTTTGCAGATTATATCAGAAAATATTCCAAAAAAACCCAGTTTATCGTTGTTACACACAGGCGCGGCACAATGGAAGCGGCCGACATAATGTACGGAATAACCATGCAGGAAAAGGGCGTGTCAAAATTGCTCAAACTCAAATTCGAAGATTTGGAGGATTATAAATAAATGGACGAAAATAACATTAAGGATATCGGCGAAAACGAACAGCCGAAGAAAAAAGGCTTTTTTGCCAGACTTAAACAGGGACTGGGGAAAACACGCGACGCACTGAACGAAAAGGTTGACAGCGTGCTCAAGGTTTTTAAAAAGATAGACGAAGAACTGTACGAAGAACTCGAAGAGGCACTTATAACAGCCGATGTGGGTGTGGAAACGGCGGTATATATTATTGAGCAACTGCGAATAAAAGTTAAGGAAAAACACCTCACTGAATCGGAGCAGGTCAAATCGGAAATTGTGGAGATAATATCCGAGATACTCTGCGAAAACGACAACGCGGTTAATACCGAAACAAAGCCGGCCGTTATAATGGTTATAGGGGTGAACGGCGTCGGAAAGACCACATCTATAGGGAAAATGGCGGCAAGGTATATATCCGACGGAAAAAAGGTTATACTCGGTGCGGCAGATACATTCCGCGCAGCAGCCATAGACCAGCTGCAAATATGGGCAGACCGCACCGGAGCCGATATAGTTAAACACGGCGAGGGATCGGATCCCGCGTCTGTTGTGTTCGACACGGTAACAGCCGCAAAATCGCGCGGAGCCGATGTCGTTATCATAGACACAGCCGGCAGACTGCACAATAAAAAGAATCTTATGGACGAACTTGCCAAGATATTTCGCGTAATTGACCGCGAACTTCCGGGATGTTCAAGAGAGGTTCTGCTTGTCCTTGACGCAACAACAGGGCAGAATGCCGTGAGCCAGGCAAAGCTTTTCGGCGAGAGTGCGCCCATATCGGGAATCATACTCACCAAGCTGGACGGCAGTGCAAAGGGAGGAATTGTGCTTGCTATAGCGCATGAACACCACATTCCGGTAAAACTTGTCGGTGTGGGTGAGGGAATAGACGACCTGCAGCCGTTTGACGCTGCCGATTTTGCGTCGGCACTGTTCGGAAACGATTGATATAAATTGCAATACAGAGGTGAATCCAATGGCAAAAAATAAATATGATAACGAAAGTATATCCATGCTCAAAGGCGCCGACAGAGTCAGACTTAAACCAGCGGTTATATTCGGCTCGGACGGAATAGAGGGTTGCCGCCATGCAATGTTCGAGATACTTTCGAATTCAATAGACGAGGCGCGCGAAGGACATGGAAATGTCATAGAGGTAACGCGGTATCTTGACAAATCAATAGAGATAAACGACTACGGCAGGGGTGTTCCCGTTGATTACAACTCCAATGAGCAAAAATACAATTGGGAACTTGTTTTCTGTGAGCTGTATGCCGGCGGAAAATACAAAACCAACGACGGCGAAAATTATGAATACAGCCTCGGACTCAACGGTCTCGGCGCATGTGCAACGCAGTATGCGTCGGAGTATATGGATGTGACGGTTCTGCGTGACGGATTTAAGTACACGCTGCATTTTGAAAAGGGTGAAAACGTTGGCGGACTTTCAAAAGAGCCGTTCCGCCACCGTCACACGGGAACACGCATTAAGTGGCGCCCGGATCTCGATGTTTTTACCGATATAGACATTGCTCCGGAATACTATGAGGAAGTGCTCAAAAAGCAGGCTATTGTGAACAAAGGTCTGTGTTTTAAATTCAAAAACGAAATTTCAAAGGGTGAATTTGAAGAAAAAGACTTTCTGTATGAAAACGGAATAGTTGATTATGTAAAAGAGGTTGAGAACGGAGAGGGATTCTCCGATATTCAGTATATTGAATGTGAACGAAAAGGACGCGATAGAGAGGATAAACCCGAATACAAAGTCAAGCTTTCGGTGGCATTCTGCTTTTCGAATAAGGCGAGCCTGTTGGAGTATTACCACAATTCAAGCTTTCTGGAGCACGGCGGCTCCCCGGACAAAGCGGTGAGCAACGCGTTTGTGTATGCAATAGATAAATATCTCAAAGCAAACGGAAAATACACAAAAAACGAATCAAAAATAAACTTTTCGGACGTCCGCGACTGTCTGATACTTGTTTCAAACTCATTTTCAACAATGACGAGCTACGAGAATCAGACGAAAAAAGCCATTAACAACAAATTCATTACCGAGGCCATGACAGAGTGGCTGCGCCACGAACTGGAATTTTATTTTATCGAAAACAAAACCGAGGCGGACAAGATAACAAATCAGGTTCTGGTAAACAAGCGAAGCCGCGAACATGCCGAAAAGGCAAGAGTGAATATTGCAAAAAAGCTCAGCGGCGCAATAGATGTTACAAACAGAGTGGAAAAGTTTGTCGATTGCCGCACAAAGGATGTGTCGAAGCGCGAACTGTATATTGTTGAGGGTGATTCCGCATTGGGTTCATGCAAATTGGGGCGCAATTCCGAATTTCAGGCTATTATGCCCGTTCGCGGAAAAATTCTCAACTGTCTTAAGGCAGACTACGAAAAGATTTTTAAAAGCGATATCATAGTTGACCTTATGCGTGTGCTTGGCTGCGGTGTGGAAATAAGCACCAAACACAATAAAAATCTGAATACATTTGATATGGACAATCTCCGCTGGGACAAAATAATCATATGTACGGATGCCGATGTCGACGGATTTCAGATACGAACGCTGATACTTGCAATGCTGTATCGGCTTGTTCCCACGCTTATTGAATGCGGAAAGGTGTATATTGCCGAATCGCCGCTGTTTGAAATCACTGTAAAGGACAAATCGTATTTTGCGTATACAGAGAAAGAAAAGGGCGATATACTCGCGAAACTCAAGGACAAAAAATACACCGTTCAGCGCTCCAAAGGTCTCGGCGAAAACGAACCCGAGATGATGTGGGAGACAACAATGAATCCCGAAACCCGCAGACTTATACGGGTAACGAGCGAAAGCGTCGAACCAACGGCACAGGTTTTTGATCTTTTGCTGGGCGACAATCTGACGGACAGAAAACAGTACATTGCACAAAACGGGCATTTGTACCTTGATATGCTTGATTTGAGCTGAGGAGGAGGCAAATAATGTTTAATTCCGATCAAAAAATAACAGATACTCTGCGCGAAAACTACATGCCGTATGCCATGAGTGTTATAATTTCGCGTGCTCTTCCGGAGATAGACGGGTTCAAACCGTCGCACAGAAAACTTCTTTACACCATGTACAAGATGAATCTCCTTGCCGGCAACAAAACAAAATCGGCAAACGTTGTCGGTCAGACAATGAAGCTCAACCCGCACGGCGATCAGGCAATATACGAAACAATGGTGCGCCTTACGCGCGGAAACGATTCGCTGCTTCATCCTTTTGTGGATTCCAAAGGTAATTTTGCCAAGCATTATTCACGCGATATGGCATTTGCGGCATCACGTTATACCGAAGTTAAGCTTGATGAAATAAGCAAAGAAATTTTTAAGGATATAGACAAAAACACGGTGGATTTTACCGACAACTACGACGGAACACTCAAGGAGCCTGTTTTGCTGCCGGTAACTTTCCCGAATATACTTGTAAACCCGAATCAGGGAATTGCCGTCGGAATGGCAAACTGCATATGTTCTTTCAACCTGCGCGAGGTGTGCGAAACCACCATTGCATATCTGAAAAATAAAAATTGTGTTATAGAAGACACACTTCTTGCGCCCGATTTTACCACGGGCGGCGATTTGATATACAACAAAGACACAATCAGACAGATATACGAAACGGGCAGGGGTTCGTTTAAGGTACGCGGAAAATACCGCTATGACAAAAAGAACAATTGCATTGAAATATATGAAATCCCCTACAGCACAACGGCAGAAGCAATAATAGACAAGATCGTGGAACTGATAAAATCGGGAAAAGTAAGGGAGATAACCGACCTTCGTGACGAAACCGATTTGAACGGACTTAAAATAACTCTTGATGTTAAACGCAGCACCGATCCGGAGGCACTCATAAACAAACTGTACAAAATGACTCCGCTCGAGGACAGCTTCAGCTGCAACTTTAATATTCTTGACGGCAATGTGCCAAAGGTAATGGGTATACGCGAGATACTTGAAAAATGGACGGCTTTTCGCATGCAGTGCATTATACGCAAAACCCGTTACGACATAAACAAACTTACGCATAAACTGCACCTGCTCGAAGGTTTGCGGCAGATTCTTTTGGACATAGACAAAGCGATAAATATTATCCGCAAAACGGAAAAAGACGAGGATGTTGTGCCGAACCTGATGGCGGGATTTGATATAGACGAAATCCAGGCTGATTATGTTGCGGACATCAAGCTCAGAAATCTTAATAAGCAATATATCCTTAACCGTCTGGACGATATAGAGGAACTTGAGGCGGAACTCGAACGTCTTGATAAGGTTATTAAGGACGAAAAAGAGGTAAAAAAGATTATCATATCCGAGCTTAAGGAGATAATCAAAAAATACGGTGCCGACCGCCGCACTGCGATTGTTGATGAAACGGAAGTTGAAGAATTTAAGGAAAGCGAGGTTATAGACAACTATAATCTGCGCGTGTTCCTCACGGCCGAAAACTATCTGAAAAAGATATCACATGTTTCACTCCGCTCGAGCGGCGCCCAAAAGATGAAAGAGGGCGACGAGATGGTCTGCGAATGGGATTCCACAAACGCGAGCGACCTTGTGCTCATAAGCGACAAATGCAATGCGTACAAAATGAAACTCTATGATATTGCCGACTGCAAGGCGAGCGACTGGGGGCACTATCTTCCAAATATTGTTGAAATGGAGCCGGACGAAAAGATAATATACATGATTCCGACGAGCGATTATTCCGGAGATATATTGTATTCATTCGAAAACGGGCGCGCCGCAAAAGTGGCTTTTAAAAGCTACGAGACAAAGACAAACCGCAAAAAGCTCATCAACTCCTATTGCAAAAAATATCCGCTGGTTGATGTTAAATATATCACGGAGGATGTGGATATCGCGATGTTTACCAACCTCGACAAGGTGGTTGTGTACAACACTTCCAAGCTGATGGAAAAAACCGCGCGCGATACCCAGGGAAGCATTGTTATGACAATGAAGAAAAAAAGCACTATCGCCAAGGTTAAATTCCTTAGCGAGGTAAACTTTAAAGATCCCGATTACTACAGAGCAAAAAACATCCCGGCAACTGGATATTACCTGAAGGATGATGATAACCCCGACAGCAAACAGACAAGCCTGTGGGAGGAGTGAGGGGAGTAAAATATGAACGTGTTTTCTGCCGACTTTCCCTTCATGTATAATCACTGCTCGTACAGACAGTCCCAAAACATGTTTTCAAAGCAGGCGCAGTCTTTGAAAATTCGGCACAGTTTGTTTGTTTCTTCAAAACGGATACCCAAAGTATATTGATCCAAAACATTGATCCAAAGTTGGTTTGCCTTTACATATTCTGTACATGTATAAGCGTCAAACCAACTTTTGTATACGGATCGTGACAATTCGCATGAGTATTTTTCCGAAATAACCCGTGCTATATATGCGTAATTCCATGAACACTGAAGCAATGCGGTTAATCCTGATTGAACCCCATTAATATTTTTATGAAAATAATTTACATAGTCTGTAACAACCTGATTTGGTATACAGTTTTCAATATCTGAGCCGCTTATGCCGATTTTTTTCATTTCGGGAATATGAACACGGCATAATTCTCTTTTTGTTTCAGCTGTTATTTTTTTTAAAAAATTTTTTAACGGCATATCTTGCGCAAACGTTGAAATTTGATTTAGAATCTCAATATAATCCTTCAGATAAATGTAGTCCTGAAGCATATAATTGCGGTATCTGATATTGTCCAAAGTACCGTTAGCCATTTCAATCAAAAAATTTTTTTGGGTTGCTTTAATCCACAACGGCTCAGCTTCCAAAAAAAGTACATCTGAAAGTTTCATTATACAATCTCCTTATTTTGATGCAACGATTGCAACATATCCGCCGCTCTTGTATCCCTCTGTAACAGTTTCCGGTTCCTCGTTTGTATACATGGGATTTTTAATGAGTGTCTGATAAAAAGAAAAGTTTTCCACTCCAAGCTTTTTTAACACATCGATTTTTTCTTCTGTTGTATGCCATATACCTGATGAGGCTAAGGCAAGAGGGTAGGGAAGTGCAGGCATTGCACTGTTTAAAAACTCATGATTGTATGTATTAAGAGTTTTTCCCAACAAATACATAAATCCAAACGCACTTTCCTTGGGAACATCAAGAAGAATAAGTTTTCCGTTATCCTTGAGAGCGCAAAGACACTTTTTGTAAACGGGCAAGAGCTGTTCGATATAACTAGAACTTCCGTTAAAGTAAATTATATCATAAGCGTTGCAAGGCAAATCAATATCCTCGATTATGCCGTACTTTATAATATTAACACCGCGCTTTTCGGCGATTTTTCCCATATCCTCCGACGGTTCTATCCCCTCGATGTTTGAGCAATCAATATAACTCTCAAAAAGTCCGCTTCCGCATCCGACCGATAACAGTCTTTTGCCGCTGATATCACCAAGCACTTTTTTGAAAAGACGCAGTTCACTTATAAATAGATTTTCGTTTATCATAAACCATTCATCGTACTGATTTGCGTATCCGTCAAATTTCTGTTTTTCACCGTTATTCATTTTTTATTTCTCCTTTATAATCATATAATTATGCGCCAGCGGTCCGCTGCCTTTGCCGAGGTCAAGCATTGCCGCAAGAGCTTCGGATATGTAGCGTTTAGCTTTTTTAACCGCATTTTCAAGCGTTTCTTCATTTGCCATATTTGCCGCTATTGCACTGGAAAGTGTACATCCTGTTCCATGTGTGTTGGAATTATTGATCTTCTTTCCTCTGAACCACAAAGGACCGTTATCGCTGTACAACAAATCGTTGGCATCGTTTATTGTATGACCTCCTTTGCAAAGAACCGCGCAGCCAAACTTTTCAAAAATTTTCTTTGCGGCAATTTCCATGTCATTCTCGGAAGTTATTTTCATGTCGGCAAGAACCTCCGCCTCCGGAATATTCGGCGTAACAACAGTGGCAATCGGAAGTAAATTCTCTTTTAAAGAATCAATCGCTTCGTCACTTATCAGCTTAGCTCCGCTGGTTGCAACCATTACCGGATCAACAACAATATTTGCTGCATTGTATGCCATAAGCCTTTCGGAAATCACACGTATAAGTTTGCCGGAGGATACCATTCCTATCTTGACAGCATCCGGCCGTATATCTTTAAATACTGCATCAATTTGATCCTCTAAAAATTTCGGTGTTGATTCTAAAATCGATATTACGCCGGTTGTGTTTTGTGCGGTCAGCGCTGTAATTACACTCATTGCATAAACACCGTTCATGGTCATGGTTTTGATATCCGCCTGAATACCGGCGCCTCCGCTGCAGTCACTTCCCGCAACAGTCAATGCGGTTTTAATTTTCATAATATTATCCCTCTCTGTTGTTCAGTATTGTTTTATATGTCGGTACATATTATATCTTTCAGAATAGTCCGATTTCTTTTGCGCTCAATATCAGCTGCTGAGCCGCTGCTTTTGGATTATCCGCTTTCATAATGGCAGAAACCGCACAAATACCGGCAATCGGTATGCCTGCGAGTGCATCGATATTATCTTTATTAAGTCCGCCGATTGCATTTACGGGAATCGGCACTGCATTGCAAATATTATGCAGGGTATCGATAGAAGTCAGTACGGTTTTTACTTTTGTTGTTGTAGGATAAATTGCACCTACTCCCAGATAGTCTGCTCCTTGTTCAAAGGCTTTCTTTGCCGCAGATACTGTTTTTGCCGTTGCACCTAAAATTTTTTCTTTGCCGATAAGTTTTCTTGCAATGGCAACGGGCATATCGTTTGCTCCGACATGAACGCCCTCTGCGTCTGCGGCAAGTGCCACATCTACACGGTCGTCAATAATTAGCGGCACATTATATCGCTTTGTAATGGCATGCACTTTTTCGGCAAGTTTTATATAATCTCTTACAGATTTGTTTTTTTCTCGGAGTTGAAGAATTGTTGCGCCGCCAATGATTCCTTCTTCTACACGATAGAGAAATTCATCTTCCGAAAAGTATGTACTGTCCGTTATAAAATAGAGATTCATATTAAGATTTTTCAATTTGTTGATTCCTCCAAATTCAAGTAACTTGATATTTCTTTCAATTTGATTGTCGAGAGCTTGTCCATCAGATTTGACATAAAGCTGCCGCCGCCTTTGTCAGTTTCGGCGAGTTGTCCGCAGATTCCAAAAACAGCGCAAGCGGATACCGCTGAAAGTAGCGGATTAGATACGGATGCAAAAGCTGAGCATAATGCTCCGAGCATACAGCCCGTACCCGTAACGGTGGTAAGCTGCGGCGTTCCGTTAAATACATATATAATTTTTTTACCGTCCGCTAAAATGTCTGTTTTTCCGGTTGCAATAATAACGGTTTTATATTTTTCCGCAAGCATGGTTGAACATTTCGCAACGGTGTTCATATCGAGTGTTGTTTGAGCATCAATGCCCGGCGAACGGTAATTGTTATCGCATAAAGCCATTATTTCCGAATAGTTGCCTTTTATAATCTGTATATTGTATGTTTTTAATAATTCAAAAACATAATCTCTTCGAATTTTGGAACATGCTGCTCCGACAACATCAAGGACACTCGGGATTGATTTTTCGCAAGCTTTTTTCAGCGAAATTATCATCGACTCCATTCGTACATCTGTAATATTACCGATATTCAGCATTAGTCCGCTCGAAGCTTCAGTTATTTCCGAAACTTCTTTCGGATGTTCTGCCATAATAGGCCGCGCCCCGACAGCAAGAATTGTATTTGCGCATTGATTTATTGATATTGGATTTGTTATGCAGTGAATAATCGGTTTTTGGTTTATTATGTTATTGCGAATATTGCAAATTTCATTAACCATTCTTTTTTGCCTTCTTTGTAATATAATAAATTATTGCTGCTACAATGCATATTATAAGCGCAGTGTATGGCAGAATATCAAATATTGGTGATGCTGTTTTAAAGATATCCGAAGATATTTTGATTACAACAAAAAGTATTGCGCCGAACGCAGCAATTGTTGCAGTACTTGAAAGCAGCGTGCGTTTATCGCTGTAGCTTTTTGATGATAACTTATTTTGTATTTGTGCAAGCATTCCGTTATCGGCAAATTTGCGCAGGAAAACATATGCTATGCTGCCTCCTATGAGCGTTCCGCAGATAAATGAAGGAATGTAAAATGTCCAGGTGATTCCTTGTTTTCCGCAAATAAAACTCATAACCGGGTACGAAACCAATGCGCCGATAATGCCGGTTCCTATAATTTCTCCGACAACAGCAAAAATGATTTTGCCTTTTGATAATCGGTAAAATACACCCGACAAAAAAGCGCCGAATATTGCTCCGGTTAAAGCTAACGGTGGGATTCCCATCGTCATCATGCGAATTACACCGATAAGGATGGCGCATAACAGAGAATACCATGGCCCGAGAAATACAGAACAAACAATATTAATAAAATGAGCCATCGGACACATTCCCTCTACCCTGAGAATGGGAGATATTACCACACCAAGTGCCACCAGCATCGAGAGCACCATCAGTCTTAAAAGTTTTGATGAATCAGTCATACTAAAACTCCTCTTTTCTTGTTATTGTTCGAATGCCTATGAAATAAAAAAAGAAGTTGCCGATTTGGCAACTTCCAATATACCCCATTACTCCCGAATCCTCGGATTGGGCATCCCTACGTTGGCATTATCCAAATCAGGTTCTCGGTCGAAGGTAATACCTTCCTCTCAGCCTGTAACACAAGCTCCCGTCATCTTTATTTAACTTGTATTATACACTCATGTGTGAAAAAATGCAATAGAATTTTGTAAATTTGTGAACAATATTGCGCAAATAGACATTAACATTGCGCGAATAGTGTGTTTTTTACGACTTTTATCAAGCATTGCACTAAAATAAAAGGAATAAGCGGTTATTGGACGATTAAACCAACCATTATGCTGCCGGCGGAATATGTACTATTTTTTACATTGCACGAAGCTATTGATTTTATCATAAAAAAGTGATATATTTATACATATAGAATCAAAATAAATAAGGGGAAACACTAATGGTAAAATTAGATGCACATGCAAAAATTAATTTGGCTCTTGACGTCTGCGGTCTCAGAGATGACGGATATCACAACGTGCACATGATAATGCAGAGTATTGAGCTGTGTGACACAATAGAACTGGAAAAAACAAACGGCGGCATTGAGTTGTGCGGAAGCGGAGTAAGTGTTCCGTATGATGAAACGAATCTTGCGCACCGTGCGGCGGCACTGTTTTTTTCGGAAAGTGAAATATCCGGAGGGGTGCGTATAAACATTTTTAAGCGGATTCCGGTTTGTGCCGGACTCGGCGGAGGCAGTGCCGATGCAGCCGGAGTACTTTGCGGATTGAATGATTTGTACGGGAAACCTCTTGATACACAAAGGCTTATGAAAATCGGCGCCAAGCTCGGAGCGGACATTCCGTTTTGCATACTCGGCGGTACGGCTGTTGCCGAGGGAATAGGCGATATTCTGACGCCTGTTGCAAAATTCGGGGAATACAGTACCGTTATCGTCAAACCGCCTGTGGGTGTGTCCACAGCGTGGGCATACGGCGCGTTGAAAAACGGCGCACAGGACAGCCACCCCGATATTTCCGCCGCGGTGTCGGCAATAGAAAGAGGCAGCTTTGACGATTTTTGCCCGAACTGCCAAAATATATTTGAAAAAAGCGTGTTTGAACGCTATCCGCAAATAGGGGATATCAAGCAAAAATTGCTGTCACTCGGTGCGGACTGCGCCGCTATGAGCGGAAGCGGAGCGGCGGTTTTCGGTATATTTAAAGATGAGTCCTCTGCACAGGATGCATGCAAATATTTTGAAAAAATTTACAAGGAAGTATTTCTCACAAAAACAATTTAATAAAAACTGTTATAATCTCAAGCAGATATGTCAATACTTAGTCCGACAAACAAAATTCGGCTGTCTTTTCGGCGGCGGAAAGGGACGAAGTTCTATGAAAAAAGCTGTGATATCATTATTTACCGCGTTTTTTGTTGCCGTGTCTATGGTGTGCACTCTTCAAAAAACCGAGACAAGCCTTGCGGAAGGAGTAATCAGACTTCATGTGCGTGCAAACAGTGATTCCGATGAGGATCAGGCGCTAAAGCTTAAAGTCAGAGACAGGATTATAGCGGAATGCTCTGACATTTTTTCGGGCGAGGATGATATTGTTTGCGCGAGAAACGCGGTAATAAATAACATTGAAAAAATACGCAGCATTGCTCAAAGTGAAGTTGAATCGCAGGGATATGATTATCCGGTAAGGGTGAAATTCGGAAAAAGCGATTTCCCGGACAAGGTATATGCCAATATAACAATGCCTGCCGGAACGTACGAGGCTCTGATTGTTGAAATAGGGAGCGGCGAAGGGCAGAATTGGTGGTGCGTTTTGTTTCCGCCGCTGTGCTTTGTAGACGAAACATGCACAGGAATGAGCAAAAAATCCGAGAATATCCTTATAGATAATCTCGGAAAGGAAACGTATGAAATGATAAAGAGCGATAAAAAACCGCCCGTTAAACTCCGATTCAAGATATACGAAGTGTGGGAAAACAATAAAAAGAAAATACAGACTCTGTTTAAGAACAGGCAGTAATTACGGCTGTGAGTATGTTCCCATAACATAGCAGCTGCGCCCGTTTTCCTTTGCTTTGTAAAGCAGGGAGTCGGTTTTGTCCATCAGCGAAATTATATCGACAGGCGGAGTGTAGAGGCATGCACCTATACTGCAGCTTACCTTGTGTTTTTCGAGTATCGCCGCCACACGCGATGACAGCTTATCGAGCATACTCCCAAGCTCCGCCTCGCTTATATCGCGGCTGTCAGTCATAACGGCAAATTCATCGCCGCCCATTCTGCAGACCAAACCGTAGTTGTAAAACACACTCTTCAGTATAACGGCAAATTCCTTTAAAACGGAATCGCCCACAACATGACCGAATGTGTCGTTTATTTCCTTGAAATAGTCTATATCAATAAATATAAACCAACCATGTGCATATTCTGATGAAACATGACTTTTTTGAATTTTTTCGCAGCAATTCAAAAACAGGCGCCGTCTCATTAACCCCGTTACATTGTCATGCTCGCCCAAAAAGTTCTTGTATGCGGTGTATTGATATATCAGGTTGAGCACTGTAATGCTGATTACATTCAGCGAGATAACGGCAACCGTAAATTGCGTCTGAAGATGTATAATGTCGTGCTTTATATAGCCCGATGTTATGTTGTGCATTTTCAGCATGTAGCGTGTTCTGCCCGTAAGATGTACTGCTGCGGCGAGAATTGCAATAAATATAAACACCGTAAATGCCGTTATAATTATGTTCTTCTTTTTTTGTTCAAAGTTCGGTATGTATTTCGAACGGTTTATCGCCGATTTCAACTTTTCCAGTTTATCATTGCAGTGTATAAGTATTGCCGATACTGCCACGCAAGTCACTGCCAAAAATATATTGCTCAAAATAAGGTACGGTGAACTTATATAGTTATGCGTCGCACCGGGGAAAAATATTGCTGTAAAAATCATTACCGGGATTGCCTGCAGAACAGACGAAAATGCCGATACAATGTAAATCCACGCATTGCACCGTTTTTGCTTTTTGCACCAACCAAATATCAAACCAATCGCAAATCCGAATATCATACGTGCACTCAACGATATCATTACGCTCCCTATGTAATTGCCGCTTAAAAAGGGAGAAAACAGCTTGTCGGCAGGCTGATTGTAATATGCGTACGACGTATACATGCTTGCCAGACCGAAAACAGCTCCGAGAATCGTGGATTGAACGGTACCGAGTACATATGCGGCAACAAGTACCGGAATGTATGCAAAGGTAATTGATATAGGCGGTATATGGATATATCCGAAAAATGTAAATGACATTATTAATTCAATTGATATCAAGATTAACAGTGCATATGTGTCAAAGGATAATCCATTCTTTTTTAAATTCATGTTGTTGCAGCTCCTGTTTATTACTCCGTTGTTTCCGATGTTGCCTGTCTGATTGCCTTTGCAAGCTGGTCGGGGCATGATGTTCCTTTGTATCCGCATTGGATACCGTCAAGTATACTGATGAGTTCATCTGCCTTGCGCCCTTCGCAGAGCTTTGCGACGCCCTGGGTGTTTCCGGCGCAGCCGCCCTTAAAATGAACGTTTCTCACCACACCGTCGTCAAGGTCGAATGTAATCTGTGCGGAGCATACGCCCGTCGGTTTGAATGTATATTGCATGGTAATATTCCCCTTTCACGTCAATTTTTATCAGAAGTTTTATTTTTATTGCTGCCGTGATGATTCATTTTGTATATTCGATATCCGAACGCGGCAAAAATCACCACCGTTACCACGAATATTGCTGCCCAGTATGCACCGCCCTCAACCACCACAACCGCGCTGAGCGCGAGTATTGAGGATATTACATACAGTATTGCCACAGTCTGCTTTTGCGAAAATCCCATGTCCATAAGTCTGTGGTGCAGGTGGCCTCTGTCGGGCGCCATGATTGGCTTTTTGTTCCATATACGGCGAAGTATTGCAAACGTGGTGTCAAATATCGGCAGCCCGAGGATGAGGAACGGGATAATGAACGAGATTATCACATACCCCTTGAAAAGTCCCTGAATACATACTACCGACAGGATAAATCCCAAAAATGTGGAACCGGTGTCGCCCATAAAAATTTTTGCCGGGTTAAAGTTGTACGGCAAAAATCCCAGACATGCCCCGGCAATTGCTGCCGTGAGAATGGCAACCTCCATTTCGCCGGCAAGAATCGCTATAAAGAACAGCGAGAATGTTGCAATTGACGATATCCCCACCGCCAAACCGTCGAGGCCGTCTATAAGGTTAACCGCATTTGTAACGCCGACAATCCATATCACGGTTATCGGAATACTGAAATATCCCAGCGGAAGAATACCGCCGGCAACAATAAACTCCGGCACACTGATGTATTTGATAATCACACCGTGCATAACCACAATTATCGCAACGGCTATCTGAACCAAAAATTTAATCTTGGCTCCGAGCTGCTTAACATCGTCTATAATTCCCATGGCAACTATTATCAGCGCACCTATCAGTATTCCGCGCAGCTGAACGCTGACGGGCGAAAAGCACAAAATGCTGATAAGGAATCCGTAGAAAATTGCAAGCCCACCGAGTCTGGGAATGGGATGGTCGTGCACACGGCGCGCGTCTTTGGGGACATCTATTGCGCCTATTTTGTATGCCAGCATTTTAACAAGCGGAGTTGACGCGAGCGACACACCGAATGCCAGCGAAAAGCATAACATAAGTTTAACAATATCCATAATATTTACTCCCGGAGTGCTGCAAAAGGCATTGTATGCCGTCAGCACCTAATTGTATATCATTGCAGTTCTTCGTGAAGTATCCTGCCGAGGATTTCGATACCTTTTTCAATAGCTTCGTCCGTGGCGGTGGAATAGTTCAGTCTGAAGCAGTTCGACGGAGCGTCGATATCCACCATGCATGTACTTCCCGGAACAAATGCAACTTTGTTTTCAACGGCTTTTTTGAATATCTCCTTGGAGTCCGTGCCTTCGGGCATTGTACACCACAGGAAAATTCCGCCCTCGGGGCGCGTGTAGCTTACGCAGTCGGGGAAGTATTTTTCCATGCTGTCGAGCATAAGCGCGCATTTTCTGCCGTACAGTTCACATCCTGCCTTGACATGTGCGTCATAGTCATAGTTTTCAATGTATTCTTCAACCAGCATCTGGTTTATAAGCGGTGTGTGAACATCGTTTACCTGCTTTGCAACAACAATTCTGTCCATAATATCGCGGTGGCATGCAACAAAACCTACGCGCAGTCCGGGGGACAGCGTTTTGGAGAACGAACCTACATAGATAACCCTGCCGTTTTTGTCCATGGTTTTTATTGGCGCAACTGCCTCGCCGGCAAAACGCAAATCGCCGTAGGGGTTGTCCTCGATTATGTAGCAGTCGTATTTTTCGGCAAGCTCAAGAAGCTGTTTTCTTTTTTCAGCCGACATGGTAACACCCATCGGATTCTGGAATGTGGGTATTGTGTATATCAGTTTAATGTTTTCGGATTTAAGTATTTGCTCGGTTTTTTCAATGTTAATTCCGTCCGAATCCATTTCCACGCCGAACAGACGTGCGTTGTATGAGCGGAACGAATTGAGCGAACCTATAAAGCTGGGTTCTTCAACAATAATTCCCTCGCCGTCATTAACCATTGATTTTGCCGTGAGGTCTATAGCCTGCTGCGCGCCGGTTGTAATAACCACACTGTCTGTTTCATGCAAAATTCCGTTGCTGCCAAGCATGTCGGACACGGTTTTAATCAGCGGAGCGTAACCCTCTGTGATTCCGTATACAAGAGCCTGACGTCCCTTTTCCGACATTATTTTGCCGAACAGTTCGGTAAATTCCTTTGTTGGGAACAGTTCCGGCGACGGTATTCCGCCGGCAAAGCTGATTATATCGCTGCTGCCCACCATTTTAAAAATTTCTCTTATCGCCGACGCTTTCAGACTTGTGATTCTGTCGGCCAATGCATTTTGTATGTCCATTTTATGCGCTTCCTTTACCTGAAATCATAATTCATGTGCCTATTATACTACAAATCGTGCCGCCTGTCAAACATAATAACCTCAAAAAATAACCAATAGGAGTCTGCAAAGTCCGCTGTATTTGGATTTTACGACAATTGACACACGAGGCTGTTTTTGGTATACTATAAGTAATTTTTATTTATCAAGAAAGGGTGACTCAAATGGGACTTACACTTACCGAAAAAATACTCCGCGACCATGTGGTGGACGGAGAGTTTAAAAAAGGTGAAGAAATAGGAATTCGTATAGACCAGACTCTGACTCAGGATGCCACGGGAACAATGGCATATCTTGAATTTGAGGCAATGGGCGTGCCGCGCGTTAAAACGGAACGCTCGGTAGCATATGTTGACCACAATACACTGCAGTCCGGGTTTGAAAATGCAGACGATCACCGCTTTATCGGTTCGGTTGCGAAAAAACACGGAATATACTTTTCGCGCCCCGGTAACGGAATCTGTCATCAGGTACACCTGGAGAGATTCGGAGCTCCGGGCAAAACGCTTATCGGCTCCGACAGCCACACCCCCACGGGCGGCGGTATAGGTATGATAGCCATAGGCGCCGGCGGACTTGATGTTGCCGTGGCTATGGGCGGCGGCGCATATTATATTACATACCCGAAAATTGTAAAAGTCAATCTCACCGGGAAACTTTCGCCGTGGGTAAGTGCCAAGGATGTTATTCTTGAAATCCTGCGCATTATGTCTGTAAAAGGCGGTGTGGGCAAGGTAATAGAATATACGGGCGAGGGCGTCAAGACTCTGTCTGTTCCCGAACGTGCCACCATTACAAATATGGGCGCGGAGCTTGGTGCCACAACATCGATTTTTCCGTCGGATGAGATTACGCGCGAATTTCTCAAGGCTCAGAAGAGAGAGGACGTATGGGTTCCGCTTTCGGCAGATGATGACGCTGTGTATGATGAACAGATAGACATAGACTTGTCAAAACTGGAACCGGCTGCAGCGTGTCCTCATTCACCCGATAATATCAAAAAGGTGTCCGAAATAGGAAACATGAAGATAGACCAGGTGTGCATCGGTTCATGTACAAACAGCTCGCTTACCGATATGCTCAAGGTTGCACATATTTTAAAGGGAAAAACCGTTCACCCGGATGTATCGCTCTCTATCGCTCCGGGTTCGAAGCAGGTTCTCAACATGCTTGCCGAAAACGGCGCACTGTCGGTTATGATAGACGCCGGTGCACGTATTCTGGAAAGTGCGTGCGGACCGTGCATCGGAATGGGGCAGGCACCCAACTCCAACGGAATATCGCTGAGGACATTTAACAGAAACTTCCTCGGAAGAAGCGGAACAAAAGACGGACAGATTTACCTCGTGTCGCCGGAGGTTGCCGCAGCGTCGGCGGTTGCAGGTGTGCTCACCGATCCGAGAACACTGGGAGATATGCCGCACTTCAGCATTCCCTCCGAGTTCAAAATCAACGACAACATGATTGTTCCCCCGGCAGATGAGGCGGACATGGATAGTGTGGAAATACTCCGCGGTCCGAACATTAAGCCGTTCCCGAAAACGGAACCGCTTGCCGAGGTTATCGACTGCAAATGTTCGCTCAAAGTAGGCGACAATATCACCACGGACCATATTATGCCTGCCGGAGCAAAGATTCTTCCGCTGCGCTCGAATATTCCGGCAATCTCGCAGTATTGCTTTACCGTGTGCGATGAGGAATTCCCGAAAAGGGCAAAGAGCCTCGGAAGCAGCATAATAGTCGGCGGAAGCAACTACGGTCAGGGTTCGTCGCGCGAGCATGCGGCGCTTGCACCGTTGTACCTGGGTGTGAAGATTGTGCTCACAAAATCTTTTGCAAGAATCCATCGCTCGAACCTTATCAACGCAGGAATACTGCCGTTCACATTTGTAAACGACGCCGATTACGACAAGATTTCCGAGGGCGACGAGCTTATATGCGAAAACCTTAAGGAAACGGTAATGGACGGCGGCGACTTTATAATAAGAAACAAAACCACGGGCGAGTATATTCCGTGCAGCTGCGAACTCAGCGAGAGAGCTAAGGATATCGTGCTTGCGGGCGGTTTGCTCAATTATACAAAGAAACAGAAATAACGGGAGGTAAATACGATGGATATTAAAAAATACATGGCAGTCACCGGCGAAAAACCGCTGGACAACATACCGCCGGACGGCGGATTCTGCTCGATATTCCGCACGATAGGATGCATAGGCGATTCACTTGCCTCCGGTGAATTTGAAACATTAAACAGCGAAAATATTCCCGGGTGGCACGACAGATACGAGTATTCGTGGGGGCAGTATATGGCGCGCACACTCGGCAGCAAGGTATACAATTTTTCACGCGGGGGAATGACAGCCTGTGAGTTTGTGCAAAGCTTCGGCAAAACAGTGGGATATGACGATAGAGAAAATATGTGCCAGTGCTATGTTATAGCGCTGGGTGTAAACGACATCGGCGATGGCAGTCATTTGGGCGATATAAAAGACCGCGACGATTCGTCCGCGGACACTTTTGTGCGGTATTATTCAAACATAATAGCCAATATCAAGCGCAAAAATCCGCATGCAAAGTTTTTCCTTATGACGATACCGCGCAGCGACTGCGATTCCAAGCGCGCCGCTCTTGAGGACAAACATGCGCATCTTGTAAAGGAAATATGCGAAAGTTACAAAAACTGCTATCTCTTGGATTTGCGCAAATATGCTCCGGTTTATGACGCAGAGTTCAAGCGCAATTTCTATCTGCGCGGACACATGAACCCGGCAGGTTATGCGCTCACGGCAAAAATGGTAATGGCATACATAGATTATATCATCCGAAACAACCCCGAGGATTTTCGACAGGTTGGATTTATCGGAGACCAGCTGTATGACGAAAACTACAAATAATAATACACGAAAGAAGGAATCATCACTATGGCAAAAATTCAAATGAAAACACCGCTTGTTGAAATGGACGGCGACGAGATGACCAGAATCATCTGGAAGATGATTAAAGATATTCTCCTTACACCGTACATAGACCTTAAAACCGAATACTACGATTTGGGACTTGAATACCGCAACGAAACAAACGATCAGGTTACATTCGACAGCGCAGAGGCTACAAAGAAATACGGTGTTGCCGTCAAGTGCGCAACAATCACTCCGAATGCCGCAAGAATGACGGAATACAACCTCAAGGAAATGTGGAAATCGCCGAACGGCACAATCCGCGCAATACTCGACGGAACGGTTTTCAGAACACCGATAATCGTTAAGGGAATCACTCCGTTTATTCCCACATGGACAAAGCCGATAACAATTGCCCGCCATGCATACGGCGATGTTTACAAAAACACCGAAATGCAGGTTAAGCAGGGCAGCAAATGCGAGCTCACCGTAACGGATAAAGACGGGAACGAAACAAGGGAGTTAATCTATGATTTTGCCGATTCCGACGGTATTATTCAGGGACTCCACAACAAGGATAAGTCTATAGAAAGCTTTGCGCGCAGCTGCTTTAACTTTGCTCTCGACACAAAGCAGGATCTCTGGTTTGCAACAAAGGACACCATATCCAAAAAGTACGACCATCGCTTCAAGGATATCTTTGCCGAAGTGTTTGAAAAAGAGTACAAGGATAAGTTTGACAATGCAGGAATCGAATATTTCTACACACTCATCGACGACGCTGTTGCAAGAGTTGTCCGCTCCAATGGCGGATATATCTGGGCATGCAAAAACTATGACGGCGATGTGATGAGCGACATGGTTGCCACAGCATACGGCAGCCTGGCAATGATGACAAGCGTCCTTGTTTCGCCGGACGGAATATACGAATACGAAGCTGCACACGGAACGGTTCAGCGCCATTATTACAAGCACCTGAAAGGTGAGCAGACCTCCACAAACAGCGTGGCTACTCTCTTTGCATGGACAGGCGCTCTGCGCAAACGCGGCGAGCTTGACGGCACTCCCGACCTCTGCGATTTTGCCGACAGACTGGAAAAGGCTACGATTCAGACAATAGAAGACGGTGTGATGACAGGCGATTTGTACCTGCTCTCCACGCTCGAAAACAAAAAGAAAGTCAACACCGAAGAATTTCTTCGCGCAGTTGCCGACAGACTGTAGAAAATACAAATATTTGTAAAAATTGCCCTTTGCAAAAATTGTCAATATGTGGTAAAATATATACAGCATGGGAGATACATCTATAAGGGGGAAATGCAAAAATGACAAATCTGTTTAAGAAGGGCGAGCATGTAATGTATGCATCAACGGGAATATGCGTTGTTGAGGATATTACTTCTCAGGTTTTTTCACAGTCCGACAGCGAGAGGATGTATTACATACTCAAACCGGTGTCCAAAAAAGGCTCCACCGTTTATGTACCTCTTGACAGCGAAAATCTTGTATCAAAAATAAGACGTATTATCACAAAAGATGAGATTGATTTTTTGCTTGATGACAGCTGCGGAAAACGCATAGAGTGGCCGGATTCCAAAACGGAGCGCCACGGGTATTTTAACGAAATACTGTCCGGCGGCAACCGCGAAGAAATAGTGCTGCTTGTACGGTGTATGTACAAGAAAAAACGTGAAAAAGAGGACGCGAAAAAACATTTGACATCCGGTGATGAAACTATTCTGAAAACGGCTGTGCGCCTTATCAACGAGGAGTTTTCATATGCGCTCGGGTGCAGCGAGGAGGATGTGGAGGAATACATCAAAGAGCGCATTTCGGCGCAATAATATAAGCAAAGCAAAAACAGGTGCGGCAAAAATAATCGGTTTTGCACGCGCCTGTTGTATTGTAAAAGCAAAAGCGATACTTGTCACGGCGGATGAGTATCGCTTTATTTTCTAATCCACATCAAGCGGATTTTCATTTGCACTGTTCGCCCCGGCATCTACCGGTGACGAGCCCGGTTCGTCCGTACTGTTTTCCGGCGGTGAATCGGGTTCAGCGGGAGTCGGTTCGGGTTCGGGTGTGTTACTTTCCGGCGGAGTCGGCGTCGGAGTGGGAGATGGGCTCGGAGCCTGTTCTGCCTTTTTCGTTCCGACGGCAATTTTTGCCGGTGTTGCGCTGTAGGTGCTTTTTGACTCAAATGTTCTGGAATATTCCTTTCCGTTCTTTTTGTACACACGGTAGCTGTTTACGAGTGTGCCGTTGCTGCCTGCTTTGATGGTTTTTGTCGTTCCCTCCGGCAAAGTCGGATCATCCACCCTGACGGTGGAATACGGAACCGAACCGGTTGTCTGTGTTGCAAATTCAACCGTGTAATCCATGTCGCTTGTGCCCACGATTGATACCGTCAGTGTAGTGCCGCTGACCGATGCCTTGATGCTTACGGGATATTTTTTGTTGTTTTCAAATACAAAGTCAATGCTTCCGTAGGACACTGTGGCATCTCTGCCGAGAGGAACATAGCCGACAGGCATTGAATGATTTGTGCGCAACACAATCTTTAAATCGGCAAAAACCACCGAATTATACAGTGTTGACGATACCTGGCATATTCCGCCGCCTATACCGTCCACAACTTCGTTGCCCACATAAACATGTGCGCTCTTGAAACCTGCAGCAGCCGTCCTCGGTCCCACAACCGTGTTGTATGAAAATCTCTTTCCGGGATTAATGACATAGCCGTTGATTTTTGCGGCGGCAAGTGCGATATTCGCGCATCTGTTTGCGGAACTGCCGGCAAAGCTTGTGGAAAATGTGGAGATTATTTTGTTCACATATTTATCTTCCAGCATTTTTGCCGTCACCTGCGGCATTGTGATTTTTGCGGGTATTTCGTATACAGATGTACTGTTTTTGTTTTCCTCAAGAATTTTCTTTGCTTCTTTTTTATTCAGTGATATTCCGACAATTTCGGGTTCTATTGTATAACCGTCAGATGTCTTGCTGTACACTGCGTCTTTGGCGTCGCGGGTATATTTTTCGATAAATTCGTCTGCCGAAAGGTTATTCGAATTTATATCGGTTATATTAAGCACGATTACACCGTCGGAGGACAGCTTTTTAAGGTGTTTATCCACTTTTGAAATCAAATCATCTTTATTGATTCCTTTTCCGGCGACAGAGTTTGTTACATACAGTCTGTCTGTGCCTATCTGTACATCCATAGGCGTGCTGTCGGTTGTCATGTCCTGAATCTGTTCGTCCACGAGCACGAGAAGACGGTCTTTGTCATACGTAATTTTTATCGGAATTGTATATCCGTTGCGTTTGTATGACATAATATCTCTGTACCGTTTGAAAAAGCCGCCTTTTCTCCCGGCATTCACTGCGTCGCTCAGTGCGCTGTCTGCATTTATCTCAAATGAAATATCCTTTGAGTTTATTGCAAATTCCACTCCCTCGCAATCAAAATTAAGTACAAGGTCACCGTGCGAACCAAAATAATTTTTGAGCTCTTTTTTGGCTTCGCTTCGGCTCATTCCGCCGACATCAATGTTGCCTACGGATACTCCGCTGTAAATGTTTTTGCTGCCCAGCACAATCTGAATATGCAAAAGGAATGCGAAAATAACAGCAAAAACCGCTGCAGCAGAAATTATCGCAATGCCTTTTTTTCCGAGTTTTGATTTTTGTTTTTCATTATTCATTTAGAACACATCCCGCCTTTAACAATCCGAATCCGTCATTGATATTCGGATTACGCTATTTTCTGAATTACATATATCTATTATACTTACCGAGTTGCGTATAGATACCTATTAAAATAATACAATTTTGGCGGACTCTGTAACAAGCCCGCCAAAATCATTAATTTTTAAATTTTAGAACATCAAATCAGCATTCGGATGCTTTCTTTTTGTATGTCTCGTATCTGTCGAGAAGGTCTTTTTCTGCTTTTGCAAAAATCTTGTCCGCAACATCCGGATAAGCTTTCTTGAGCATGAGATAACGGTTCTCACCCATGAGGAAGTCTATAACCTTGCCTGTGGGTTCTTTCGAATCCAGTACAAACGGGTTCTTGCCTTCGTCTGTGAGCTCGGGGTTGAATCTCCACAGATGCCAGTAACCTGTGTCAACAGCTTTCTTTTCTTCGGCAATGGAGTTTGCCATGTTGCCTTTGGCCTTGATACCGTGGTTAATGCACGGAGCGTAAGCGATTATCAGCGACGGACCGTGATAAGCCTCTGCCTCTCTGATAGCCTTGAGAGCCTGAGCCGGGTTTGCACCGAGTGCAATCTGAGCAACATATACATAACCGTAGGTTGTAGCAATCATTCCGAGGTCTTTCTTCTTGGTCTTTTTACCCGAAGCGGCAAATTTAGCAACAGCGCCTGTAGGTGTAGCCTTTGAAGACTGACCGCCTGTGTTGGAGTATACTTCGGTATCTACAACAAAGATGTTGATATCTTCGTTTGATGCGATAACATGATCCAAACCGCCGTATCCGATATCGTATGCCCAGCCGTCACCGCCGAATACCCACTGCGAACGCTTAACGAGGAAGTCGGTTCTGTCGGCAATTTCTTTAATTGCGCAGTTTGACATATCTTCGTCGCCGATGAGTGCAATGATATCCTTTGCGGCTGCCTTGGATGCATTTGCGTCATCCATGCCGGCAATCCATGCCTTGAATGCGTCTGCAAGAGCCGGTTTAACCGAATCCATTACAGATTCCATTCTTGATTTGAGTGTATTTCTAATCTTTGAGTTAGCCTTAACCATACCGAGACCGAACTCAGCATTGTCCTCAAACAGCGAGTTAGCCCATGCCGGACCTTTGCCTTCTGCATTTTTGCAATAGGGCATAGACGGTGCCGAGCCGCCCCAGATTGAGGTACATCCCGTAGCGTTGGCAACCATCATTCTGTCGCCGAACAGCTGAGTGATGAGCTTGATATACGGTGTTTCACCGCAGCCTGCGCATGCACCGGAGAATTCGAGCATCGGCTGTGCAAACTGAGAGTTCTTAATGCTCTTTGCGATATCTATATCGTTCTGCTTTGTGGGAATTGTCATAGCATAATCCCAGTTGGGAGCTTCAACATCTACCACGCTGTCGATAGGTTTCATTGTAAGAGCGTTCTCTTTTGCCGGGCAAACCTGAGCGCATACTCCGCAGCCGAGGCAGTCGTTGGGCGATACCTGCATGCGGAACTGCATTCCGTTAAATCCCGTAGCTTTGAGTGTTGTAAAGTCGGCAGGCTTGTTTGCAGCTTCTTCTTCGGTAAGGAGAACCGGTCTGATTGCAGCATGCGGGCAAACGAGCGAGCACTGGTTACACTGAATACATTTTGTGGAATCCCACTCCGGAACATTAACGGCAACTCCGCGTTTTTCAAATCTGGATGTGCCTGTTTCAAATGTACCGTCTTCCATTCCTACGAATGTGCTTACGGGGAGCTTGTTTCCGCGCTGAGCGTTAACGGGATCAACAATATTCTTAATGAATGCCGGTCTGTTGTCATCGGCTTTTTCCTCGTCAACAGCGTCTTTCCACGATGCGGGAACATCTATCTTTGTGAGTGCCTCGATAGCGCCGTCAACTGCTGCGCAGTTCATATTAACTATTTCGTCACCCTTTTTGCCGTAGGTCTTTTTGATAGCGGCTTTGATAAGTGTAACAGCTTCATCGAAGTCGATAACGTTTGCGAGCTTAAAGAAAGCGCTCTGTGTTACCATGTTGATTCTGTTCGGGCCGAGACCAACCTTAACAGCCACATCTACAGCGTTGATTGTGTAGAACTGAATGTCGTTTTCGGCAAGGTATTTCTTTACGTGAGCGGGGAGCTTTTCGTCAAGCTCGTCCTTTGTCCATACGCAGTTGAGCAGGAATGTTCCGCCTTTTTTGAGCCCTTCGAGGACATCATACTGGTGCAGATATGCCGGCTTGTGGCATGCGATATAATCAGCCTCATCGAGGAGGTAGGTCGATTTGATCGGTTTTTTACCGAATCTCAGGTGCGACATCGTTACGCCGCCGGATTTCTTTGAGTCGTAATCAAAATATGCCTGTGCATAGAGGTCGGTGTTGTCGCCGATGATTTTGATTGCGTCTTTGTTTGCGCCAACGGTACCGTCGGAGCCGAATCCCCAGAATTTGCAGCGTGTTGTGCCCTCGGGAGCAGCGTTAACCTTTGCGGGGAGCTCAAGCGAGAGGTTTGTAACATCATCCACAATACCGATAGTAAAGCCATTCTTTGGCTCTGCCTTGTCGAGGTTGTTGTATACCGCAACAATCTGTGTGGGGGTTGTGTCTTTCGAACCGAGACCGTAGCGTCCGCCAACGATAACCGGTGCCTTTGCCTTTCCGTAGAAAAGGTTGCACACATCGAGGTAGAGCGGCTCGCCGAGAGAACCGGGTTCTTTTGTTCTGTCGAGAACGGCAATTTTTTCAACAGTTTCGGGGAGTACATCGAAGAAGTACTTAGCCGAGAACGGTCTGTAAAGGTGAACCTTAACAACGCCGACTTTGTTTCCTGCGGCATTGAGGTAATCAACAGTCTCTTCTATTGTTTCGCAAACAGAGCCGATTGCAACGATAACCTTTGTTGCGTCGGGAGCACCGTAGTATGTGAACGGAGCGTAGTCTCTGCCTGTGATTTTGGAGATTTCTTTCATATAGTCTGCAACAACGTCCGGAACAGCCTCGTAGAATTTGTTAGCTGCTTCTCTGCCCTGGAAGTAGATATCGGAGTTCTGCGCAGTACCGCGGAGCACGGGGTGTTCCGGATTCAAAGCGGAATCCTTGAATGCCTTGAGTGCATCCCAGTCAATGAGTCCTTTCAGGTCGTCATAGTCCATAACTTCAACTTTCTGAATTTCGTGCGATGTTCTGAAACCGTCGAAGAAGTGGAGGAACGGAACTCTGCTCTTGATGGATGCAAGGTGAGCAACACCTGCAAGGTCCATAACCTCCTGAACCGAGCCGGAAGCGAGCATTGCGAAACCGGTCTGACGACAGGCCATAACGTCCTGGTGGTCACCGAAGATGTTGAGTGCGTGAGCGGCAAGTGCTCTTGCGCTTACGTGGAAAACAGTCGGGAGGAGCTCACCGGCTATTTTGTACATGTTCGGAATCATAAGGAGCAAGCCCTGCGAAGCTGTGAATGTGGTTGTGAGTGCGCCTGCCTGAAGCGAACCGTGAACGGCACCTGCCGCACCTGCCTCAGATTGCATTTCAACAACGTCTACAGTCTCTCCGAAAATGTTTTTCTGTCCCTTTGCGCTCATTTCGTCTACAACTTCTGCCATTGTTGACGAAGGAGTGATCGGGTAGATGGCTGCAACTTCCGTAAACGCATATGCGCAATATGCGGCGGCGTTGTTACCATCCATGGTTTTAAATTTCTTTGCCATGTTTCTGACCTCCTATTTGAATTGAAAAATTGGTATAACAATTTTACTTCATACAAGAGTGATTATACCACACTCGGGCGGCAATTTCAAATAGAATTTTTGCATGTTATACATATATTTATGTATTTTTAACAATTTTGTAAGAATTGAATAAATTCCGGTGGCAATATATGTGATTTTTATAGTTTTTTTCGGTTTGATTCGGGCGGTATCTTTTTTATATCGGTGTGCATATAATGTTGTATGAAAGCGAGGATGATGTGTAATGAACGAAGACGAGAGCAAAATTACCGGAAATTCGCTCATGGACGGATTTGATAAACGAGCTGTGCAGAAACGGCTGATTGAACTCGGAATGGGGGATATCGCGAGAAAACTTGAATCCATGACCGAAGCGGATATCGAAAGACAGCTGCGTGCGAATCCGCTGATTCTTAAAAAGGCAAGGGAAATTATGCGAAACGGGGGTAATATTAATGGCAGATGATATGTCGTCAAAGGTAATGGAACTTTTGAATAATCCCGACATGATGAAAAGACTGTCCGACGCGCTGGGCGGAACATCGGTGCAAAACAGCGGCGTATCTCCGGCCGGCGGCGGAGACAATGCGGTTCTTGCAGAGAATGCAAAAACCATGCTTAACGCAATAAGCCACACAGATGACAGACGGATAACGCTTTTAAATGCCATTCGTCCGTATATGAGTCAAAACCGTGCCCGGGGGATAGACCGCGCTGTAAAGCTTTTGCAGATATCCAAACTCACGGAAATATTTAAGGATCAGATTTTGTAGACGGGGTGATTGCTATGTATATGAGATATTACGACGGATATCCGTCGCCTGAAAATTACGGTGAACGAACGGACGGCAATACCGACGTAAGTGTGCCGGACACACCCAAAAGTGAGGAAACAGTATGTGAAAAAAGCGAAACAGCGGCATCGCCCGGCGAAATTACAACAGCCGGGGCACCGCTTTCGGGTATTTTTTCATCACTAAAGCTTGATGATATAATGCTTATTGTTTTGCTGTTTGTTCTTCTCGAAGAATCCGCGGACGATATAATTATGCCGATAATTATCGGGTACATACTCCTTGAAGGTCTTGGAAACAACGGCAGTGAGTGCTGTGAGTGTGCATAAAATAAATGCCGATTCGCTCATATTTTTGTGATTTTGCGTAATTATTCGCTCATTTTTTTGTGGTTTGGCGCAATTATTCGCTCATTTTTTTGCAAAAGTGTTGATTTTACATTAATTGTGGTATATAATATATGTAAAACAAACACTGGGGTGAATCGTTATGATATACTTAAAAAGAAAAATAGATATCTTTCTTGAAAAATGGAAAAATAATCCGGACAGAAAACCGCTTATTGTAAAGGGTTCAAGGCAGATAGGGAAAACCGAATCGATTTGCAGGTTCGGAGATGAAAATTACGAAAACGTAATCTACATTAACTTTGTTGAGGAACCGAAATACAAAATGATAACGTCCGACGGATACGGTACATCGGATATTATAAAAAATATTTCAATACTGGATACATCAAAACATTTTGTTCCGCAAAAAACACTGATAATTTTTGATGAAATTCAGGATTTTCCCGATATAGCAACCTCGCTCAAATTTTTTTGCAAAGACGGTCGGTTTGATGTGATTTGCAGCGGTTCAATGTTGGGAATAAATTACAGAAGGATAGAAAGCAACAGCGTGGGATACAAAACGGATTACGAGATGCGTTCTCTGGATTTTGAGGAATTTTTGTGGGCAAAGGGTTACATGTCGGATTTTACAGACGACATATTGGAACACATGAATACCCTTACACCGCTCAATAACCTCATGATGAATGTATTAAACACGGCTTTTCTTGATTTTTGCGTATTGGGCGGTATGCCGGCGGTTGTTCGGGAATATATCGAAAAGGGAACTTTTGAAAATTCTCTCGAAACGCAGCGTCAGCTTATTGCCGATTACAAGGAAGATATACGAAAATATGCCTACGGAATTGACCAGACAAGAATATTGAATGTATTTAACAGGATTCCGCCGCAGCTTGCCAAAGAAAATAAAAAATTTCAGATTTCAAAGGTTGCTTCGGGTGCAAGGTTCGGGGATTACAGGGGATGTATTGAGTGGCTTTCGGACAGCGGAATCATTAACGTGTGCTATCAGCTTAATTTTCCGGAACTGCCGCTTAAAGGAAACTACGACGAAACAAAGTACAAGATATATTTTGCCGATACAGGTTTGCTTGTAGCCATGCTGGACGAGGAGGCGCAGGAGGATTTGCGCGCCAATAAAAATCTCGGCGTTTATAAAGGCGCACTGTTCGAAAATATTGTCGGCGACGCATTCGTCAAGAATGGTATGGATTTGTACTATTATAAACGTGAAAATTCCACACTTGAGGAGGATTTTTTTGCACGCACCGCCTCCTGTCTTGTTCCGATTGAAGTTAAATCGACAAACGGAAAATCGAAGTCGCTCCATGCGTTGATTGACAGTGAACGTTACAGTGATATTAAATACGGAATAAAACTGGCGAATGCAAATATCGGCTACAGTGACAATGTATATACGTTTCCGTATTTCTGCGCTTTTCTTATAAAAAGATATTTAAAAAATAAAAATTAGATTTCATATAAAATCATCTTTTATGGGAATAATTAATTGTAATCAATGATTATTTTTATGGGAGATGATTTTATTTCCGGGTTTATTGTTGGTTTTTCTCCGCGTCTTTGCGGAGAGGTTGGTATCAGCGGTTCAAAAAACAGCGCTTTGCCGGTAATGGCGGCATCGCTTATGGTGCGCGGAGAGGTGATTCTCTGCAACATTCCGGATATATCAGACATATGGAACATGGCAGAAATGCTCCGTTCTCTCGGCTGCACCTGCGAACGCGACGGAACGGTTATGCGTATCGATTCGTCGCATGTGTCCGGCACTGCAACCGATTATGATATTTCATCCAAACTGCGTGCATCATTTCTTGCTGCCGGGGCTCTTTTGTCAATGTTTCACCGCGCGCGGATATCTCTTCCGGGCGGATGCACAATCGGACAGAGACCGGTGGATTTGCATTTGCGCGGTTTTGAAGCACTCGGAGCAAAGTGCGAAAACGGCAGCGGATATATTGAACTGTCGGCGCAGGAACTTTGCGGAAACGAGATATATCTTGATTTTCCGTCTGTCGGAGCCACACAAAATATAATGATGGCAGCATGCCTTGCCGAGGGCGAAACGGTGATATCAAACGCCGCAGCAGAGCCGGAGGTTGAGGATCTCGGACGGTTTTTGAATATGTGCGGTGCCGATGTGTGCGGAGCCGGGACGGACAGTGTGCGGATACGCGGGGTAAAGCGGCTGCACGGGTGCAGCTACCGTATTATATCCGACAGGATAGAGGCAGGTACATTTATGACGGCGGCTGCCGCTACACGCGGAAAAATTCGGCTAAAAAATGTTTGCTCTGCGCATCTTAAACCCGTTGTTGCAAAACTTTGCGAAATGGGGGTTGAGATATCCGAAGACGAGGACGCAATAACCGTTAATGCCGACGGCAATGTTCACGCGGCGTCGGTACGTACATTGCCTTTTCCGGGGTTTCCGACCGATATGCAGTCACAGTTTGCGGCACTTCTTTGCGTTTGCAGCGGTACGTCAACCGTTACGGAAACGGTGTTCGAGAATCGGTTTATGTATGCCGGCGAACTTCTCAGAATGAATGCGAATATACGGATAGACGGAAGAACGGCACACATAGACGGTGTGGACAGGCTATGCGGCGCAAATGTGAGTGCCGGTGACCTCCGCGGAGGTGCGGCACTTGTTATTGCAGGGCTGTGCGCCGAGGGAATAACGCAGATTGACAATGCCGATTATATTTATCGCGGTTATGATTCTTTTGAGGAGAAACTGCAGAGTATAGGGGCGAACATTCACGGAGTCTGATACTTGATTCTCTTTCGGCTAAACAGATTTCCATACACTGACGGCTATTACCGTCATGTCATCGTCGGCTTTTCCGCCGGAGCGTTTAAGCGCCTCGCCCAGAATTGCCGACGCTGCCATTTGCGGATTTGCGGTTTCCACTCCCTCGATAATATCCGGCAATTCATCTTTTTCACCGCAGAAGATATCCGCGACACCGTCCGATACCATGTATACCATTGCGGAATTTTCAACGGTGTACAGTTCGTTTTTTACACTTTCGCCGGATTCGGTCACACCCATGGGCAGAGAGTCGGATTCTATCTTCGACACACCGTATTCGTTTTTAATATAACTCGGAGCCGCGCCGCTTTTGAAAAAGTTTATTATTCCGTCCGACAGGTTTACACTGCACACATCCATAGTTGCAAAACTTTCCCCCGAGGAGCACAAAAGCAGAGATGAAGTAATCATTTCGAGCGATGCGGATATATCCATTCCCGAATCCACAAATTCGCTCAAAAGTTCTATTGCCGTGCCGCTTTCAACCGATGCCTGCGTTCCGGTACCCATACCGTCGCTTATGGCGGCAATTTTTTCTCCGCGGCTGCCCGTGCATGTTAAAAAGCTGTCGCCGCTTACACTTTCGCCGTGTTTGCATGCGGCGGCATTCCCACAGGACGCGTTGTACGGTTTGGCGGGTTTGAATCGTGCAATATTGTTTTCTCCCGAATACTCGGCGGATACCATTGATGTTTTTTCACCGGTAAGTGCCAGCAAAATCTCATTTACCGTCTGTTCCTGTTTCTTTGAAATACGTTTTGCGCCAAAATTAAGTTCGGCTGTAAAATCACTTCCGCAGCCTTTTAAAAATGTGATATCTTCAACATGAATATCGGCTCTGTCAAGCGCTGTCCGAAGCTGCTTTTCCGCCGGAATATCAAGGCACATGTCGAACTCGTGCGATATATTTCCGATACTGTCCGCTATGGCGCGCAGCTGCCCGGACACAAGCATACGGCTGTCGTTCATTCTGGACTGCCACAGCTTTTCCACTTTGTAGATGTCGTACATTCTGTTAAACGACAGGATAAATTCATTAATCTTTATACAGCGTGACGAGAACTCCGACGGCACATCCGAGGGCTGAAGCCTGCCTTTTTCTTCGGCGGTTTTCAGCATATTGAGCATTGATTTGTAGCTGGATTTGTATCCGCGTTCCCAGCAGCTGTATTTCAGACCGCAGTCGGGGCAGATTTTTGACGACGCGGTGTCGAGCATGCGAATCACATAGCGATTTGACATTTCATTTTTCTTAAAGCGCGATTCATACGAAACGGCGAGTGCCGAAAATGATTCCGAGAGTCTTTTCAGCCTTTCGTCAATGTGCCCGCTGAGCTTGTCACGGGCAATATCGGTATCGCTCAGCGTGTGAACGGTTTTTGCGGAAAATGAAGATATGTAGCTTGTCGCACGCTTTGGGAGCACAAGAAATATGGCTGCTGCGGCAATAACCTCGAATATGTCAAACGGCAGTGCGTCACTCGTAAAAAAGGCTGTCATTGCCGCGTCGGCAAAAGTAAATCCGAGCACCACGCCCCAGCGCCCGAAACGTTTTGTAAGTCCCGAACAGAATGATGCAAGAGCGAACGCACCCACCGATGAACTCAGACTGTCGGTATTTGTGTCGGACACAAGGCCGAGTATTACACCCATTGCCGCACCGGCAGACAACTCGCCTTCGAGGTTTATAATAAGCAAAAGCACTATGGCGCAGATTACGGCGGGATTGAGTCCGAAGATGAGTGGAATATCGGCAAGACAGCGTACAATAAGAGCAAATACGCATATTACGGAGGCAATTTCGGTATCGGATATGTAGCTGCGCTCGGATGCATTTATGATAACCGGAACGGCGGAATTAAACATGTATACACTGCCGAAACAGATTACCGATTCAATCAGCGCCGTGATAGCGTCATACAGATAGAATCCGGTAATGATATTTGCACAGATAAGGAATGTCATTAGCGATACCGCCGCACCGAGCGCACGCATAAATACGCGTTCGCCGCTGCGGGTGAATCCCATAAAAAGCGTTGCGCCTATCATGGAGCACACATGTGTGAGAAACGGCAGACCGATTCCGCCGCGGACAGCACCGAGAACCGCCGCTGCCAGATAAACAAACCATCTGTCGCGCGAGAATGCTGCCGCATATGCCGCCGCACCAAATGGAGCGAGCCCGCCAAAGACAGTGCAGCCCGACATTATGAAACACAAAATGACATTTACCGCGTCATTTAGAGTTATGCTTAATTCAATTCCCTTTTTCCCGGACTTTACCCCGAAAATTGCGTCGGCAAATCCGCCCGAAAAATCTTTCATTTGTAAAACACCCGTCTTTCGTATATATAATCTGATTTTATTATACAACATACACCGCGTGAATTTTGTTGTAATGTGTAGCCGAAATACATTTTTATGCGAAAAAAATCAGAAATTTCGGCATATTTCGGCTATGTTTAAAATAAATTCAAAATGAGTGTTGTTTTAATTGCTTTTTTATGGTAAAATATAAACATTAAAACCAAAAGGGGACAAAACCTATGAAGATAATAATGGCGCTTGCGGGACTGGATATCGGCGGAGCCGAAACTCATGTTGTGGAGCTTTCGAAAGAGCTCAAGAGGCGCGGAAATGACGTTATAATGATTTCCGGCGGCGGTGTGTACGAAAAAGAGGTTACGGACGCCGGGATAAAGCACTACACCGTTCCGATAAAAAAACGCAGCTACACGGCGATTATCAGGGCGAAGGGAATGATAAAGAAAATCATTAAATCCGAAAAACCCGATATCGTTCATTCGCATGCACGTATACCGAGCTTTATTATAGGTGTTATTCACAGAGAGATGCGGCGCTCGTTTGTGTATGTTACCACGGCGCACTGGACTTTTGACACATCGTTTGTTGTGAGGCATTTAACCTGCTGGGGGGATAAAACCCTCTCGGTCAGTGAGGATATAAAAAAATACCTGATTAAATATTACGATGTTAACCCGAAAAATATCTACATCAGCATAAACGGAATAGATTCGGGTAAATTCAGCAAAGATGTCCGTGCCGACAAAATCATTAAAGAATTTGACCTTAATCCCGAAGCGCGCAGGATAACATATGTAAGCCGCTTAAATCCGCTTGTCTGCGCTCCGGCATTCGGCATAATAGAAAAAATAAAAAAAATCAACGCTGCCGTTCCGGGAGTTGAAGTTATTATAGTCGGTGACGGGGATTCCTATGCCGAAATGAAGCAAAAGGCCGACGAGGCAAACAAGCGTCTCGGCAGACGTGCAATTATTCTTACCGGCGGAAGAACGGATATAAACGAAATTCATGCCGCGGCAGAGGTGTGCGTTGGTGTGAGCCGCGCTATTCTGGAACCGATGTGTATGGAAAAGAAATGCGTTATCGCAGGGCAGGAGGGCTATATCGGAATACTCGACGAGAGCAAACTGCCCGAGGCGATAGACTGCAACTTTACCTGCCGCGGATGCGCACCGCTGGATTCCGAAAGGCTTGCGGACGATATCATTTCGCTGTTTAAGTGCAGCGATGAAGAATCGAAAAAAATAACCGACTTCGGAAAATACGTCGTGGATAACTATTACAGCGTAAAGAAAATGGCGGATGACAATTACAAAATGTATTGCGACGCGATATACGAACATGCGCAAAACACCGTTATCCTCGGCTACTACGGATACGACAACCGGGGGGATGACGCACTTTTGTATTCCATGCTGTCCGACATATCGGAGCAGTCGGATGTGTTTTCGCCGGTTGTTATGTCGCACAACCCGGAGCAGACGGAAAAGGAATACGCCGCGGCTGCTGTCGACAGGTTCAATATATTCAGGGTTCGGCGCGCAATGAAACGCGCAAAGCTGTTTATCGTCGGCGGAGGCAGCCTGATACAGGATGTAACGAGCACAAAGTCGCTTTTGTATTACCTGCTTTGCATAAGAATGGCTATTCGCCGAAATGTCAGGGTGATGCTGTATGCAAACGGAATCGGCCCGGTAAACGGCGAACGCAACCGCAAAATCACGGCAAAGATTCTCAACAAAGCCGATGTTATAACTCTGCGCGACGAAATGAGCCGCGAGATACTCGACGGCATGAACGTTACAAAACCGAAAATCCGTGTTACCGGAGATCCGGCATTTTGCCTCAGTGAATGCGATTTTGACGGTGCGGAGAAAATTTTGAGTGAATTCGGCATTAACGGAAAATACATTTGTTTTTCCGTGCGCAGTTTTGTGAGCATGGAAAGCGATTTTGCAAAACACATGGCAGCTGTTGCCGACTATGTGTACGAAAAACACGGCTACACACCAGTTTTCGTTCCCATGCAGTACGAAAAGGATATTGATATAACGCGCCGCACGGCACAGCTCATGAAAAACCGCTGCGCGGTTGTGGCAGACAAATCACTTTCCGTTTCCGAGATAGCCGCCGTTGTGTCAAAATCGGAGGGTGTTATCGGAACGAGGCTCCACATGCTTATATTCGGCGTGGCTTTGGGGGTTCCGGTATGCGGAATAAGCTATGATCCCAAGATAGACGGATTTCTGGACTCTGTAGGCAATAATGTTTGCATAAGCCTCGACGAGCTTGAAAGCGATAAGTACAGGGAAAAAACGGACAGATTTATCCTTGGGTTTGATAAAACAAGAGAATTAAACAAAAAAACGGCGGATGAAATGCGCGCCAAAGCAAAGGAAACGGCACATATTGCCGCCGAATTGTTAAATTCATAATCGGAGGAATTTCAAAAAATGGATGCACAGGTATTTAAAATACTTGAATTTGACAAGATAATATCCGATGTTGCGCAGTATGCCGTAATGGATACCACGCGCGAAAGGATACAGATTCCGTATGTTTCGGACAATATAAAAAAGGTAAATATTTTGCAGAGCGAAACGGCTGACGCGGTTACATTGCTCACAAAAAAGGGCAGTCCGCCGATAATGTGCGTTCACGATGTGCGCATGTCCTTAAAACGCGCCGTGCGCGGCGGTGTGCTGTCGGTTGCGGAAATAGTTTCCGTGGGCAAAGTTCTGGAGACATCGCGCAGACTCGCGGCATATCCTGACGATGTTCAGTGCGAATCGCTGTCGGAGCATTTTGATGCGCTGCACACGGACAAGGAACTGGAAAAACGTATAACATCGTGCACTGCCGACGGCGAAACGCTATGCGATGACGCCTCGGCGGAACTTTCGGACATACGCAGAAAGATTCGCATTGCAAACAACAAAGTGCGCGATATCCTAAAGGGGATTATATCGTCGCCGACATATTCAAAGTGCTTGCAGGAACAGATAATAACCATGCGCGGCGACCGCTATGTTGTTCCGGTAAAATCGGAACACAAGGGCGATATAAAGGGTATTGTTCACGACACATCTTCTACCGGGGCAACACTTTTTATCGAGCCGATGAGCGTTGTCGAGGCAAACAACGAAATACGCGTTCTCACAGACAGAGAGCGCGACGAGATAGAGCGTATTCTCGCCGAACTGTCGGCGCATATTGCCGATTCGGCCGAACTTATTGAAATGAGCTACGGTGTAATCTCGGAGCTGGATACTGTTTTTGCGCGGGCGCATCATGCACTCAGATACGGCTGTTACCGCCCGGTGCTCAATTCCGACGGTGTTATCCGCCTGGATAAGGCGCGCCATCCGCTGCTTGATCCCAAAAAGGCTGTGCCCGTCAATATCTCGCTCGGAAAGGATTTCGACACACTTGTTGTGACGGGGCCAAATACGGGCGGCAAAACCGTTGTGCTCAAAACGGTGGGACTCCTCACTCTCATGGCGCAGTCGGGATTGCACATTCCGGCAAATGAAGGCTCGGTTATCGCGGTGTTCAAAAATGTGTTTGCCGATATAGGCGATGAGCAGAGCATAGAGCAGTCGCTCAGTACATTTTCGGCGCATATGGTTACAATTGTAAATATTCTCAAAAAAGTGGATGACAGGTCGCTGTGCCTGTTCGATGAGCTCGGAGCCGGTACCGATCCGATAGAGGGTGCGTCACTTGCGGTGAGTATTCTTGAACGCGTGCGCGCTTTTGGGGCAAAAACAATGGCAACGACGCATTACAGTGAACTGAAAACCTATGCCCTCGGAACGGACAGGGTGGAGAATGCGTCGTGTGAATTTGATGTGGAGACTCTTGCTCCCACATACAGGCTCCTGATAGGAATACCGGGAAAAAGTAACGCTTTTGCAATTTCAAAGCGTCTCGGATTGGACGACAGCATAATCGAGCAGGCAAAGACTTATATTGCAGGCGAGAATCTCAAATTTGAAGATATTCTTCAGGAACTGGAAAAGAGCCGCCGCGAGGCATACCTGGACAAGGAGCGTGCCGAAAGCTACAAGGCGGAAACAGAAAGGTTAAAGCACGATACAGCCGAGGAAAACAAACGAATTAAGGAAAAAACCGACAAAATAATCGAACGCGCGCGCGCCGAGGCAAAAGAAATTCTCGACAGTGCAAAACGCGAATCGGATGAAATGATAAGCGAGATACAGAAAATCCGCAAAATCAAGGATGAAAAAAAGACTCAGCAGGCAATACAGAAAGTGCGCACCGAACTCAACAAAAAAATCAATGACAACAACGCGCGTCTCGCCGAATCGAGATTTTCGCCGAAAGAAAAATACAAAGTACCGAAAAATGTTAAATGCGGCGATGATGTGGAGATAGTAAACCTCGGTCAAAAGGGTGTTGTATGCTCGCTCCCCGACTCGGGCGGCAACCTCACCGTTCGCGTGGGCATAATGAAGATTAAAACGAATATAAAGGATATAAAAATCACCTCCGCCGCAAAAAGCACTCCGAAAGTACGCTCATCCGGCGGCACAGGTATATCGAAAACAATGAATCTTTCGCCGGAACTTGATGTCCGCGGTGAAACGGTGGACAGCGCGGTTTTGCTTATAGACAAATTCCTCGACGACGCCATGATGTCATCGGTGGGACAGGTGAGAATCATTCACGGAAAAGGCACGGGACTGCTCCGAAAGGGAATACATTCGTATTTAAAATCGCTGTCGTATGTCAAATCCTATCGTCTCGGCGTGTTCGGCGAGGGTGACAGCGGCGTGACAATAGTTGAATTATAAAAAATATTAATCAAGATGAAAAAAGGCTGCGGCAGAACATTTTTGCTCTGCTGCAGCCTTTGAAACGCCTTGTTTCAGCGCCTTTTGCTACATTATGTGAAAACTTACGATAAGAGCCGCAAACACGATAGACACCATGCTCAGCAGCTTAATCAGTATATTTACCGACGGACCGGCTGTGTCCTTGAAAGGATCGCCCACGGTATCGCCGACAACTGCCGCTTTGTGGTTATCGCTGCCTTTGCCGCCGAAGTTTCCGGCTTCGATATACTTTTTGGCATTATCCCAGCTGCCGCCGGAGTTTGCCATCATTATTGCAAGCACAAATCCCGATACCAGCGCACCGGCAAGCATTCCCACAACACCGTTCGGTCCGAGAACCAGGCCGACAATTATCGGTGCGATTATTCCAATAGCCGCCGGGAGAATCATCTCGTGCAGTGACGAGCGTGTGCAGATATCTATGCATGTCTCATAGTCGGCTTCCGCTTTGCCCTCCATAAGTCCCTTTATTTCTCTGAACTGGCGGCGGACTTCAACCACGATTTTCTGAGCTGCTCTGCCTACAGCCTGCATTGTAAATGCCGAAAAAAGGAAGGGCAGCATTGCGCCTATAAACAGTCCGATAAGCACCGGAGTGTTTGTAATGCTTAAATTAAGAACCGATGAATCTATTGAGTTTACCTTGTCCGTGTACGATACAATAAGTGCAAGCGCGGTGAGTGCCGCCGAACCGATTGCAAAGCCTTTGCCCGTTGCTGCGGTTGTGTTTCCGAGAGAGTCGAGTGCGTCCGTGCGTTCTCTTACCTCCGGATCAAGTCCCGCCATTTCGGCAATACCGCCGGCATTGTCGGCAACCGGGCCGTATGCGTCGGTCGCAAGTGTTATACCGAGTGTGGAGAGCATTCCGACAGCCGAAATTCCTATTCCGTACAGTCCGAGTGCAAAATCACTTTTGCCGCCGGCTGCAAAGTAGCTTATCATAACCGATATTGCTATGATAACAACCGGAATTGCGGTAGACAGCATTCCGAGCGCAAGACCGTCTATAATAATGGTTGCGCTTCCCGTTTCGGATGACTGTGCAAGCTTTTTCGTTGGTTTATATGAGTCGGAGGTGTAGTATTCGGTAAAGAATCCTATAAGCACACCTGCGAGAAGTCCGGATATAACGGCAATCAGCACGCCTTTGTTTTCCGGAATCAGAATGAATATTGCCGCCGCACTTCCGAGTGCCGACAGCGCCGAGCTTACATACGTTCCGCGTCTGAGCGAACCCAGGAGTTCAAGCTGAGTTGCACCTTCTTTTGTGCTTACGAAAAATGTTCCGATTATAGACGCTATTATACCGACAGCCGCTATAAGCATCGGTGTAACAACGCCGCCTATGCCGAGACCTGCCGCTGCGGCAAGAGCTGCACAGGAGATAACGGAGCCTACATACGATTCGTACAAATCGGCGCCCATGCCTGCAACATCGCCGACGTTATCGCCGACATTATCTGCAATACATGCCGGGTTGCGCGGATCGTCTTCTGGTATTCCGGCTTCAACCTTGCCCACAAGGTCTGCGCCGACATCTGCGGCTTTTGTAAATATTCCGCCGCCGACTCTTGCAAAGAGTGCCATGGAACTTGCACCCATTCCAAATGTGAGCATTGTGGTTGTGATTGTGCTTTCGTCAAGTTTGAACACAAACTTTAGCAGCATAAACCATACGCTTATGTCAAACAGTCCGAGTCCCACAACCGTGAGTCCCATAACCGAGCCGGAGGCAAAGGCTGTTTTCAGTCCGCTGTTGAGTCCGTGACGTGCACCCTCGGCAGTTCGTGAGTTTGCATATGTTGCAATTTTCATTCCCACAAAACCGGAGAGTCCGGAAAAGAAACCGCCTGTCAAAAATGCGAACGGAACAAACGGAGAAAGCATTCCCGTCATAACGAGTACAATCAGGATTACAAACATTATTGCAAAAAATATACTTACTGTTTTGTACTGACGTTTCAGATACGCCATTGCTCCGCGGCGTATTTTGAAACCGATATGTTTCATTTGCTCGTTTCCCTCGGGTTTTCGCTTTACGGCAAAAAACTGCACTGCCGCAAAACACAGTGCGGCAATTGCGGCTGCAAAAGCGATAAACGGTGCTGCATTGCTTACATTAACCATTAAAACACTCCCTTTGTTTTTTTGAATTTTGCCTGTGGCGTGCATTATTCTGCAATTATGCACGGTCACATATACTATTTTATTTTATTTTTTGTATTAAGTCAAGAGCAGTTTTGCGTTTTTTACAATTATTTCCTATTTTTTTCAATATATCCTACAAAATTATTTTTATTTTTCAAAAGGTTTGACTTGCATGCTTTATTGTGATAAAATATATGTGTATGTGCTTTTAATTATTTGAATTGGAGGGATATGGGTGCACCATATAACAAAGGAATTATTTGCAACAGCGGCGGACGGCCGCGAGGTATATTTGTATACCGTGGATAACGGTAACGGCATGAGCGCAGAATTTATTAACCTCGGATGTATTATCAGAAAGATTACCGTTCCGGACAAAAATTCAAACCCGACGGATGTTGTCCTCGGCCGCGAAACATATGACGAATACCTGAACAACAGCGGCTACTACGGCGCCGCGGTGGGCAGAGTGGCAAACAGAATCCGCGACGCTCACTTTGAGATAGACGGAACAGAGTACAATGTAAGCGCAAACCGCGACGGATATTGCCTGCACGGAGGATTCGAGAGCTTCGCACAAAAGATATGGACGGAATGCGGTATTGACGACAGCAATATGAGCGTGTCGTTTGAACTCACGAGTCCGGACGGCGATGAAGGTTTCCCCGGTGATTTGCATTGCGTTGTAACATACACCCTTACAGAGGATAACGCACTTAAAATCAATTACGAAGCCGTGAGCGACAAAGATACGATTGTAAACTTTACAAACCACAGCTATTTTAACTTAAACGGTCACAACAGCGGAAATATATTAGGTCACAGACTGTGTATAAATGCCGATTTCTACACACCGTCGGACGACAGCAACATTCCCACCGGTGAGATACTCAAAGTTGAGGGAACACCGTTTGACTTTACGAGCGAAAAGGAAGTCGGCAGGGATATTGATTCGGACTATCCGACAATTGCAAAAATCGGTACATATGACCACAACTGGGTTCTGCGCGGACGCGGTTTAAGAGAAGTTGCTTCGCTTGTGGGTGACAAGAGCGGAATCCGAATGAAAACATTTACCGATAAACCCGGTATGCAGATTTATGTGCCGAATAAGCTCGACGGCAGAGTGAGCAAAGGCGGAGCGGTGTATGCCGACAGAGGCGCTATATGCCTTGAAACACAGTTTTTCCCCAACGGGGCACAGCTGTCGCATTTCCCGTCTCCGATATTAAGATGCGGTGACAAATACGACTATACAACCGTATATTCGTTCGATGTTGAGAAATAATAAAAAAACACTAAAAACGGTTGGAGTGAAATCAATGTATGATTTCTTCAGAGTATCTGCCGCGGTAACAAAAATCAGTGTGGCAGATGTAAATGAAAATGAAAAGTCAATTATCAGGCTGCTGAAAAAATCGGCGGCCATGCGCCCTGACGCGGTAGTTTTTCCGGAACTGTGCACAACAGGGTACACATGCGGCGATTTGTTCTTTCAGAAAGCACTCACCGACGCGGCGGCAGCGTCAGTAAACAATCTTGCAAGGATAAGCGAAAAGTACGATTTTCCGCTTATAATCGGCACACCGCTTGTTATAAATGGAAGTGTGTACAACTGCGCCGCTGTTATCTTTCACGGGCGCATTGCAGGAGTTGTTCCGAAAACGTTTATTCCGGGGTACAATGAATTTTACGAAAAACGCTGGTTTGCTTCGGCAGTTGATTTAAAATGCACAAGCATACCTTCATCGGACATCGGTGCAAACGAGGATTACGATATACCGATAGGAAATAATCTGATTTTTAAATGCGGCGATGTAAAATTCGGTGTTGAAATATGCGAGGATTTGTGGTCAACCATACCGCCGTCGGATTTTCTTTCCCTCGGCGGCGCGCAGGTAATATTTAACCTGTCGGCGAGCAACGAAACAACGGCAAAGAGGAATTATCGCCGCGAGCTTGTGTCGCAGCAGTCGGCGCGGACTCTCGGTTCGTATGTATATGTTTCCGCGGGCCCCGGTGAATCCACAACCGACCTTGTGTTTTCCGGACACTGCATTTTTGCGGAAAACGGTACTGTTGTATGCGAGAGTGCAGACGAACTTGCCGATTCCGAGTTTGTTATGACGACGGATATGGATGTCGGAAAATCGGTATCGGACAGAAAGAAAATAACCACATTCCGAGACACAAAGTCGGTTTACGGCTCACTTGTCAATATACGGTGCATTGATTTGCAATCCGACAGCTGCCGCGGTGACGGCACGCTTGCCAATGTGAGCCGTATGCCCTTTGTTCCGTCGGATAAAAATGACAGACACCAAAGGTGCAGGTCAATATTTGAAATGCAGGTTGCCGGGCTTAAAAAAAGGCTTGAGGTTACGGGTGCACGTCCTGTAATAGGTGTGTCGGGCGGTCTTGATTCCACGCTTGCGCTCCTTGTGGCACAAAAGGCAATGCTTGAACTGGGCAGGGATGCCGCCGAGGTTTGCGGAATAACCATGCCGTGCTTCGGAACGTCGGACAGAACGTACCGAAATGCAGTGGCGCTTATGGAAAAGCTAAAAATAACACAAAAAGAAATAAATATAAAAAATGCGTGCAATCTCCATTTTGAAGATATCGGTCACAATCCCGATGTCCACGATTTGACATATGAAAATTCTCAGGCGCGTGAGCGCACGCAGGTCCTTATGGATTATGCCGGAAAGATTGGCGGACTCGTTGTGGGAACGGGCGACTTGAGCGAACTTGCGCTCGGCTGGTGTACCTACAATGCCGACCACATGAGTATGTACGGTGTTAACGCAAGTATACCGAAAACACTTGTAAAATGGATGATAGAAGTTATTGCCGACGCCGATTTGTTTGAAAACTGCGCCGATATACTGAGGGATATTGCTGATACTCCGATCAGTCCGGAGCTGATTCCGCCCGAAGAGAGCGGAAATATTTCGCAGAAAACGGAGGACATTGTCGGTCCGTATGAGCTTCACGATTTCTTTTTGTACTATATTCTGCGCTACGGCTTTGAGCCGAAAAAGATATTTGCACTTGCAAAAAAAGCCTATTTGGGGATTTATGATGAAGATACAATACTTAAATGGCTTAAAAATTTTTACAAAAGGTTCTTTACACAGCAATTCAAACGAAGCTGCCTGCCCGACGGGGTAAAGGTCGGCAGTGTGTGTCTTTCGCCGCGCGGCGACTGGCGCATGCCGAGCGATGCGTCCGGGGCATTGTGGCTCAGTCAGCTTGAATCGCTGTGATGATGAAATATTAAAATGAGGGGGATTTACAAATGAAAAAGACCAATATTGCCAAATTGCTTATCTGCCTTGTTGCAGTGGCAGTTGTGGCATATCTTGCCATTACCGTAAGCGGCAGCGGCATTGCTTCGTGCGGCGACTGCGACGGCACGGGAATAATCGGCAAGATTGAGTGCGAAACATGCGGCGGAACCGGTGAGGTTGAAGTCGGCAGATATCACGCAACATTTATGGCACTTGTGCCGCCGATAATTGCAATAGGACTTGCGCTTATGACAAAAGAGGTTTACAGCTCGCTGTTTATCGGTATTGTTATCGGAGCGTTGTTCTCCACGGGATTCAAGCCTGTTGCGGCAATGGACAATCTGCTTAATGAGGGGCTCATTGCAGCCGTGTCGGGAACAGCCGGAATATTCGTATTCCTTGTGGTTCTCGGTATAATCGTTGCGCTGATAAACAAGGCAGGCGGAAGTGCAGCATTCGGCGAATGGGCGAAAAGGAACATCAAAACGCGCATAGGCGCTCAGCTTGCAACATTTGCGCTGGGTGTGCTGATTTTTATCGACGACTATTTTAACTGTCTCACCGTGGGAAGTGTAATGCTGCCGGTAACCGACAGCCACAGGATTTCGCGCGCGAAGCTTGCGTATCTTATAGATGCCACCGCAGCACCGGTGTGCATGATTGCTCCCATATCCTCGTGGGCGGCAGCTGTTGCCAGCTATGCGGAGGACGGACAGGGGATAGCGCTGTTTATAAAAGCTATTCCGTACAACTTCTATTCGCTTTTGACATTCGTTTTTATCATAACGCTTACACTTATGAAGTTTGATTACGGCCCGATGGCTCTGCATGAAAGAAATGCCGTTGAAAAAGGCGATTTGTATACATGCGGAGAAAAAGCCGAGGTTCCGACAGAAAATGCAAGCACACGCGGCAAGGTTATAGACCTTGTTCTTCCGGTAGTGGTTCTCATAGTGGTTTGTATTCTTGCGCTTATATATGTCGGCGGATTCTTCGGCGGTGCAAGCTTTGTGGACGCATTCAGCGACACCGACGCAACGGTAGGTTTGCCGTGGGGCGGAATACTTGCGCTGGTGTTCACTATCCTGTATCTTATGGCGCGCGGAACAGTAACGTTTAAGGAAGCTATGGATTGTGTTCCTAAGGGATTTATTGCAATGGTTCCGGCGATACTCATTCTTACATTTGCCACATCGCTCAAGAATATGACAGGTCTCCTGGGAGCGGCAGACTATGTTGCAGCTCTTATGGACAGCGCCGCAAAGGGGCTTGCAAACTTCCTGCCGGCAGTTATATTTATTGTAGCGTGTCTGCTTGCTTTTGCAACAGGTACATCGTGGGGAACATTCGGTATTCTTATCCCGATTGTAACGGCTATATTCAAAGAGGGCGATCCGCTCCTTATCATCGGTATTTCGGCTTGCCTCGCCGGTGCTGTTTGCGGTGACCACTGCTCACCGATATCCGACACAACAATAATGTCGTCGGCAGGCGGACAGTGCAATCATATCAATCACGTTTCAACTCAGCTTCCGTATGCAATAACGGTTGCGGTAATATCATTTGTGGGATACATAATATCCGGATTTGTGCAGAACATATTTATTGTTCTTCCGCTTATGATAGTGATTACAGTTGCAACGCTGGCTGTGATAAAAAAAGTAACGCATCAGAAGGCGTATCAAGGATAATAAATTTCCCGTCCGCCTCACGGCTGTGAAATCTCACAGGACGTGTTATGCGCTCGAAAAACCGTACAATACGCGCCGGAAAAAGGCCGCGAAATCATCGCGGCTCGTTTTCCTAAATTCAATACCGAAACAAGGGAAGAAGATTAAATTCGGTATTGAATTTGCGCTGTGTACGGTTTTTCTTCGTGCAACACGTCAAC
>CAKSIN010000016.1 GCA_934463115.1 uncultured Clostridia bacterium
CAGGCTGTCGCCTTTCAAGGACGACAAGTTGAAAAGACTTCAATTTTTCAAACGTAAGGCATATTGGGTTCGACTCCTGCATGCCTAGCCGAAAGAGAGTAACCCGAACCCGCCTGAAAAGGCATAATTTCGGCATCTTTTGGCTTGTCATCTTCGCAAGGCGACAGCCTTGCTTCATCTTCCGCACCAAAATCTGTTCAAAATTCTATCCTTTTCAGGTCAAAGAATTTTGAGAGAACGGATTTTTGGTTGCGCAAGGCAAAAACGCAGGTAATCCTTTGTGGATTACCGAGTATTTTAACACAGCGAAAGCGGAAATCCGTCTCTCAAAATCGGAGTTCGGATTATTCTCTTTCGGCTAAGGGTATATTGCAAAAGCGATATGCCCTTGATTTATATTCGTGCTGTTTTGCAAGAAAAATAAAAATATTTGTAACGAAACTATCTTTTCTTCGACTAACCTATGGGATGAAGGAGGTGAGCCGTTCTGGATTACGAAAAAATATATCATTCATACTATATGCAAGTGTATTCGTACGTTATGACAATCATAAGAAATCCGTCTTGCGCAGAAGAAATAACTCAAAATACATTTTTTAAGGCAATGACGGCGAAAAACAAATTTAAGGGTAATTCCGGTGAACTTACATGGTTATGCGGAATTGCGAAACACCTTGCTGTTGATGAATGTCGAAAAAATGCAAAGTTATCGGAATTAGATGAAGCGGTTTCAATGTCAACTGTTGACATTGAGAAAGCAACAGAGGACAAGGATATGGCTCTCCGGATTCATTTGGTTCTTCACGAACTGCAAGAACCCTATAAAGAAGTATTTCAGCTGAGAGTTTTCGGGGAATTATCATTTTCGCAAATAGGAATGATTTTTGAAAAAACCGAAAATTGGGCAAGAGTTACATATCATAGGGCAAGATTGAAAATTCAGGAAAGGATGGCAAAGAATGAGTAAGGATAAATTTGATATATGCGATGTAGTGCAGGATTTACTTCCGCTTTATTATGACAATGCCTGTACTTCTGCCAGTAAGAAAATGGTGGAACAGCACTTAACAACTTGCAAAAAGTGTAAAAAAACATATGAAGCATTGAAAAATACTTTAATTGATACAGTTATGAAAAAAGAATCAGAAAGTATATTAGAAAGACATGCAAAAAAAGAAAGAAATACAGCATACAAAGCAGGAATTGTGATAGCTCTGATACTTATGATTCCGATTGTGATTACATTTATTGTATCAATGAGCAGCGGTGGCAGTTTAGGAGTGTTTGCGGTATTAACGGCTTCTGTGTTGTTGGCAGCGTCATTTTCAGTTGTACCACTCATTTCGAAACAGAGAAAAATGGCAAAAAGTATATTAGCCGGCACGGCAGCATTACTTCTTATATTCTTTTTTACAGACAGAATGAACGGCGGAGGACAATTTGTTTTTTGGACAATACCAACGATTTTTGGATTATCCGTTGTACTTTTTCCGTTGGTAATCAGAAATATATCACTACCACCGGTTTTGTCTGATAAAAAGGCATTGATTACATTGACATGGGATACATTGTGGCTCTTTCTGACTATTTTTGAAGTATGTAATCATTCGGGAAATATAGCCGGAATGAAAAGCGGTTATACAGTTTCGCTTATTCTTATGACAGGAGTATGGCTTGTATTTCTGACAGCAAGGTATCTTTCGGTAAATGTATGGATAAAAACAGGAATAATTTTAATCATAAGCAGTGTTTGGATGGCATTTACAAATGATGTGTATGCTTATCTGGCGGAACATAAAAAGCAATTAACTATTCTTTTGGCTGATTTTTCTGATTGGTCGAATAATATTTGTTTTAATGCAAATGTCTATACTATAATTTTAATTTTTGGATGTTTGGCGGGCGGCGGCTTATTGGTATATGGAATTATTGATATGAGGAGAAACCGCCTAAAGCGATTGCCAAACAATTGCGGTTACAAGCGAAACGGTTAATAACCCCCTACGGCGTGGAAAAATTCCTTTTCGACGAATGATTTTGAGGTTGTGCAAAGGACGCGTTCACGAGCAAAATTATTTATAGTGCAAAATCGGCGGCACATATAATTTTATTTCCTATTGTGTTGCCGATTTTAGACAAATGAGCTGCAATGACTTTGCAGCCTTTTGTCGGCACGCAATGAATTATTTTGTAAGTGATTACAAGTCCATGCACGTTCTCATTATCATGAGTCGGATGGGAAATTTTGATATGCGGAACGACACGCAGGTCGTTCTCTACAAGGCGCATTGCCGGACACGCACCAACCGGCACCAAGCAAACTAATCAGCTTTTCCCTCCGAAAATTCACCTTCCGCCGTTCAGCCTTGAGGTTGCGCGGTTGACACATCCGATGAGAAAAATGAATATAACGCAAAAACGGCACTGCATATAATCTTTTACCCTATTGCAGTGCCGTTTTTAGCCGAACTGCGGCGCGATAATTTCGCGCCCTTTCGGCGGCAGAAGGCATACGGTACTCGAACCCGATATGCCTAAATATTAATTTTTTAATAGCGATGTGTCCCGCGCGTTCTCATAGCTGTGAGGCGGACGGGGATTAAAGCTGCGGTCCTGCACTTACAAGTGCCTTACCTGCCTCATTGCCCTCATACTTAGCAAAGTTCTTAATGAATCTGCCGGCGAGGTCTTTTGCCTTTTCTTCCCATTCACCTGCATCGGCATATGTGTCGCGGGGATCAAGTATTGCAGGATCAACACCCGGAAGAGCCGTAGGAACTTCAAAATTGAAGTACGGAATCTTCTTTGTGGGAGCATTTGCAATATCACCGTTGAGAATAGCGTCTATAATACCGCGTGTATCGCGAATCGAAATACGCTTGCCTGTGCCGTTCCAGCCTGTGTTTACAAGATATGCCTTGGCACCGCTCTTCTGCATTTTCTTAACCAGCTCTTCTGCATACTTTGTGGGGTGCAGCTCAAGAAATGCCTGACCGAAGCATGCCGAGAATGTAGGTGTAGGCTCTGTGATACCTCTCTCTGTTCCGGCGAGCTTAGCTGTAAATCCGGAGAGGAAGTAGTACTGTGTCTGCTCGGGTGTGAGAACCGATACCGGCGGAAGCACACCGAAAGCATCGGCCGACAGGAATATAACATTCTTTGCAGCAGGAGCAGCCGAAATCGGGCGGACAATGTTGTTTATGTGGTCTATCGGATACGACACACGTGTGTTTTCGGTAACACTCTTATCGTCAAAGTCAATCTTGCCGTTTTCATCAAGAGTTACATTTTCCAAAAGTGCATCGCGCTTGATTGCATTGTATATATCGGGTTCGGATTCCTTGTCAAGGTTAATAACCTTTGCATAGCAGCCACCCTCAAAGTTAAATACGCCGTTGTCATCCCAGCCGTGCTCGTCGTCACCGATAAGCAAACGCTTCGGATCTGTGGAAAGTGTTGTTTTACCTGTTCCGGAAAGTCCGAAGAAAATAGCTGTGTTTTCACCGTTCATATCTGTATTTGCGGAGCAGTGCATGGACGCGATACCCTTAAGAGGCAGATAGTAGTTCATCATTGAGAACATACCTTTTTTCATTTCGCCGCCGTACCATGTATTTACAATAACCTGTTCACGGCTTGTGATATTAAACATAACAGCCGTTTCGGAGTTAAGACCGAGTTCCTTGTAATTTTCTACTTTTGCCTTGGAAGCGTTGTAAACAACGAAATCAGGCTCAAAGTTTGCAAGTTCATCCTCTGTGGGCTGAATGAACATATTCTTTACAAAATGTGCCTGCCATGCAACTTCAACGATAAAACGAATTGCCATACGTGTATCTTTGTTTGCGCCGCAGAATGCGTCCACAACAAAAAGTCTCTTGTTCGAGAGTTCTTTTACGGCAATATCCTTAACAGCCTCCCATGCTTCCAGAGATGCGGGGTGGTTGTCATTTTTGTATTCATCGGATGTCCACCAAACAGTGTCTTTTGAGTTTTCGTCAACAACGATAAATTTGTCTTTCGGTGAACGTCCGGTATAAACACCTGTCATAACATTGACAGCACCGAGTTCGCTCTCCTGACCTTTCTCAAAACCCTCAAGTCCGGCTTTTGTTTCCTCTTCAAACAGCATTTCATACGAAGGGTTGTAAACAACTTCCTTTGTACCGGTAATACCGTATTTGCTCAAATTGATTTCAGCCATGTTCTCATACCTCTTTCTTTATATAATTGTTATAAAAAACATACCGTAGGTGCAGACAATCACTCTCCACCCACGGTAATTATACATTTTTTTGTGCCAAAATGCAACATCAAAAAACAATTTTGATTAAAATAGGTTTATTTCCACCATTTTTTCGTTTTGACCGAACGTAATTTAGCTTAAAATGAACAAAATATTAAAATAATATTATTAAGGGTTTTAGCCATTTCGGTATCAATATATTTCGTACAGAAGCTTAATCGTTTCGGCACGCGATATATTGTTTTGCGGTCTGATTGTTCCGTCGTTGTAGCCGGATATAACGCCGAGAGCCGCAAGCTTGTTAAACGAGTCACTCGCCCATGACGGAATTGACTTCGAATCGGCAAACTGTGCATTGCCTGTGCGGATATCCTCCTGAATGAGTCTGCCGAGTACGGTTATTGCCTCGGCGCGGGTAAGTTTTGCGTCGGGATCAAACAGTGTTTTTGTGCCGGATTGTCTTCCGTTCATTATACCCCTTTCAAAAAGTGCTTTTACATGATTTGCCGCCCATACCGGAACCGACGCGGCATCATCCGTCGAAAGTTCCCTGCCCTCATATTCCGACACATCTATACCAAGCATATTTGCCGTCATAACAGCAAACTGTGCACGCGTAATATTGTCGGACGGATTAAAGTATGTTTTGCCTCCGTAGGTGTTTCCGTTTACAACCCCCATTGCATTCATATATGCAATGCAGTTTTTCGCCCAGTGGTTTTCGGTATCGGCAAAGATATTCGTCCGCGCCGTGCCGTCGGTTGTAAAATATGCCATGCTTGTAAGGTCGGCATCATTTTTTACCACGGTTTTTATTTTGTGAACCAGCGTGTCACCAAAGACAATGTTAATCCGATTTCCGTCGAGCTGAACATCTATCGGCTTCCCGTCTGCGTATACCGATATATTTTCCTGCTTTACACCTATGGAATTTGCATTTGAAAGTATTATTCCCACCTGACCGGGAGCCGTGTTTTCATATGTTATATCCGTGCGGCTCTGTTCGTTTGTCGTAACAGTAACCGGAAGTGTAACCGACATACTGCCCGCACTTACAGTCATGCTCCCCTCGGCAGCCTTTATTCCGGCAGTAAAATATCCGTTTGAATCCACCGTTCCGAGCTCCGGTGTGCTGAGAGTCCAGCTAAAGCAGCTGTCATCCGTTACAAGAGCTTTGTGCCCGAGCGATGCATATGCTGTCAGATTTACCGAATCACCCGCTTTTATATTCACAGAACCCAAAAGTGTGGATGTATCTTGATTGTACACGCTGATTGCGTCGGGATTTGTCACGCAGTTAACCGTTACCGAACCGCTGATACTGCCGTCCGTTACACCGATGTTCACTTCGCCGTCACCCGTGATTCTGACTCTGCCGTCGGTGGTCTGCGTTCCGTCCGGAGCGGTATACACCAGCTGAGACGGTGTCGGAGCTTTGTAAAATCCCGAATCGGTGGCAAGGGTTGTAAACTGCTGTGTTACACCGGAAAGATAATTTCCGGAATACGGATACATAAACAGCCTGCTCGCACTGCCGGTTGCCTGTGCTGTGTTATATATTCCGATAAGGGTTGATACCTTGCGTTCCTTTCCGTCGGACGGTGAATTTATGATTCCGAAAGCGTCATTCCCCGGGTACACCGTCCCGATTGCCGTAGAGCCGCCGCCGTCAAGATTTATGGCATCAACGCACCCAAGCTCGAGGAGCCTTTTTGAAAGAGTCTTAATCCGGACTCCGTAGCTGTGCCCCGACTGCCTGCCGTCTATTGTGTAAAAAACAACTGTTCCGTCCGCTTTTATACCGAGAGCACTGCGCGGAGCGGCAGATTCATCGAGATTTTGAATTTCGCCGTTTTTTATAAGTCTGCCGCCTGTTGCACCGAGCGCATATTTAACACTGTTCCAGCGTTCGTCACCCTCTGCGCTTGTGCGGATTGTAACCTCGCTTCCCTCCGAAAAGAGCTGCATTTGTGCATAAAACTCCGCCGGGACATTCTTGTCTGCCGTGAGGACGATTTTTCCTGCCGGTATATCTATTGCGCCGTCGGACTCAACCACCTTTTCAACAACGCCCGTAACGGTGCTCGGCATCGTCAGACTGCCGGACAGCGAACCGATAATCACATTTAATCCCGGTGTTGTTGCCTGCGTTGTATCGCTGAATCTGTCATCCATCATGTAGATTGCATACGGCTGGCGGTATTTATTGAACATATCAATAATAACCGTAGACTCGCCGACATCTATTGCCATATTTATCTTTAATGGTGAAATAAAAGCTGTTCCGTCGGAATTTATACCAACTGCATCCATTGTGGATGAATCCTTTGTCAGCAATATACCGTCCGATATCTGGTGGCTCATCGGAACACCGGTTTGGAATGAAAAAAAGTCGGCATTCATGAGCATAACCGGATATATGCCGGAATTTCTTACCGCCGATGCCATTTGCGACACAGAGTTTCGCCCGTAGAGTTTCCAATTGTTAAGTATTACCGGAACGGAATCCGTATTCGGCTTATATTCGACATAATTTTCTGTTTGCAGCCCTACCCCGGACTGGTCACTGTAGAAACTGTTTGAATGAAGCACCGCTCCCGAACTTATTTCCACAGCGGATTTCTTTATTTCCTCGCTCCCGAGAACGGAAGCAAAAGCACACGTTCTAATCATAAGGAACGCCGCCGTTGTTACACTGAGTATCTTTTTAATATTCATGGTCTGCTCCTTCTCTTTTATATATACATACAAACATGCTCTAATTATAACAACACCCGTTTATCATTACAATACTTTTAACCGATTTTTAACATTATAGACATATTTGCATTAAAAAAATGAAATTGCGTTTGGCGTATGAGCGAGAAAACGGGAGAAAACACAAGAAAAACAGAGATTGCAAATTACAAATTAAAATTTTGAAAAAAAGATATTGACATTTACTCAAAAATGTATTACAATACAACATGTTGAATTAATAATTACGGAGGTTAAATCTAATGAGTACATTTATGGCTAAACCGGCTGAATTGGAAAGAAAATGGTACATTATAGATGCTGCAGGCAAACCGCTCGGAAGAATCGCAAGCGCAGCCGCATCTATTTTAAGAGGCAAAATTAAGCCGACATTCACTCCGAATGTTGACTGCGGAGATTTTGTTATAATCCTGAATGCAGACAAGGCTGTTCTCACCGGAAAGAAACTTGAACAGAAATTCTACAGACGTCACAGCGGATATGTTGGCGGACTTAAGGAAGTTAAGTACAAGACTCTTATGGCAGAAAAGCCCGAAAAGGCTATGATGCTTGCGGTTAAAGGCATGCTCCCGCACAACACACTCGGTGCAAAGGCTCTTACGAGACTCAGAGTATACAACGGCAATGAGCACAACCACGCTGCTCAGAACCCCGAAGTTTACACAGGGATTATTAAATAAGGAGGATACTTAAAATGGCAAATGCTCAGTTCTACGGCACAGGAAGAAGAAAAAGCTCTGTTGCAAGAGTAAGAATCGTTCCCGGTACCGGTAAAATCACTATAAACGACAGAGACATCGACGATTTCTTCGGTCTCGAAACACTTAAAGTTGTTGTAAGACAGCCCCTCGTGGCTACAGATACTCTCGGCAAATTTGACGTTATCGCAAAGGTTGCCGGCGGCGGATTCACAGGTCAGGCCGGTGCTATCAGACACGGTCTTTCAAGAGCACTCCTCACTGTTGATCCCGAATACAGAGCCGTTCTTAAGGCAGAAGGATTCCTTACAAGAGATCCGAGAATGAAAGAAAGAAAGAAATACGGTCTCAAAGCAGCAAGAAGAGCACCGCAGTTCTCAAAACGTTAGTTTTCTATTCGTTATCAAAATCAAAAATCCTGCCCACCTATATGGTGTCGGCAGGATTTTTTTAAAATTGAGGCAAAACTAAATTCGTTTTGCCTCAACTGCCTGAAACTGCTTTTTGTAATTACATTTGTGCGGCTGTTTTGCCAAGTTCGCGGCACTGCTCAAGCCCGGTATCATCGGGAGCGTCATTGATAATCAATCCCTCGCCGCCGACAACGGATGCACCTGCGTCTGCAACGCGTCTTTCCCAGTCGCGCATCCACTCGCCGTCGCCCCAGCCGTATGAACCAAAAAGCGCTATGTTCTTACCAGAAATTTTGGATTCCAACTCTGAGAAGAAAGGTTCAAACTCTCCTTCCTCCAAAACCTCTGCGCCCATTGCGGGGCACCCCAAGATAAGGGTATCGTATTTTGCGGCTTCATCGGCAGATATATCCGATACCGTGAAATAGTCCGTTTCGGGATTTACTGTCTTTGCCCCCTCCAATATTGCGTCCGCCATGGCCTCGGTATTACCCGTGCCGCTCCAATAAATAACTGCCGTTTTACTCATAATACAAACCTCCTGAAAACTATTTTATTACAATTAACGGATAAATCCGACAAAATTGTCAACCATATCTATTCTGCTCCTACGCCGCACAAAATATTTGCGCAAGCGTTTTTCCGCTTTCCGTTACGCGCCTTACAAGTGCCTTTCTGCACGAATCAAACCGACAAAACAGTTTTTTTGCCTCTTCGGCATTATGATAAACTTTCCATTCGCCAATCAAAAGACATCCCTCGTCACGGTGATTGATAAAACAATAAATATCATGCAGCGGATATCCCAAAAACACTCCTATTTCATGCGGAAAATTATCGCAGTCAAGTCTATTTTTCAAAACACTCAGATAATCAGCAATGCTTCCGCTTTCCGGATAGCCGAAGTGTGATAAAAACTTTCTGCTTTTTTCAGACTGCAAATGCTTTTCAAGTACATTCCTGCGATATACAATCACAAGTGCGCGTCTTTCACATTCGCACAAAATTTCGATATATATATCCTTGCCGTTGAGCTGATTATTCAGGCTTTCAATATCGCTGTGCAGATTCGGAAAACGTGATTTCCGGCATGCCGCAATATTTGACGGTTTTATACCGGCAAGTGCGGGTGCACAGTGATATGCAAACAATTCATCTATCATAATAGTCTCCTATCGCACGGTTAGTTTAAACTAACCCGCATACAAAAAATATATGAGCATAACGCTCTTTAAACATTTTGCGTATTATCTTTCGCAATTATGAGTTAGCTTAATCTAACTACAAATAATACTACCATGAATTGACGATTTTGTCAATGCATTTTTTAATATTTTTCCGGATAAATGCAAATAACTTTAAAATTATTCTCTGTTCCCCGTTATAAAATAGTCGCAATACTCACCGCCCGAAGCAATAGTCTGCCTGCGGTGCAATATTCCATGCTGAAGCGTAATCATGACATCATCCAGCTCGCAGAACAGCGGCATCAGTTCGGGAACACCAAGTTTTTTGGTGTAACTGCAGATAGGACAGCGCGTTATGCGGTAATAGCAGGCATTCTCATACGGTTTACCTACAAAATCAACTTTAAAAGATGTCGGATATTGTTTTTCTTTCTCCGGTGTATACCATTTGGTATATTTCATGATGCTTTTTTTATTCTCTGCTTTTCCTTTATCCGTATTGAGGTCGGTTCTTGCAAAATACCACTTGACATGATAGAGCGAACGCCGCATCATCTCCTGTACGGTTACAGGCGGAATTTTCTTTTCGCTTGCAACATACGGTGCAACAAAGGCCAATGCAAACAGTTCATTGTAAGCCATAGGATTGTCATCACCGATGTCGTCTGCCTGTCTGACAAGCTCACGGTAAACTTTTTTGCTCTTTTTCATAATTTCTGCAGCATACGATTTGCCATACTTTTCTGCAAGAACCTTTTTCATAGAACCCTTGAACATCCAAAAATAAAAACCGTTATATTTCATTTCAAACACCCATTCTGTGATTTTTCGGCAAACCTTTGAAACGCGTCCGCGGCATTGTTTAATAACGCCTTCCTCCGATAAATCTCTCAAAAGAGCAGGACGGTCAATTCCGCCCTGCGTCTTCGGAGATTTCATAGAAAAATCGTATTTCTTATTTCTGATTTTTAATCGGTATTATTCACCACTCCCCCGATTCGGGCAATCAGACGAACTGCTTTGGCTAAAGCATCACAGGAGTTCCACCTTCCCGGCATCCGCCCGGACTGCACTCTGGGACTTAACCTCGACTGTGCAGGAGTATCATTATATGCAATAATCATCTTGGCGGCACAGCTGCCACGCTGTGCTTTTGCTGAATGGTTACACGCTCGTGCCTTTTTTTGGCTCGTTTTATGAAGGCTTGTCCCTCACAGGCAGTCTTGGCGCATTCGCAGATAGCTCCGATTATTGCTAACGTATTCGTTGTTGGGTATGAAATTGTCAAAGAGCAATGAGGGTAAAACCTATTTTTATCCCCTCACTATTCTTTATAGGGAATTTTTTTGAATTTCTACAACCAAAAAAATTTATATTTTTAAAATTTCTTTTAGTTTGGTTATAATTTTGCTGTGTTTCTTGCTGATAGCCTGTTGAGATACTCCCAATCTCTTGCCTGCTTCGCCCATTGTTTTTCCCTCGTCATACAACAATGTGAGCAAAAGCTGCCATCACTCGAAAGCGTTTTACGTGCTTTTTTTAAATTTTCAAGCATAATGTTGTGCAATGCCTCTCCTTCAACATTTACGCTCACATCGGCGATAACATCATGACCGTTTATATCATCCGCCGACATTGCGTCAAGTGAAAAAACATAAACTTCATTTTCGAACTTTTGAAGCCTTTTGCTGTGGTCGTGTTCTCTTATACTTCTGATATGTTTCTTTTGAAACCTCGTAATATTTGCTGTCTATAATCCAATAATATTTTTTACCCATAAGATTTTCCTCCACTCGAATGTTTTTTTCATTTCGAATGGGGATACTATGGATACCTTATGTAATACAAGCACCACCGACTTGTCCACCGGTTGTTGCCGCAAAAACACAAAAAGACCGCAAAAAGCTGACACTCAGCTTTCATACGGTCTTGAAAACGAGTTAAAGTTCTGCTGTTAATTATCCTGCGTCCGTCGGGGTAATCTGTAGAACTTTCCATAGGCAACCTCATAAAGACAGAAAGGGCGCCGCAGTACACTTACTGCGACGCCCTGCCTGTGGTCATGCGATATGCTTTTTATGAACGGATTTAAGAGCCGCATGTCCCTTTATCGTACAAAGCACCTATCGCAGTAATTCTTGAATGTTTTGCATATTCATTTGTAATAGTTAAAAATACAATCAGTAATTTCATCGTTTTTACCTCCGTTTGGCATACTGCCATATAAAATTTATTTTCTAAAAATAAGGTCAAAAAAAGACACCACTTTCAGTGATGCCAACCTCTTAGTTTCTGTGTTGCCGATTATTTGCTGTTTGATATTGCGAAAAAGGTGGCACTAAAAATATTGTAAAGCTGCACATATCCGTTTTTTACAAATCTCATTTCCGCTCATCCCTTATGTATTTTATTTGATGCTTATAAACCGCACTCCGTTCTCATCCAAAATTCTGTCTATGTAGCCCAAAACCTTTATTTTCTCCTCTACGCTCAACAATTCTGTCTTTCTCAAAATATCATAGGTATATTTATCTTCCAGTTTCTTTATATCACTATCAATTAAATCGTCCATAGGAACATTCAATACCATTGCGATTTTAGTCAGCGTTGCTATACACGGATAAGTCAAGTCCTTTTCGATTCTCGAAATATGCTGTTGAGATAAATCAGCTTTATCTGCCAGTTTCTCCTGCGACAACCTTTTTGTTTTTCTCAATACTTTAATCTTATGTCCCAAAGTTTCTTTCATACTGTGTTACACTCCATATAAATTCTATCACTTTTAATCGTAAAAACTTACAACACAGTATGCGTATATTGAAATTTATTTACATATAACTATATGTATCTTGTCCTACAAAGCAAAACGAGAAGCTGATTGATTTACTCCAACCACCTTCTCGTTATTTACACACTATATTTTTTCATCTATTAAATGAAATATCCGCTGTCTGTGCAATAAGTATTTGCTTTGCTGTCTGCCTTATGATATGGCAACATACCTCTTTTTCATTATCCACATCGCTGTTAGCTCTAAGTATAACAACTCACTAATCACTGAGCTTTTTTAATATTATTCATATTTGCCATATCTGTAAACATTTCGCCTTTGAAACAACAAAAACTATTTCAGACTACTACTCCCTTTTTCAAAAGGATATTTGCATAAAGCGCACTTTCTCCCGTCGCAATGACCGCATATGCCGACTTTGCACGCTCATAAAACGCAAATCGTTCCAAATGCTCAAATTCCGCATCGGAATATTTCGCCGCAATATCCTTGTATTCGTCCCAAATCGGAGTTTCAACGTCATCGCCCTTCACAACCTCCATAAGATACAGCGGCTTTGCATAGGTGTCAAGCGGAAAAAGCTCCAACACAGCGTCAAGCACCTCTGCCGCACCGTTTCCGCTCATATATACCACTCGTTTTCCCATGCTTGCGGACGGAAAATTCCCGTCCGCAATAACTATTTCGTCACCGTGACCCATTTCGCAAAGAATTTTGAGCAGCTCCGGCGGTATTATTTTCGGTATGTTTTTAAGCATTTCTTGTACCTCCTATTTATACAGCGGGCCGTACTCGCTGCAAGCTCTGTAATCGGTTGCCGTCTTGTCCTCGCCTACTCCGAAGCCTACCCATGACTGCGGTCTGTATATTTTCTCGTCCGCTACATTATGGATTGATACAGGTATTCTGAGCATTGACGCAAGCGTGATAAGGTCAGCGCCTATGTGTCCGTGAACCGTAACACCGTGGTTTGCTCCCCAGCTTGCCATTACGGAATACACATCCGTAAACGCGCCCTTGCCGGTCAGTATCGGCGCAAACCATGTTGTCGGCCATGTCGGATCGGTTCTTTTGTCAAGCTTTTCGTGAACATCATTCGGAAGTGTCACAGTGTAACCCTCCGCAATCTGAATTGTCGGGCCTACGCCGTCAATGAGATTTACTCTTATCATTGTAACAGGCATTTCCGCCTCTGTTTTGAAGTGGCTCGAGAAACCGCCGCCGCGGAAGTATTCATAATCCGCACGGCACCAATCGGTTGCGTCAAGGCAGGCTTTTATGTCTGCATCGGTCATATTCCACCATTCCTTAACCGTTCCGCAGCCGTTTTCGTTCTTTGCAGCACCCGTACAGTCAAGAGCCGTTGCGCCCGAATTGATAAGGTGCATAATTCCGTCCTTTGCTTTGCCCTCAAGCTCTTTTCCTGTAACTCTCTTTACCGCCTCCGGCGACCAGTATGTACGTACATCGTGGAAACACGGAGCTTTTCCCGTCAAAAGGGTTGCAAACAGCATTGAGATACCGTTAAGGGTATCATTCTCCGTTGCAAACGCAAACGGAGCCTTTTTGCCGTTCCAGTCAAAACTTGACGCCATAACAGCCTCGGTAAAATCGCCGTTGGGCAGCCAGTCCGTCCACATTCTTTGTCCCTGGAAGCCGCCGACAATACCGTTTCTGCCGAGAGCCTCTTCTTTCCAACCCATCTCGCCGAGCTTTGGATTGCCGAAAAGAATATCACGAACAATTATAGTAAACTTTGCGATAAACTCCCAATCCTTGTCCGCCGGAACTACCTTAGACTTTTTGATAATTTCGGGGAAGGTTTTGCCCGCATTTTTGTCAAAGCCCTCCTTGCAGTTTTCTTTTATCCATTTAAGAGCCTTTTCGTATTCGTCTTTGTCAAAAATTTCAAGCGTAATTCTGCGCAGAACCTCGGTAAGGTCAACCCATTCCGCGCGAAGTCCGAGGTACTTCTGCATAAAGTCCGCGTCACAGAACGAGCCTGCAATACCCATCGCAACTCCGCCTATGTTCACATACGCACGGTTTTTCATCTGTCCGACCGCAAGCGCGGCACGCGCAAAGCGCAGAATTTTCTCCGCAACATCCTCCGGGATTTCCGCATTGTCCGCATCCTGAACATCATGTCCGTAAATCGAGAATGCCGGAAGTCCTCTCTGAGCATGAGCCGCCATAGCCGCCGCCAATTGTAATGCAGCCTATTACGCACTCGGCGGGTGTTCCGTCCTGATAGAAAAGATTTTTCTCTATCAGCTCTGCCGCTGCCTTAGCCATATTCATTGTCTGATTTTCAAGGCTCTCTCTTACTCCGCCCCATCGTCCGTCAATAACGGGTCTTATACCGATTTTTGGTTTGTTCATTTTTTCATTCCTCCTCATAAGGCTTTTATATAATAAATTTCTCGTAGCTCACAATCTCTTATTTTTCTTGCAGCTGTTAAGACTACAGTAACTCAAGTCATCAAAATTTTTTACATCAAAAATCTTCATAAAGTTGTCGTTTTTATTCATAACAACCTTATTCCCGACAATTATACAGTTATTCACAAACTTAATGTGTGAATAACTGCTTTTCTAAATCCTCGTTTATTGTTTTTGATATTGCCGGACTAGTTTTCTTTTTCATCTCTAAATAATATACTTTATCAGGTAAAATAGAAAAGGCATATTCCTTTTCCATTTCACATATCGTGTATTCCATTTCAGAGCATGTATTAAGATACTCTTCTTCAAACGGCGCTAAATTTTCCGGTCGTCCCATCTTAAGCCACTCTTCATACGGACTTCCACAACCTCTTTTTATTTTTGCTTGTTCAATGACATAATCTTCCTTATAAATATTTCCTAAATCAATGGCATCAGTCCATGTGACTTGAGTATCAGATCCGGGTATTTGGTTATTCCATAGAATTGCCCTGTATACCCCTGCTTCTTCCGTAATAATTAAGCCGCATCCTAAAGGTGCGTTTTCAGTCTCAGTCAATATAACATTTCCACAAAGTTTCTTCATAAGCTTGAATGCATTATAAGCTGCTTTTTTTATGCCATTTACAGTAACCAGTCCATATGTTCCTGAAAATGGGGTGTGCCGCATTTTTTCTTCCTCAAAAATATCACTTGCAACCCAGTAAGATACGGCATTGCAATAATTTCTGGTTTCAATCATATTTCTTACTATACAGCTTGCAGCATATATTCTGTCAAGCGCAGTATTGTTTAAGAAAGTAATATTCTCCGTACAATCTGTCGATAAAGTATTAAATTCAGCAGTATATTCCAAGATTTGGTTTGGGCGATTTAAGCACTGTTTCTTTAACTTTTTTTACATTTTCTACATAATACATTCCAAACTCAAACGGTGATCCTTTGCGGTCGTTATATCGACAATACTCGTCTTGAGGATATAAGTGTGTACTTACAAAATCAAGCGGAACATTATTAACCGAACAATAGTCGATAATATCATCTATCCATTCCGCAACCGCCGTTGCCGGGCCACCTATCTTATAATCACTTGAAACACTTTTAACAGCATTTGCCGAAACTTCATACAGTTTTAAATATTCCTCCTTATCTCCGGACCAAAAACACTGTAAATTGGGTTTATTCCACACCTCGAAAAACCATGATGATACCTCTTTATTTTTTCCGCTCCGTCAGAACCCTTTAACGTCAGTGTTTTAAGCCCGCTTTGTATATATCCGTACTTTTCATATATTTCTGTCAAGCCGTCATAAAGCGTTTTGCCCATTGCCTTATAATCGGCTGCCATTTCACACACTAACATTGCGGCAACAACTGCGTCTTTATCACGTGCGTATGTACCTTTAAGATAGCCATAGCTTTCTTCAAGTCCGAAAACAAAGCTGTATTCACGGTTCTGTTTAAACTCTTTTATCTTTTCGCCGATAAATTTAAACCCCGTTAAAACATCCAAGGTTTTTACACCGTAATCATCGGCAATGCTGCGTACAAGCTCAGTTGTAACTATTGTCTTTACAACTGCTCCGTTTTTTGCCAACGTGCCGTTTTCCTTTTCCTTGCGTAATATGTATTCGAGCAAAAGGCATCCTGTCTGATTGCCGTTTAACGCTTTGTAATTTCCGTCATCTGTCTCTACCGCAACACCTATTCTGTCACTGTTGGTGTCTGTCCCGAATACCAAATCATCGTTCTGCTTTTTTGCATATTCTATCGCAATATCAAATACCTCGATATTTTCGGGATTCGGTGACTTAACCGTCGGAAAATTTCCATCGGGCAATTCCTGTTCGGGTACAACGAATACATTTTTAACCCCGATTTCATCAAGGATTCTTCGTACAAGCTTGTTTCCCGAACAGTGAATCGGCGTATAAACCACCTTAAAATCATCGGGAATCGAAACATTATTCACGGATTCAGCTTTAACCGCATCAATGTATGCATCATCAACTTCTTTGCCTATTACATTGATTTTTTGATTTTCGCATACCTTAACGCCGTCAAAAAGGTCGGTATCCTCTATATACTTTATAATCTTATCTGCAATTTTCGGCGGTATCTGTCCGCCGTCCTCGCCGTACGCCTTATAACCGTTATACTCTTTTGGATTCTGACTTGCCGTAATCACAATTCCTCTTGCACAACCGAGATAACGTACCGCAAAAGAAAGCTCCGGCGTAGGTCTTAAATCATCGAACAGATATGTCTTAACACCGTTTGCGCAAAGCACTCTCGCACACTCATATGCAAACTTTTTGGAATTGTTCCGTGAGTCAAAAGCGATTACAACACCCTTATCCTCGCCGCCGTTTTCCAAAACCTCGTTGGCAACACCCTGTGTTGCTTGGCGAACCGTATACACATTCATTCTGTTTGTTCCGACGCCCATTACGCCCCGCAATCCGCCGGTGCCAAACTCAAGGCAGCGATAAAATGCGTCCTATTTTTCGGGATCATTCATTTCCTTTAGCTCGCTCAATGTATCGCTATCTGCCTCACTCAACCATTTTTCGTATTCTTTTATGTAATTCATCTATTCCACCTATTTGTTCATATCAATCAGTCTACAGATATTGTCCACACTTGTATGTGTTGTATATCCGTCTTTGGGCGTATTCTTGCAATAGTCAATCATTTTATCTGTAGTGGTTGCTGCAACGTGAAGTCTTGTATCCGATGCCGCATAATATATAAAGATTTTTCCATCCTTTTCTATTGCACCGTTGCAGAATACTACATTTGAAACGTCACCGACTCTCTCACAACCGCGCGGTGCAAGGAAATATCCGCCGGGAGTGTATATAACCTTTTGGGGGTCTTTTAAATCCGTCATAAAGCAATATAAAACATATCTCAGTCCTGCCGCTGTGTTTCTCACACCGTGAGCAATGTGCAGCCAGCCGTCCTTAGTTTTTATAGGCGGCGCTCCGGCACCGTTTTTCACCTCTTTGATTGTATGATAAACTCTTTTTTCGATTATATTTTCCTCGGTTATTTTGGCATTTTCCATGCTGTCAACCAATGCACAGCCTATACCGCCGCCCGAACCTACATCTATAAATCCGTCTGACGGTCTGGTGTAGAGCATATATTTGCCGCCTACAAATTCCGGATGAAGAACAACGTTTCTCTGCTGATACCTTGTATCAAGGTCAGGAATCCTTTCCCACTTAATCAAATCCTTTGTGCGAACAATTCCGCATTTTGCAACGGCAGACGAGGTATCGTCCACAGCTTTGTCCTTTCTTTCCGAGCAGAACAAACCGTAAATCCAGCCGTCCTCGTGCTGTGTAAGCCTCATATCATACACATTCGTGTCGTCCTCGCCATACTTTGGAAGTCTTACGGGATATTTGTCAAACACAAAATTGTCAACTCCGTTGTCGGAACGGGCAACAGCGAAAAAAGATTTCCTGTCGTAACCCTCAACACGGGCAACAAGAACATATTTGCCATCCAAATATATCGCACCTGAATTGAACACAGCATTCACACCGATGCGCTCCAAAAGATATGGATTTGTTTCTTCATTTAAATCGTATCTCCACTCAAGCGGAATATGCTCATTGGTGAGAACAGGATTTTCGTATCGGTCAAAAATTCCGTTGTACCAGCTATCGTTAATTATATTTTTCTTTGCCGTCAAAGCATTATGTTTTGCAATCAATTCTGTTTTTTTCACTTGAATACTCCTTATCTATTTACCCATAATAACAAGAATATCGAGTTCTTTTTTATCTTTAAGCTGACTCGCATCTATAAAATTTCCGTCAAACCTTTTGCCATTGTATTCTATATATTTTACACCCTTTTCAATATGTTCGGGGTTTTCAAAAGATATATTCAGAGTACATCCTCTGAAAAGTCTTTTCACCTTATATCCGTCCCATTCGCCGGGAATACACGGATCCAAAACAATCCCGCCAAGAACCGGACGAACACCAAGCAAATACTGTGTAGCAGCCACATTCATCCAAGTAACCGTACCTGAAATATGAGAAATATTTCCCCATCCATGTTTGTTGTTTGGATAACCTACGATATTGCTGCACCATGTATACGGCTCGGATTTATAACACTCCAGGCCAACCTTGTTCAGTGCGTTATGCGGTACTAAATCATTATAGTACTTCCATGCGAGCTCCGCATTGCCAAGCATAGCTTCTGCAACAACAGCCCATGTATGAGCATGACAGAAAACCGCACCGTTTTCACCGGTACCCGGATTATAACCGCTAAACGGTTCTTTAACTTTTGGCCATGTTTCAAATCCCGGAGATAATTTCATTAACCCTACACCGGTATCAAGTCTTTTATTGACTTCGTCCATGGCTTTCCGCTGCATGTCATATGTGCCTAAATTACCTATAACAGACCACGTCTGAGAATTTATCCATATCTTACCGAACTCATCATTTTCGCTGCCTATAGGATTGCCGTCATCATCAAAGCATCTATACCACCACTTGCCGTTCCATGCATTTTTCAGTATACTGTTCTGCTGCATTTCAAGATATGAATTTAGTTTTTCTTCAGATTTGTGATCACCAATATGTTTAGCCAAATCCAACAAAAGTCTGAGAACATATGCATACTGCTGACCTGCAAATACAGATTCACCCAAACCGTTTTCTGAAAACTTGTGTATAATATCATTCCAGTCGCCGTTAAAGGTAAGCGGAAGTCCGTGTGCTCCAAGGTTATTCTGCGTAAATTCAACAGCAGCCAAAAGGTGTTCCCACACAGTTGCTTCCTCACCTTCGCTCATGTGGTCGTCTGCAAGATAGCATACCTTTTTATTCAATATATCAATATCACCTGTTTCGCAAATCAGATAATATGCAAGCATTGACGGCCACAAATGGTCATCACAGCGCACTTTGAAATCCGGAAGACAATTTTTGTTATCGCCCTCGCAGTGAATGGCATTTCCCGCTTTATATTGTTTACTTAAAAGATACAGAAGTTTGTCCTCACACATTTTTGCATCTCTGTATGTCATCGCAAACATATCCTGACAGGTATCTCTGTAACCAAGCGTTCTTGTTCCGGGCGCATTTACATTTATACATCTTGAATATCTTGCCGTGTGCATGGAAGCAACAGGTCCCCATATATTAATCTGCCTCATAGCATTTTCGTCAGGAATTTGGCATTCAAATTTACTCAAAAAATCATTCCAAAATAAATCCAGTTTTTCTTCCTGTTTTACTTTGTTTTCAGAATTTCTCAAATTATTTACAGCGTCTGCTGCTTTTTTCTTTGCATTCTCAAAGTCAGTAATTCCTCCCTGTTCTGCACCTATAAAAAACGCTGCATTTTCCGACATTCCCTTTTTGCAGGAAAGCTTTATGTGAAGTGCACAGCATGCTTCTCCCGAATTGATTTCATCATTGGTGCAAGTGCCGTTTTCTACCGCCAAAGGATTATTTTCAAAGCGATAATTTCCCATAAATGCATCTCGGTCACCACTGTAACTCTCAACTTTTCTGTCACTCGAAAAATATACCAATGGAATTTTTTGCGGTTCAATTTTATCTTCGCGATGATTTAAATAAAATAAAATTTCATTTGAGTTATCAAACCATGTTTTGTGCATATGGCGCCAGTAATATTCATTCATAAATTCATCCAGAATCTTTTGCTGTGAAAGCTCCATATATGCAAATATGTCAAATTCCTTATCAGCATCATTGTTTATAACGCTCAAATCCCAAACGCAAATATCATAATCGGGTGCAATATATAATGTAAGAGTTGCCTTTGTGCCGTTTTTTTCGGCAACAAATCTGCTTTTGCCCGGCATATGCTCTGCATGATAGTCATCCAGCTTTTCTTCAGCGGGTCTGAATGTCGGTGACCAGATTGTACCGTCTTTTTCACGAATGTATATATAAAATCCCGGAGAATCTATCGGCATATTAAAGCTTCTGTACCTTGTCAGCTTGTATCTGGCAGGATTTTCAAGCCAAAGCATTCCTCCACCGACATGCGATACAAAACCATGCATATGTCCGTTTGATATATAATTTATCCACGGGGTTGGTAAATCTGTTTTATTTATTTGAATATATTTTTCAGCATCATTGAAAATATAGTCGTTCATTATTGCTCCTCCTTAAAGTTTTTCATAGACGGGAATATTTTCGGTTTCTACACTAAACCACCCACATTCAACCGGCTCCTTTGTCCAAAAATCTCTCCATTGTCCCTCGGGCAGATACACCTCTCTTTCGTCACTATCATATGACAAAGGTGCGACTATCAAGCTATCGCAAAACACATATTCGTCATCAATCAAATATGTGTTCGAATCATCGGTATAATCCGCAACCAACGCTCTGACAGGCGGTTTGCCTGTGTTTTTATATTCCTCGAACGCTTTTTTCAGCATCGGAACCAATGACCTGCGCAGCTTGAACAGCTCCTCCACCTCATCCTCGCAATCAAGCTCTTTCCATGGAACATCGGGATAGTTCCATGCATTAATCACACACTGAACCGAAAAAACCGTTGTCTGAATACGTCTTAAAAGCTCATTTTTGCTCTTTGCTGTCCGAACCTCCGGCGTCCACAATATCCCGGAAAAGCCGGAATTCACAACCCCTCTGATAAAATCACGATGGTCATACAAATCGCTGTATAGCACAAAAGGATATGACGCAGACAACGCGCCTGCGTTCCTCACCTCAGACAGAGTCTTTGTCTCGCCAAGGCTCTTAAGTATGGTCTGCATATATAGAACTCCGAACATCTGATGATATTGCTCACCGTCCATTCCCGACGGAAATTCGGCGCAGTTCGGAAAGCTCCAGTGATTCGTATAATCACTGCTGTCACACTCATCAAGCTTAAAGCCGTCTATGCCCAAATCAATAAGCTTGTCTTTGTGATACCGCGCAAATATATCTCTTGCCTCCTGTGTCGCAAAGTCCGGGACAAGTCCTTTCCACACCTCAAAGTTTCCGCTGTACGGCAGCATCTCCTCATAAATCGGTGAGGACGCGTCAACAAAAGCGTGTTCCCAAAGGTTTATATGAAAGCCTTGCCCTTTAAGTTGTTTGACAAGCTTTTCCGGCTCCGGGAATCTTTCCTCGTCCCATACATATGAGCACGAATAACTGTTCGACTGCCAGCCCGGTTCAAGTCCGATTATATCAACCTTAAAATCGTTTTCTTTGAAATACTTTGCAAGCTCAGTTATCTTTTTTTGGTCGTATTCCGCGTACGCCCTGTACAAGACTCCGAGTCCCCATTCCGGAACGTCACAGCCTCCGCCGGAGAACATATTATACTGTGATACTATGTCCAAAATAGTGTCGCCCTCGAAAATATATATATCTATACCCTTTGCCGCCGGTATCTCAACCATCATTACGGTTTCGTCGCCCTTGCTGCTGTCACCGTAAAGCTCATCTGTATTTAAGCCAACCTTTCTTCTTCCTCCGCTTTTCCTTTTTCTTGTTTTGCTGTATCCGCAATATGCTTCAAGGTATCTGGCGGTATCAAAATACATTCCGTAGCCTTTTGTGGTAACAAAAAAAGGTACCGGAGCATGAGAATCGCCAGTATATGTGACGGGATCGGAATTTGTCCTGAGCGACAACCTGTGTCCCTTGTGGTTAAATCCGTTCAGCTGAAGTCCAAAGCCATATACCTGCTCGTCATATTCCAGAGGGAACTCCAAAACACACCCCCTCGGTGTAACCTTAAATTTCAGCTTATCACAATCATAAGCTATATCACCCTCAGTATAGCTTAAGCCTTTGCAAAATAATGACGGTACAATTTTTTCCGGTGTTCCGAAGGTTATTTTTTTCATAACTACCTCCTGTATATGTTTTATAAAAAGAAATTAGGGAACGCTATGCCCCCTAATTTCAGCTTGCCGAAAAGAGTCTTCAGCAAATTTTAATTTATCAAATTTTCATTTCATTAATTTGAGCGTTTACTGCTGTACCTCATACAAAGGTTTAATATCGTTTGCCCAATCCCATATAAAGAGCTTTGTACCGCTGCCGTTTAAGCCGGTTACGGTTGAATCCTCTCCGTATTTTAAATCAGTGATATAAGCCTCTTGCAGTGTATCATTGTTATACTCTGCTTTTATGGCAACAGGCTTTGAGTATGCACGCGATTTAACATTTATTGTTGCGCTGTCACCGCTCTTGGTATAGGTTACCTCGTACTGATCTTCGAAAGGTGCCTCTGTTATTGCAAGCTTATTTGTCATAGCACTGTTTGCCGCCCACTTAGCCAATGGCAGTTCAGCAGCGGACAGCTTTTCTGTATCGGCTATATAAGTAACATCGTCCAATGTTGCATCTGTCAATTCCTTCAGCAATGTCATTGATGAGATATAGCTGCCCAGCATATTCATATGATAACCGTCATCGCTGAGTTTATCACCGACATATGTTGTGCGCATATTCTGTACCGCCGTACCGGCCGGAATAAAGTATGTTATTTTGTCCTTATAATCATTCAAAATTTTATTACTGTTTGTGATTATATCTTTGTACTGGTCAATCGGCGTCAAGCCTTTATCTTTATACTGTATCAAATACTGACCATGTGTGCTGTCTTCCGAAAATGCCCAAGTCTGCAAACAGCCGTACTTGGTATCCGCATTTTTAAGCCCATCAACTATAGCCAGCAACTCATCAAGCTTACCGAATACAGTGCCGTCCGCCTCTATAGAGCTCAGCTGCAAGTCAATTATATCCCACGCCTTATCTTTTATTCCATATTCAAATATATCGGACGGTTTTACTGCGGCGTTCTCGCTGTCCGTAATCCAAGCCTGTGCCTCTTCCTCCGACATGGAATAATCATACCAGCCGTTGTTTTCCCATCTGAAGTAATGATAGTTTGTAAGCTCAGTTACCGCTTTTTCCGCAGTTTTCAAATTACTGTCATTTGTTGCCATTTTCCAGTGTCTTGTGATAGACGCACCCGGATAATAGAAGTATCCCAATTCTATATCTGTGAAGCCTTGATCCAATGCTATATGATAAAGATTTTCCATTGTGTTTCTGCTAAAGCTGTTGCCTATGCTCAAAAGCTTAAGGCTTTTTCCGTAGTTGCTTACCACTTTAACACTTGCGTTTGTTAAAGCACTTTTGATACCGGCCTCAATCCTCTCGGAGTTTGTATAGAACATGGTATTATCCGTTACATTTCTAAATGCACTGCCCCAGTTAGCAGTTGTGACCGTATCCGGTACCAAAACAGATACATAATGGCTTTCTCTTGTAGAAGATACTTCTGCCGCTTTACTTCCACAGTTCTGGAATGCAGCAACGGCGATAGTTGTAACGCCTTTTCCTATAACTATCTCTTTCATATAACTGCAATCCGCAAATGCTGCCATCGGAATTTCTTTAAGCGTTCCCGGAATATTGATTGTTTTTAAATAATTGCACGCCTGGAAAGCTCTTTCACCCATTTTATTCAAATCGCGCGGCAGATTTATGCGGAAATCCGACACACTCGGTATATTGCCAAATCCATAAAATGCACATTCACCTATCTCTGTCACCGTTTCCGGCAAAACAACCTTGTTTATTTTCGCTCTGTAATCATAAAATCCCTTTCCTGCCATTTGTGAAATATCGTCTTTATCCGGATATTTATAACCCTCAATTTTGGTTACAGTATACTCGGCATTATTGGCAAGCGTAACCTTTGACGGGATTTCAAAAACGGTATCTTCATTTGACTCCGGCGCTTTTCCGTCGGTACGTTCTTTTTGACCGATGGGCCAGTATGTTTCTTTTCTTGTTGCCTCATCAAAGTTGGTTATAGATATAGCGGATACGTTTTCCGTTCCTTTTATCTGCTCATACTTTACGCCATTATAATCACCGTATACACTTAGCTTACCGCTTATGGCTTCACGCGCATCTTTAACAGTTGATTTCTCATTTGTAAGCATAGGTGCGGCAGCAGGAATATGAATCGTTAAAGTTTCCGGTACACTATTAAATGAAAGCTTTTCTATTGTCTTAAAGTTTGCTCCGAGATAAATATTTTTAAGTGATCCTGCACCATAAAAAACGTTATCTCCAAAATATTCAAGAGAATCCGGGAATGTCACCTCTGTAATATTCGTTCCCTGAAATACCTGAGAATACACCTTTTTCAGCTGAGAGCCATCGGCAAATGTTACTTTATTAAGCCATTTGGCATAAGCAAAAACACAGTCATGCAATTCTGTCACCGTGTTCGGAATAACAACCTCGACAGAACTATTTGCAACTCCCGTAACATTTTTAAATGTATTTTTATCATAAGCGGTACCAACGATTCCGACAACGGTATATGTTTTTCCGTCGTGCGTAACACTACTGGGTATCTCAAGTCTTCCGTTCTCTATAGTTGTCAAGCTACTGTCAACAATGCTAACAGCTGTGGATTCCTCGTTCGCTCTGCCGTATGTATAATTTCCTTCGGTAAACCGAACCGCATACGCAGAATTTGTGGCGTTTGCGCAATACCCCGACATGGGCACGGCACAAATGCAAGTCAAACAAATGACAAGCAAAAATCCAAACATGAATAATTTTTTTCCGGGCATAATTTGTTTCATTTCAATACCTCCAATTTTTATAACTTTTTGTAATTTGATTATAGCACACAGGCTTTTAATATACAAGTTGAAAAACCTGCAACAGTCCGCACACCTCCCGAATCACAAGGCAAAACGGGGGCTTTCCGCTTTTGCGTTGCTTGCTGTTTTCCCGCTTTTGGCGTCATAGATTCTATACGATATGATTCTGCCGCCGTCCCATTTTATATCAAGCTTTCTTTCGCCCTTAAGGCAGAGTCCTTTGACGCTGCCGCATTTCCATTCATCGGGAACAGCCGGAAGAAGAACAACCTTATCCTTATCCGAATGGGCAAGCATTTCGCATATTCCGGACATAAATCCAAGATTTCCGTCTATCTGGAACACGGAATGAAAGCTGAACGGATGCATATCGAACAGGTTGTTCATGAGCTGGCACTTTATCAGCGTTTTTATAAACTCATATGCCTTTTCTCCGTTTCCGAAACGTGCCGCCACATTTATATTCCATGCACTGCTCCAGCCGGTGTGACCGCCGCCGTTTGCCAGCCTGTATTCCAGAGATTTCTTTGCCGCCTCGTATTCAGGCGTTCCCGACTTTATCAAGTCCGACGGATACACGCCGTACAGATGCGACAGGTGTCTGTGTCCCGGCTCCGCCTCGGGCAGCTCCTCGTTCCATTCAAGCAGCCGTCCGTCCGAACCGATCTTTAAAGGCTGAATCCTCTCGGCATAGTTTTTGTACTTTGCAAAATCAAGCCCCAGTACCTCGCACGCCTTGGCGGTGTTCAGCATGACATCACGTGCGATTGACAAATCCATCGCGGTATATTTTGCGATTACGGCAATTTCCCCATCCGCCAGGAAAGCGTTTTCCGGAGAAGTGCCCATGTACGGGCGCAGTTTTCCGTTTTCTTCATAGAAAATACTTTCAATAAACTCGGCGGATTCTTTGAGGATACAAAAATATTTCTTTAAAAAGTCAATATCGTTTGTATACTCATAGTGCTCCCATATATGTCTTGAAAGCCACGCACCGCCGAGCGGCCAAAACGCACTTCTTGCACCGTCTCCGGACGGATTTGTAAAGCGCCACAGGTCGGTGTTATGGCACATACACCATCCCTCGGCACAGAAAACACGCCTTGCTGTTTCTCTGCCGTTTTCCAGAGAATCCAAAAGCATATCGGCAAGCGCAATATGACAGTCACCGAGTCCTGCCGCCTCCGCTCCCCAATAATTCATTTCGGTATTTATATTGACTGTATAGTTGCTTTTCCATACAGGCATAATGCTGTTGTTCCATATTCCCTGCAGGTTGGCGGGCTGTGTGCCCTTGCGCGATGAACACAGGAGCAAATATCTGCCGTAGTTGAACAGCAGCTCCGTTACCTCGTTTATGTTCTCGCCGTTCTTGGCTTTTTGCAAAAGAATATCTGTCGGCTCTGTATTTTCCGCCGTACCGAGACAAAACTCCGTTTCGCCGTATTCTTTTTCAAATGCCTTAATATGTCTTTCCTTTAGGTTTGCATACGAATATGTCAAGGCGTTTTCAAGCTTTTTTTGGCATATTGCCGCACAGTCTCTGCCATTTGATACAGGCATATTTTGCGAACCGTTATAGCTTGTTGCTATTGAAAAAATAATCGTTGCCTCGCTGCCCTTTATGCGCAGAAATCCGCCGGAGCTTATAACACTGTCCGCGACAGCCGTCATTTTTGCGCAGAACCTGACACTCTCTCCGTCATCATACACAAATCCGCCCTCGTCCTCGCCTATTACATTGCTGTTTGTCGGGCATCTGCCGCACACCTCAACGGTGTTATCTTTTGAAGTCACCTTTGATTCAAGCGCAGGCGCAACGCCTATCTGCATATCAAGTCTTTCGGCGCCCTCCGACTGCATATGTATTACAAGGACATCGTCCGCAAATGATGTAAACACTTCTTGCGTAAACTTGATTTTACACGGCTGCATATTTTCCTTGACATATATGTTCTTTTTAAAGGTATATCCGTTTGTCAGATACTCCGATCCGACGATTCCGCTGCTCAGCGTCAGTTCTCTTTTATAGTCAAAAACGCTGCTGTCGATATTACGCTTTGATATGTATATTTCTCCCCACGGCAGATAGACCTGACTGACATAATGAAGTAATTCGTCTTCGACTTCGCTCTGAGCTTTGACATACTCTCCGTTCGCTACAAGTTTTTTTACCCCGTCAAGCCATTTTTTATCCGTCTGCTTTACTTTATCAACTCCGGGTGCGCCGCTCCACAGAGTGTCTTCATTTACCGTGATTTTATCTGTATTTGTCCCGGAGAACACCATGGCGCCTATACGTCCGTTGCCGACAGGCAGTGCTTCTTCCCAACGTCTTGCCTCCGATGTGTACCATAATTTATTCATTTTCACATTCCTCTATATTCAAGTTTCTTACCGGTATATTTATCTTTAGCTTGTCATACTTGACATTTTTGAGTCTTACGTTTTCCACTTTTAAAGTTTTGCATTTTGCATACGAATATATATCCGCATCCAGAGCATCACCGTCGCAATAAACGTTGTTTGCCTCTATATCGGAATATTTAAGGTCATAATCGGAATAATCCTCGACGTCAATCTGTTTTTGATACTTTCCGCGCTTGCCTATCATTTTCTCGTTTACGGTAAAGATTGTCGGCTTAAAGTCCTCGTGACCTTTTGTACTGTATTGCTCATCATCTTCACCCTGGAATATAGGTATCAGCGTTTCGCCTGTATTATCGGCATAAATGTCCTGATAGCTTATGTTTTTGATTCTTGTACGATTACTGCCGTACCATGTCTGAATACTAATTCCTATCATACACATTTTAATCAGGTAGTTATTCTTCCACTCAACGTTCATTATCGTATTCGGGACCTCGCCCTGCCAAATCTCAAGGTTATTTCCCCAGTCGCACCATGTAACATTGTTTTCGATTCTGATGTTTCGGCTGTCCTCTGTTTCACCCTCCAAAACAGCGCCGCGCACAACAATACAGTCATCAAACGACCTCACAAAGCAGTTTTTCAGCTCCACGTTGCTTGACGCGCATATATCAAAGCCGTCACTGTTATAACGCCATTGTCCGACAAGCTTTACATTATCGATTACAACGTTTTTGCAATGGTTTCTTGTTATAAACGACCAAAACATCGAATCCGTAAATATGACGTCCTCAACCGTAAGGTTTTTGCACTCGTACGCAACAAAGTTTCCGGCATAATTTACCACACTTTGGCTTAGCCCAAGGTCAAGTATTCCCTTTGCAATCAAGCCGTTTTCCTCCGTCAGTTCCGCAGCCTCGCCTCTTGCGTATAACGAGCTGTCGATTACACCGCCGCCGTACACCCTGACATTATCCGCTTTGTATATAAAGATTGCGCCGTACACATACGCCTTTGGGTGTATATACACGTTTTGTCCGCTTTTTGGATTTATAAATCCGGCATAGTGCACTCCTGGTCCAAAGTATATATCGTTTTCCTTTTCTTCGTACGGTTTCATTTCTGTTGCAAAAAAGTGCAGCATATTATGAATACCGTTCACTTCGACAGTGAAGTTCATTGCCCGATCCAGGGTGAATATTATCTTTCCGTCCTTTACCGTATGGCTTATACCGAACTGTTTCGGCTTTATTTCTACGCTCTTTATCTCCTTGCAATCCGGAATTATCTCTACCACAGTCGGATTATCATAGGCAAGATTTACAAAATACGCGTCCTCCGCCTGGTCACTGCTGCGCTGCTTTCCTCTGAACACTCTGTTAAAGGGTTCCTTGGATACTCTGCACTTTATCACATCTTCATCCTTGTCATACGCCCTTACTCTGTATCCGTTTATCATCTATACCATGCTCCTTTCAAACCTATGCCTTCCGCCCGTCAGCGTCAGGTCCTTGTATTTGCATTTACACTCTGCCGGCACGTCTATTATGATTTCATCTTTGTTATAGCTTACCTCTATTATTCCGTACGGCACAGGTATACGGCAGCACAGCTCCGTCAGATTTTTGCAGTATGCCGGTCTTACCTCAAAGCTTTTATAGCCTGCCTCTGTCGGAATAATCCCGGCAAGGCCTTTAAAAAGTTCACCGAAAAATGCGCCGTACATATGATGATTGTGTGATGCCTGTCCCTCAAAGGTTTCCCACAGTCCCGTTGCATTGTTCTCGAGCATATATCCGAACGATGGATATTCTGTCCTTTCAAGCATATCCACGGCTATATCCGCATTTCCGCTCTCAATCAGATATTTAAACAAAAACGGCGTTGTGATTATTCCGGTATCAAGCGGATGTGCGGCATACCTTTTTATATATTCGCCAAGAGATTTCCCGGACACCAAGCCTGCCGTATATGCCATAAGCATTGCGCCTTTGTCCTTTTGGATAAGCTCATCTTCGCAAAAATAAATTTCGCGCAGTGCCGCTCTGATTTTTTCCTGTGTGTTTTTATACAAGTCAAAGTCCTTGTTCAGCGTCCTGCATATCTCGGTCAGGATGTCAAACACATAGATAACCATACAGCTGTTGATAAAATCGGGATCTGCCACATCGTTTTTCGGCGGAAACCAATCTCCGAGGTATGTCGTCTCGTCTGTTTTTCTGTACACATATCCGTCAAGCCTGCCGATTATATATTCGGCAAACCGTACCATATTATCATAGTAATCTTCGAGGTATCTCTTTTTACCGTAGTGCATATAAAGCTGCCACGGCACCAATACAATTGCTCCGCCCCAGCTTATCGCGCTGCCGGCTCCGCCGTAAAACGGTGCGGTGTTTTTTACATGGCCGCTCTTTTTGCATTGTCCGTCCGCTATATCCCTCAGCCATTTGCCGTAGAAATCTTCAAGCTCCCATGTGCACATTGCCGTGTCGGCCACAAGGGAGCCGTCACCGGTATAGCCCAATCTTTCGCGGTGCGGACAATCCGATATAACTCCGTTATGACAATTCGCAAGGAAAGAGCGCTTAAAGCAATCATACAGTCTGTTTATTATCTCCGATGATGTCCTAAAGCTGCCCGACTCCTTTAGGTCGGTGTGGATTATGTGGCACATTATGTCCCTGACGGGATAATCAACAGAGAAGTATCTAAAGCCGTGTATACAAAACTGTGTTTTGTATCTCTGCGCATTCATTCCGTTGGCAATATAAATATCTTTCTGTTCAACACCGCCCCATATAGTCATTTTTTCGATATCCGGGCCGGAAGGCGTTATCTCCTCCGCATACTCCATGGTAATCTCGGTTCCCGATTCCGCATCTGTCACAAATGATACGACTCCGGACGAATTTTCTCCCATATCATAAACAAATTTATCGCCCACCGTCATGACAAGCCTCGGAGCAATCTGCTTTATCTCTTTGTCAAGAGGACAGTTTTCCGGCATGGCAACCGAAGAAAAATCATCACACTCATACGCAGCCATATCGGTTTTGCCCGACATCAAGAGCGGTATACGGCTGTCATATGTCTCTCCGAAGTAAATATTATTAAACACAACGGGACTTTTTAAACGTCCGAATTCACCGCTCGTAACGATCACCGTTTCGGTTTCGGCGGTGAGCACAAGCTCTGCCTTGACTTTTGGCACACCATAGTCTATAATCCCTTCATTTTGTCTGCAAATCTGATGATACCACCCGTTTCCAAGCCATACAGAAATTACATTTTCTCCGTCATTTATCATATCTGTTACATCGGCTGATGCGTAATAATATGTATGTGTACCCTCGCCCGATGTCGGATACTTGTACTCTGCAATTTGCGGTGTGTGAAAATCCGACCACAATACAGATGTTTTGGTTTTTCTTATCGGATTACCATTAATGTATATATCGCCAAATCCAAGTATTGAATATGTAAGCACGGCTTTTTTTGCTCCCGCAGCATTAAATTTTTTAAACAATATTCCACATTCGGTTTTATTGCGCATGCCATTTGGGTATCGAATTTTATTATAATCCTCGCACGCTATCCACTTAGCCGTCTTCATGACACTATCCGCTGTCATTTCGCCAACCCCTCCAAAATCATTTTATTTCATAGTGTTCGCAAAAAGGAACTATGCTTTCCTTGTCCCAAACAAATATTTTAATGCTGTCAAACATTTGTCGCTCCGATATATCAAATTCTCCGACATACCCTTTTTTTATTTTATCGGTATTAACAGTCACCGGCTCAACGCTCGTCAGCCTGCCATTCAGGTACTTTGCAAAAAACAGCTGCATTTCTCTGTTTTTACCGTTGTAGTCCCCGGCTTTGAGCTTTATTACCAACGTATTTTCATCAGATATATCAGACATAAATCTTATATCCTTGTTATCCTTTGTCAGAGCCTCAAACGACGGCAAAAAAACATCGCTGCCGTTTTCCTTTAACTCCAAAACCACAACGCTTGCTTTTGGGACACAATACTTAACAAGCTGTCTTTTTTGTCCGTATTCATTCTCACTCAGCCGAATACCGTTCTTATTCTTGTAATTTGCCGACTTTAGAGTTTTTCCCGTCAGTACATGTTCCCTAACCAGTGAATACGATTGTGTTTCCGGAAAATAAACGTTATAACTGTCGGTATCGCTCAGATTGGTCAAAAACACATTTACGCCGTCTGCCGTTTTTACAGCCGCAGCAGATATCTGCGATTTAAGTCCTATGTCAAAATATGATTCGGAGTTATTTTTAAGCGTTACCGGCAAAACGCTGCCGATTCCGTATTTTTTATAAAGCCGCATCAGGTCTATTGCCGCACTCGGCTTTGTTTCGCCGCTTATGTCATAGTATGCCGCCCACTGCCATTTATCCGACAGCGAAAAAGCCGACGAAAAGAATGACGCCGCGCCGACTTCGCTCCGCGGTAAAACCCGGTTATAAAAATCCGACAGATTTAAAACCGTTTCCATATCGTATATGTCCTGTGCCCCGTTATTTAGATTGCTGCCTGCCACATAATGGAACGACTGCTCCGAAAAATATATCTTTATTCCGTGTCCCTCGCCCAGGATTCTGTCAAGGTCTTCGATCGTATTTGTTATATGACGGTCAACTATCGTGCTGATATTATTTGACGCCTCAGCGTTGTTATAGTATCTGTGCATGGACAAATACTTAATATGGGTCATGTACGGCTTTAATTTTTCAAAAACAGTGGCTCTCCACTTATGCTCCGCTCCGTTTTCGTTTTTTCCGCCGTTCTCATAAGATGTCACATCATGTACGGCAAACACCGCCTTATCATCAACAGACAAAATTGCCTTTATTGCATTCAGGCATTTTTCGGCATATTCATCCGCGGAGAGCAGATTTAATCTGCACGCATCATACGGACTGGCATCGTCGCTTTTTCCGCTTACCTTTAAATCGACTTCATTGCCAAGCTCCCACACAACAATATTTACCGGATCTTCAACTCCGTTTGCCTTTCTCCGTTCCGCCCAGTTCTCTCCGCCGTTAATATTAAACTTTCCGTCACCCACAAGATATTCTGCCATGTTGGCAATATCGCGGTATCCGCTCCATAAATTCACCGTATATGAAAACGCAGCGTTTTTATCAACCTTTGTAAATCCGTTTACAATATCGTCAAGTCCGGTATGAATTTTGTCATAATATCCGTCCCTCGATATCATGGTAATCGGTCTGTCTTTGTACTTTCCTATTGAGGTTTTCCAGTCAAACAGGTTTGCCTCCATTGCACCGAGCCGAATAAGCGGAAATGTGTCACCCACGGAAATTTCATAAAACGATGTGTTTTCGTTTCCGTTTATATCAAGCAGCAATCTGCCGTTTGAATATTCCGAAAGCAAAGGATGACCTATCCCGAAAATTTTATCCGTAGACGTATTTGCCGCCGTTTGTCCTATTTCTATAGTCAAATCCGTTTTGGGCAGTTCTGATACTTCAAGCTTTGTACCTGCATTTGCAAGGGCATTCTCGCTTACTTTTATATCTTCATAAACACTGACCTTTGTCACCGATTTCCCTATCGCACCGTCATCTATCAAAGATACTTTGTAATTATCTATCTTTTGCGGCACCGTTATTTCGCCCGTAAGAGAAGTCCCGGTTATGGCTATGGTATCGTCATCTATCAGCCTGTAGCTGTAGTCAATGGGCTCAAATTTGTAATTTTCGCCGAGTCTGATTTTTTCGTTTACGTATTTTTCTGTCGACGAACCCTTTAATGCTTTGAATACGACTTCGTTTTCTCTGCTGTCAAATGCCGTTCCGGTCATATCTTTCTCACTTATATCAAAGGCGTCATTTGCTATTGAAACATCATTGTCGAGGATAATTACCTCCGAGAGTGCTTTGGTATTGGCAAACGCCTTTTCGGAAATAAAATCAACTCCGTCATTGATTTTTATTTTTTTAAGCCGATAACAGTTCAGGAAAGACTCCTTTGCTATGTTTTTCAGCCTTGAACCAAATTCAACATTCTTTAGGTTTGTTGCATAAAAGGCTCTGTCGCCCAATTCACTGATACTCATAGGAAGCTTATCTGTCAGACTGAGCGCATTATAACTTGCATTGCTGCTTATGAACGCGTTTGATCCCACTCTTTTCAGATTAACCGGAAAAACAACCGTTGCCGCCGACATATAATTTCTGAAAGCACTGTCCGCTATTTCCGTCACCGTATCTGGGAGCACAACAGTATTTATTGTATGACACTTGTTTGTATAAACGTTTTTTATTTTTGTCACTGTTTTTCCGTCAATTGTTTGAGGGATGATAATTTTTTTTGAATCCGTATCACCCATGCCGGTTATTTCTATTTGACCGCCGCCTATATCCGCATACGAAAATTCAGGTATGCACCATGTCCGGTTTCCCGATTCGTCCGCGGCAATGCCGACATTTGTAAAGGTGACAGCATATATAAATGCCATGACTGCACCGAGTCTTGCAATATATTTTCTTTTACAGTTCATATGAATACCCCTCGATTATAAAATTATTGCTTGATTATCAGCAAAACCTGCGGCGTAGAGTTGTTTATATATATAACAACCTTTGAGCAGTCGTCTCCGCTTCCCGATGCGTTTTTATAAGGTATTATATCCCATCCGTAGGCTCGGCGGAGCTTTGGCTCTCTGCCTGTTGTGTCAAGCAGATACTTTCTCATCATACTGTGCTGCAGCGAAAATGCCTGACAGTTTTCCAATGATATTTCCGAGTCTTTCTCCGATACCAAAAATGCACCCGAGTAGTTCCCTATCGGCGCGGACATATAGACATTTCCTATGAGCATTCTTTCTGCTTGATATGCCATGTTCTTTGATATATCGCCATAGGCATCATTTTCTGCGTCATACAGTCTTCTTACTGCGCTGACCTCCTTCATCGGGTTATAAGAAACCATAACCATGTCTCCGACATGAAGCTCTATGGGGTTTTTGTTTTCGTCCACAAAGGTACGCTCCGCACTTGACAGCGTTACCGTTGCCTCGTTCATCATACCTATCAGCTGCTCACATGTATTCCCCGCCTCATTTATTCCTGTCACAATTTCTTTGACTATTGCCACTCTCTGATAACGTGCGCCGTAGTCTTTGAGTTCCGACATTGTTGTGCCGCTGTTTTGATATACAACAACAAGCTCGGTTCCCACACCGTTTTCGGAGTATATGACGCCAACAACCTGATAAGACAATCCGCTCAGGATGTCAACATTTTCAAGCTTAAGAGTTGAACAATATCTTTCTCTTTCCGATTTAACACTGTTATCGGGAACACCTATAACTTTTTTCGACTGGATGGACATAGCGTTCAGGGTTCCGTTTTCATAGAATACATTGCCGTCCATTTTATACACCATTTTAACAGGTTCATCATTAAAACCGAATGGTGCTCTTAACGATGCATTTTCATCATCAAAGCTGCCCATTGTATATATATTTGAAATTCTTCCGCTTTTATCAAGCTTGAAATTTATCATTTTGCCGTACAGAATTTCTTTGTTTTTGATTTTGTTGATTGTATCTTCGTCTACCTTTTTTCCGTCTATTCTCAGTTCACCGGCAACATAATCCTCAACAGCCCAATTTGACAGGCTCAAATCAGAACGATAAATTCTCATCCTCATATCGTTTTCCACAGTGTCGAACGGAATGTCTGCGGACATGTCGATTACAAATCCCGTTAAAATATTTCCGCTCTCAGAACGATTTGCACCCGCAATTTTACCTTTATAATCGATATAAATTACTACATCTTCACCAAGCTTTAAATTTTCCAGCTTTGTTTTAGCACCATTAGCTGCATTAAAAACTTTTCCCGCAACTGTATATGTATTCCTTTTCTTGTTTCGAGAAGAATACGTGCCTATTATGTTATTTGAGGAAATATATACATCGGCACAGGGATCACCTGCAACTTTATATTCCTTAATCGACAAAACGTCATTTTGAGCAATTGCGTTAAAATTTGTAAGATTCATGTCCGAGTCATAATAATTGATCCTGACATCTTTGTAATTAGAACCCAAATCAAACAAGCCGCCATTGTACTTATCTACAATAAATTCCTCGCTTGTGTTGATAATTCCGCCTACCATATTAAAGTACATATCAACAAACAGTATATCCGGCACAGAATCACCATCGTTGCTCAGCGAGACCATCTTTTCCACATTATAGTTTCCCGCATTGGCAGCATTTATTTTTTCAAGTACCTCAGACGTTTCTCCGTTAAAGCACCCGTTAAGAATTATGATAAGATCGCTGTTGACTTTAATTTTTTTATCCTTTGTTGACGTGTTTAACTCATCCTCTGAAACCCTTTCGCTCCAAAGAATATAATCTCCGTCATAATACAGATCATTGAGTCCGTCTATTATCTGTGTTTTGTTTTTTGACGTCGGAATAATCGATATTGCGATATTATCTCTGCTTTTCCGATCATATTCATAATACACATTAACATTATAGCCTATGTATTCATTTTTGCTCTCGTCATCCAAAACAAATTTCATGTATCCGTCATTACCATCAACACGAAATTCATTTTCTCTGACTTGCGTTTCGCCAAGCAGCCCTGTTTTTCCATTATCCGTTATGATACCCGAATACTCATACACATTCAGATACTCATTCATCACGCTGGCTTTGGAAACAACCAAATCATTGCCTTCAAAAACTACGGGATTGACATCCAACAAATTATAAATCACATTATAGCCATCACTCAGGCTCAGCTTGTCGGACGGTGCCTGAACTCCTTTAAACAATCCGAGTCTGACAGCGTCGGCTATATACTTGTTTGGATATGCATCGGGATCGTCACTATACACATCTCTGTTTAATGCCGACACCAGCATTTTTGCGCATTCACCTTTGCTGATACTGCTGTACGGGTGAAATAAACCGTCGGAATCTCCTTTAAGAATCCCAATCTCAACCAATCCGGCAATACTTTTTACATAAGGACAGCTTTCGGTCACATCTTTGAAATAGATTTTATCAGAAGCTTCGCCGCCGCGCATAAAAATTTTTGAAATAATACTTGCAAACCCGCCCCTTGTCATGTCTCCGCCAAGCAAAGTCGTGTCCGTTACGGAGATTAAGTCCAAATCCGATAACAGCTCAATCACCGCCGGATCTATCATAGCATTATTTGTCTTGCCCGTATTATCGGAATCGGCATAGCCGATAAAGCATATGGAATTAATTATAACTGCCAGCAAAACAAATACAGATATTGTCTTTTTCATGTCTTACTCCTTTCAACCAAGAGTTGCATACAACTATACATATTGCAAAATATTGTATATAACCATTGCCGCTTCGGCACGGGTTAAATTTTGTTTCGGATTAAACATCTTCGCATCATCGCCTTTTATAATATCAGCAGTATATAATGCCGCAACAGCCTCTTTTGCATAATCAGCCGTCAGTTCATAATCCTTCAAAGTGCATTCATCGCCCTTTAACGCCACATTCTTCAGCTCGAATACCCTATAAGCAATAACTGCCATATCCTGCCTTAGAATATTGTCGTTAACACCAAACTCATCTGCGCTGATACCATTTACAATATTCAGTTCATAAGCAGTCCTCACGTACTCTTTGTACCAGTCATCCTTTACATCCCCAAACGGAAGCTCTGCCCCTGAATCGGCCGTTAGATCAATCTTCATAGCTCTCATAATCATCTTCAAAAATTCGGCTCTGGTGATATTGGATTCAGGCTCAAATTTTCCCTCGCCCTTTCCGTTAATTATACCGTCATTGTATAGCCTCTTAATTGCATTATGCGCCCACTTATAATTGTCTATGTCAACAAACGGTATCTTATTGCCGTCACCGGCATTTCCTGTTGTTCCCGTTTGTCCGATAGGTGACAGTGTATTCTGATTGACAGATCCGGTGTATCCGCCGCCTCCAACGCCGCCTGACGACGGTTTTTGCTCCGGTTTTACCGGCTGACCGTCAATAATATTATTCACGGCAGTCACAAATTCAGCTATGGATTTTGCTGTAATTTTTGCTATCGCAGTATTTACACTCTCGCTGTATGAGTTTTCGCCGAGCTTAATACCCGTCAAGATATCCGAATGCCTTGCAATGATTCCCGTGATATCCGTCCAATATTTTGCCTGCTTCACCTCTGACATCACAACGGATACATTAAATGCATCATAAAATTCTTCTGTTGATGTGAAATCTATGTCCTGCAGCAATGCACAAACCGACATTTTCATGCTGTCACTCATCTTGCTGTAATTTGCATACGATGATTTGCCGGAAATCGCCTGCAGGTTAAGCATTTCCTCGGCATATCCGCGCTCCTTGCCTGATATTGCCGCATTATCGGTGTTTTTATAATCCATATATTGGCACAATGTGTTTCCGTCAACCTGTGACATGTATATAAGAAATCCTTGCTTAACAAAAAAGTCATCAAATTCACTGTAGTTTGAATATGCTGTCTTAACATTCTTCTTAAGCACCTTGGCAAGGCTCTCTATGTGTTTATCATTCAGCCTTGCGGCATATGTCATATTTACGCCGATGTTTGCTTTTTCCGCGCTGTCGGTTTCATATGAAATTTTTTCCTTTTTAATTGCGTCGGCAATATCCGCTTCGCTGCCGCTCTGAACCAGTCTGATAAATTCTTCAACCTCACCGTCCGCAGGTGAATAAACTACCTGTTTGTATCCGCTGCCGCCGGAAAAATCTGCCGTTACATCTATCTCATATTTTTTTCCTTTTTCAAGCGCAAACTCATCAAACGAGTATTTTCCGTTTAAATCTGCGGTTTTCTGCAATAGGTTATAAAACGAGTTATCATACATTACGAAATCTTCGGACGTATTAGCGAATACGCTGCCCGCCGCGTCCTTATTCCGAGTTTCATATACCTTAACATTTACCTTGCTTCCGGATTTGGTTTGCCCCATATCTCCGCTTATTTTTATCGTGTTTGAATCCAAACTAAAATCAAACACAACCTCATCGTCCGCATATGCGCAAACGCACAGGAAAGAAAAACACAATATTCCGATAGCCAGTCTTTTTAATATCCTCACATGCATACCTCTCTTTCGTAGATTATTGAACCTTGACGATTTCAAAATTCACACCTCGTGTTTCACTGTTTTGATAATCGCTGTTTATTTTAAATGTTGTGTAACCGTTGCTCTGCTTATTGACAGCAAGCTTTGACTTGCGATTACCCGTTCCGTCAACAACATATATTTCCCACGAACCGGGGATTTTTAATGTGATATTCCCCAATATCGTTTCGAGCTTAACAGGCGCACTGCCGAAATCAACCATATCCTGATCTGTTTTATATCCGCTATTGGTCGCGCCGCCCGCCACAGTCAGCAGCAGTCTTTTGCTGTCACTGATTTTGTTTCCGTCGCACGATGCCAACGCCGCAACCGCATTTGCCGCAACCAGGTCGACATCATAATTATCCGAAGATCTCTTTTTAAGCATATCACCCGCAAGAACGTCGCAAAAATCATTTTTAAATCTGAACACTCCCTCGGAAGTATTCCAGTACAGCGACTTGTCTGTAATATACTCACTGTTCGCGCCATGCGTTATTGTGCCTTTTCTCTTGTTTGCCTTTGAAAACGTTACGCCGTATTTTCCGCCCAGCAACATCTCATTTGTGACATTTAGGTCGGAATTACCCAAAAAAACATCTTTCATCTGCATATTGTTCTCGTATACCTTGCTGCTTTCATCTGTTGTATAGAAGATTCTTGCAGCGGTTGACGCTAACGCCATCCTGACGGGATTGTTATACATAGAGTAAACGTCATTCATAAAACTTTCAGACTTAAGTTCGTCTACAGCAAACGCATAATTCAAACTTGTCCAGCCGTTTCTTGCCGAGAAAATTGCCATGACAGGCAGTACCTCTGCCAAATACGAATTTGGAAACGCGCTGTTATATGCCGCAACAACATAAGGCTTTCCGAGAACTCTGTTCTTTGAAAACTCTCCTATTATGCCTCCGTCACGCTGGCGCAGTACGCTGTCGTTTGAATGAAAGAACAGTTTGCGCTCGGGACTTGAAACATAACCGCCGTACGGATATGACATAACCGCTTTGCGCGCCACGAAATCGGTTTCCGAATTTGCATATACATCAGCCAAAGTCAAGGCATCCTTTACCTTCTCTTTATTGGACCATCTGTATATATCGGAAAGCTTATTGCTGTTTCCCGTAAAGACGCCCTTATAGCCTATCTCTCCAAGTGCATTTTTCAGACGTGTGTTAAATTCAAGCTGCAGTGACACAAAAAATTCTGCCGTATCACTTTTTCTTTCATCCGTATAAAGCGAGTTCTTCCATAAATCAGTTATCATTACTGTGCCGCTTTCCAAATTTTCGGACGAACCAAGCCCATTTTCGCCGTCATATTTCCATGCTCTCTTTAATGCGGCAGTGGTTTTGTATTTATTCTTTAAAAATTCCGTAAATCTGTTTTGCAAAAGCAAATACTCTTGCTGCGTCACCTTTCCGGCGGAATTACTGTATGTAAAATCCAAGGAGCTTATATCATCGATTCCCTCAACAAATGCCAAAGCGGGATCTGACGCAAGCGTCATACCGGTGTACGGATTATTTAATGAAAGAACGCTTTTTATTCTCGATATTTCTCCATCAACCTTTTCCTCCGCATAAAAACCCGCAGCTGTTTTTCCCGAAACAACCGACAGATATGTATATACACCATTTTCTTTAAGCTTTGATATCAGATACATGAGCTTATCCGCTTTATCACTTTGTATACTGCCGCTGCTGTCAAAAATAATATCGTCTATATCTGACATCCTTACGACATTAAATCCACATTTTGCAATAAGCTCGGCAAGTGTATCCGCTTGCTCCTTTTCGGCAAAACAAGCTTTTCCCACAAGGTTTGTTCCCCATAATTTTGCCGACTTTCCGTTTTCAAACACAAAGCCGTCTCCTTGGGCTTTTATTGCTCCGTATTTGCCCGCCGGCTTATCCAGAAATACTGATGCGTCCAAAACAGAACCCGATGCAATACGATTGCTTACAGTTTCAATCGGCAGCCAGCTGTCACTGTTAATTACGCCCTTGCCGCCGTCATCAAAGTACAATGCATCCTTTGCCAGTGTCATTCCGACAACCATAAGATAATTTGTACTTCCGTCGGTATTTATTTTTATACTCTTGATCAACTTGTCGGGATGCGGGTTTGACAGAGCAAATATAGAAAACGAAATACAGTCTGTTTGTGCATTTGATCCCTGCCACGCTACCTTTGCGGAGGTTTGATCAATTGTTCCCCAGAAATTTCCCACATGAGTACCGACTATTGCATTAAAGTATGCACTTGTTCCGTCCTCATACTCATAGGTATATGTTCCTCCTACTTCACCCTCTGTAACCCATGCTCCCGCATGAAGAATATACACACCCTTTGCATACGTTCCAATGTCAACCGCAACCTCATTCGGGACGTTCATATCGTTTCTGCCTCTTAAAACAATACAACTCTTATTGCCGTTTTTTGCCGGATTTATGATGTTAAACGGAATACCTCTGTACTTTACGTTTCCGTATTCGGTATAATTTCTAAGGTCGTTATCGCCCTGATCCGACCAGCCGCCGACGCCGTCGCCTTCAACATCATCCTTAAAAGCTCTGTTTGCAACACCGGATATATCCACTTCTTTAAATGTCGGCTTTATCCTGTCAATCAGGTTTATGGCTACATATACCGGATTATTTTCTATTTCCTCCGAATTTCCCGAAACAACCGCTTCCTCGGCATATGTATTAAATGAAAACATTAAAGCACACACCAAAAAGCATATTACGCAAGAGAAAATCTTTTTATTCATAAAACGCATAATCATTTTACCTCCTCAAGCGTGATTGCCGTAACGGAATGTTTGGGCACTTCAAATTTGTTAATTATATCGTCATCATATATATCTTCATCTATTACTTTGCATTCCTGACGTTCACGATAATTGATTGCCGTAAGGCTTGTTCCCGTCAACACTCTTTTATGCGTAAGCTTATAATTTTTTATGAAGTTCATGTCGACACTGACGCTGTCATTTGACAGGTTTGAAAAAACTATATTCAGGCCTTTTTCCGTTTTTGCAACGGTACAGGTTGTATCGCTTGCCTTTTGCTTTTCAAACCCTTCCAGCTTAAAATCAACTATAGTGTTTTTTGCCACATAATCATGATAAATCTGCATTGCGTCCATCATAACCATGGGATGCATCTTGCCGTCATACATATAAAGGAGAACCCATGTCCATTCGTTTGTATCGCCTATGTTGAACGACCATGCATTTGTTCCCACCACTTCCGGCTTAACCAAACAGCGGTTGTAAAAATCCGAAAAACCTATTGCTTCCTCAAGCTGAATCGATGCCTCAAAAGAATTACGCTCCGTCTGATCGCGATATGCCGATCCGAATTCCGTCATAACGACTTTGATTCTATCCTCGCCCGTTATGTTCTTTATATCCTCAATAACCCGATCGAGCATAGGCTCGCACACTTTATATGCCGTACCCGGAGCAAAATATTTATGAACAACCATATAATCTATATCATTGCCGAGTTCCATAAGCACCGTTCTGTGCCACTCGTTGCCAACCGCCTCAAAATCATTTGTGTAAACATGAGCCGCAATCTTTGCATCGGGATCAACGCTTCGTATGGCAGAAATCCACTTTTTGCTTTCTGAAATATATCTGTCCACGCTCCATGTCGGGACACCGTTTTCCTTTATCAGATCCAATTCATTTCCAAGCTCCCATATATCAACCCGTACAGGATCCGGAATTCCGTTTTGTATCCTAATCTTCGCCCAATTTACACCGCCGTTATAGTTTGTTTTTCCGTCTCCTCTCAAATATTCAACAAGATCTGCTGCACTTTCCGGAGTATCCGTGTCCATATTAACCGCATATACAAATGACATATCCTTATTGATTTTTAAGGAGCCCTTTATCCATTCGTCCAAACCTTCTTTAATAACATAGTTATAGCTTTTAACCATCTGCTGGGATTGACGTCCGTTTTGAGGACCTATGGCACTCTTCCATTGAAATATATTACTGTGACCTCCCGCCTTTCGCCACTGCGTGATGTCATATTTCTCCCACATACCGGTATAATTATCACTTATATTTCCGTTATAATCGGCAATAGCCACACCTTTATTCACGTCGTCTCCCCATCCGTTGGCTACTCCGAAAAACTCCGGCGGCACATATCTTATTTCTTTGTCCTCGTTCACCTCAAGCGAAATCGCCCATGCCGCAAACGGATTGACAGTCAAGGCAAGCATAACTAATGCTGCTATTATTTTTTTCATGTATGTTCCTCCGTTATCTATCCAATTTTGTTGCAAACGGCTCCGTCATTGCTTTGGTTCCATCTTTATTCCACAAATACGCAACAAATTCCGCATTGCTTTTGTCGATTGGCAAGTCAATTTGTGAAATGTGCTTGCTTATACTTCCTCTATCTAAACTGTCAAGCGCAAAGGAATATACCTTTTGCTTGTATATCACGCCATCTTTGCGTATAAATGCAATAACATAACCGCTTATTGTGTCATCTGTAAGATTTGCAATCTCCAAATCAACGTCGCCATTCGCGGAGGTTGCCGAAGAATACTTTACCTCAGCCTCAACCAATGCCGAATCCGTTGTCCTAATCCTTTCGGATTTGGAGGATATAAACAAGCCCTGTTTTTCTGTAATCTCAGGTGAAAAGTGAACATCATAGTATGTATTCGGCATTAATTCTTCTTCAAGAGTGTATGTAAGCTTTTTCGGATCACTCTCGCTCCATGATGTTTTGCCGCTAACTTTGGTTCCCGAATCGTCAGTCAGCCAAATCCAATTTTCCACACCGTCACTGTTCCCTTGTAATTCATAATTAAATTCCGTTTCAAACGAAGAACCTTCAATAAACTTAAGAGAATCATCTATTTTCTTAACCTTTAATCCGCTTTGCTTATAAACCGAATAATCATCAATCAAGAACTTATTTCTCGGATTCCTGTGTGCTCCAAGCTTATTGTCCGCCATATTCATAACGGTCAAAATAAATCCCTTATCCGGTTTTCCTTCATCGAATGAGAACCACGAGCGATTAACTCTTGCATTCCAGTCCTTGTCCATATAGTTACCCTGGATAGCCTTGGAATTATCAAGCTTTAGCTCCCTCATACCCGAATCGATAACAACATTTCCGTCCTCATCTTTTATGATTACGGAATTTCTTTTTACCTCTCCCGAATTATCCATGGTATACCTCACCGTATACCATCTGCCGGATTCCAGCTTATTGGAATCATCGGTAAGCTTAAATCCCTCGTCCTTGAATTCACTGTTATATTTATCCGAAACATGTCCGTTTCTTTCTCCGAGGTACACATCGCCGTTATTAAACGTAAGCACCGCGTATGCTCCGGCATTAAGATTTACGGGGATTGTTGATGCCTTTGCGGAATCGCTGTATATAAGACTGCCTGCCTCTGCTATCTCAAGCTTTACAACCTCCGCTTCCTTTGCCGCAGGTTCATCGGACGCATTATCAAAGCAGATCTTGCTTTCCCACACGACCGACTCGCTCATATCAACACCGTTTCTGACCAAATAGGCAGCAGTATAGTCCTGCTGACCGTCCTTGCCCAGCATATAGAAATTACCCATCTGGAGATACTGGTTTGAGCCGCTTTTCATAACATTAAGGTTATACTTTGCTCCCATCCAAAAAACGCCGCTTTTTTTGTCGTTATCCTCTACAGCACCATAAAATCCGTAATCCGGATCACTTTCATCGGTAATCAGCCGATCCGGAAACACCCAGTTTTTTGAATCGTTGGGTGTTCCCTGAACCGAGGGATCGTCGTTTGGATCAACCTTTGTGGTAAATCTGTTAATACTGAAATTTCCTTGGTACACATCGCCGTTTATGATACCGTCCGCCGTAAGCCAATTATATTTATATTGCTTTGACCGATCCGCTGTTAAATCATACTGATCAAAATTGTTTTGGTATTGAATCTCATACCTTTCCGTATCATTTGCATAAGTATAAACCGGATTGTATGATGCCGCCATAAATATTCCCGCAACACACACAACAAAAAGTTTTTTCTTCATAGTTCAGTTTCCTTTCTTATCAAGTAATAGAAAAAATGCGATCATCCCTTTACTGCGCCGGCTGCTATTCCCGATATAAAGTATTTGTTTCCTATTACATACGCAACCAACACCGGGATAAGAGAAATAACCGTTCCGGCAAGCATCAAATTCCATGCCGCTGCAGATTCTCCCGTTGACTTCAGCGCCATCAATCCTACAATCAATGTACGCTGTGACGGATCTGTAAGAGTAAATATTGTAGGCATGAGATAGTCGTTCCATGACGAATTAAACGACAGTATTCCGACAGTTGCAAGTATCGGTTTCAAAAGCGGCAGAATTATTCTGAAGAATATTCCTATAAAGCTGCAGCCATCTATTCTTGCCGCTTCGTCCAAAGCCATCGGAAGTGTCTTTATATAGCTCCGCACAAGATAATAGTTCACTATTTGTATTCCGAATAATTTAAGCACTATCAAAGTCCACAGCGATGACGTTAAATGAACGGCTCTGAGTATTTTAAACAATGCATAAATTGTTATTGTTCCAAGGCTTATGAACATCAAAGATGAAAATACCATGAAAATAACATTTTTTAAAGGGAAATCTCCGCGCGCAAACACATATCCGCCGGTCGCAGATAAAAACAAAGTTATCATAACCGTTGCAACGCTGTATACTACGCTGTTTACGAACAGTCTTGGAACAGGAAACTCAGGTGACTTCCATGCCGTTATGTAATTTTCCATAGACCAGTTTTCCGGGAAAAGCCTTTCCGGTTTTGCAAGTATCTCTATATTTGTTTTAAATGATGAAAAAAACGTATACAGAATCGGAAACAAAGTTATCACGGCAAGTATTATAAGCAAAGTGTATATAACTATATGTGCGTTCCGTATTCGTGCTTTATTACTTTTTTGCGTTGTCATTTTTTTAACCTCGTTTTCATAAATTTAATATGCACTGTCGGCAAACTTATCGCTAAGTTTTGTGTATATAATCGCTATTGCGCCCATAAATATTGCAGTAATTATTGACAGAGCACAGCCGTATCCGATATTCACAACCGAATCCGCAAATCCGGGGGCAAACTTTGTGACAAGATATGACATAACCGTATACGTCTTGCCGCCGGGGGCACCGCCGGTTAAGGCGATTATATATTCGTTTGTCTGCAGTGTTCCGTTTATGGAAAGCAGAAGAATTGTCTGCAGCACCGGAGCTATCATCGGAAGTGTTATCTTAAAGAATTTAACCGCACCCGACGCTCCGTCAATTTCGGCACTCTCATATAATTCCGCCGGTACATTGGCGAATGCCGCAACAAAATAAATAACGTTTACACCAAAGGTATTCCAAATAGAACCCACAACCAGAACTATCATAGCCGAATGTTCACTGCCAAACCAATTAAATCCGCTCTCTATCATCGCCCACTTTGCAAGCCATGCATTGATAAAACCAAATACACTAAATAAATTGGAGAAAATGAGTCCTATTATAACAACGCTGATCATTGACGGCATATAAAATATGGCTCTGAAAAAACCTTTGCACTTTATCTTGGCATTAAGCAATGTCGCAACCGCCAATGCCAGCGGGATTTCAACGGGCAGCTTATACAGAGCAAACTTAAATGTAACAAGCCATGAATTCCAATATGTTTTGTCTGATAAAATCTGTTTAAAATTTTCAAGTCCTGTCCATTTTGTATTTGCGTCTATTCCGTCATAAAAGCAGAACGCTTTTGTCATCGCCCACAGCATCGGATAAAGCTGAAGCACAAAAAGTCCTATAAGCGGAAGTGCAAGCAAAATATAACATTGAACAACATCTTTTTTATTGTACCTTTTTAATTTTACTTTATTTTTCATTTTTTCACCAACCATATTTAATGTCATTAATTCAAGGTATCTAACTTATTTTTTTACTCTTTCGTCCCAATCCGGAATGATATAATCTTCAATCTTATATCCTTCACTCTTATGTTCCTCGGCATATTCATCCGCCAATTTATTTACTTCAACCTGATATGCGTCTATCGCCTTATCCACATCCTGACCGTTACCCCAAATATCAACCGTTACTATATCCTTAAGAGATCTAAGATTTGTTGTATCAACTTTGGTTCCGTCAACCTCAGTGCAGCTTTGATCTATAAGCTGTGCAAATTCTTTCCATCCCTTTTTCATTCCGTCTGTAGGAATATCCTTAACCAAATCCCAGTTAAACGGCAGGTCACAGCCCTCTTCGTACAACTTCTTTGCAACTTCATCACCGTGCAGGAAGTTCATAACCTCCATAACCTGTTCGGGTGTTCCTGTTTCCAATGCCTTGGTGCATGCAAAATAGCCGGCGCTTGTATACATAAGCTGCTTATAGCTGTTATTCTCATCAAGAACAGGCAACGGAGCTACACCCCAATCAATCTTTGCGGGGAACTGGTCATTAAATACACCGACATCCCAGCTGACGCCGAACTTCATTCCTATTCCACCCTCGGCAAATCTTGCTCTTGCCTGATCGTTGTCCAAGGTTTCTTCTCCCGGAAACAGCGAACCGTCTTTCTTTATATTCATCATTATTTTTAAAATCTGTTTTAAAGCAGTATAATCACGCTTGCCTACCTTTGGATTGTATCCGTTATATCCGCAGCTTGACATTAAGCTTCCGAGCAAATCATAATTATACCAATTTCCGTCTTTCATCGGAAATACTATTCCGAATTGTTTCTTTGACGGATCGGTAAGCTTTTTTGCAACCTTTCTCAATTCATCAAATGTCTTTGGCGGCTTTGCCTCGCCGTTCTCATCAACGATTCCGGCTGCCTTAAACATATCCTTGTTATACAGGAGCGCCAAAGGCTGGCTTTTTTTGGGAACGGAATATGTCTTTCCCTCATATGTATTCGCAGACTTTCTTATACCTTTTTCAAATTTCTTTATCAATTCATCTCCGCCCGGAAGGTCATCAAGCGCAACTATACTATTGTTTGCCGCAAACTTGCTTGCAGCAACACCGGCAGAGAAAAAGTCGGGCATATTTCCCAATTGCATTGAAAGCTCTACATTCTTCTGAAAATCGGCATCCTTAACCTCATAAACAAGCTCTATGCCCTTTTCTTTACCCTCATTCTTGTTATAATCATCAATAATCGACTGCATTACAGCCTTGCTGTGTGATTCGTTGGACCAGATAGTGAACTTTGTTACCTTTCCGTTCTCACCATCACCTTTTTTTCCGCAGCCGGCCAGTGCACACGAACTTGCTACCAAACATGCCGCAGTAATAATTGACATAATTCTCTTTGCTTTTTTCATATAACTCTCTCCTCTCATTCACATTTTTATTGATAAAAATATCTATTATGATTATATCACCACCATAAACCATAGGCAAGTGGAAAAAACTGCAACATCTGTTTATATGCCGTTTTCCAGGTTGACAATGCATTTAAAATGTGTTATAAATATATTTAGTTGAACAAGCTTTTTTTCCCTGATTTCGACAAACGCCAAATATTATGAAAGGTGATGATTTTATGTTAACACTGATTTTGATTATAATTTCCGCAGCATCAATTACCTTAATATTTGCCGGCTCAAACAGTATATACAAATCTTTGTTCATATATTGGATTGGAATCCTTGTTCTCCTGTTTTCATCAACGCTTTTGGTAATAAAATTCGGAAATTATCCTCAGTTTTTTGTGTCGGACTATCTGTTTTACAAGGCACTTATTAACATAAAGGTGCTGCCATCGGTATTGTTGAGGATTTATAACATCGGTTATGTTATAATAATGTCAGCATCAATATGCATATATCTTTCCTTTACGCCAAAAGGCACTGCAAGAGTATTGGTTTCCGTATTTTCGGGAATACTTATATTGATTTACGCACTATTGAGCGATCCAACGGTTAAGTTTAATTATTACATATATATAAACTACGATTCATCTTTGCCTGCAACAAACATTCTCAAAAACCTTGAGGGAGCTTTTAAATCGGTTTCGTTGGGCATTATGATAATACTTGCGATATTACCTATCCATACACTTACAAAAATAGCAAAGCGCACCGCTCTAAGGACTATATGCAACTCTTATTTGGCATATACCTCCGCATTGATTTTATTTGATATATATGTTGCAACAGCTTTCGTATTTGGTCTGTTTAAAGCATTTTCGCCCATTTCCCTGAATCTGCTGTCAATTCCGGTAATTGAATTTTCAAGAAACGATTTTGTTTTCTTTGCTATATTCAGTGTGATAAACATTTTGGCGATTTTGTTGGTTATATTTATGTCACAGCCATTTAGAAGCACTTTGTTCCTTTCAAAAAAAGATATAGAAAACCAAGAGCACTTTTTTAACAAAAACATAAATATTCTGCTGCATTCGGACAAAAACGCATTTGTTATTATAAAAAAATATGCATCGCTTACCCAAAACGAGCTTGCCGATAAAGAACACGCTTTTATGCTTCTTAACAAGATAATATCCAGTTCGGAAAAGTCCATTTCTCAACTGAACAACGTAACCAAAGCGTTAAATGCCAACGGCGTTCCGTTTAAAAAAACAAATATATACAGATGTATATATGACGCACTTGAAAAGGTTAATATTCCAAGCAGCGTCCTGATTACAACAAACTTTGACACACTCAGCACCATTAACATAAATGCAAATTCAGACCTGCTGACCGAAGCGTTTTACAACATTACGGAAAACGCTGTTTCATCACTTTGTGCCTCGGGGAATAAACCCCAGCTTTATTTAAAGATACTTGTTGAAATACATGACAATTCTCTTTTTATAGAATTTGAGGACAACGGATTGGGCATAAGCCATCGTGATATAAAAAATATATTTAAGGAGTTCTATTCCACCAAAAACTCCTCTTCAAATTTAGGTCTAGGTTTATCCTCAACCAAAAAAATAATAAACCTTCATAAGGGCATGATAACTGTTAAAAGCATCTTGAAAAAATATACTTGTTTTTGCATTATGCTCCCATTAAAAGAATAAATAATCTATGCTCAAAATGCTGATTAATTTTTACGAAAGGAATACATTAATTTATGAACGAAATACATGTTGCAATATGCGACGATATGGAAGAAATATGCAGCTATTATCAGTCGGTTATTTCCAATTCGGAATCTCTGGTTTTTGTTGGCAGCGCAACCACCAGTCAAGCCTGTCTTGACCTTGTTGCAAGCAAGAAACCCGATATTCTTCTGCTTGATATGCAGATAGAAGAATATAATTCCGGCATCAAGCTGATTGATAAAGTATCGGAGCTTTCGCCCAAAACAAATATTATAATTCTGACAATAAACAACAATAACTCTTTGATTTTTGAGGCACTTTCCCGCGGAGCGACAAATTATGTATTAAAGGATTCTCCCGACTCCGAGATAATCGAAATGATCAAATCTGTCGCCAATGGAAAAAAGCTTTTATCCCACGATATTGCAACAAAGCTTATTGATGAATGCATGGAAATCAAGAGCCGCCAGCAATCCCTTTTATACGTTTTTACAAATTTACTGTGCCTTTCCAATTTGGAGTTTGAAATCCTTCAGTCATACTGTATGGGACATTCATACAAACAGATTTCAGGGGAATATTTTGTCGAGGAGACCACCATAAGATCTCATATGTCACGCATAATGAAAAAGCTTGGTTTTTCATCAGCCTCAGCAATGAAAGATGCGCTTAACGGTCTCCAAATTTTTGAACTCTTTAATCAAAAATAATATGGAAATGTCAAAAGAATGACTGTTGAAGAAATCTTAAATTATCCCGAGCTTGACGCAGTATGTATAGAAACCGAGGACAGACGACTCACCGAATTTGCCATAATGGCAGCGGAAAAAGGTCTGCATATACAAATGGATAAACCGGGCAGCGAATCGGACGAGGATTTTGACAGACTTATTGATTTGGTTAAGGAAAAAAATCTCGTTTTTCATATTGAATATATGTACCGCTATAATCCGACAGTGATAAAGCTTAAGGAAGATATTAAATCGGGCAAATTGGGCGAAATATATGCCGTAGAGGCACAGATGAATTGTATTCACCCTGTGGAAAAACGCAATTGGCTCGGTAATTACCCGGGCGGTATGCTTTATTATCTCGGTTGCCATTTGATTGATTTGGTTTACGGCATTTGCGGTGAACCCGACGAAATAATTCCGCTTAGTATGCCTATAGGCACAGACGGTGTTGAGGCGGATGATTTTGGTATGACGGTATTTAAGTATAAAAACGGCGTGTCATTTGTAAAGAGTACCGCAGTGGAACCCGGTGGCTTTGAGCGCAGACAACTTGTTGTGTGCGGAACAAAAGGAACTGTGGAGATTAAGCCGCTTGAATGGCTTGACTTGGAATGTCACTCAATCATACAGGCGCTGACAACAAGTGTGAGAGAAGCCTATGACAATGACTGGAACAAAAAAGGTGAATATCATACCACGCCTATTTTTGGCAGATATGACGCAATGTTTTGTGCATTTGCCGATTACATAAACAAAGAAAAAGAAAATCCGTATGGTTATGAATACGAAAGAAAACTGCACAAGCTGATACTGAAAGCTTGCGGAAAATAAAAGAAAGGCGATTGAATTATGAAAGCAATACTTGTAAATGATGACAGAAGTTTAAGATGGGACAGCGTTCCCGACTCCAAAATCAAAAGCGAGGAAGTGCTCGTTGAAATTCACGCGGCTGCTCTAAACCGTGCAGACCTTATGCAGCGCGAGGGCGATTATCCGCCTCCGGCAGGATGCCCGGAATGGATGGGGCTTGAAATTGCCGGTATAGTCGTTGAAATGGGTGAAGATGCAAAGAAAAAATCAAATTGGAAAATAGGCAACAAGGTTTGCGCACTGCTCGGCGGTGGTGGTTATGCCGAATATGCGGCGGTCAAATATGATATGCTTATGCCTGTTCCGAAGAACTGTTCGATGGAAGAAGCTGCCGCAATTCCGGAGGCATTTGCAACAGCTTATCTTAATCTTTTTATTGAGGGCGGTATAAAACCCGGCAACACACTGCTTATGAATGCCGGAGCATCGGGGCTTGCAAGTGTTATAATTCCTATGGCAAAGGCATTCGGTGTCAGGGTTATAACAACCGTTCTTTCCGACGAAATTGCGGACTCGATAAAACACCTTAACGCCGACAGAGTTGTTGTTACCACGAAGGAAGATATAACAGCTGTTCTCAAAGAAGAACTTGAAGCCGGTCACGGTGTCGATGTTGCGATTGACTGTCTCGGCGGCGAAATTATGGGCAAGTGCATACATTACCTTACACACGGTGCCCGCTGGATTATGATTGCGGCACTTGCGGGTCAAAAAACCGAAATTGACCTTAAAAATATCTATGTAAGAAATGTAAGAATTGTCGGAAGTACACTCCGTTCCAGAACTCCTGAGGTTAAAGCGCAGATTTTGGCCGAGCTTGTTAAAAATGTGTTTCCTAAAATTGAAAACGGCGAGGTAAAGCCTACAATATACAAAGTGCTGCCCATAACCGAGGCCGAGGCAGCGCACGACATATTGTATAAGGGGCAAAATATTGGAAAAGTTGTGCTTACCGTAAAAACATCGAAAAACTAAACGCTGCTCAATGTACGAATAACCGAGAGGGGTGTGGCTGTTCTTGGACTGTTTAGGTTATTAATCCAAGAATGGTCGCACCACTAAGAAATAACTGCTAAATATTACAAAAAAAATCATTTTCCAACATATTGCCTAATGCATACGTTTTTGAGCTGACCATATTGGACTTATCTGCAAGAATAAAGCCAAATTGAGTCGTATCTAATTAAAGTATTGGCTTTGTATACATTTATAGGGAGTTATCTTAATATCTCACAGAATATTTAAACGCATAATAATGAAAACCCTATTAGCTAAAAAGACGAATAATTTATATTGTTGCCAAGACTAATTATATCAATACATTTGCTATAATATCACTTGTTTTGACAAATGGTTGACTCCAAAACCGAGAATCGTATGAATTGACCCTGTTGTCTCCCATGACAAAATAATTGTCTTTGGGAACAATATAAGTAAATTCGTTTTCGGTAATCCGTTCTCCTTCTGTTGCCGCTATGCGTTTGACAAGCGTTTTTCCATCATGCTCAAATATTATAATATCACCGGTTTTCAGTTCACCATAAATTCTGCTGCCGATAATGTAGCTTCCGGCTTTCAGTGTCGGTTCCATAGACTCACTCGAAACATATCCGATAAAAAGGAAATACTTGAATGCCAGTACAATAACAAACAGAATCAATCCCGGTATTATAAATCTCTTTTTTCTCATACGGCATCACCGGCGAAGTATAAGTCGTTAAGCTCAGGAATTTTACGCAGGTACTTGCGTGCTTTTGACATCTGCGCTGTTACAATATTCGTCCGCATGTGAAGTCTTTTGCCGATTTTCTTGCACGAATATCCTCCTACAACAGACATCATCAGTGCGTCAATTCCTTTTGCAATACCGGTGGGTGCGCCCTTTTTTACTCTATTTATTGTTTCGATGCATTCAACCTGCGTTTCAAACGATGGAGCAGCAGTTTCTTCAGCTCGAATACTGTTGATATCCTCAAGCAATTGTTCCGCTTTGGATTTTTTCACTCCATAGCGCAGAGCGTCGCAAATTTCATTCCAGATAAGTCTATACGCATATGTAGAGAACGTTCCGCCGCAATCACTGTAAGCTGCCTTGCATAAACCGATACAGCCGATTTGAAACAGATCGTCATAAGAATAAAAGTTCGGAGTATCCAAGCCGTGAATCTTATCACTTATAACTTTACCGACAAGTCCCATATTTTCTTCGACTTTCTTTTGCATTTCTTTCGTTAATGTCATGATGCCAACGCGCTCCTTTCAAAATTTTTTCTTTCACGCTTTTTTCTTAAATAGCGTTCATATTCCTTTTTGCTTTCCTCAATGACAATATTGCAATAATACTCACTCAAATATCCGATATGAGCTTCCCGCTGTGGTGCGCCGAGCAAACCGGCCAGCCACTGATATGCCTCCTGCTTGGTCATATAGTCATCGCGGATCAGTTTTGAAAAATGTTTATGTGCCTCATTTCTGAGCTTACGAAGCTTTCGGTCTGCCATTGTTCCCACTGGAATATTTGTTCCTGTATGAACGCGCACATATGCGTCGCATTCCGGGTAATGTGAACATACATAGAGCATTGTTCCGCGGCTGTTATCTTTATAGATCCCATCAGCACTTCGGTAGGTAACAGGACTACCGCAATACGGACATCGGTGAATGTCGCCGGTGATTCCCTTTCTTTTTTTCTTCATGTTGTTTTCCTCCAACCATTAAATGTTTTTGTCCTGATATGCAATAAAAAAAGCCGAAAGTCTGCAAAAATAGGCATACAGAATCAAAGTGCCGATATATTGGTGTCTCACTCGACGTTTGACTCTGTAAGTATTTAAGCAGCCTTTCGGCTACATATTCAATTGTTAGGGGCTGTATCATTATGGATTGCTCACTATGCTTCTCCGTAACGGTTCCTTATATCTAAGTCTGCCTCCGGGAATCTCCCGAAGAACCGAAAGCCTGGATACAAACCCCTGCCACGGTTATAGTATACCACAGAATAGCCCCGTTGCCAACCCTTATAGTAATATTTATTTCAATTATTTTATTAAATATTACTATAAGTAATATTTTTGCTTTTTTATTTCAGTCTGAGAGATTATTCATCATCATCTTCATCGTCGTCATCTGAGCTATGGCGTTTTGAGGTAATATGAATAGCCACCAAAGCGCTTATAGCAAGGACGATTCCAACCGCAAGAAAAACTATCTGTGTTACCGGAATCGTCTCAGACTGTTTGGCGTCTTTTTCCTCAGCTGCAGCAGCGTTTTGCTTATCACGCGTTAAAGTCATCAGTGTGGCAGGGGTATTGTTATCCGGAACGGGAATATCAATAGATGACTGTAAGCATGAAAGAACATAACTTTTGCTGCCGCCGATTTCTAATTTCAGTACACCGGTTTCATCAACAGGAATTGCGTTCGGGTACATACCTGCATCGGTTTTTAATGTAAACTCGACGCCGGCCCAGTTTTGACCAAGTTGTATCTCCAGTTTCTGTGGCTCGACAACCTGTAACTCCGTACCGTCTGTGTCCGCATACACCGGGATGGCAACACTGCTGACGCAAGTCAGTATAAGCAATGTTAGTATTAATCTGTTTATTATATTTCTCATGGTTTTTCCTTTCTGTAATGAGGAAGCCGATTACACGGCTCCCTCACGCCAATTTATTTGCTCCAGATTTCGTTTGAACCGCTGGTTATTCCGGTATGGTCATTTGATGCTTCAAAAATGTCATATGCTGCCCAGTGAGAATTGTTCTTAACATCTGTAAATCTGTTGAGGATAGTCAGATTTTTGTTGATAAATTCTGTATCGGCATTGCGTCCTGTTGCACGGTTAATAATCGTCACAACTTCAGCTCGTGTAACGACAATATCAGGTCTGAATGATCCATCGGAATAGCCATTGAGCCATTTCTCACTTGTCGCATAGCTTATATTCTTAATTGCCCAGTAGTTATTTGAAAGGTCATTGTATTTTGTCGTATTCGATACTGATTTTACCTCATTAAATAACGAATAATAGCGAACTGCGATTGTAACGAATTCTGCTCGGGTAATTGATTCATCCGGACGGAATGTGCCGTCTTCATATCCGCTTATGATATTATATTTTTCAAGATAACCAACAAAAGCAGAATACCATTCGTTGTTGGGTGTATCCTTAAATGAAGGCGTTCCTTTCACAGACTCATTTTTCTTATCCGCGATAAGACGTGCAAAGATTGCCGCAGCTTCAGCACGGGACATATCGCAGTCAGGTCTGAATGAACCATCCGGGTATCCCATAATATATGCCTTGTGTTTGCTTCCGGGAAGTATCAGCATACCGTTTTTATCCGTTGTGCCATTTGCTGAATTATTCTTTTTGTCTTTCAAAACGATTGAAACATCAGCTTTTGGATTGTCCTTGCTGTCAGTTGCCTTAATTGTATAGTAATTGTCGCCTGTGAGATCAGCACCATTCGGAAGTGCCAGTGTGATTTTACCATCTTTATCGGTTGTTTTTGAAACGGATAAAGTTTTACCGTATTTATCTGTTACAATAATGTTGGTTACATTAGAACTGATATAGCTGCCACCGCTGCTGCCGCCACGACCACCGCCGCCACCGGAGGATGAGCCACCGCCTGACGATTTAACCGGAAGTGTAACCTTACCATTTGTATCGGTAGATTTTGTTGCAGTTGCCTTGTTTTTATCCGTAACGGTTACGGAAACATTTGCAACGCCTTTATT
>CAKSIN010000017.1 GCA_934463115.1 uncultured Clostridia bacterium
TGTCTTTTTTTAGTCATAAAACTTTTTTACTTTTTTCTCAAAAAACTCTTGACTTTTTATAGCTGGTCTACGGCGCACCATGCCGGACACACACCTGACAGCACCTAGTAAACAAACTTCCTTGCGGCGGAAAATTGCCCCTCCGACGAGCGGCATTGAAAGCGAGCAGTTGACGTTTAGCACGAAGAAAAACCGTACATAGCGCAAATTCAATACCGAATTTAATCTTCTTCCCTATTTCGGTATTGAATTTAGGAAAACGAGCTGTAATGATTTTTCAGCCTTTTTTCGGCGCGTCATGTACGGTTTTTCAAGTGCAGAACACGTTCTGCAAGGTTTCACAGCCGTGAGACGGAGGGGAATTTAATGTACTCCCTCAGTCACCTATCGGTGACAGGTCTCATCTTCGATTCGGTCGGCGATAAACGCATGCCACCGGCATGCATCGCCCCTCAAAGATGGAGCCAAATAGCGGACATTTTCAAGAATCGGAATGGGAATTTGGTTTACATCTCCCACACGCGGTATAACCATTATTTATCAAATAATCCACCGGCCCGTTAAAACTTTCCCGATTTTTGGGACGAATATTTTTTACAGACGAACAGCTTGCATAGTGAAACTTTTTTGTATTTGTGTTGAGCACATACACCTCTGAATTGCCGTTATCGGAAATGCCGCTTTTTTGGGGTTGTTTTGCGTCCGTGACGGACTTTGAACCGTCGCCTTTGAGTCGGCTTGAACCGTCTGCATAATTAATCTCAATACCCGGCTGGGAGTTAAACACAAATACATTAAATGAAACGCTTTTGCCCCTGTCCTCAACGGAATATGCCTCTATCTGCACACCGTCTGCCAAAAGATTGGTGCCGTTAAATACCGGTGTAACCCTGTACATCACATGATTTCCCGTTTCATGTACATAATCCGCAACCGCGTTTTCAAACGGCAGCATTCCGTCCACATTCATTGAGCGCGTTCCGGTTATGAGATTTTTTTCGTTGGCATTTTCTCCCGTCAGCTGATACCCTATCAGATGACATCGGTTATACAAATATTTACCGTCCACAATATCATACTTTACAAGGTGCCACCCTGTCGGTTTTACACTGCCGATTGCACCTCGCTTTTCCGTAGGCATTATTTCAAGGCCGACACAGGCAATCGCTGTGCCGCATCTTCCCAGTTCGTCCAATTCACTGTAGTGTTCAAACGACTTCGTTGTAATTTCATCATTGGAAAACTGCGGAACATTTTCATTCACTTCGCTGTAAAATTGGCTTGTATCATCATGCGTATATTCCGCCGGCTCCGAATCCACGGTGCTTTTCGGGAAATTCACACACGCGGTTATCAAAACTACAATCGAAATTATTATTGCCGTCACATTAAATTTCTGATGTTTCATATTCGCTGTTCCTCACATTTAATATTAATTATTTTGCCCTGTAAAACCGGCAATTTCATCTTCGAGCAATTTAAAGACCTTTGCAACCAGATACCCGTCCGCAATGGCATGATTCAGCCGAACCGTCACAGGCATTAAAAGCTGTCCGCCATCCTCGCGGTACCTGCCCCAGTTGATAATCGGTGCAAAAAACAGATGCCCGTCGGGGAGTTCGATATTAAGTGAATCGTAGCTGAGCCACGAAATGTACGACGCATCAAACCAATTCGGGTGATTTATCATATCAAGTCTGTATTCACGGGTTTGCTTTGCCTTTTCAATATCTGCTGCACAGTTTTCATAAAACGTTTTGTAATCCTCAAAATACTCTGTATAAACCGGTGTACACGTTTCGGTATCATCGTGAAAAATATACTGCGTGGGGTTGATTTTGTCGTAGCAGATGAGCGTGTCTGTCTGCCACAGATAACCCATTTTGTAATCGTCACGGGAATTTAATACCTTAGCAAGAATATACAGAAAATTTATGTAAAACTTTGTACATGTCTTTTTCGAATACTTCTTAGGCATGCGGGAGTCGAACCCAATATGCCTTACATTTGAAAAATTGAAGTCTTTTCAATTTGTCGTCCTTGAAAGGCGACAGCCTGTCTGCGTCCTCCGCATTGAAAATCCAATAAATTTTTCTAAACGTAAGGTCGCAGAGTTTAAAAATAGGAAATTTTGAAATAAGACAAAGAAAATTCAAGAATTATACGGTCGTATATTTGCAGAATTTTCTGCGGTATTATGCAAAATTTCCATTTTTAAACCACATCGGGTTCGAGTCCCGCATGCCTAAGCTCCGTCACATCAATTTTCGATGTGACGGATACAGAGCACTTGCAGTCTTCCGAAAAATGGCGAAACACACCATTTCGGTAATAATTCTCTTTGTCTATAACTTTATAATTCATTTTATCATCCAATCCAACTTTTTGTTCACCATATTTTTACTCTTTCCGCCGGTGCAACCCACATACCGTCTTTTTCCGTTATGCCGAAAGCTGTATAAAATTCATCGCAATTTACAACAACGCGGTTCACACGCAGTTTATCCTCCGAGTGAACGTCTGTGCCGGCTGCGTATTTTGCATATTCTCTTGTTTTCGTGCTTGCCCATGCATTTGCCATTGAACGGTACAGCTTTTCGAAATCGGGATTTTCCAGACGTGACGCCACCTCGGTAATGCACTGCACAGCGCCCTGGTCGGCGACATTTTCGCTCAGTGTCTGCCGTCCGTTCATCGGAACACCGGGTATGCCCTCTTGTCTGTCGTAAAAATACACCATTTTTTCGCAGCGTTTTTCAAACTCGGCATAATCCTCTTTTGTCCACCAGTCGGCGGCATTGCCGTTTTCGTCAAATTTTGCGCCGTTGTTGTCAAACGCATGAGTAATTTCGTGAGCAATAATATATCCGATTGCACCCAGATTTTCTTCATAAGACGCATTTGCATTGTACATCGGCGGCTGGAGTATTGCAGCCGGGAATGTGATGTCGTTCGATGTGGCACTGTAGCAGGCATTCACGGTGTACGGGTACATTACCCACTTTGTTCTGTCGGGTGTTGTTCCCTGGAGTTCGGACATATACTTTATATTTGCTTTTGAAATTTCAACGATATTTGCAAAATAACTTCCGCCGTCCTCTTTTGATTTGATTTCGGCGCCGTCAAGCTGACTGTCGTGCTTGTCGGGATATCCTATCTTTATCCCCATTTTATCGAGTTTATTTATTGCCTTTTTCTTTGTTTCGGGGCTCATCCAATCAAGGTTTGAAATTCGCTCCTTGTACACGGAAACAATATCGTTCACCATTTTGAGCACATCTTGTTTTCCCTGCTCGGTAAAATATTTTTCCGCATATATTTCACCTACGTAATCCGGCATAACACCTGCAACGTTTAATGTTGCAAGTTCCTCGTCGGAATACGATCCCGAGATACCGAGAAATTCCTGATTGAATGTATTTGCGGCATCGGTAAATTCTGTGTTGAGCGCACCGCCGTAATTAAGGAGCACACTGAGCTTTGCCGCATTTTTCAGCGTTTCGAGATTTTCGTCCGTAAACAACTTTGCAAATTCCTTTGTGAGTCCGTCATCCATAACAAGAATCTTTTCTTCTTTTTTCAGACCGATACCGGTTAAAATGTCATTTAAATCAATATTCGGAAAAAGCGACTGCAATTGGTCGAAAGTATATATATTGTAAATTTTGTCTACGTTATTGCTTTCCTCGGGATTCAGCTTTTTCTCTGCCAATGCCTTTTCGTAAATAAAGAAATTCTCAAGTGATTCGTTCGTTATATTCTCACCGGCAATATTGCAAACGGTTTTTAAATATTTTAAATAGCTTACCTTTTGAGCCTCTGTTCCGTTTAAATAAAAATCCTTTGTCATGTACGGTTCCGCTGTGCCGAAATACATAACATACTTTGTGTTATCCTTAAAATCCGTGGTAACGGAAAATACCGCAAACGGTGCCATACACAGATTTTTGATAAGTTTTGTCTGAACATCCGCAAGCTCTTTTACATTTTTTGCCGAGTCGATATCAGCAAGATACGGTTTTATGGGAGCAGTACCGATTTTGTTTCGGCTCTCCGAATCCAAAATATTCTTGTAGAAATCGGCTATTTTCTGTTCTTTGCTTCCCTTTGCGCCGCCTTTTTCTATAGCTTCTTTAATGATTTCGTTTACTTTTTCCGAACTGTCATCCTGCAGATCGTAGAGTGTTCCTGCCATCAGCCGCCCCGGCTTTAATTCAAGTTTATTCAGTGCGTCCTTGTTTACAGCCGCATAAAAATCGTCCTTTTCGTTGGTTCCGAAAAGTGCATAGGCGCGCTTTATAAACATTTCCAGCTGCTCTTTTGTCACATCGTCATAGGGCGAAAAAATTCCATCTGCCGTTCCTGCCGCGATTCCCGCGTCGAGCACCGGAGCAAGCTCCGTTTTTGCCCAGTCGGGAATATCGGTAAAATCGCCGCTGCGCAGTGCTACCCTTGCATTGTGTCCCGTGAGTTCGGGAAGTTTCCCGAATGCGCGGCTCAGCATAACAAGTGCCTCGGCACGGTTGATGTTCCAATCTTCGTGAAGGTCGCCGTCACCGCCGTAACCTTTTATTATATCGCTGCGCTTAACATCTTTGTTGTAGTCATCTGCCGCCGAAAGAAGCATATCAGCCGTTTCTCCGCGCGTCGCATACATATCCGACGCAAATGCGGCATTTGACATTAACATAGCGGCGGTGATTCCTGCCGCGATAACTCTTTTTATTTTCATAACTCCGTCTCGCTTTCATAATTTATTTGTGTTAATTTTTTGACGCATTTATATACTTGTTTGCATATTTTATTTCTGAGAAGTATTGTAGGTACGGTAAAACAGCCGCACATGCGCGTCCAATTTTTCGAGGCACTCCTCTTCCCTTTGCGGCTGACGGTCGCAAACACCGAGAAGTGTTATAATCGGCGAAACATACATCAGTGCCAGAGTTTCGGGATTCTCGTCCGAAATTTCACCGGCTTTGATAAGAGCGGTAAAAATACCTGCATGATACGAAATCATCCTGTCGATATAACGCTCGGTATACAAATCCGACAGCTCCGGAGAACGGAACTGCTCGATTGTCGTCATCCTGCGAAAGCGGCTTATTGTAGCGTCATGCAGTGAAAAGTCGAATATCTGACGAACTTTTTGTATCAGTGATTCTTCATTTATTCCCGTAAACAGACTCACATCCTTTACCGATTCGCGCATATGTATGTTTATACCGTTTGTGTAGTGCTCGTATTTTTCGGAAACATCGCTGATTATTGCGTCAAAAATCGCCTGTTTGCTCGGATAATGGCTGTACAGTGACGGCGCCTTGATTCCAACCGCTCTTGCAATTTCTCCGACACTCACGGAGTCGTACCCGTTTGACGCAAACAGCTCCAGTGCCTTTTCCAATATTTTGCTTTTTGTGTCTTCCTGTTTCATAATTCCTCCTAACTAATATTCGTTAGGAATATTATAATACAACATACGAAAATTGTCAATACACCAATTGTAAATATTTTTTTAAAGATATTGACATTTCCTATTTTCCTTGATATAATAATATCAAGGAATGAATATAGTTGTAATTTTGGCATATGATAAGGGAGTGTGAATATTATGGCAGGAAGTGCAGCAATGGAAAGAAAAATTATAAATGTAACCGGAAAAAGGCAGATAACTATACCGCAGAAGTTTTATAACATTCTCGGAATGGGAAAAGAGGTTGAATGTGAACTTACAGACAACGCTATTATACTGCGCCCGTTAAGAAACGATAGTGGTTTTGCAACCGAAATATTAAAAGATTTGGTTGCACAGGGATATAGCGGAAATGAACTTGTGGCAGAGTTTGAGAAACAACAAAAGAATATTGCAAAAGCAATAAGTGATATATCGGCAGAAGCAGATGATATTGCCTATGGCAGAAAAAAGGGTGCCGATATAGACGATGTATTCGGAGAGGAGTAAGAATATGTATGAGGTTGTATTTGCTCCTCCGGCTGAAAGATATCTTAAAAAGCTAAAGAATAAAAGGTTGAAAGAAAAATTCAGAGAAGCCGTAAAGTTAATTTCCGAAAATCCATACATCGCGAATGAGAAAATCGGAGATTTATCCGGCATTCGCTCGTATGATGTCAGGTACGATGGTGTAAATTATGAAATGGCATACAAGATATATGAAATTGACGATAAAAAAGTTGTTGTAATCCTTGCAGGAACACGAGAAAACTTTTATGATGAACTAAAACGAATTGCCAAACAATACAAGAAGGAATAACAGTATAAACTCAAAACTTATATGACTTATAATTTTATTGGTACATTGATCAAAGACAGTCATAGCCGTTTTAATTATATACATTTGACTTTATCGGAATTTTGAAGTAAAATATAGTCAGCAAAGGAGGATACGGCTATGGAGAAAATAACGCAAAAAATACTATCCGGTGAACGCGCACTGTTTATGGGCGAAAATCTCGAAATAACGGACACTGTTTTTGCCGACGGCGAATCGCCGCTGAAAGAAAGCAAAAATATCCGTCTTGACAGCTGTATATTTCGGTGGAAATATCCGCTTTGGTACAGCAGTGATATATGCATGAAAAACTGTGCACTGCTTGATACGGCGCGTGCCGGAATATGGTACACAAACAATATATCCGTCGAAAATACAACGATAGAGGCACCGAAAACATTTCGCCGTTCAGATATTATTGCGCTGCGCGACGTCACATTCCCAAATGCCGATGAAACACTGTGGAACTGCAGCAATGTTGTAATGAAAAATATTTCTGCAAAAGGCGACTATTTTGCGATGAACGGTGAGGGTATGAATATTGACAACCTCAGTCTTACGGGCAATTATTCGTTTGACGGCGCACAGAATGTTTTGATAAAAAATTCAAAAATGCTGTCGAAAGACGCATTCTGGAACAGTGATAATATAATCGTGTACGATTCTTTTATATCCGGAGAATACCTCGGATGGAATGCAAAAAATCTTACACTTGTAAACTGCACGGTGGAGAGTCTGCAGGGAATGTGTTACATCGACAATCTTGTGATGAGAAACTGCAAGCTGATAAACACAACGCTGGCGTTTGAGTATTCAACGGTAAATGCCGATATTTGTTCGGGTATAGACAGTGTAATAAACCCGTCGGGCGGAACAATACGTGCAGATTATATAGGCGAGCTTATTATCGAGCCGGACAAAGTGGACAAGTCCAAAACAAAAATAATTGTGAGGGAATAAAATGGAATATAATTTTGACAAAATAACCGACAGAAGGAACACAAACTCGCTTAAATGGGATGTAAACGAGAGCGAACTGCCCATGTGGGTTGCCGATATGGATTTTGAAACAGCACCCGAAATAACGGAGGCTGTGACAAAAAGAGCCATGCACGGTATTTTCGGCTACAGCATTATACCGGACGAATGGAGCACAGCGTATGCCGAATGGTGGAAAAACCGCTATGGGTTTGAAATAAATAAAGACTGGCTTATCTTTTGCACCGGTGTTATCCCGGCAATATCAAGCATCGTGCGAAAACTCACCACTCCGGCTGAAAATGTGGTTTTGCTCACACCTGTATACAATATATTCTTTAACTCCGTGTTAAACAACGGGCGAAACGTCCTGGAGTGTAAACTCATCTGCGACGGTGAAAATTATGAAATTGACTTTGACGACCTGGAGAAAAAACTCTCCGATACACAAACTACAATGATGATTCTTTGCAATCCGCACAACCCCGTGGGCAAAATCTGGGATCGCGAAACACTTGAAAAAATCGGGAATATGTGCAAAAAATATCATGTTATTGTGATAAGCGACGAAATACACTGCGATTTGACAAAACCGGGCAAGACATACATTCCGTTTGCATCGGTGTCCGATGAATGCAAATTCAACAGCATAACTTGCGTTGCACCGACAAAGTCATTTAATATTGCAGGAATACAAACCGCTGCTGTTATCGTGCCAAACGAAAACTTAAGAAACAAAGTAAACCGCGGGCTCAACACAGACGAGGTTGCCGAGCCGAACTGCTTTGCCGTTCAGGCGGCAGTGGCGGCATACACACGCGGCGGCGCGTGGCTGGACTCACTCAGACAGTACCTGGACGAAAACCGCCGAATCACATCCGAATTTATTGCCGAAAAAATTCCGTTACTACGGCTTATGAATTCCGATGCAACATACCTTCTTTGGATTGACTGCCGCGGTGTGAAAAATATTCCGGATGATATTTCCGCATTTGTGCGCAGAAAAACCGGGCTGTACCTTTCAAACGGCCGACAGTACGGCAGCGGAGGAGAGGGCTTTTTGCGTCTTAATATTGCCTGCCCGAAATCCGTTTTAAAAGACGGTCTTTGCAGACTTAAAAAGGCAATTGAGGAATAGGAAACAACGAAAATTTTTCAAACGTAAGGCATATTGGGTTCGATTCCCGCATGCCTAAATGCAAGTGAAGAGTGAACAGTGAATAGTGAATAGGTAAAAATCGACAAGTACTGCCGCACTTGTCGATTTTTTGGAGCAGGCAACGGGAGTCGAACCCGCGACGACGGCTTGGGAAGCCATTGTTTTACCGCTAAACTATGCCTGCGTTATAGCTAACATTATACCACTGCTTGCCAAAAAATGCAATAGCAAAATAAAAATTTGCGGCACATTTTTTCTAAACAGCGCCGCTAATCATAATACGAGTCATAAACAAGCCGTCGCCCCACTCAAACGAACATGTTCCTCCGCAGCGCTCAACAATTGTCTTTATACTCTTTACACCGTAGCCGTGCCCCTCAACCCGACTAACGGGCAGACCATTGACAGATTCTATCGTTCCCACATACGGATTGGAAACGGAAATCAAAAGTTTGTCTTTTTTTATGCTTAAGTTGACGTCAACGGTCTTTTTTACCCTGTCATCACATTTCGACGCCGCTGTTATCGCATTTTCAAGAACATTTGACAAAACCGCCCCAAAATCGGTGTCCGGAATATTCAAATTTGCCGGAATACCTGCGCTGCACTCAAATTCCACTCCTTTTTCCTTTGATTTGAGCGCAAAGTACGACAGTGCCGCATTCACAATATTGTTTTCCGTGTATATAACCGGTGTGATTTTGACTATCTCATTTTTTATACGTTCAATATATTTCGACGCACTTGCGACATCTCCGCCGGCGAGGTATGCCGAAATGTAGTTTATGTGATGCCGCATATCGTGCCTGAAAAGCGCGTTCTGCTCCTGAATCATTTTCATTGTCTGTCTTTCCGTTTCGGCCTGTCTGAGCTGCATAGACATTGCGGAGCGTTCAAACTCAGCGCGGCTCCGGCTCTGAGTTTCGTTGTGATAGAGCGAAATCAGGCCTACATAAAACAATATGCAAACTGTCGGAAAAGCCTCTGCCGTTGCATAGCTGCCGGAATACAAAAGGTTTGTGTACACAGCAGTGGCGTAGTCGAACACATAGTATACCACAGGCAGCGCGCCGAACAAAATCAGCGTGCGGCGCGAATATGTCATTGCAGAATACACATATTCCGAAAAATGCCAATACAAAAGCACAAAGATAGGAATAATAACAACCGTGTACGAAATAACCGACGCAAGCTCCGACGATGTGACCGCCAGCACAGCCATGGAAACCCACCGCGGAAACTGACAGCACGCATAAGCCGTGCACACACTGACAACCGATACACCGGCGCTTTTTTTATTGACAAGCATGAGTATCAAAACAAGGGGAAAATGAACGAGCAGAGGATATACCTTTTTGGTTAATTCCAGTCCCATAACCGCGCGGCACGATATCTGCAAAATAATAAATACGGTGAGCACACACACAGAAAGGTACTTTTGCCTGTTGTTCCTGCAGCCGCCGGCAAAAGCGAGACTGAGCAGAAAACCGTATATGGTAACAAGGCCATAGTTCATGTACTCGATAATGCCTGCAAGCTGATTCATTTTTCCACCCCCGTTCAATTTGAAATCCCGATAGACCTAATATACCATAAATGTGCAAAAAATTCAATACCTTTGCCAAAACAATTGATTTAATGCAAAAAAAATGATATACTGTCACCAAGGCAGGTGTGATTATATGAAAAATCTAATGCAAATAGGCGAAGTGGCAAATCTTTTTCACATAAGCGTCGGCACGCTCCGCCACTATGAATCAATCGGACTTATTCAGCCGGAATATACAGACGAAAAAACGGGATACCGCTATTACAGCACCCGTCAGTTCGAAGTGCTCAACACAATAAGATACCTCAGAGTCCTGGATATGCCTCTTGACGAAATAGCCGGTTTTCTGCAAAACCGCGATATCGATATTATAGAAAAAAAGCTGAAAAATCAACGCGATACCGTTCGGCAAAAAATACACCGCCTGAAAACTATTGAAAAAAAGATTGACAACCGGCTTTTGCGCATAAATGAGGCGCAAAACTGCGATTTGAACATCATTATCGAGGTAAATTCACCACCGATAAGAATTGCCGTAATAAACCGAAGCGTTCGGCTTGATTCAAGTTTGGAGCTGGAAAACCCCATACGCACACTGGAAAGAAATCAAAACGAAACGGTGGTTTTCCTCGGGAAAGTCGGTGTGGGAATATCAAAAGAGCATATGCAAGATAAAATATTTGATAAGTACGACCGCGTTTTTCTGATGCTCGACAACGAAGACGAATTTGCCGGAGATGTGGAAATTCTTCCGGCAGGAGGATATATTAAAATATATTTTCGCGGCAGTCACGAAAAATCACCGGAATACTATAGGATTCTGATAGATTATGCAAATAAAAACAACCTTGATATACGAGGATATTCACTGGAAACAACTCTGATAGATTACGGAATAACAAATGATATTGACAAATACGTAACTGAAATAATGGTGCCGGTTGGGGATTAGGCAAATGCGGTTACCAACGGAACGGTTAATAACCGCTCCCTACGACTATTCCCCACCGCAAATTTGCCTTCCGTCGTAAGACGGATAGGGAATTTGTCATAATCAAACGATTGTGGTTGCCAATGGCGTAAAGTTTAACCTACCACTAAACAGCTACAAGTAAAGTAACCAGATTTTAACCGCGGAAAATTGTCCCTCCGATGAGCGGCATTGAGGTTGCACGGCAGACACAATAAACGAAAAAATCAACCGTAGCGCAAAATTGGTAACACACATAATCTTATTTCCATTTGTGTTGCCGATTTTAGGAAAACGAGCCGCGATAATTTCGCGGCCTTTTTCCGGCGCTTTTCGGTTGATTTTTTAGTTTCTATTGTGTCCCGCGCGTTCTCACGGCCGCGAGACGGAGGGACAATTTTATACTAATTTGCTCTTTTAAGGAATGTAACAATCTGTCCGCGATTGCAAATCGTATCGGGCGAGAATGTAACATCACTTGTTCCGCTCGTCACATTGTTTTCCACTGCCCATGCCACAGCCTCGGCATAATCGTCATACTCGGAAACATCGCCGAATTTGTCTGTTGTGCCGCAGTCGGGCGAACCGGCTGCAATCCAAAGATACATTACGGTTGACGCGCGTGTGCAGGGTGTGTTCGGTGCAAACGCTTTGCCGTCTACCATACCCTTTTCAGCTGCCCATACAGCCGCATTGTAATAGTAATCGTTTGCGTTTATATCGGTATACGGATTTGTGCCGTTCGGATTCGGAGAACCGACAGCGCGCCACAGGAATGTGATTATCTGCGCACGTGTGCAGGTGTCGTTCGGCGAAAATGTTGTGTCGCTCGTTCCGTTTGTAATCTTTCTTTCCACTGCCCATTTAACAGCATCGGCAAAATAGTCGCTTGCCGCTACATCCGAGAATACGGGTGCGGGTGCAGCGATATCAGTCTTTGTTTCGTCCTCTTTATCGTCATTTTTCGGTGTGTCAACATCAGGCTGGGGCTGTGTTTCTTCCGGCAGGAGTTTAAGTGTGTTCGATACCTTGAGCGTTCCCTCATCTTCACCGAGAGTAAACACAAGCACACCTCTTACCGAACCTTTTTTCTCCGCGGTCGAATCAACCTTGCTGATACCATCCTGCCATTCTATGCTGCTGCCGTTCTTTGCAAGCGGTCTCACAGCTTCAAGAATGTCCTCTGCCGTTACATCATAGTCAAGCGACTTGTTCATAAAGTAGCTCTTTACGGATTTGATATCCTCGGCAATCATTTCTACATTGGCATTTGCCTCGGCAGCTGCACCGGTGAGTTTCGGGATTTTAAAATCATACATTTCCTTTCTCGAATAAACATCACAGGTAATTGTTATGTTTGCGAATATGAGTCCGTCTTTCTCACTTGTTGCATCAGAAATTCTGTAGTCAGCTTCCTTTTCAATCTTGAGTTTGCACTCGCTGTCGTCCGGAAGAGCCTTTGCAACAGAACTCAAAAATTCATCCATTGTCATACCGTTGTACACGGCAACCGTACCGTTTTTCGCTGCAACATTTATTGCTTTGCGCGCTTCTTCCACCTGAACATCTCCGCTCTTTGCAAACACAACACACTGCGTTGCCGCAATGAGCATGCATGCTGCAAGAACAATACAAATCAATTTCTTTACCATTTTTTTGCCTCTTTTCTTTATTTTTTATTTGAATGCGTACTTGCGCATTCGAAAACCTTATATTTGCCTACCGACGAATTAGGAATTTGCCCTCTTGAGAAATGTTACAATTTGTCCGCGATTGCAAATCATATCGGGCGAGAATGTAACATCACTTGTTCCGCTCGTCACATTGTTTTCCACTGCCCATGCCACAGCCTCGGCATAATCGTCATACTCGGAAACATCGCCGAATTTGTCTGTTGTGCCGCAGTCGGGCGAACCGGCTGCAATCCAAAGATACATTACGGTTGACGCGCGTGTGCAGGGTGTGTTCGGTGCAAACGCTTTGCCGTCTACCATACCCTTTTCAGCTGCCCATACAGCCGCATTGTAATAGTAATCGTTTGCGTTTATATCGGTATACGGATTTGTGCCGTTCGGATTCGGAGAACCGACAGCGCGCCACAGGAATGTGATTATCTGCGCACGTGTGCAGGTGTCGTTCGGCGAAAATGTTGTGTCGCTCGTTCCGTTTGTAATCTTTCTTTCCACTGCCCATTTAACAGCATCGGCAAAATAGTCGCTTGCCGCTACATCCGAGAATACGGGTGCAGCCGAAACCGATGTGTTATCATCTTTGGGTGCGGTAACATCTGCTGCAGACGCATTTCCGATAGTTATTACGGGCGGATTGTCCATATTGATATTGGGTTGGTATCCGCCGTTTACCTTTGTCATACTCTCGGAGTCGAGCGGCATGTACGAAACAACGCCGCTTGCTGTGCGACAAATGAGATAATCCCTCATCATCGTTTCTTCATCTGCATAATTCATCTTCCCGCTGCCGGTTGAAACCGAAACAATTTTTTCGCCGGTTCCGGCAAAAATCTGCACAGCCTCGGATTTGTACAGCCCGACACCAATATATGAATACTTGGAATTAACGATATTTGCATGGTGTCCCTCGCTGTTCATCCAACCGTTCATCGGGAGATCGGCATCATTAATGGTCGTTGAACATTTAAACAAATTTTCGCCTGAAGAGGCGTATTTAAACGACGACGGTATCGCCGTATCAAATCTTGTTCCGTCCGGTCTGTAATGCGAATCGGTCGCTTCTTTTGCGCGTATTTCGCATGCTTCCTGCAGGGGAGCAACCATTGTAAGCGATTTTGCGCCTTCTTTTGCACGATAGTAATTTACCTGATAAAGAATCTCCCACTGAACCTTGGTAATCGAAATACCGTCACTCGGGAAAGTGCGAACAAGCATCGGAATATCATCGCTGCTTCTCAGCTCGCGCGAATACTCACCGAGAGTTACATCAACATAGAGAGTCACATTGCCCTTTTCTTTGAATGTGGCGGCTATCTTGTTATAGCTTTTGAGCGTAACCGTCGAACCGTTTTTAACGGCTTTCTGAGCCACATTCATCAGCTCTTCTTTTGTAATTTTGTTTGTGAACTTAACATTGCTGATCGCCTTGCCCACGAGAGACCAATCTTCATTGAGCTTTGTCGATTCCTCCGTTACAGCAAGCGGAACTGTTTTCCCGACAGGGCAGCGCTTACTCTGACCGGCGCAGGTAAGTGTTATTGTTGCGGACATGCTGCCCTCAACAAGATATGTAGACTTTATAATACTGAAATCGGATGACAATATCTTTGCACTGACATCCGGATAATCCGCAATAGCAGATTTCGCCATTTTTAACACATCGTCTTTCGTTGTGTCGTTGGAAACATCAAAATCAAACACCGCAGTGCTTATTTCATGACTTGCTTTTTCAAGAAGTTTCTTTGCCTCGGATGCTGACATTGCACTGTCATCCTTAGTGCCGTCCGAGTCAGATTTTGAATCGGATTGCCCGCCGTTGTCATCTTCATCCGAGTCTCCCCATCCGAGAGCCTCTATTCCGAATTCGTGCTCCAGAACAACACTGTTGCCGAGAGAATCCGTTATTTTAACACTGCACTCCGCAATGCCGGGAAGCCCTGCCGTTGCTTTCGTAATGACGAGATCGCCCGCCGCCTCCACGGTTATGTCGCTCAAAACTGCATTTCTTGCCACTTCCAGAATGTCGGCATATGTAACAGAGTTTGTAACATTAATCTCATTAAAAGCGCGCTTTACAGCAGCTTTTGCATCCGACGCTGTATATGCCGTGCTGTCTGCCGCACAAACCGAAATCGGTGTTCGGCAAACCGGCGAACATACGCCGACAAATGCAAATGCAATTGCCGCTGCACATGATGTGATTCTTTTCATTTTGTATCCCCTTTCCGACTAATACCTTACATATATTATACACATTTTCAGTTGAGTTTGCAATGCCGGAATGCATAATTTGCACTTTTTTGTAATAACTTGCAGTGTATATTAATCGGAAACAGCTTACTTGCCGCGGAAAATTGTTCCTCCGACGAATGGCATTGAGGTTGTGCGGCAGACACAATTAACGAAAAAATCAACCGTATCGCAAAATCGGCAACACACATAGTCTTATTTCCTATTGTGTTGCCGATTTTAGCCGAATCGCGGCGCGATAGTTTCGCGCCCTTTCGGCGGCGATTTTCGGTTGATTTTTTTGTTTTCATTGTGTCCCGCACGTTCTCACAGCCATGAGGCGGAGGGACAATTTTTTAAATATATGACCTCAACACAACAGCATTTCCGCTCATCTTCACATTTCCGACATATGCCGGAACAAGGAGCGAATCGCCCTTTTTGCACGAAATTCCGTTTATTTCGGCATTTCCCTCACACACAATAAGTGTTTCAAAACGTCGGTTATCCACAGTGTAATCATGCTCGCCTTTTAAAGTAATTTTTTCGGTAGTAAAAAATTCACACGATTCAAGAACACCGTTTTCAATATCGTGCTTCGGAGTATGTACGGATTTTTTCAGGTTAAGAACATCCTTTGCCTTTTCAACATGCAGCTCGCGTGCATTGCCGTTTGCATCACGGCGGTCATAGTCGTACACTCTGTAGGTTGTATCGGAATTTTGTTGAATTTCCGCTATCATCAGACCTTTTCCTATTGCATGCAGCATTCCGGACGGTATAAAGAAGCTGTCGCCCTTTTTGCACTCCACAAAGTTAACATAATCGAGCAATGTATTGTCGGCTATGGCACTTTCCAGCTGCTGCTTGGTTATATCCTGCTTAAATCCGTAAATCAGCTTTGCACCCTCTTTGGCATCCATAACATACCACATCTCGGTTTTGCCCTTTTCGCCGTTTTCGTTCCTGTAGGCATAATCATCATCAGGGTGAACCTGAACAGACAGATTGTCGTTTGCGTCTATAAATTTTATAAGAAGCGGAAAACGTCCGCCCTGCTCTGCAATTCTGTCACCGAGGAGCTGCTTTCCAAATATATCGGCAAGCTCATTTATTGTCCTGCCGTCATACTCGCCGCCGCACACCGTACTTTCGCCGTTTTTGTGCGCAGCTATTTCCCAGCTCTCGGCAGTGCGCTCAAACGGAGTATTCTTTTCGTATTCGTCTTTCAGCCTTGTTCCGCCCCATATGTAGTCTTTAAACACCGGATTCATCTTAAATAATTGCATTGTAATTCTTCCTTTCCGCATAAATTTCCGTTCAAACGGGCTGTAAAAAATCACTTTTTTACAGCCCGTGCCGAAATTATTGATTGTTGCCGCTTGTACCGTTATTTACTATAGTAGGTTTAACGGCATCGTATATCTTGTCGTTAACATCAATCTTGGCATCCGCTTTCCATTTTTTGGTGAGTTTATCCACCTCGGGGGTTGCCATATTGTATTCAATCTCGCTCATATATTCCTTTTCCTGTGTACCGTTCATATCAAACGGAACACGCTTGATAATGTGATATCCGTATGATGTCTGAACAATTCCGCTGACCTGGTTTTCTTTGAGCGAAAATGCGCTGTCTTCAAACTCCTGTACCATCTGACCGGTTGTAAACACATATCCGTCCGGAGCACTCTTTAATCCCGGATCCTCGCTGTATTGATTCATAAGTTCGTCGAAATCTCCGCCGGCTCTGATTTTGGCGAGAGTCTGCTCGGCAAGCTCCTTTTTCTTGGCAATTTCTTCATCGCTGAGCGGCTGATTTGTCGAGTTGTCCTGCGTTAAAAACAAAATGTGCTTTGCCTTTACATATTTGGATTCAAACTCCGACTTTGCGGCAGCTTCGTCCACTTTTATCTTGCCTTCCTCGATATACTTCATAATGAGCTTTTGAATGTATCGCGATTCCGTGTACAGCTCGGTATAGGTTTCTATGTCCGTTCCGATCTGCTTAATCTGGCTCATAATACTGTCATTCTGCTTCATCTGACCAATCTGAGACGTAATATAATTCTGCTCCTCGGTTGTGAGCTTTACTCCCTCGTTTATAGCCTTTTTGTATTTAAGAACATCCTCAACCATTGCGGCGAGAGCATTCTCCTTTGCAATTTCAAGAGCGGTTTTGCCGTCTGTTTTCTGCTGCCAGAAATCCTTGCTAATGGATGCGGTGTCTGTTATTCCCGCTTTGGTGAGCAGTTCGTCCTGTTCATTGTAAAAATAATAACTGAATCTCTCTTTGGAATATGATTCACCGTCTATGGTAACAATAGCGTTTTCAGCTTCTTTTTTCTTTATCGCCTTTTCCGATTCACCTATCATGGAGCATCCGGACAAAAGCGAAATTGCGCAAACAGCCGCAACAGTCCTAAAAATCTTCTTCATATAACATCCTCCCGTTATGCATTTGTCGGTCTTATTCATTCTTGGTAAGTACTATTATAAACTACAACTGCGTTTCCTGTATCGTTTTTTTGAGTGTTTGTAATATAATCTTAATATTACCGAGAATATCTCCGTCGATTTCCCAGCTTAAATACGATACACTGCCCGACGAATACATGATTTTGCCCTTGTATTTATCCATAAGTTCAATGAGTTTCTGCACCTCAGGTTCACGCGTCAGCGTAAACACAATCATTCCGTCCTTTTGTGATATGTCGGATATACCGAGTCCGGACGCCGTACTGCGTATTTCGGCCAGCCGCATAAGGTCGTGCGTACACTGCGGAATATCGCCGTAGCGGTCTATAAATTCCGCCTCAACCTCCTCACGGTCGGTATCGGTTTCTATACCGGCTATTTTGCGGTACATCTCGATGCGCGCCTTTTCATCTGCGACAACATCATCGGGTATATATGCCGATACTTTGATATCAAGTGACGTATCGGTTTTCGGAACATATTCCTCTCCTTTAAGTTCCTTTACCGCTTCTTCCAGCAGACGGCAGTACATGTCGTATCCCACAAGGTTCATATTGCCGTGCTGCTCCTTGCCGAGAAGATTACCTGCGCCGCGTATTTCAAGATCACGCATTGCAATCTTGAACCCGGAGCCGAACTCCGTAAATTCGCGTATTGCACCGAGCCGTTTCTGCGCCACCGAATCGAGCACTTTGCCCTCACGATAAGTAAAATACGCATATGCCAGCCGATTCGACCTGCCGACTCTGCCCTTAAGCTGATACAGCTGCGACAGTCCGAGTCTGTCGGCATCTTCGATTATAATTGTATTTGCGTTCGGCACATCGAGCCCGGTTTCGATAATGGTTGTGCACACAAGCACATCTATATCACCTGAAAGCAGGTCGAGCATGATATTCTCCAGCTGAACCTCGCTCATTCGCCCGTGCGCCACAGCTATATTCGCATCGGGAACAAGTGCGCGCAGTCTTTCCGCAATGCGGTCTATTCCGTCTATACGGTTGTACAGATAGTAAACCTGCCCGGAGCGCGCCATTTCTCTTTCAATGGCATTTTTTACAATCTGTGCATTGTACTCGGCAACAAATGTCTGAACCGGGTATCTGTCGACAGGCGGTGCGGTTATTACGCTAAGGTCGCGTATGCCGATCATAGCCATGTTCAGAGTGCGCGGAATCGGTGTTGCACTAAGTGTAAGAACATCCACGTCTTTTTTTATCTCTTTGAGCCGCTCCTTGTGCGAAACACCGAAACGCTGTTCCTCGTCTATAATAAGCATTCCGAGCGATTTGAATTTAACATCCTTTTGAATCAGCCTGTGTGTTCCTATAACCACATCCACTTCGCCCGTTTTGAGTTTTTCGATTATCTCCTGCTGTTGCTTTTTTGTTCTGAACCGACTGAGCATTTCAACATTTATGCAATATTCTTTCATTCTGGAAACAAAGGTGTTGTAGTGCTGCTGTGCCAGAATGGTTGTCGGCACAAGATATGCCACCTGCATACCCTCCATTACACACTTGAATGCCGCGCGCAGTGCCACCTCGGTTTTGCCGTAGCCGACATCTCCGCACAGAAGTCTGTCCATGCACTTTCCGTTTTCCATATCGGACTTTACCTCGGCTATGCAGCGCAGCTGGTCTTCGGTTTCATCGTAGGCAAAATCGTTTTCAAACTGAATCTGCCAGTCGCTGTCCTTTTGAAACACATGTCCCTCGGCGCTGCTTCGCTGAGCATACAGTTTAATCATTCCCTCTGCCAGCTCCGCCACGCTGTGCTTAACCCTGTTTACGGTCTTTGCCCATTTTGCACCGCCGAGGCTGTTCAGGCGAACGGTTTTGTCTTCTTCCGTTCCGGAGTATTTGTACAGCATACCGAGCTGCTCAACCGGAACATACAGGCAGTCGCTGCCGTGATATTTCAGCTTAATGTAATCACGTACAACCTTTTGAACTTCAAGCCGCTCAATTCCCACATACTGCCCTATTCCATGCGTTGTGTGAACAACATAATCACCGATACTGATTTCATCAAAGCTCTTAATGGCATCCTTTGCATTTGTCGGTTTTCTGCGGCGTTTTTTTCGTTTTATTTCCTCGCCGTCGGTCACCACAACCGTTTTGGCGGACGGAAATTCATATCCGCGTTCCACACTCCCCTCAACGGCATAAACCTCTCCGTATTCCGGCAGGCGGCTTCCGTCGCCGACCGACACCGTTATTCCCTTATTTGCGAGCAATTCGCAAAGCGATTTAACCTTGCTTTCACTTGCAAGTGCCGCAACAATTCGGTAACCGCGGCTTTTCCAAAACACAATATCATCTATCATATATTCGGCATCTGCCGAGTATGCCTGCAAAGTTTTTGACGAAAACGACACAATAGCCTTTGGCAAAATGTCCGGTATATTATGCATCAGCGTGCTGACGGTAACCGACGGTCTGTCCGACAGTATTTTTGCAAAGTCGTTCCAGTCGTCAAAATATTTGCCCTTTATTCTCGGAAAAAGTCCTTTTTCCATAAGCTCCGATATAATCTCGTTTTGCTCCTTGTACCACACAGAAAGTTTTGAGTTAAGCCCTGCCGCATCGTCGGCAAAAATCATGCAATCGCCGAGATAATCCGTAACGCTCGGCAATTCGGAGTAAAAGTACGGCATATATTTGTCTGCGGACGCAAAATAATGCGCAGAGGCAAATTTTTCCACGTCACGCAAAAGATTTTCGTTCTTTGAGCTTTTTATAATTTTGCATATGCCGTCGACATCGTCATCGGTATAAAGCAGCTCGCGCGCCGGAGAAATAACCGCGCTGTCGCACCTAACCTCGGACAGCTGTGTTGCCGGGTTGAATGTGCGGACGGAATCCACCTCGTCGCCCCACAATTCTATTCTGTACGGCACTTTTTCCGACGGCGGAAAAACATCTATTATCGAACCGCGAACCGAAAACTGACCTATGCCCTCCACCGTGTTTTCGCGCTTGTAACCCATAAATACCAGGTCGGATATCAGTTTGTCCATATCCACGGCCGACTGCAAATCAATGCGGATTGTGTATTTTGAAAAAAGTTCCCTCGGGAGCGTATACGATGACAGCGCTGTTATTGTGGTTACAACAAAATCGGCGTCCTCCATTTCGTACAGGCTGCGTATGCGCTCATGCTCACCCTTGCGGTTTGACGCGTCTATATCGTAAAAAATATATTCGCGCGGCGGAAAATATACCGGCGCACGCGAACAAAGGAAGGATAAATCTTTCACTATCCTTCCCGCTTCGGTTTCGTCGGCGGCAACAACAAGGCACTTTTTGCCTGTTCTGCAGCCGAGCGAATATATTAACTGACTTTTTTGGCTTCCCGATACTCCGACGGCATGCAGGGGTGTTTCGCCCGACAAAAGCTTTTCCGATAATTCTTCAAACTCGCTCATGCCGTCGAGCAAATGCGCAAATGTGTTCATTGTACCGACGCTCTCATTTCTTTGAATTAAATTTATTCATTGCGGCACCGACATCTTTTAAAATAATAGTCTCCACAGCCGAGACAACGTTGTTTGCCGTTGGTGTCAGAATTTCTATTTCCTCTTTTGAAAACTTTCCGAGGACAAAATCCGCAAGGTCGTAATCCTTGTTTTTCGGCGCTCCCACACCCATGCGTATCCGCACAAAATTGTCCGACGCAAGCTGATATATAATAGACTTTAGCCCGTTGTGTCCGCCGTCGCTGCCCTTTGCCCTGATACGTATTCTGCCGATTTCAAGGTTTATGTCATCACACACGATTATCACATTTTCAACAGGTATTTTGTAAAAATTCACGATATCGCGTATGCTCTCTCCGCTGAGATTCATATATGTCTGCGGTTTTGCCACAAGAACTTTTTCGCCGTGAAAAACCGTGTCCATCATAACCGCCTTATGCTTTATTTTGTTGAGCCGAATCCCCCAGTTATGCGCAAGAAGGTCTATTGTTTCAAATCCTATGTTATGCCGCGTTCCCTCATATTTGCGCTCCGGGTTTCCGAGTCCTGCTACAAGATACATTTCAATATCCTTTCCGTATTATTTATTCTTGGTATTCCAGCCGGCATTTTTTGCCCAATCCTTTTTGTCTATCTGGCGGGCGCGCGCTATAGCGAGCGAATATGCCTCGACATCGTTTGTAATGGTGGAACCTGCCGCTATAAATGCATTGTTCTCCACCGTAACCGGCGCAACAAGATTTGTATTGCAGCCGATAAATGCGTTGTCGCCTATAACCGTTCTGTGCTTGCTGAGACCGTCATAATTTACGGTAACCGTTCCGCAGCCGAAGTTTACACCGCTTCCAACATCACTGTCGCCCACATATGTGAGATGCGAAACCTTTGTGCCGTCGCCTATCGTTGCATTTTTAATTTCCACAAAATCTCCTATCTTGACATCCGAACCGATAACCGAATTCGGGCGGACATATGCGAACGGGCCAACGGAGGTATTTTCCGCAATTTTGCTGTCGGTAACAACCGAGTTTATAACCTCTGTGCCGCAGCCGATATCGGAATTTACAATTGTTGATGACGGTCCTATAATGCACCCGGAGGCAATATGAGTGTTTCCGCGCAAAAATGTTGACGGATAAACAACAGTGTCGGGTTCAATCGTGACCGTATCGTCAACATACGTGTTGTCGGGATCGATAAACGTTACACCGCTCATCATCAGCTTGTTTATAATTCTTGCCTGCATAATCTTCTGCACTGCGGCAAGATTCACCCTGTCGTTTATACCAAGTATTTCTTCGGGGTTGCACAGCGGCGACGCGTCAACTCGTTTGCCCTCTTTTCTGAGTATTTCCATCGTATCGGTAAGGTAGTATTCCCCTTGTGAATTATTATTTGTAATTTTTTTGAGTGCGCTCAGCAAATCTTTTGCGTTAAAGCAGTACATGCCGGAATTAATCTCTTTGATTTTTCTTTCTTCTTCAGTTGCGTCCTTGTGTTCTGTTATACGTAAAAAAGCGCCGTTTGAGTCTCGGACAATTCTTCCGTAGCCGTCGGCATTGTCAAGAACGGCTGTTATGCATGTAACGCTGTTTGATTTTTCAGTGTGATATTTAACGGCGGATTCTATCATTTCCGATGTGATTAGCGGAGTGTCGCCGTTTAATATGACTATTGTGCCGTCGTAACTGTCAAAGTTGTCTGCCGCCATCATTACGGCATGACCGGTTCCCAGACGCTGCTCCTGAACGGCATATGTCTTATCGGCGCCGAGTGACGACATAACATCCTCTTTCTTGTGCCCGACGACAACAACCGTTTTTTCGCTTCCGGCATTTGCCGCCGCGTCATATACCCAGCGGACGAGCGGTCTTGAGCAAACCTCGTGCAGCACCTTACTCTTGTCTGATTTCATGCGCGTTCCCATTCCGGCCGCAAGTATTATTGCAGAAAAATTTTCCATAGTAATATATCCCCCTGATTCATATTCAGAATTTCTGATTGTATAACATCTTTCGGCAAAGCTCAATTTCGGCTTCGTCATTTGCACTGTTTAAAAATATCACACTGCCGCCCGCGGTGCGTTTGAGCAAATTCTGCTTTTCGAGGCAGCGTTTTGTTTGCCTTGCAGTTCCCGCACCGCCGTCAAAAATCTTTGCGTGCGGAAGCATTTTTTGTATGCTGTCTGCGGCGAACGGATAATGAGTGCAGCCGAGCACAACCGATGTCACACGCGATGTGTTTATCGGTGCAAAAAGCTGCGTCAGATATTCGTCCATGCGCTCACCCGTGTATTCGCCGTGCTCAATAAGCTCCATCAGCCCCGGGCACGGAAGCGAAATAATCTCACCCCTGTCGGAAAAAGATTCGCACAGCTTTTGAAATTTTGTTTCTCTGAGCGTAAGCGGTGTTGCCATAACCAGCACACACGGGTTATCGCAGCAGTTGACCGCCGGTTTGAGCGCAGGCTCAATTCCGACGACAGGCATGTCCGCGTATCTGTTGCGCAGTTCGTCTATACACACGCTCGTTGCGGTGTTGCATGCCACTACAATTGCCTTGACACCGATATCCGTCAGTTTTCTTGCGCTTTCCCCGGCAAGAAACGATATTTGCGAATGGCTCTTTGTGCCATACGGGGCGTTTGCCGAATCTCCGTAGTAAACAAAGTCCTCGCCCGGCATAAGCCGCACCAATTCTCTAAGGACGCTGATACCGCCGACTCCGGAATCGAGCACACCGATTGGTAGTTCACATTTGTTCATTGTTAAAATCCCTCTGTCTGCGGTTATTTTTTGTTGTATGATTCATCTGCCGTAAACGGCTCGTCAAATATCAGACTGCCGAAAATTTCCTGCTTTTCGCCGTCTATGAGAAACTGCACTTCGTCTATACCGTCAATCGACGTGAGCGAATTTACCAGTGAATACAGACACAGTGTGCTCTCTGTCGCACCGTTTGACGCTCCGACAAACTCACTGCTCAAGTCCACTGTACACAGGTTACCCTCGCGCTTAACCGAAATGAGTTTCGTACCCTCCGGGATAAGCGACACAAGCTCCTTGTTGTCTGTTCCGCGTATCAGTTCAGACACCACAACGGCTTCTTCGGAAAGTCCGTCGTCTTTAACCTCCCGTTCCTCCGGAATGAGGCAGCGTCCTGCCGAATCAGCAAAATACAGCTTAACTTTTATTGTTGATTCCTTTGTATTGCTACCGGTATCTTTCACCGTTTTCGATTTTGATGTTTCGGTGTCCTTTTTGTCGTTGACATTTGATTTCTTGGAGCAGGACGCAGCAAATAACATCACTAAAGCCATAAGCAAGCAAACAATTTTTTTCATACAAATCACTCCTTTGTATCAGAACCAATCCACCAGCGGCAGGGTAACGGTAAATTTACTTCCTTTACCCGGCTCGCTCTCCACATTTACACTGCCGTTGTGAAATTCAATCGCCGATTTGGCAATTGAAAGTCCCAGCCCTGTGCCGCCGGTTGCACGGCTGCGCGCCTTGTCCACACGGTAGAATCTGTCAAATATCCTGTCCAGGTCGCTTGCGGCAATTCCCACTCCGTCATCAGTCACGGTTATAACGGCGCACTTGGAGCCTTTTTCAAGGGTTACCTCAACCGTTCCGTTTTCCTGCGAATACTTGAGCGCGTTATCCACAATATTATACACCGCCTGCCACAGAATATCCTTGTTTGCCATGATAAGGATATCCTCGTTTGCGGACAGAACGAGATTTTTGTTTTCCATGTCGGCTATCGGCAGGAGGTTCTTGTTTATCCCGGCGACAACATCTTTCAGATTGATAAGTTCAAGTGTTCCCGACATACTCTCGGTGAGAGTATCCATTTTTGTTATATACAAAAGCTTGTTTACAATTCGGTTAAGCCGTTCAACCTCTTCGTTCATATCGCTCAAAAATTCGCGGACATAGTCCATTTCGATATCCGGCGTCTGAATAATGGAATCGGCCATGAGTTTGATTGAGCTGAGCGGAGTTTTCAGCTCATGGGACGCATTGGAGACAAATTCCGTCCTCTGCCGCTCAATCACGGCAACCTTTTCCGTAAGGTTGTTAAAAGCCTCACCAAGCTTTGAAATTTCGTCATTTCCGTCTATTTCGAGCTTTTGGGCAATATCACCCTCGCTCATTGAATTTATTTTACCCGTAAAATCACGTATGCGCCTTGTGATAAAATACGAATACGCAAATATCATCACGCCTATCAGAACCGCCGCCGCAGTTACAAGCGCCGCTTTGTTTTTTATCACTATTCCCAAAAGCAGAATTATAATAACAATCGCTATGTATGTGCAGACGGGTTTAAATGTAAAGTTGTCTATCTTTTTCCAAAATTTATCAAGTAATGTCTTTGAAATAGTAACCAGCCCCCCACTTAGTAAGCAAATAAACAGGTTCAGCGCTGTTCGGCTCTATCTTTTCACGCAGGCGGCGCACATGAACATCCACCGTCCGTGCGTCACCGGGGTAATCGTATCCCCAGATCAAATCAAGCAGATTGTCGCGCGAGTACACCTTGCCCGGGTTGCATACGAGCAAATCCATCAGGTCAAATTCCTTACTTGTGAGGTCGGTTGTCTTTCCCTCTATCGTAACGGTGCGCTGGTTGTAATCAAGCTCCACGGTGCCCATACGGATTTTGGAGCGGTCGCCTTCCTTTACAACCGGTGTAATACGGCGCATAATCGCCTTTACACGCGCTTTGAGTTCGAGTATGTTAAACGGCTTTGTAATATAGTCGTCGGCGCCGTATTCAAGTCCCATAATCTTGTCCATATCCTCTGTTTTTGCCGTAACCATAATAATCGGTATGCTTGAAAATTCTCTTATTTTCTGGCAGACCGACAATCCGTCTATTTTCGGAAGCATCAGGTCGAGTATGATTATGTCAAGGTTTTTGTCGTGCGCAAGCTTAAGCGCTTCTTCGCCGTCATATGCAGTTTCCACCGTGTATCCGTCCTGCTCAAAGTTGAACTTCATGCCCTTAACAAGCAGCTTTTCGTCATCAACTATCAATATTTTCATTTGGTTCAATCCTCCGTCTTTATGTAGTCCTTCATTTTATCAAACGTCTTCCTGCCTATCCCTTTTATACGCATAACATCCGACGGCTGTGCAAATCTGCCGCCGGCACTTCTGTATTCGGCAATCCTTGCTGCCGTAACCTTTCCTATACCGGGGATAAGCTCAAGAGTATCCTCATCGGCAGTGTTGATGTTAACAACCACATGGTAAGTATCCGTCATGTATTTCGGCACATACAGTGTGCAGTTTCTCTTTATCTCTGAACGAAAATTCAATTTGGAAACATCCGCGTCATCCGTAACTCCGCCGGCGCTGTACAGAACATATCCTGTGCTGCTGCCTGCCGGCAAGGTATATTTTCCCGAATTTTCAACTTCTCCGTCCACTCTCACAACTATATTATGACTCGAATTGCCGGCGTATGCCGAATTCTGCTCCGCTTTGCTGCGACGCACCGCCACATTTTCAAATGTACATCCCAAAACCGATATTGCAACAACTGATGTCAACGCTGTAATTACATTGATGACTTTTTTGAACATATTGCCGCTCTGCGGATTTACTCAAGGAAATCCTTAAGTTTTTTACTGCGGCTGGGATGTCTTAATTTTCTGAGTGCCTTTGCTTCTATCTGTCTTATTCTTTCTCTTGTAACGTTAAATTCCTTTCCGACTTCTTCGAGGGTACGGCTTCTGCCGTCATCAAGACCGAAGCGCAGTCTTAATACCTTTGCCTCTCTGTCGGTAAGTGTGTCGAGCACATCGAGGAGCTGCTCTTTCAGCAATGTAAATGCCGCCATTTCCGACGGTGCCGGAGCGTCGCTGTCCGGTATAAAATCGCCGAGAATGCTGTCTTCTTCTTCACCGATAGGTGTTTCAAGCGACACCGGTTCCTGAGCAATCTTCATTATTTCGCGAACACGATCCTCGTTCATGTTCATTTCTTTTGCAATTTCATCCACATGCGGATCTCTGCCGAGTTCCTGAAGAAGCTGACGTGAAACACGAATGAGTTTGTTTATGGTTTCCACCATATGAACCGGGATACGTATTGTCCTTGCCTGGTCGGCAATGGCGCGCGTTATCGCCTGTCTTATCCACCAGGTGGCATAGGTACTGAATTTATATCCCTTTGTATAGTCAAACTTTTCCACAGCTTTTATAAGACCGAGATTGCCCTCCTGAATGAGGTCGAGAAACAGCATACCTCTGCCGACATATCTTTTTGCGATACTTACAACAAGGCGCAGGTTTGCCTCGGCAAGACGTTTCTTTGCATATTCGTCGCCGCTCTGCATCAGCTCCGCAAGATGTTTTTCTTCTTCGGCTGTAAGCAGCGGAACCTTTCCTATCTCTTTCAGATACATTCTGACCGGATCGTCAAGTCCGATTCCCTCGGGAATACTGAGATCTATTTCCTCCTCGTTGGACTGAATCTCCGCAAGTTCCTTGTCCATATCCTCCTTGACAACCTCAATTCCGAGTGCCTCAAGGTTTTCGTACACCTTGTCGATGTCCTTAACGTCTATATTGATTTCGCCGAGTGCGTCGCCGATTTCCTTGTACGAAAGCACACCTTTCTTTTTTCCGTTTTCAATAAGCTCGTTTATAACGGCTTTTTTGTCCACCATTTTTGTTTCCTTTGACTTTTTGGAAACGGATTTTTTGCCGGACTTTTTTTTCGGTGCGGACGAACTCTTCTTCGGCTGTCCCTCGCCGACTGTTTCCTGCTTTTGATTTATATTGTCCTGTGCATTAATTTCGTTTTTTTCCGTCACGAAAATGCTCCTTTCCATTATGCCGCCGCAGACAGTGCATAATGCGTTTTGATGCTGCCGCACTGCCTTATACGCGGATTACTTTTTCTTTATTATGTCGTTAATCATCTCTATATTATCCGAACCCGATGTGTTCAGTAATTTTAATATTTTGTTTTTGTTCATGCGGTCACGTATGACATGCAGATAATCGCGAAAAGCCTTTTCGCCGTCATCCGTTCTGTTGTCGAGACTGAGTATTTTTGACACCTCGTTTATATCGTCCTCGGCGGTAAAGAAACCCACAACCGCACCGGGATCGATATTTTTATCTATATCATAATACGAACGGATATATTTGAGCAGTTCCCTGTGAACATGACTCTCAAAAAGTTCCGGCACGATGCTGTCGCGGTGACGCTTGTACAACTCTTTATCCGAGAGCAGCAAACCCAAAAGATACTCGCGCGTTCTCTCCAATGCCGCATCGCCCGTGTGCGGTGCCGTCTTGGCGGCTATTTCCGTTATATCTTCCGCTTTGCCGGAAGGTGTCGGTTTGTTTACCGCCTTTACAACTCCCAGCCTTGAGTATATTGCATTTGACGAAACACCGGTTCTCGCTGCGAGTTCCTCCGCATAAACATCAAGCTCCACGGGATTTTTTATATATCGGAAAAACTCCAGCATTTCGCCGACAAATGCAACCTTGTCCTCATTTTTCGTTACATCATATTTTAACTCAAGATAATCCATTAAATACGCCATGTCGGATTTTCTTTTTTCAATACAGTTATTGAATCTGGTTATTCCGAATGCATTTATATATTCATCGGGATCCTTTTTGTCCCGCAGGTTCAGTACCGATATTTTTACATCGTGCGACCGAAGTATTCCTATTGCACGCGATGTCGCCTTTCTGCCGGCTTCGTCGCTGTCGTAGCAGATAACAACTTCTTTAAAGTCTGCGGCAATCATGCGCGCCTGCTGTTCGGTGAGTGCCGTTCCCAAAGTCGCAACGGTATTCATATATCCGCTCTTTGCCAATGATATAACGTCCATATATCCTTCGACAAGAATCACAAAATCGCTCCTTGTCCGCCGCGCAACATTGAGAAAATACAAATTGCGGCTCTTGTTGAAAACAGGCGAATCCGGAGAATTAAGATACTTCGGTTTGCTGTCGTCAAGTACTCTGCCGCCGAAGCCTATAACACGGTTTTGGGTGTCGAATATCGGAAACATCACACGGTTTCTGAATGTATCGTAATGTTTTCCGTTCTCGCTCATTTTGATAAGTCCCACAGACATTATTTCGCTTTCGGTGTAACCCTTGCTTTTCAGATTGTCAAAAAGTGAATTCCAGCTGTCCGGCGAATATCCGAGAAAAAACTTTTTTGCCGCCGCACCGTCCAATCCGCGATGTTTAAAATACTCTGCAGCCGCCGGTGCTCCTTTCAGACTTTCGTAGAAAAAGTCCGCAGCCGCGCGGTTCAGTTCATACATTCTCTCGCGTTTTTTTGCCTCGCGGGCATATTCCGACGAGTCTTTCCTGTTCGGCTCCGGCAGTGCAACACCGGCACTTTCCGCAAGCCTTTTCACTGCGTCGGTAAACGGTATATTTTCTATTTTCATCAAAAAATGAATGGAATTTCCGCCGGCTCCGCATCCGAAGCAATGGAAAATCCCCTTTCGCGGCGAAACCGAAAACGACGGCGTCTTTTCGTTATGAAACGGGCACAGTCCGACATATGAACTTCCCGCTTTTTTTAATGTTACATACTTTGACACAACCTCGCGGATATCGTTTTTTTCCGCAATTTCGTTTATCAGATATTCCGGATACAAAGGCATAACAAAACCCCCTGTTATGTTGTATTCGACAAAAATTCAAAAAACCCTTTTTTATCTAAAATTTCGCCGGCATAAACAATTCGTTGAAAAGCGATATACAGTAGTTGTCCGTCATACCGGAGATATAGTCGCACACAGCGGTATCGGTATCCTCGTTTTCAAGGCTTCTGCGGTATTCCTGCGGCAGGGCGTCCACATTATTTTTAAAATAGCCGTACAGCTTTTCCAAAAGCATATATGCCTGACTGTCGCGGACAGAAAGCTTTTCATATACCGATTCGAACATAAATGAGCGCAGACTCATCATGTGCGCCTCGTTTTCCTCGCTCATACATACATATCCGTTTTGTTCGCTGGCGGTAATTATGTCGCAAATCATGGAATTGATTCTTTTTGAATTTGTATCGCCGAATACCCTCTTCGATTCTTCCGGGAGATCGGAATCGGTGATAATCCCGGCGCGCAGTGCGTCGTCTATATCGTGATTTATATAGGCAAATTTATCCGCGTACTTTACCACCATTCCCTCCTGAGTAAACGGCTTGCTTTTGCCGGTGTGGTTCACAATGCCGTTTCTGACTTCATACGTCAGGTTCATTCCGAGGCCGTCGCGTTCAAGAAAATCCACCACGCGCAGGCTCTGCTCGTAATGGCGGAAGCCTTTCGGCGACAGGCGGTTCAGCGCACGCTCGCCCGAATGGCCGAACGGTGTATGCCCGAGGTCGTGCCCGAGAGCAATCGCCTCGGTAAGATCCTCATTCAGCCTCAGCGCACGCGCTATGGTACGCGCTATCTGCGAAACCTCGAGGGTGTGAGTAAGTCTTGTGCGGAAATGGTCGTTATCTGCCGAAATAAACACCTGTGTTTTGTGCTTTAGTCTACGAAAGGATTTGGAATGAATGATTCTGTCGCGGTCGCGGGCAAAATCCGTGCGTATGCTGCATTTTTCTTCAAAGCGTTCACGCCCGGCGGATTCCGCCGACTTAAATGCCATGGGCGAAAGTGTAAGGCGCTCCAGTTCTTCCCTTTGCATTCTGATATTAACCATCTGCATCACCTCCGTGTTCTTACTATATTAATACTGTATAAACTCAAAAAATCCTTTAATATTGCTTATCTTCACGCAAAATACCGCAAAATGCAAAAAAATTTATTATTTTTAAAAAAACTCTTTACAAATATGACAATATATGCTATAATTCGTACTTGAATAAGATATCTTTAAATTCGATGCGGGACATCGGCAAGATTACATATTTATCATCGCACTGTTATGCCTTGTCCCACGCGGACAGGGCATTTTTTAATTTATCTTATTTAAAAAATACTAAGGAGAGATTGTTTTATGAAACTAATCTACAATGTTGAAGATAAGCCGAAGTTCAATCAGCTTATCGTGTTTGCGTTCCAGCAGCTGCTTGCCATTCTGGCAGCTACAATCGCCGTTCCGTCCATTATCGGAAACGGAATGTCGCAGTCGGCCGCACTGTTCGGAGCCGGTGTGGGAACAATTATTTATTTGCTCTTCACTAAATTCAGAAGCCCGGTATTCTTAGGCTCGTCATTCGCATTCCTCGGCTCGATGTTTGCCGCATTTGCAGGCGCTGTATCTGTTGAGGCAGGCCATGCCGGACTCATAATCGGTGCAGTCTTTGCCGGATTGGTGTATGTGGTTATCGCAATAGTGGTTAAATGCGCCGGCGTATCGTGGATAGACAAGCTCATGCCTCCGGTTGTTATCGGACCTACGGTTGCAATAATCGGTCTTTCTCTTTCCGGAAACGCTATAGGCGACATGCTTAAGTTCGCAAAGTTTGACGCAGCAAATTCGGTTTACGTTATGGGTACAAAGGGCTGGATCGGATTCATCTGCGCGCTCGTTACGCTGTTTGTCGTAATGCTGTGCTCGGTATACGGCAAAAAGATGACAAAACTCATTCCGTTTATAATCGGTATCATTGCAGGCTATGCAGCCGCAACTGTATTCACACTCATAGGAATATACACCGGGAACGACACATTCAAGATAATAGACTTCTCGCTCTTTAACAACATGCAGTGGTATCCCGACTTCACATTCCTCAAAGCAAGCAAAGGCTTTGCGCAGATAGACGGCAAATATATTGCAACAATAGCCGTAGCGTATATCCCGGTTGCGTTTGTTGTTTTTGCGGAGCATATCGCCGACCACAAAAACCTTTCGAGCGTTATCGACAGAGACCTGCTTGAAGAACCCGGCCTCCACAGAACTCTTCTGGGCGACGGTGTCGGCTCTATATTCGGAGCTTTGTTCGGCGGATGCCCCAACACAACATACGGTGAGTCGGTAGGTTGTGTGGCAATCACGGGTAATGCTTCGGTTGTTACAATACTCACAACCGCGGTAATGGCGATTGTAATATCATTCTTCGGTCCGTTCGTAACATTCCTCGCCACAATCCCCTCCTGTGTAATGGGCGGTGTGTGCGTTACACTGTACGGTTTTATAGCCGTGAGCGGCCTCAAGATGATTCAGGATGTTGACCTCGGAGACAACAGAAACCTGTTCGTCGTATCGGTAATCCTCATTTCCGGTATCGGCGGAATGGCGCTCAAGCTCGGTCAGGTTACCCTCACCGAAATCGCATGCGCGCTCATACTCGGTATAATAGCCAACCGTGTTCTTTCGAAAAAGGCACATAACTAACAGAATTCGTTTGTGAAAGGAGGCTGCCGAATGAAGCTGAAATCCGTTTTGATTGACGAAAAATCCTTTGGCAGAACACTCAAAAGAATTTCGCACGAAATAATCGAAAAAAATTCAACCGTTTCCGACGTATGCCTTGTCGGCATTAAGACTCGCGGTGTTCCGCTTGCAAAGAGAATAGCGGACTGCATAGCCGAGATAGAGGGTGTACGCATTGATGTGGGAACGATAGATATTACGCTGTACCGCGACGATTTGTCCTACACACATTCGAGTGCTCCGGTTGTGGAGGGCTCGGATATACCGTTTGACATATCGGGCAAAAATATAATTTTGGTGGACGATGTAATCTACACCGGGCGAACAGTCCGCGCCGCGCTCGACGCGCTGATGTCTCATGGACGTCCGGCGAAAATTCAGCTTGCCGTGCTTATTGACAGAGGTCACCGCGAGCTGCCGATTCGCCCCGATTATGTGGGCAAGAACGTTCCGACATCCAAGAGCGAAATCATCCAGGTATGCCTCACGGAGACGGACGACTCCGATTCTGTAAGAATTATTGAAAAGGGTTGAATTTGCGGGCTTTGAAAAAATGCGTTGTTTTTTCAAAGCCCTGTTTATTTGATATGACATCTGCAAAAATGATAATTCGGCATGATTATAATCAAAACTTTTTGTACAAGATGTAAAATTTGCAAATTACTATTTACAAACACTGTTTTGTGTTGTATAATATTAATGTTGCTTGCATTTGGCAACATATCAATACACGGAGAGGTATCGAAGTGGTCATAACGGGGCGCACTCGAAATGCGTTTGCCTTAACGGGCACGTGGGTTCGAATCCCACCCTCTCCGCCAATTATGCGGGTTTGCTTACTTTTGCGAACCCGCATTTACTTTATTTTTTTGCCTAATTTTGCCTTAAACCTCTCTATTATTCGTTACCGTACAGTATATTCTTCATCTCTTTTGTTGCGGAAACCTTATCCGCATAATCAAGATGAGAATAAATATTTGCCGTTGTCGAATCGCCGCTTGCGGCAATTTCAGCCTCCTGTTCACGCATAAAGTCGATAAGCATATCGTTTGCCCGTTTTTATTTCCTCGTTCAGCCAATCCGGTGCTTTTTGATTTGCGGCGGCGTTTTCCGGCATCGTCTATCCACGAAAGCTTCATATGATAAACTTCGCTGATTGCCTCCAAATGTCCCGAAACCTTAACTTCTTTTTTCGTATTCATCACTACCTTCCTACTACAAGCATTTCAATCAGTTTTGATCTTACTATCTTATATTCCCGACCGACTTTTACGGCGTTTATGGGCAGTGATTTTGCAGCCCCTCAAAAAGATTCGGCGCATTATATGATGAATTTTATCAATGCTATGACGGCAAGTATTGAACAGAAAAAAGCTGAAATCAAGTTTTATATAAATGATATTATGAAAGATAAAAACGGCTCCCTTAATCAGCGTTTTGTAAACTGCGGAAAAGAGAGCAAACTGTTTGATTTTCAATTTGATTCGCATTTTGATTTTGAAAGCGATGTAATTATCTATCCTCTCGAAACTATGGATGATGTAATTCGCTTTGATATAATGCAGATGCTTGCAAATAAGATTAAATTCAAGCCGTGTAAATGCTGCGGTCATTATTTTGTGCCCGGCGGGCGCACAAGCAGCGAATACTGCGACAGAATTATGCCCGGCGAAACAAGACCTTGCAATGAGTTCGGCGCACTTAAAACATTTGATATCACTCATAAAAACGACGATATTCATAAAGCCTATATCACCGCTTACCGCCGTATGGACTCACGCCAGCGAGCAAAGCTCATCACTAAAGATGAATTTAAACAGTTCGGAAAAATCGCCCGTGCAGAGCGTAAAAAATGCTATAATGGCGAAATAACTCTTGAACAGTTCAAAACTTGGCTTGACAATTTTAGATAAATAGTATAGTAAAAGCAGCAGATTGTGGTCTGCTGCTTTTGTGTTTTTAATGCTCAACCTTGAATTTACTCCAATTCTTTGCAACATACATCTCCGTCCCATTTTCAAGAGCTTTGAAATGCTCTGTTCCGCAATGAATTTTAAGCTGTTCGGGAGTACGCAAGCCAAAAAGGTCGGTCGTTCCTTTTGTTTCAAGTATGAAGTACATCTTTTTGTCTCCGTCACGCTCCAAATACACAGCCCAATCGGGATTATATGTGCCTATCGGCGTTTCAATTTTGAACCGCTCCGGTATCTTAAAGAACATCTTAACATCAGGATCGTCATCAAGTGCTTTTGCAAACGGTTTTTCTATTGTGGAGCTGTCATAAATTATATAGTCATACACACTGCGATTTACCGCAACCGCATTTTTATCAAGATTTGCCGATAACTCCTCCGAATCGAAAATCTCGTGTGCGTAATACTCCTGCCCGTCAAGCTTCACGTATTTAATTCCGTCTATCGCCAAAGCGTGGCGGTTTTTCTTTATGATTTCAAGGCATCTTTCCAAAAACGCCTGCGGATTGTTAAGAAAATCTCCGCCTCTGCCGCTCTCAACAATTATCCTCGCAACGGTTGCTCGCTTTATAAGTGTTTCTTCACTGATAATTCCGAGAATATACGGAAGGCTTGAATATGTATCTTCCAAATCCATAACACGCATTTCCCTTTCGGTGTAGGTTACACCGGGATTCTGAATGTTTATATTTGCCGTTTTGGAAACAAGCCTTGCTTTAGGGATAGGTTCCATAGCTTTAAGCTCTTTCACGCAAGTTTCAACAAGCTTTTCGGTATCAATTTGCACACGGTAAGCCGTTTTCTGCTTAATCTTGTTCCATAACTCCATAAATTCGGGCGACAGCATTGCCTGCTTTTTAAGATGCACAATAACTTCTTTTGAAGCATCTCTGACCGGCACTTTATTATCAGCCTTCTTAACAACGCTTTCCAAGCGTTCACGGGCAGCCTCAAATTTTTTCGGCAAATCAAGAGTACCGCTGAGCAGTGCATTTTTCATCGTGTCCTTTATCTTGCCCGACTTTGACACATAGCCTTTGTCCTCAAAGTGCTGCATAAGCTCCTGCGCGTCGTCATAGCTTACTTCCTTTTCAACAATTACCGTTTCAGTATATGTTTTGCCTATTATATCATCTGCTTTTACGGCGGTGTTATCTGTTATAGCTTTTTCAATAGACTCTTTTGCGGTTTCAAGCTGTTTGGGAAGCTCTATAGTTTTCTCAACAACCGCTTTCTTTGCCGTTTCGGTGGGCTTTCCGCTGTCATCGACAAATCCGTGAGCTGCCATATAATTCATTATAAGCTGTGCGTCCGAATTATCAACCTGCTTTTCGGTAACGATTTTTTCTTCATATTTCATACCGGAGAAAAGGCTAATCTGAAGCACACCGAATTTAACGCCTGTTTCGGTTTCAATCTCTTTTTGCAATGTTTCGGCAAATTCAGAGAATGATTCGTTTGCCATAACATGAAGAATGTTAATGTTTTTATCTTCTATTCTCTCTCCGTCCTGATTTACACAAAGTCTTAAACCTCTGCCGACTTTTTGGCGGCAGGTGAATGTCGATTTCTGCTCAATAAGCGTGCATACCTGAAAAACATTCGGGTTATCCCAACCCTCTTTAAGTGCGGAGTGCGAGAAGATAAATCTGAGCGGACAGTCAAAGCTTAAAAGCCACTCTTTATCCTTCATAATCGTGTTGTATGTGTCGTAATCGGCAACGGTATCGCCTTTTGTATCCTTAAATGTTCCCTTTTTATCCTGAGAAAAATAGCCGTTATGTACCTTAGCAGCATCCACTGTGAACTTTGCTTTAAGCTCCGCATATTTGGGCATATTCATAAGCTCACTATAGCACTTCTCAAACATTTCGGCATAGATACCCTTTTCGCCGTCAGCCGTTCTGTACTTTTTAACCTCATCAATAAAGAACAGCGAAAGCACCTTGATACCTTTTTCGGTATATCGGAGTTCCTTGTCAAGATGTGCCTGAATGGTTCTTCTTATCTGTGCTTCTTTGATTATATTCTCGTCTATGCTGCCGATTGCCTTGCCCAGCTTTACAAATTCGGTATTTGAAAACTCCACCATTTCACTTTCAGGGGTGCAGTCTATTCCCGCAACGGAATATCCCTCATACAGTTCTCTTTCGCCCGATATAAGGAATAAATCGTCATTTGGCTTTACAGTTACGGTTTTTCTCGACACAATGCTGTCTTTATTCTGCACATCAATCTCGATTTTAGCGCGAAATCCGTTGTCGTTTGACACTGACAAAAGCTTTATATACGGCTTGTTGAAGTCGTTTGCGACAGTGTTTGACGAAACGCATATTTGCTTTACAAGTCCCATTTGATATGCGTCAACGGGCGTCAGACGATAGAGCAAATTCATTTTCTCTCTGTGCGTTGCGGAATATCTGAACACGCAAAGAGGATTAAGCGAGCTGATTGCTTCTTTAGCCTTTGGTGTGTTATCAACCGATTGCGGCTCATCAATAATAACAACGGGGTTTGTGTTTTGTATGTACGACATTGCCGTTTCGCCATTCAGCTTGTCCTGTGCCTGATTGATAATATTTTCCGACTTTTTGAAAGCGTCGATATTGATTATCATAATTTCTATATTGCTGCTTGTGGCAAACTGCTTGACCTCCGAAAGCTTTGCGGAATTGTATATAAAATATCGGTACGGCACATTGTCATATTGATTCAGGAAATGCTCCCTTGTGGTTTCAAGAGATTTATACACACCCTCACGAATGGCAACAGACGGCACAACAACGATAAACTTTGTAAATCCATAACGTTTGTGCAGTTCAAAAACCGTCTTTGTGTAGACATAGGTTTTTCCAGTACCCGTTTCCATCTCAATGCAGAAGGAACGCATACCGTCTTGAATGTCAGACGGTGCAAGGCTATTTCTTTTTTGTACCTCGTGCATATTTGCGTTTAACTGTTCATCGGATATGAGTATTCCGTTTCCGATTCCGAGTTCATTTTCCACCAAGCTGAGTTGCGGTCCCTGCGTAATTTCAAAGGTTGACTGCATTTTCTCCTGTCCGGAGAATAAATCCGCAACCGCATTCACCGCATCCGTTTGAAATTGTTGATTCTTAAATTTTAGTTTCATTTTGTTTCACCATTCTTTGCTTTTTGTAATTGTCTTTAAGGCATCTGTTCCCGAATCTCTTGAAATAGTAATTCCTCGATAACATGCTGAACCTTATACTTTATAGTTCTAGCATTTTCACCAGTTGTAGACACCATAGGACTTACAGCAGCATAAACCATTTCTGGTGTCAGTTTGTTTACATACTCCTCTTCTCTGGAGTTGATTTCATTTTTTACTATTGCATATATTGTATCACATCCAAAATCATCAAAATGAATCATCTTGTCAATACGATAAAAGATAGGAAGTCCCAGTTGTCTTTTCATTTCGTCCTCTGATTGATAATTAGATGTTAGAATAATCACTATACCAGACACATCAACGTCGTAGTTTGCATCCTTAAACTGGATGTTATCAAACAATGTATAAAAAGCCGAAAAGAAGTATTCCGGACATTTATCTAGCTCATCGAAGAATATTAAATTCGACTCACGTTCTAATAAATCAAAGCCAAGGCTTTTGCGATTAGGAGCGTCTCCAAAAAAATACTCCGAGTAATTGTTATTTTTAAACATTGACAAATGTTTTTCTAAGCATTTTCCGCCAAAGAATTTTTTTGATATTTCTCTAACTAACTCAGTTTTACCCAAACTGCTATTACCATAAAGCATGATTACGTAAGGTTTTTCTCTTTTAACTGTAGTAAGATACCAAAGACTCTTACTTATTTCCTCAATAGCTGTATGCTGACCAAACAAATTTGAGGATATGCTTTTAATGTTTTCAACAAACATAGTAGAATCGCGATTTATTTCATAGCTCTCGGACTTTATATCCAATTCAATTAGAGAACGCATATACTGATCCTCTAAATATTCTTTAAGAACACGAGGCGGATTATGGATATATATTTCGGCATCGTCTGTTGTCAAATCTTCAATCAAAGGACCTAAGCGGTCATGAGCTGCATCAACAATACCATGATAATCGTTATTTTTAATAATTAGTTTTTCGGCATGTTGGTCAAATGTGTATCGGCTTTGTTTTGCCATGTCAGAAAGCTTTACCAATTCCAAGAATGTGTCCACATCATCATATTCAGAACAAACTGGCAATTTTGCATCAAAGAAAGCCTTGGAGCCGATAATTAGATGATATTTACGTTTATCTTCCATTTGATACCTCCGTAGAAATACAAGCATATAGAACATCATAAAGAGTTACTTTATCAGATTCTACTTTAGTACAAACATTTAGATTATCTTCTTTAGATAATTGTGTAGTAGGCGGATATATGTCAGCTAATGTTTGGGATTTTTCCGCGGTAGATATTAGGCGTTCCATTTTACTTATTTCTTTAATAAAATCAAAACGCATTTTTTCGAATATGCCTACTGGAATGCAATATAATGTCATGGTTGTTGTGAGCAAGTCGTTCCTTTTGTAGTTGCTCACAAATGCAGCATTATTAAAACGCACATACCTCATATCATCTACTTTATATGTATCATAACCATCATAGCTATCCATAACTGTTTTAAATTCTTTGGTATCTAGCCCATCAATACCACCTTTGACAATCTTTAAGTAACCACCCGCCACACGTAGAGACGTTGATGAATTTTCAATATCAGAAAGTTGGATATTAGGGATTGAAACCAATCGCGGCTTCAATTTTTCAAACTCAGAAATCTCAGTTGAAGAAATCGTAGTTGTACTATCTCTTTTGATAACATAGGATGCGTCTATCTTTCCTGTGAAAAGGAACGAAAATCGAGAAATCAGTGGTACTTCCAACTTTAATTTTGCTGATGCCTCTGCAGAAATGGACGCTTGATTCTGAACTGATGAGGAAATATCTGTTACTTTTGACAACTCACCATGATCTTGTTCTTGTAAGATGTTACGTATAGTTTCTTTGTCAAAATAAATAATTTTATTTATATATTTTTTAGCCATTATATCACCGCCTCACACCAACTTCAGTTCAATCTGTTTATCTCTTAAAATATAATGTGCATTTGAGAGGGCGGTATCATCCTTAAAGCCCTGTTCTGCACAAACGATTTTCGCCGGAGCGTATGCCGCCATTTGGTCTATATCTTCAGCGGTTATATCGTTATAGAGAGCAATCATCAAAAGGAAGTCGCCAACAATATACACGATTTTACCGTCAATTTCTATGTACTGAACAGCCGTGTCAAGCGGAACACCCATTTTGAGCATAATTTCATAGATAACATCCATATCGGATCTGTCATCTTTTATGCTGTCAATCATCGAGTTCATTCGCTCGTTAAACATTTCAAGCTGATTATCGCCCGTAATCGGTGTGCTGTCCCAAAGCTTGAGATTTGATGTATCAAGCCTGAAGACCTTAAAACCGATATCAAGCGGTTTCTTTTCCTCATCGCCCATTGCAATTTGAGTGTCCTGTTCTTCAAGTATCTTTTGACCTGCTCTGCGTATGCGTTCTTCACCAATTTCGCATATCGTTTTGTATCCTGCCTTGTATGCCTCAGATTTTTCATCACACAGTTCCGGCAACTGAACACAAATAAACTTTCTGTTGCCTCCATCCTCAGCATTAAGCTGCATTACAGCGTGTGCGGTTGTTGCAGAACCTGAGAAAAAGTCAAAAACAATGTCATTTTGTTCTGTTACAAGTTTAATCAAATACTGAATTAACGCCACAGGTTTTGGAAAGTCAAAATATTTATAGCCCAACAAATCCGTTACCTCTGAAGTGCCATTTTTAGTATTTGCTATATTTGACAAAACTGTTCTTGGGTTTATAATGGTCTTTTCTTTCTCGTAAAACAATATGCCCTTACTATTAAAATAGAATTTGTTTACTTTTTGCCCCTTTGTATCATACACTTCTTTTCCATCAATAAAATCTTCCACTTGCTTTTTCATTGCAAATCCCGCTTTTATTGTGACTGGTTCAGTTAATTTTCCGTCTTTAAATATCATTTTTCCTGAAAGTATATATTCTTTTTCAGAACCACCTAATTCGCCTTCAAATTCAGCGTCAGTACCTTCAAACTCAAAGCCTGCAGGAAAAGTTATTTCAGTAGCAGGATTTTTATATGATATTTTTTTTAATGCACCATGCCTAATCAATTCGCCATCATTATAATTTTTAAAATTACTAATGTTGTCTTTTCTTTTGGCATAACAAACAACATACTCATGCCCTCTTGTAAAATGTCCAGCAGTAGTTCCGGTTCCCAAATCCCATATTAGCTCAGCAATTAAATTTTCTTCGCCAAACATTTCATCACATAGTTTTCTCAAATTATGTACTTCATTATCATCTATACTTATAAATATAATACCGTCATCAGCAAGCAAATTTGCCGCAAGCCGTAATCTCGGATACATCATATTGAGCCAATTTGTGTGGTATCTACCCATTGTTTCGGGATTGGATTTTGTGGTCTGCTGTGTTATCTCTTTATACCGTGCCATAGGATCGGCAAAATCATCCTCATAAACAAAGTCATTGCCTGTGTTGTACGGAGGATCAATATATATCATTTTGATTTTATTAAAATATGCCGTCTGCAAAAGTTTCAGCACTTCTAGGTTATCGCCCTCTATGTAAACATTCTGCGTATCGTCAAAATTAACGCTCTTTTCCTTACAAGGGCGCAGTGTTCCGGTTGAGCGTTTCTGTGCCAAACGCAGGCACTCCGATTTACCCTTCCACTCAAACTTGTATTTTTCAAAATCGTTGTCGATATATTCGCCGCAAAGAGATAAAAGCTTGTCTATATCAAGCTTTCCCTCTGAAAAGCATTCCGGGAATACCGACTTTAACTTCTCACTATTAACCTTTTCCAAATCCATTGATAATCCGTCCAACTTCTCACACATTTTTATTTTCCTCCTTATGAACATAGTGCGTATTACACGAGCTAAGTTTATAATCATTTATTCCATATATTCTAATTTCATTGTTCAATAATTTTTCATATATGCCTTTTGAGCTTTCAATATTATAGGAATAATTGTCCTTATACTCAAATTCGTCATAGCTATCTCTAAAATTAGGATACTTACTCAAAATCTTTCCGATTAGCTTTCCGTTCGTATCAAATATGCAACAATTTACCCTAAGCACAGATTTTGTATAAAGTGTAAATGCAAAAATATCATTCATTATTTTCATCCGCTTTCTTCTATATTTATATTTCTTCTACCCAATTATTGCACTTTCAAAAAGGTAACCGTTCTGCCGGAAGTTTGCTGCCTATATATTCAAGCGATAGTTTTTCATTTAAAAACCCTTTTGCTCCCATTTTTTCAAGCAAAATCACACCATCTTCCACAATTTGGAGTTTTTTCTTTATTCTCTTTAATTCTGTTTGCTCCCCAGCTGTTCCAACAGGCTCAACAACAATCAATTTTCTCAAATGATTATTATTTAACGCTTGACGGATCAAATCATTTATGTGATTATCGTTGAAACTATATCCAATTGCAACAATAATCCGAGATGATAATGCATATCTACGAAACTCATATAGGTAAAATAAGTATGGATCTATTGCCTGCAATTTCATACTTGTCCCAAAAATTATATCCGACTTGATTTTTTGTTTTGATGACTTTATAAGCGTTCCGTCATCGTGTCTATGCCAGTCTATTGAACCATGCAACTTATACAAGTATATGGCGGTTTCTTCATCATCCTCACTTTGAGAAAATCTATTTCCGTCCCAAGCTTTGTCTTGAGCAAATCCGGTTTCAACTTTACACTTTACATTTTCCTCTAAACACAAATCATAATTTAATGAGAAAATTCTGATAGGATATGTAATTTCTTTCTGGAACTTTTCAAAGTTTTCGTAGTAATCAGCTGTAGTATACGAGTCAAGAGTAACCCAATTTGGCAACTCTTCTTCAATTATCTTAATCAAATTTTTAATGTGTTCAAAATCCTTTCCGGCATATTCCCGTAAATCATTTGAGTATCCGATAATAAATGGATAAAACTGATTTTTCTTATAATTTTCTAAACAATGCAAAACTACCATTAATGATTCAATATTGAAATCTTGATCTATATCAAACAATTTATTTCCATATTCCATTGTGTGTTTAATATACAAGTATAATTTGTATACATCCTGATTATCCTTTTGCAAAAGTTCTTCCAATTTGATTATCATTCCATCGGAAACAGGTACTGTTGCATCAAAGCTGCATCCGGCACCAAGTAAAAAAATTACGTCTTTATCACCTATACTAATTTTTTCATTCATATTTTTTTACATCTCCTAAATAAACCAAACTTTATCCATCGCATCCGTTCCTATATCAAGGTTTATGCCATATCGTTCAAAGTTTCCGGCAAATCTTGCGATAAGTTCAGGGTATAGCGTTGTTACAGGCTCATGTTTTGCATTAAAACCACGCCAATTTGCCCCTGATAAATTCAATATATCTTGTATATATGACCTGATTTTTTTATCATCCAAATTATCTGCATCTATAAACTGTATATGAACCGGATTTGTTATATTTTGCGCTGCTACCACCTGTGTTTTTCCTTGCTGAAGTCCTTCAAACCATACTAAAAAATCTTTTTTACCCAACGGAATGCAGGTTCCGGCCAGCGGAACGCAACTATTGTAATGCGAATATCCGAAGAATTTATTTTTAATATTTATTTTTATAAAGACAAATTCTATATCTGAACGATTATTTTTCAGCTCAGCAACACTTTTTTTAATACATTTAATTTCATCTTTTCTTAACTTGTATGGAATATGTATTACACATTTTTTGATTTTGTCAGTTACTTCTTCACTTAATTGGCTTTTTATTTGCTTCGATAATTGAGTAATATAGGATTTCCTATCATCTGAACTACCTAAAATATCTATTTTTTTATAGATACCACTCGAATCGAAACAAAGAGAATATGCAAAATATTTCTTTATTTTTCCATTTTCATCACGAATATGTGCACTTGATATTCCAAATATCAAGCAATCCTTGTTGCAAGGCTTTACCTTCCACGGTTTTCCGCCCAGCTTAACAAAAAGCTGTAATCCAATCCCTGAAACAGACCATTTCAACCCATCTTTTTTCATTGATTGTTCTATTGTAACAGCTTGTACAGCCAGACCCCTTTTTAGGAAAAAGCTTTTTATTGTGTAATATGGTGAATAACCATTTTCATCATCAAAGTCTTTAGCTATTCCGGCGAAAACACCTACTATTTGGCTTTCGCTATTATTCTCTATAATATCATTCAAACCATCTTCTATTTTGACAAGGCTTTCCTTTGAAAAGTTATCAACTATAATCGATTCGATACTATCATTATCAAAATCAACTTCAAACATATTTTTCATTCCTGAAAATGTTGAATATGAATCGCCACGCAAAGCCTTTACTAATTGTCGCGCTGCATTTATTTTATTTTTTTCAAATATAAACACAAAGAGCGGTTTTTTCGAAATCGCCTCAAGCGGTTTTTGGTCCCTTATCCCTTGAAATTGAATATTGCTATCTCCATTTCGGAATATATATGTTTTTTCATTAAGCAAAAACGATTCTAACTCCGTCATATTTCCTTTTATATCTATTGTGTTATTATCATCACCTATCGGAAATATTGTTTTCATATATAAATTTATAAATGAAGATACATACCTGAGTTTATCAGAATAAAAATTCTTATTTTTAAATCCATCCTCATTCATTGATAAACTCAAAATTTTTTCAATACGACTTCTCTTATATTGTTCAAAAGGCCTGAATTCATAATCTATTAAAAAACCAAATGTATTGTTTTTCTCTAAAAAATACGGCTCTAATCTAATTATTCTTTCGCCTTGCGATAATTCTTCAATAACAAAAGATATGTTTTTTGCAAAGTCGTTTTTGATGCTATATTGAATTACATCAGTTATTTCTTTAGCTTTGTCAATTATAAGATGCATAAGCCACTGTTTTGTTAAATCAATATTGTCGTGTGAATTACATATAAATGCCATACATTCATCATTCTCTACGAAGGTAACAGCGTATCTATCCGCATCATTGTGATTAACTGTAGGTAAGGTATATATAAAATACCCTTCTTCCTTTTTGTTACTGTCATATGATTTTCGATATATTGTAAAGTCAAAATCAGAATTTGATAATTCAATATAATTTAGCATAATATTATCAGGCATAATTTATAACCTCCACTACAAACTGTCTCACAGCTTTTGCCGTTATTTCTTCTCTGTCTAAAAATTCGTTTATCTTTTTTTCGGTTTCAACATCTATCCGCATTTCGTCAAAGAACAATCCTTCCTTTTTTTTTGATATATCGTTATTCAAAAGCGATATTTTGCGTTCAACCGTTAAGAGCTTCAGCCTGTCGCTTTTGACGCTTTCTTTTTTCGCAATAAGCTCTTTGAGCTGCGCCGACAAATCATCAAGAGTATGATTTAATTTGTTTTTTCTGATAATCGCTGATTGTTTAAGTCTTGCGACCTCATCCTGCTGCATTGGCGAGAGCTTTTCCAGTTCACGCATTGCACATTCTTCGAGGTCAACAAGCGGATTCGGTTCCGATGTCCATCCGCTGCGTTTCAGCCAATACGGTGTTGGTTTTCCGTCCTGTGTCCACTCCTTGACCGGAAGATTGAAAATTCTTTCACACTCATCAGAACTTAATATATTGCCGTCGCTGTCTTTTCCTGCAAACAATGGGTATGATTTGATCTGTTTCTTTCCCCTACATATTGTAACCATATAGAGTGAAACAGAACATTCTTTTTGTAATTCGTCTTTGTCAACGATTACGGTTCCGCTATCGCTGCACTCTGTATTGAACATCAAGCCTTTTGCAAGCGGTGACAACAATGAAATATTCTTAAATTGTTTTAATGCCGTATACGGTTTGTTTCTGCCGCCCACCGGATAATAAAACAAATGCGGCAGCGTTTCGTATTCGGTAGCCGTTACCGTCTTTTTATCTTCATCTATAACAAATTTGCAATCATCATGTTTGAGATTATATTCTTCAAAAAAATATTTCACAAGCTCCCAAAGGTCGTTGTTTATTTCTTTACTTTTTTCTTCTGCATACTGTGGCGTAATCTTAATCTTCTCTGCCATTTCCTTTGTAAATGTTGTAAAAAGGATATCTTCCGCCGATTCCACAAGTTCTTTGTTATCATTCTCATTTTCTTTCAGAATGTTTTGATAATCTTTTTCAACCTGTGCCTTTTTGCGTATATCAAGCTGCTTTATTGCCTTGTCTATATCATCAGTAAAGCCGCCTATAACGCTGTCCGAAACACCGAAAACACCGTCGGTTAAGATATATCGTTTTGAAACAAGTTCCAACTTTCGTATGTCGGCAAAATTGCCTTTATTTATAAATGACAGAACAATGCAGTCGTTCTGCTGACCGATTCTATGCACCCGATCAATTCTTTGCTCCATTTTTAATGTGTTATAAAGTAAGTCGTAATTTACAACAAGCGATGCCTCTTCAAGGTTATAGCCCTTTACACCTATATCGGTTGAAATAAGTATTTCACCATCATTCTTAAACTGTTTAAGAACCTCATAATCGGTTGAGCCGCTGCCGTTATACACAAGTGTTTTATATTTTGATTTGAGTGTGTCATACAAGCATTTTTGTGTTTCGACGCTCTCCGTGAATATAACTGCCTTTCGGTTTGCCCCGTTTTTTGTCATATACGGAAACAGTTTTTCAAGAGCATCGGTAAGCAGCTTTATCTTTGTGTCGACTTTAATCTGCTTTGCTGCCGTGAGCATAACCTTAAATTCTTCACACTCCGTCTGTGCGTCCGGCATTTGTTCAAGCCTTTTAATAATGTTTTTAAGGCTTTGAGTTATCGCCGCTGATGACGATGCAGCCGTTCCCAGCAGCATTAAAGCAAGGTCATACTCATCCATCTTCGGGAATGCTTTTTTATCCGGCTTTTCTATATACAGATTGATAAGGTTATATAGCTTCTTTTCTTCTTCCGAACCTTCATATTCAAGTGTGATATGCCGTCTTTCGGGGATTTTGGCATATCTTTTTGCCTGACTTCTTAATGTTCGGAAACAATATTTGCTCACCTTTTCCGCAAGCTCCGGGTAGTTCTCCGGTCGGCGCAAATATCTTTTCATATATGTGTCGGAATCGGGCAGCAGGTCTTCATCTATAAAATATATCAGACCGTACAGATCCATTATATTTTTTTCGATAGGCGTTCCGGTTAAAAGAATTTTGAAAATATCCTTTGAGAACTCTTTCAAAATTTTTGCCTGTTTACTTCCTGCCGTCCCTCGGAATGTGTTCTCATATTGATACACAGATGAAAGGACATTTGCTTCTTCAAAAATAACGGTGTCCCAATTTACTTTGTCAAACTCGGATATATTTTGAACAATATAGTCATTGGTCGCAAGCACGATGCCGTCAAAGTCTGCCCAATTATGCATTATGCATTCCGAATTATGAATTGCAATGTATGGTATGCCATACATTGCGTCTATCATCTCCGCCCATTGCATAAGCAAATCGCCGTTTGGAATTGCGATAAGTATTTTCGTTTTTCCTTCGTACCACAATTCAGTTGCTATAAGCATTGCCTCGTGTGATTTGCCCATCCCGGCTTCATCACACAGGATTACACCTTTATGATACGGATTACGCATTGCAAAAACAGCAGCCGCCACCTGATACGGGTACACCCTTATATTTCCCTCGGAAAATACAGGCATAAGTGCATCTTCATCATTTAAGCTATTCAATTTTAATGCAATATAAAATGCCTGAAAAGGTGTGAGCATAATTGACTCCTTATATCAAAATTCCGTTGCAATGGTCTATTTCGTGTTGTATAATTTGCGCAGTCCGCAAATCGTCAGCTGTTGCCGTTTCTGATTTCTGACCTAAAAATATAGGATCGTGCACTAATTCTTTAACCATTGTAGTCACCCTGCATATTTCCAATTATATCCCCATACTCGACCAAATTCACATTACCCATCTCATTTGCCTTATCAATACAACCTTTTGTAAATCCTGATTTGGAAAACAGATAGTAATGTTTTGTTTTATATGAGAATAAATTACTACGTTTCGCAAGTGTTTCCAACACGCCAAGGTCAACCTTTTCGTTAGTCCATTTACATTCTGCAAAAAGTGCTGTGTTTTTATCTTGTTCGCCCATAATATCAATTTCAGTCTGACACTTTTCTTTCGGATTATTGCCCCACCAGCGACCGAGAGCTGTAAACTCAACAGGGCAGTTGCCGGAAAGGAGTTGTTTCCACAAATACTGTTTACAGATTTCCTCAAAAACCTTGCCCATATAGTCCGAAAGCTGTGGCTCGATACGCCTATATGCCAAATCTGCGGCGCCGCGGGCGATGATTGAATTATTTTCAAACACGAACCGATACCAAAAGCGGAACATATTATCTTCAATCGAATAAACCGACTTTCGAGAAGC
>CAKSIN010000018.1 GCA_934463115.1 uncultured Clostridia bacterium
GTAAAGTACATTTCAAAAAATTAACGAGAACCTCATTAATATATGCTGTTCATTTTTCAAAGACCAATGCCGCCGGTTTGATGCCGTATAAAATGTTTCCCTCGCCGTGCGACTTATATATAATATCACACCGTGCGACTTTTGTCAACAGTTTTTTTAATTTTTTTTAACTTTATCCGCATTATGTTGTATTTGCTCAAAAGAATGTCAAAATTTGCATACAGAATATTATAATGTGACAACAGTAATACAATACATGGTGTTTTTTATTGCACCAAGTAAACAAACCATGTTTTGGTCTCCGAAAATTTCCTTTCCGCCGTTCGTCCTCGTCAGAATGCACTACGCTAATTCCGATTTTCTTACAGAAAATCAGTCAACCGCTCCGTGATTCTTACTCTTTCATGAAAGGTCACGTTCGCCTCGGTCTATGAGCTTGCAAGCGCGCTCATATATCCTCGTTGCTCACTACCAACCTTTCATGAGTTGCGCCTGCGGCGCAATATTTAAAAAGTAAAGACACAATTAATGAAAAAAATCAACCGTAGCGCAAAATCGGCAACACACATAATCTTTTTCCCTATTGTGTTGACGGTTTTAGGAAAACGAGACGCGATGATTTCGCGGTCTTTTTCCGGCGCTTTTCGGTTGATTTTTTAGTTTCTATTGTGTCCCGCGCGTTCTCACAGCCGTGAGGCAAAAAGGGAATGCCATATCAACCCTTTTCTGCACCAACAGTAATACCCTTTACAAAGTATTTGTTGCACACAGTATATGCCACAAGTACCGGAATCATGGATATTGTCGTACCGGCAAGCATTACTGCCCAGTTTGTTGCAGCACCGCCTGTTGATTTGAGAGCCATGAGTCCAACCATGAGTGTTCTTTGGTCAGGCTTTGTAAGTGTGAATATCGTTGGCATGATATAATCATTCCACGAGCCCTTGAAACTAAGGACGGCAATTGTAGCAATAACGGGCGTAATGAGCGGGAATATAATCTTGAAAAATATTCCCCACAATGAGCAGCCGTCAATTTTTGCTGCTTCCACAACACTGTCGGGGAGTCCCTCGACAAATGATTTTACAAGGTAAATATTTGCGACCGGCACACCAAACAAATTAACAAGCATAAGGGTGTACAGATTTCTCGGCAAATGAAACAGATTGAGTACATCAAACGTGGCATATACGGATATTCCGCCGAGTTTTACAAACAGCAAAAAGTTAAAGCATGCAAAAATCACCCATTTAAACGGGAATTTGAGCTTTGCAAACGAAAATCCGGCAAGAGAACTTACAAACAAGTTGCATGTAAGCATTACTCCCGTATACAGCAAGCTGTTGAAAAACTGTGTTTTAACCTGAAAATCATCAGAATCCCATGCAGTTATGTAATTGTCAAGCGTAGGATTTCGCGGAATCAAACGTCCCGGTTCTGTCAGAATTTCCAGATTGTCCTTGAGCGATGCAAGCAGCGTGTAGATAATAGGAAAAATCGTTACAGCCAAAACCGCCGTCAAAAATATATATGTAAGTGTCTTCCTGATAGTTCTTGCGTTCAAAGATTTTCCCTCCTATCAATACATATCGTTAAGCTTGTGGTTTATCTTATTATAAGCCACTGCAATGAGTCCGAACAGCAGTGTAGTAATCAGTGCCAAAGAGCAGCCGTATCCGAGAGCCGGTGTAGCCGTTTCGGCAAATCCGGGCACAAACTTTGTTGTAAGATACGACATAACAGTTTGCGTCTGACCGGACGGAGCACCTCCGGTAAGTGTTATAACAAGTTCGTTTGCTCCGAGATTTGCGATAAGCGAAAGCAATATTACAATAGAAAATACAGGTGCTATCATGGGAAGAGTTATCTTAAAGAATCTTGTAACCGCATTTGCACCGTCAAGCTGCGCCGATTCGTGAACGTCCTGCGAAACATTTGCAAGCGCTGCGATAAAATACAAAACGTTTATTCCGAATCCCATCCATATTCCGCCGCTGCAAAGCATTGTCATTGCACTCCATTTTTGGGAGAACCAATCCATAGGCTCCTTCATAAGCCCGATTTTGGTAAAGAAAGTATTCAAAAATCCGTCATATGTAAAAAGGTTGGTAAAAATCAAGCCGACAACAACCGAGCTGATAACCGTGGGAAGATAGTACAAAGCTCTGTAGAAACCCTTGCCTTTAATATCGGTATCCAGCAGGAGAGCTAAAAACATAGCGAGGCATATCTCTATCGGAATTTTGAAAAATACGAACTGCAATGTATTTACCCACGTTCTCCAATACACACCGTCGGCAAAAGCTGTTTTGAAGTTGTCCAATCCGATAAACTTTGTGAGCGACGGAACACCGTTGTACGAGAAAAATGACCATCTGAAAGTCCAGAGTATCGGATACACCTGCAAAACCAAAAAGCCGATAAGCGGTATTGCCACCATTGTCAGACCGGTGATAGCCTCTATCCTTTTTTCGGACTTGAAAGATCCGCTTTTCTTCATTATATGTGCTGCCTCCTTTGTTGAAAAGGAATTGCGGCGGCACACCTCGGCACACCGACCGCAAAACCTTACATTACTTATTATTTCTTATTTTCTTGACATATCAAACTTAGTATCCTTGCACTCATCCGATTTGTACTCGGTATGCATTGAATAGTATGACTGTCTTGCCTTTTCGTATTCTGCGCTGTATTCCGCAAATACCTGCTGTGAGGTCTTTTTGCCGGAGAATACCTGAGATACAACTGTCTCCTGGAGATTCATCATATTGGATGTATCTGCCTCGGGTTTTTTGCCGTAATATTTTGAAATCTTGAGAATTTCACCGAAATCTGCCCATCCTGCCTTTTTGCACTTGGACATGTCGGCTTTTTCAATTATTTCTGTTCTTGCCGGGAGTGTCATACCGTTTTCGTACATCTTTGTCTGGAAGTCATCACCATAGATAAACTTGAACACGTTCATTATGGCTTCGCCTTTCTTTTCCACGGAGTTCTTGTTGATTGCAACCGAATAACCGTAGTTTACTGTCTGATAGTACTTATTGTCCTTGTCGAGCACCGGAACGGGAGCAACACCCCAGTCGCATTTTGCCGGGAACTGGTCGTTGAGCACACCAACGTCGAACGAGTATGCCATTTTCATACCAATCTTGCCTGCTGCAAAGTATGCGCGTGCATTATCATTTTCGATACTCTCGGCGCCCGGGTAGCAGGATCCTGATTTATAAAGTTCCTTTATCTTGTCAAGAATCGGAGCCATATCCTCGTATTCGTATGTGTCGCTTACTCTGTCGTATCCGTCATGTCCTATTGATGCAGGAGCTATTTCGGTTACATCGGAACCGATGCAGTTTGTCCATTTGAGCGGAAGTATGTATCCGTACTGCTTTTTGCTTGTATCGGTGAGCTTCTTTGCATATTCAATAAGCTCGTCAAATGTTTCCGGAGGTGTGGGGTTGCCGTCTTTGTCAACTATTCCCGCCTCTTTGAACATATCTTTGTTGTAAATAAGTCCGCGGAGTGTGGACGAAACAGGAATTTTATATGTTTTTCCGTCAAAAACGGATACTCTGTCCTGAAGCATATTGTTGTCTTTGTAATACTTAAGGAATTCCTCGCCGCCCGGGAGGTCTTCGATCGGGGCAACATAGCCTTCTTCAACAAGTTTCGGAAGCGAACCGCCCGTGAATATATCCGGAGCGGAATTATCCTGCAGAGCCAGCTCAACATTCTGATTGAGCGTTCCGCCCTCTTTTACCTGAAAATCAATGAACACGCCGTCTTTCTTTCCCTGACCTGCGTTATACTCATCAATCGCCTCTGTCCATGCCTTTTTCGACGATGCATAGTCGCACCACATCTCAACTGTTGTCACATCGCCTTTCGACGCTGTTTTCTTATCGGAATTACATCCGACAAACATCGATGCCGCTACGCCTATTGTGAGGCACGCGGAAACAAGCTTCAACGTTCCTTTTTTCATTTCTCATTCTCCTTATATTTGTTTTTTGACCGCACCCATGCGGCTTTTTGACAATTTACACAAAAAAGAAGTAAAAAAAACTCCTTTAGTGTGTAATTTAATTGTAATACATTCACAGGCAAAATACAAGTTTGAAAAAACGTTTATTTCTCCATTTTTCGAAACAAAATTGTACTCGTTATGTGATACTATGTAATTTACAATTATCTACTTGGTATAAATATAGCATATTTCACAAAATATTGCAATGGATATATTTATACGCTAAATGGATTAAATTATTTCTTGCAAAGAATATTGACACATTTTTGATAAAGAGATATAATTGTAACCGTAAAAAAATCACATGCCGGTGAAATCATGCAGTTTAGAATTTTTATACAAAGGCACAGCAGAATACTTTTTTACACAGCAATCACCATTGTGCTTATATGCAAAACGGTGGTATGGAATTTTTCGCTCAAAAATGACTACTCAACGGTAATGTCAGCTCCCGAAAAAAGCACAATTACGGTACGCGTTTCAAGTGTCCCGTCCGTCGGTTCGCAATCGATTTCTTTTTCTGCAAAAGTAATTAAGGGTGCACGGCTTTCAAACGGTATAAATGTCAAGATATCGGATGTGTTTGATGAAGATATTGAATGCGGAGACGTTCTGCGTATGAAAGGAACTTTTGCCGTTCCCGATATTTCGATGAATTACACAGATTTCGACGAGGAATCGTATCTTAAATCAAAAGGGCTTTGCGCTCAGTTCGACACGGAAATCGGAAATGTAAAAATTCTGAAAAAGGGTGCCCTGCGCCGTCTGTATTCCAAGCGCACCGCCGTATCGTCACACCTGTACGAATACATGCCGCGCAATATTGCATCGCTGGCAGATGCACTTGTAACCGGTAACAGAGACAAAATGCCCGATTCGCTCAAAGACAGTTTTCGCCACAGCGGTGTGTATCATATTGTTGCCGTATCGGGTTTGCATTTAAATTTATTTATTCTCTTTTTGTCATACATATACGGAATCCTGCCGCTTGGCACACGAACAAAAAAATATGTTTCATCCGCCGTTACAATTGCCGGATGTATCTTTATGTATTTGTTTACCGGGTTCGGCATTTCGGTGCAGCGTGCCGCGATAATGGCAGTTGTATTATGTGTTTCACAATTATTAAACCGCAGATATTCTCCGATTACCTCTCTTGCCGCAGCGATGTATATTACACTGTTTATACGGCCGTATGCCTATTGCAGCACATCCTTTCAATTATCGTTTTTGTCGACATACGGGGTAATAAAGGGCGTTGAATTTATTCAGAAGCACGGCATAAACAAAATGAAATACAAAACTGTTCTCGAAAGTCTTGTAATAAGCTGCTTCTCATGGATATGCACTTTCCCGGTAACGGCTGTTACATTTCACGAAGTATCGATAATTGCATTAATAAGCAACTTAATAATTGTTCCGATTGTCCCGGTCATGCTGTCGTTATCGTACTTGCTGTCGGCAGCAAGTCTGTTCATGCCCGCATGGGTGTGCATGCTTTTGTCGCGGATATTGTACATTCCCGCTATAATCATTATCGGGGCGGCAAGGCAGTTATCCTCTGTTGAATACTCATATGTCCCGATATCATCGGTTTCGGCATTTCTCGTTACGCTGAGCATCTCGGCGATACTTTTGTGCCTGTACTGCCGAAAATCCAAAAACAAAATTCCAATAACCGCGGTATCACTGTGCATTGTTTTGATAGTAAACGGTGCATACACGGCACAAAAAATTTTGTACAAAAGATGCACAATTGACTTTATAAACATCGGTCAGGGTGATTGCACATTTGTAAGGACATCGCGCGGAAAAACAATTCTGATTGACGCCGGTTCGGATTCGATAACCAATCCGTACAAATACATCGTTCAGCCGTTTCTTAATTCGCACGGTGTAAAAAAGATAGATTATGCGATTGTAACACATCACCATGCCGACCATATAAACGCCATTATTCCCCTTCTTGAAAAGAAATGCATAAAACATCTTATTATTCCCAACAGATACCCGATGACAGACGAATCAGACGGCGAACTGATTGCGGAACAGATTTTTAAAACAAACGTTGACACCAAATACGTTCTCGGCGGCGATACCGTTAAAATTGACGAAGACACTTCGCTGGACATACTGAGTCCGTTTAAAGGCTTTTTGTCGGACGCAAACAATATGTCGCTTGTTTTCAAACTAAACGCACTCGGGCGCAGCATACTGTTTACGGGCGATATCGAAGAGGTTACCCAATACCGTCTGCTCGAAAAAGATCTTCATTGTGACATTGTAAAGGTTCCGCACCACGGCTCATATTCAATTATCGGCAGACATTTTGCCGAGCGCTGCGACGCCGGATATGCCGTGATATCCTGCGGGGTAAACAACCGTTATTCCCACCCTGCACCCAAAACGCTGAAAGATTACAAGGATTGCGACATACTCCGAACGGACAAACACCGAACCATAACTTTTATGATAGATAAAAAGGGCATTCACGTTAAAACCCGAAGTTACTATAAGGAGGAAAACAATGGACATAATAAAAAAAGATCTGGCATCTTCCTCATTTAAAAATATTTACCTTTTGTACGGTGAGGAAACGTATCTTGTGGACTACTATGCCAAAAAAATTGTTGAGGCAAACACAGATGCGGATACAAAAGATTTTAACCTGATGAAAGTATCGGGCAAAATACCCGAGGAAAGTGAAACGGACAGTTTTGCCGAATCATACCCCTTTATGAGCGAAAAAAAGGTACTTTACATACGCGGCAGCGCGATGTTTAAATCGGCAAATGACGCTCAGAAAAAATACTGGTGCTCATTTTTTGAAAATATTCCGGACTATCTGATTGTTGTATTTGCGGAAACAGGCATAAACAAAAACAGCGTTATATACAAGCGTCTCGGCAAAGACGCACGCATATGCGAATTTAAGTACAACAAACCCGGTGCGCTTGCATCGTGGATTACAAACATACTTAAGAGCGAAAAAAGATACATTTCGCCGCCCGACGCGGCATATATTGCGCAAATATGCGGTCCGTCCATGCTGAATATCCGAAGCGAACTCGATAAACTGATATCGAGTGTTGCGGACAATGAAACAGTAACCTCGGATATCATAGACTCCGTCGTTTCAAAAAATACGGAGAACCGCGTTTTTGCAATGATAGACGACATTGCTGACGGCAAAAATAAAAAGGCTCTTGAAAAGCTGGCGGATTTGAAAGCACTGAACGAAGAACCCATTAAGATAATCAGCATTATTTTCGGCAGGTATTCCACATACAAAAAGCTGTATATTTCAAAAGGAAAATCAACGCGTGAGATATGCAGCTTTACAAAAATATATGACAGGTATCTGCCGAACTATCAGCGCCAACTGAAAAAAATACCCGAAAAAAAGGTTGACGAAATTATGCGGCTGTGCCGCGATATGGATTTTGGGGTTAAATCCGGAAAATATGACAAATGGCTTGCCGTCGAGATTATAATCGAAGCGGCAATGAGCCGATAAAGTGAGGTAACAAAACATGGATAACAAATTTATACGTACACAAATGCTCCTCGGAAGTGATGCAATGAACAAGCTTAAAAATTCACATGTGGCTGTGTTCGGAATAGGCGGCGTTGGCGGATATACTGTCGAAGCCCTTGTGCGCAGCGGTATCGGTTCGATAGATATCATAGACAGCGACACAGTAGATGAGTCGAACATAAACAGGCAGATATATGCGACAGTAAGCACTATTGGACAATATAAAACAGACGTGGCAAAAAAAAGAATACTCGATATAAATCCGGATATAAATGTGACGGCGCACAGAATTTTTTACACACCCGAAACCGAGCATTTATTTGACTTTTCAAAATACGATTACATAGCGGATGCAATAGATACAGTTACAGGAAAAATTGCCCTTGCTGTAAATGCCGAAAAGGCCGGCACTCCGATAATCAGCTCAATGGGTGCCGGAAACAAACTGTGCCCGGAAATGTTTGAAGTTGCCGACATATATCAGACATCAATTTGTCCCCTTGCACGCGTAATGAGGCACGAACTGAAAAAAAGGAATATAAAATCACTTAAGGTTGTGTATTCAAAAGAGACGGCGCGCACACCGATGCAAATTGACGGCGCCGCCGCAAACTCCGGCGAAAAACCCGTTCCGGCAAGCAGCGCATTTGTACCGTCTGTTGTCGGACTAATAATGGCGTCACAAATTATAAAAGATATTACGGGGTGTGAATAAATATGAAAAGAGAACTCACAAAATGTCAGACCGCAGAACAAAGTCTGATAAAAAAATACAGAAAAACAATATGGAATCCGTTTATTGCCGCCGTTAAACGATATAATCTTGTTGAAAGCGGCGATAAAATCGCAGTTTGTATATCCGGCGGAAAGGATTCCATGATCCTCGCCAAGCTTATGCAGGAACTAAAGAGACACAGTGAGGTTCCGTTTGACTTGGAATTTCTCGTTATGGATCCGGGGTACAACCCGGAAAACCGAAAAAAAATTGAAGATAATGCCAAACTTTTGCAAATACCCGTTACAATATTTGAAACGGACATATTTAACATTGCCGACAGTGTTGCAAAATCACCGTGCTACCTGTGCGCAAGAATGCGCAGAGGATATCTGTACAGCAATGCGCAAAAGCTTGGCTGCAATAAAATCGCCCTCGGCCACCACTTCAGTGACGTTGTGGAAACAACTCTCATAGGGATGTTCTACGGCTCGCAAATTCAGGCAATGCCGCCGAAACTTCACAGCACAAATTTTGAAGGGATGGAGCTTATACGTCCGCTTTATTGCGTACATGAAGATGATATAATCTCATGGGCACGATATAACGACCTGAATTTTATACGCTGCGCATGCCGCTTTACCGAAAAAATCGGAACAAGTTCGGACGGTGTGGGCGAATCCAAACGTCAGGAAATAAAATTGCTGCTTAAAGAACTCAAAAAAACAAATCCGCTTATCGAAAGAAGTATTTTCAACAGTATTCATGCCGTGTGCCTTGATACTATGGTCGGCTATAAAACACACGGCAAGCAAATAGATTTTAATCAGAAATATGACGAGGAAACAACTCAATGAATTAATTCGGAAAACACGCGGAACGGGAATTTGTCAGCAGAGCAAAAAATGTTTGTATGTAAATTTGTGGAATGGTATTCCAAAGAATGTGAAAACAGTAACATAAGCAATTAGTTTCCAAACAGTTCGTTCTCCGGATATTCAGTACCAAGTAAACTAACCGGCTCTTGGTCTCCGAAAATTTTTCCTCCGCCGTTCGGCCTTGAAAGCGAGCAGTTGACGTGTTGCACGAAGAAAACCGTACACAGCGCAAATTCAATATCGAATTTAATCCTCTTCCCTATTTCGGTATTGAATTTAGGAAAACGAGACGCGATAATTTCGCGGCCTTTTTCCGGCGCGTATTGTACGAATTTTCGAGTGCATAACACGTCCTGCAAGATTTCACAGCCGTGAGGCGGATGGGGAATTTGTTAAACAGAACGACAACGCGAAAATTCACATCTACTTTGTTGTAAAACAATATCCCCTGCCATACACCGAGACGATATCGTAATCCGCCGAATTTTCGGTATCGATTTTCTTTTTCAGATTTCCGATATGAAAGCGAATCGTGCGCGTGTCGTTAACCGACGGAGTTCCCCACACCGCCTCATACAATTCACGCGGTGAAAACACGGTTTCTTCGTTTTTAACGAGTAACATAAGCATTGCAAACTCCGTGGATGTGAGGTTTGCATCCTTACCGCCGACAAATGCTTTTGCTTTTGAGATGTCAAGAGTAAGCGCGCCCTTTGTAATTCGCTCCAGTTGTTCATGCGTTTCTTTAATTTTGAAATGCCGCTTGAGCAAACGCTCTGCTACGGCAAGAAGTTCGTCAAAATTGTATGGCTTAGTCAGATAGTAGTCGCCGCCTCGGACGAGTCCTTCTATTCTGTCGCCTATTTCGCTTTTCCCGCTCAAAAAAATCACCGGGTTGTCACTTTTGCGCCGAAAACATTCGCATATATCATATCCGCTTCCGTCCGGGAGCATTACATCCAAAATAAGCAAATCCGGAATGCCGTTCTCCATACATTGCAGACTTTCTGAAACCGTAGCCGCCGTTGTAACGGCGTATCCGCGCCGAGTCATCATGCGCGCATTTGCCCTCAGAACATCCGTTTCATCTTCTACAATCAGTATAGTCGCTTTTGTACACATTTGCATTACCCTTTCATCTAATCGGCTGCAGGCAGCGTGAATGATACCGTCGTACCCTTTCCGATTTCGCTTTCAATCTGAATTTTTCCGCCGTGCGCTTCAATTATTTGCCTGCACACAAACAAACCGATTCCATGCCGCCAATATTCCTTGCTTACAGAGACATAGCCGTCAAACACCCTGTTTTTAATATCATCCGTCATTCCCGTTCCGTTGTCGGAAACAGTTACCGTCCGGCTGTCCTTGCTGCCGGTAAGCCTGACGGTCACCACACCGTTTTTTGTGTGCTGCATACTGTTTGAAATAAGGTTTGTTACAACCTGCATTATCCTCGCACCGTCTGCCGATATCGGTTCAAGCTGCGAATCCAAATCAAATGACAGTGTATTTCCGTTTGTATTGTTTTTGCCGAAATACGTTTGCGCAGCCTCACGTACAAGATTTCCAAGATTTACCGGCGATAGACTGAGCGCAAGTCTGCCCTGCTCTATCGCAACAGTGTCCATAAGCTCCGCAACAATACGGTCTAAACGCATAACCATTTTTTCCACAACCTGCTGGTTCTCTTTCATTGTATCTATATCCAGGTCGTGTTCATCAAGCAGTTCGAAGGTGTCGCGTGCATGAAGATTTATGGCATTCAGCGGATTTTTTATCTCGTGCGCAACCGTTGTTAAAAATACCGATTTTGCTTCATCATTCCGCCTGAGCTGCTCATTCTGTTCGGCAAGGCGGTTCCTCTGCTGCTGATATTCGCCAAGATGCAAAAACAGCACCACTGCGCACGATATACTTACCGCAGATGTTGTGACAAGGATATCGGCAAGCATTTCGTAGTCTGTCTGAAACCACGTGACAAGCTCCGGCCTTTTGTATCCTATAATGCACACGGCAATATATTCAAAAATCTCGGCAGCCGATACAATAAGAGCCTTTTTTCCGCTGAGCATCAACACGGTGAACATTACAGCAAAAATAAACAGTGACGGCATTCCACTCTTGTATCCGCCGGATGTAAAAAACATTGCCGGAAAGAAGAACATAAATATGCTTACAATTGTAACGACATATGCATTTTGATATTTCCCTGTTTTGTACGTGTATATCAAAAGTCCGCCGGAAAGCAGCGCAAGCAGCGCGCAAATAATCGCACTCACCGTCATGGATGTGATTATGTTTATCGTAAATGCAACAGTGCTGATTGCCGTCCCGGCAATTGCAAGCACATTAAAAAGCCTCACCCGAAAGTCAATGTTCGGATCAAGGAAACGCATTATGTAATTTTTTGCCGCGGTAAACATATGTATCACCTTCTTTATGTAATTTATTTTACCATAAATACAGAAAATGTCAATAGAGGCAGGATATTAAGCTGTTCACTGCGGTTTTGCCGCGGAAAATTTTCACTTCGACGAGCAGCATCGAGGTTGCGCGGCAGACACATCCGATGATAAAAAATGAATATAACACAAATCCGACACCGAATATTATCTTTTTCCCTATTATCGGTGTCGGATTTAGCCGAACTGCGGCGCGATAAATTCGCTCCCTTTCGGCGGTGTTAATTTTGAATAGCTATGTGTCCCGCGCGTTCTCACGACTGTGAGGCGGATGGGGAATTTTGTTCCATATCCTTTTCACGTATTTCTCTTCTGCGAATCTTTCCGTTAAATGTTTTCGGCAGCGCCTCAACATATTCCACTACACGCGGATATTTGTACGGTGCGGTGTTGTCCTTAACATATTTCTGAAGTTCCTTAGTGAGTTCTTCGCTCGGTTCAAACTGCGCTGTAAGCACAATGGTAGCCTTTACGGCAAAGCCGCGGATTTTGTCGGGAACACCTGTAACGGCAACCTCCGATACAGCCGGATGTTCCAGAAGAACGCTCTCGATTTCAAACGGTCCTATGCGGTAACCCGATGATTTGATAACATCATCATTTCTGCCGACATAGCGGAACATACCTTTTTCGTCGCGGTATGCCGTATCACCTGTATGATAGAAACCGTCATGCAGAGATTTTTTTGTATCTTCGTCGCTGAAGTTGTACGAATCCAAAAGTCCGCACGTTTTTCGCGAACGGCTGAGAACGCGGATACAAATCTCGCCTGTTGCACCGCGCGGGCATGATTCGCCATCTTCACCGAGAATATGCACATCATACCCCGGAACAGGATATCCGATAGCACCCGGAATCGGCTCAGACCAGGGGTATATCGTGGCAATACAAACCGTTGTCTCGGTCTGGCCGAAGCCTTCGTATATTTTGTGTCCTGTAGCCTCAAGCCACTTGTTGTATATCTCCGGATTGAGTGCCTCGCCGGCGGTACAGCAGTGTGTAAGTGATGAAAGGTCGTAGCTCTTGACATCATACTGAAGCATCATTCTGTACATTGTGGGCGGCACGCAGAAAGTTGTGATTTTGTATTTTTCCAGCTTTTGCAATATGTCTTCACCGTTAAATTTTTCAAAGTCATACACAAACACTGCACTTTCGCCAAACCACTGTCCGTAGAATTTTCCCCAAAGCGACTTAAGCCAGCCTGTGTCGGAAATGGTAAAATGCAGACCGCCATCTACCACTCTGTGCCAGAAAACACCTGTCATAATGTGACCAAGAGGATATTTAAAGTCGTGAGTTATCATCTTCGGATATCCGGATGTACCCGATGAAAATGCCATTATCATAATGTCATCCGCCTTGATAGCCTGCTTGCCTGTGGGGCGAACCCAGTCGCTGTTTGCCATTTCAAAACCGGCTTCAAAGTCTATCCAGTCTTCACCGGCATCCTTGTGACCGATAACAAATTTCTTTTCGACTGTTTCGTACTGACCTTTGCCCTCATCGAAATAATCTGTTTCATTTCCGTCACCCGTCATGATTACGGCCTTGATTTTACCGGCATTACAGCGGTACACATAATCCTTTACTTTGAGCATATTTGTTGCCTGAACAAGCACTGCACCAATCTTGTGAAGTGCAAGTGTGCAAATCCAGAAATAATAGCTTCGCTTAAGCACAAGCATAACCCTGTCGCCTTTGCGGATTCCCATATAATTAAGGTAGTTTGCCGCCTTGTTTGAAAGAGTCATCATGTCGGCAAATGTAAAGCGTTTTTCCTCGCCGTCCTTTGAAACCCATACCATAGCCAGCTTGTCCGGCTTAGTTTTTCCGAGTTCATCCACAACATCGTATGCAAAGTTGAAGTTGTCGGGATAAGTGAGTTTAAAGTTTTTCTGTGCATCCTCCAAAGAGATAAAATCGTCGCGTGATGCTCCTACGTATTTTTCATATATAGCCATTTTTATTTTCCTCCAAGCAATAAGTTTATTTTTGTTGTCTTATTGTCGTCGAAAGCAGATGAAGCTTAAATTCCGCTTTCGACTATTTAATGACAACAGCTATAAACTGTGCCTCTTTGTCGCCGAGTGCAACCTCTGCGTGCGGCACGCTTGAATCAAAGTACACACTGTCGCCCTTGGAAAGTTCATACGATATATCACCGATATAGAGCATCATTTTGCCCGATATAACATAGTTAAACTCCTGTCCGTCATGGCCGTGCATTACCGGCGGTTTGTCGTCGGGAGTAATTGTAACCAAAAACGGCTCTGCCTTTTTGTTGCGGAATGTGTATGCAAGGTGCTTGTAGTCGTATTCATCCTCGCGCTTAACAGAATATCCCTTGCCTTTTTTTACCATACAGCACATAGACAGCGTGGGCGCACTTCCGCTGATAAGATCCAGCACATCAACCCCCAATATCTCTGCCGCATTGTAGATAAAGCTGAACGAAAAGTCATTTTCACCGCTTTCGTATCCGAGATACGTTTTTTCATCGACACCAAGTTTCTTCGCCATATCTTCTGCCGAGATATCCGAATCCTCGCGCAGGCAGGCAAGGCGCATACCGATGTCTTTTATCTGTTCATTCATCGCTTTTTGCCTCCTATTAAAACTTAATTCATAGTTCCGATTTCCAGCGCTTTTTTGTTAAGTTCCAGCAGGTTCTGCTTCTTTGCCGAAACAACTTTTGCAAGTGCTTTGTCAATATTTTCGGTCGGGATAATTCCCGCATGCTTTATAACCGAGCCGATTATAATCATGTTTGCCAGTCCCGGCAGCTCTGAATCAGATGCAAGCTTTGTAGCCGGAATATAGTAAACCGTAATATCGTCTCTGTCGGTTTTCTTTTCCACAAGAGAGCTGTCTACAAATGCCATGCCGCCCGGCTTAACCTCGTCTATATACTTGTCAAATGACGGCGCATTCATGGCAATGAGGATATCCGGCTTGTCAACAATGGGCGAACCCACCTTTGAATCACTGATTATAACACTGCAATTGGCTGTGCCGCCGCGCATTTCGGGACCGTACGACGGCAGCCACGAAACTTCCTTTTGATCTATCAGGCCTTCGTATGCAAGAAATTTGCCTGCAAACAAAATTCCCTGACCGCCGAATCCTGCAATAAGTATCTGTGTGTTCATCGTTATCCCTCCTGTCAGTCGTTAGACGTAATATCCTTGTACACACCGAGAGGATAGTACTTAATCATGTTTTCTTCGAGCCATTCAAGCGCTTTATCCGGAGCCATACCCCAGTTTGTGGGACATGTGGAGAGCACTTCAACAAGCGAAAATCCCTTGCCGTCCACCTGGTTTTGGAAAGCCTTCAGGATAGCTTTTTTGGCATTTTTAATATTCTTTACATTGTTTACGGCAACTCTTTCGAGGTATGCGGCGCCGTCAACATTCGAGAGCAATTCGCACACTTTAACCGGATATCCTACCTTGGATACATCCCTGCCGTAGGGCGATGTCTGCGTTACCTGACCGGGGAGAGTTGTCGGAGCCATCTGTCCGCCAGTCATTCCGTAGATTGCGTTGTTTACGAATATTACGGTGATATTTTCGCGGCGCGCTGCCGAGTGAACCGTTTCGGCTGTACCGATTGCAGCAAGGTCGCCGTCACCCTGATATGTAAACACAATGTTTGACGGATCGGATCTCTTGACACCGGTTGCAACAGCCGGAGCACGTCCGTGAGCTGCCTGAACCATGTCACAGTTAAAGTAATTGTAAGCAAAAACCGAGCAGCCGACAGAGGCAACACCGATTGTTTTGCCGGCAATTCCGAGTTCATCTATTGCTTCGGCAACCAAACGGTGAATTATACCGTGAGTACAGCCCGGGCAATAGTGCAATGTTGCGTCGGTAAGCGCCTTTGGTTTTTCAAATACAGTCGTCATTATCTTGCACCTCCGTTTTTGTAAGCTTCATCAATTTTTGCAAGTACATCCTGAGTTGTGGGAATCATGCCGCCTGCGCGGTTGCACAAAAGAACCGGACGGCTGCAGCGAATCGCAAGCTCCACATCCTCAATCATTTGTCCCATATTGAGCTCAACCGAAACAAATGTGTGAACCTTTTCCGCAGCTTTTTTGAGCACATCCTTTGGGAACGGCCACAGCGTAATCGGGCGAATCATACCGACTTTTATTCCTTTTTTTCTCGCCTCGTCTATAGCGTTCTGAGATACTCTCGCCGCCACACCGAATGCAACTATGCAAATCTCGGCGTCATCCATTTTGTATTCTTCATACATAACTTCGTTTTTCTCTATAAGAGCATAGCGTTCATATCTTGCAAAGTTTTCTTTTTCCAGTTCGTCGGGTTTTAAGAACAGAGAGTTTACGATGTTCGGCTTTCTCTCTCCTTTTGTTCCCGTGAGCGCCCACGGCTTGTCATATTTTTGGACTTCGCCGATATCGAGCGACACAGGCTCCATCATCTGCCCCATTGTTCCGTCGGCAAGCAGCATTGTTGTCATGCGGTACTTATCGGCGAGGTCAAATCCCTTGAATGTAAGATTTACCATTTCCTGAATGGAATCGGGTGCAAGCACAATCATGTGAAAATCGCCGTGTCCCGCGCCGCGTGTTGCATGAAAATAATCCGACTGCGACGGCTGAATACCGCCGAGTCCCGGGCCTCCGCGCTGAACATTTACCACAAGTGCCGGCAGGTCGCATCCCGCAAGGTACGAAAGTCCCTCACTCTTAAGCGAAATACCCGGGCTTGACGATGATGTCATTACCCTCTTGCCTGTGGATGCAACTCCTATTACCATATTAATTGCCGCAATTTCGCTTTCTGCCTGCAAAAACACACCGCCGTCTATCTTCGGCAGTCTCTTTGACATATATGCGGCAACCTCTGTCTGAGGTGTTATCGGATAGCCGAAGTAATGATGACATCCTGCCATAATAGCAGCCTCTGCCATTGCTTCGTTACCTTTCATCAAAACTTTTTCACTCATTGTTATGCCTCCTTTTCTACAGTGATTACACAATCGGGACACATTGTTGCGCAAAAAGCGCATCCAATGCAGCTATCGGGATCGGTTACCCCGGCGGGGTGATACCCTTTTGCGTTCAGCTCATCGGAGAGCTTAACAATGTGCTTGGGACATGCAGTTACACAAAGACCGCATCCCTTGCACAGGTTTTCATCAAATGTTACCTTTGCCATTTCGGTTCCTCCAATACAAATTTGGTTTTCTGATTGTATAAAATTTATCTGTACATCAATTTGATTTGAGCCACGACTGACGCACATACAGTTCAATCGGGTACAAATTGTCAACTTCCCCGTCGAGCAAATCGCACAACTTACGTTCGGCGCATGTTGCGCGCAGCGGCAGATTTGCCAGCGCACACACCTCGTTTGCGTATCCGATTCCCTCTTTCACAAGTTCGGGGGTTGTTTCTTCGCCGAGATTGGTGTTGTTTACAACAGCCGTAAAACGCAGATTCGCGGCGCTCTCTATCTCGCGCATAATCTCGACGGTGCTCTTTGCATCCGATGTAAAGTATCGGCATTTGTTGATTACAAAGAGCATATCGTAGTTGTTTTCCGCCTTAATAATGTCCACGTAGCGCCCGAGTGCAAGCGCTCCGCGGTCATCTCCGCCAACGTCAATTACCGCAGGCGAATTATTTATTTCAAAAACGGAGTACGCCTCCGCGGGGAGAGCCGGAGTGTCCACATTGGTGTTGGCATACTCGGAGGCAATGAGCCTCACATTAGCTTTTTCCAATACCGAACGCGCGTCCTCCGTTCTGAAATACGGGTTTACAATATCCAAATCCACTACCGACGCATTGCCGAATTTCTTTGCGAGGTTCAGCGCGCAGTTAACGGCAATGTTTGTTTTGCCGCTGCCGTAGTGGCCGGAAAAAATTGTTATTCTCTTTTGTGTCAGATTTCCACAGTCCATTTGTATTTATCCTCAATCTTGCCCCACTGAATTCCGGTGAGAGTGTCATACAGTCTTTGTGTTACTTCACCGATTTGGTTGTTGTTGATTACATATTCCTTACCGCCGTAGCTAAGCTCGCCTATGGGCGATACAACAGCCGCGGTACCGCAGCCCCATGCTTCTTCGAGGGTGCCGTTTTCCATTGCTTCCACAAGTTCGGCAACGCTTACCAGTTTTTCGGTTACCTTGTAACCCATATCGCGCAAAACTTCAATGCACGAACGTCTTGTAATTCCGGGGAGAATCGAGCCTGTGAGAGCCGGTGTGACAATCTCTCCGTTTATCTTAAACATAACGTTCATTGCGCCGACCTCTTCAACATACTTTCTCTCCACGCCGTCAAGCCACAGAACCTGGGTGAATCCCTTGTGCTCCGCCTTTGCTCCGGCACGGTTGGACGCTGCATAGTTTCCGCCGCACTTTGCGTAGCCTGTTCCTCCGCGGACTGCGCGAACGTCATCTTCTTCTATCATAATCTTAACCGGGTTGATTCCCTCGGCATAGTAGCTGCCGCTCGGCGAAAGAATAATTGCAAATCTCGCCTTGTTGATTGAATGGAGTCCCAGCTGGTCGTCGGTTCCGAAAAGGAACGGACGGATGTAGAGCGATTCGCCCTCACCGCTCGGAACACAGTCGCTGTCTATGCGCACAAGCTCCGTTACAGCCTGAACAAAATCATCCTCAGGAATCTCCGGCAGCTGGATTCTCTCGGCAGAGTTGTTCAGTCTCTCGGCATTGCAGTTCGGGCGGAAAAGCTGAATTTTTCCGTCTTTGCGGCGATATGCCTTGAGTCCCTCAAACACCTCGGCACCGTAATGGAATACCGTTGCTGCCGGGTGAAGCTCAAAGTTTCCGAACGGAACGATTCTTGCGTCGTGCCATCCCGTTTCAACATCATAGTCCATTACAAACATGTGATTGGAAAAGTATTTTCCGAATCCCAGGTTTTCTGTGGGCATTTTCTTCGGATTTGGATTTTTTGTAATTTTAATTTCCATGATAATCTCTCCTTCTGCAATTTATATTATATTTAAATCAAATCTGAAATTTATCATATAATTTCATTGATATCGTACGGTGTAGTCTGATATACATAGTAGTTGAGCCAGTTTGAATAAATCAGATTTGCCCCCGAACGCCAGTTGCACACCGGTTCAAGCGAGTCATCATCACCGGGAAAATAATTCTTCGGAATATCTATCTCTATCCCGGCGGCTTTGTCTCTTTCGTATTCCTTTTTGAGCGTGTCCCTTTCATACTCGGAATGTCCGGTAATAAAGAACTGCCGCCCGTTGTCGGTGGACACGGCATATATTCCCGCATCTTTTGACGACGCTAAAATTCTCAGCTCCGGAATCTTCTCCACATCGGCGCGGTCTATTCCGGTGTAGCGCGAATGAGGAACATAGAACACATCGTCAAATCCGCGCAGCAACATTGATGTCTTTCGCTCCACGGTATGTTCAAACACACCGAAAAGTTTTTTCCTAAGGCTGTGTTTCTTTATTCCGTAGTGATAGTACAGTGCAGCCTGCGCACCCCAGCATATATGGAATGTGCTGTGAACATGCTTTTTTGTCCATTCCATTATCTCACAAAGTTCATCCCAGTAGTCCACCTGCTCAAATTCAAGCTGTTCCACCGGTGCACCGGTTATAATCATACCGTCGAACTTTTTGTCCTTAACATCCTCGAAATGCCCGTAGAATGCATTCAGATGACTTTTTGCAGTGTTCTTTGAATTGTGGGTTTTTGTGCAGATAAGCTCCATTTCCACCTGCAGAGGTGAGTTTCCGAGCAGCCGCGCAAGCTGCGTTTCGGTGTCCTCTTTAAGCGGCATAAGATTTAATATCAGCAGTTTCAGCGGGCGGATATCCTGCGTTACAGCTCGCGTCTTTGTCATAACAAATATATTTTCGTTGTGTAAGACCTTCACTGCCGGGAGCCCATCCGGGATTTTTATCGGCATTTTTTCACCCTGCTTTCTTAATATTATTGGGTTTTAATTCCCAATTTCTTTATTGCGTCTTCTCTCATTTTGTATTTAAGAATTTTTCCGGCAACATTCATCGGAAATTCTTTGATAAAGTCTATATACCTCGGAACCTTATGTTTTGCCATATGCTCCAGTATATACTGTTTCATTTCATCGGCCGTCATGGTTTCGCCGTCTTTCAGAATAATGCATGCCATGATTTCTTCGCCGTACTGTTCGTCGGGAATTCCGATAACCTGAACATCCTTTACCTTTGGATGAGTATATATAAATTCCTCGATTTCCTTTGGATAAATATTCTCGCCGCCGCGGATAATCATATCCTTGAGGCGTCCGGTTATTCTGTAGTTGCCCTCCGGTGTACGCAGTGCCAAATCGCCCGTATGCAGCCAGCCGTTTTTATCTATCGCCGCTGCGGTAGCCTCGGGCATTTTGTAGTACCCTTTCATTATATTATACCCGCGCGCCACAAATTCACCGGTAATGTTGTCTCCGAGCGGTTCGTTGGTTTCGGGATCGACTATTCTGCATTCAATTTCCGGCAGAGCGCGTCCCACAGTGGACACTCTGACTTCCACCGAATCATCGGTACTGCTCATTGTACAGCCGGGCGAGCTTTCCGTCTGACCGTATACAATGGTAATCTCTTTCATGTTCATCTTTTCGATAACCTGATTCATAATAGCCTCGGGGCACGGCGAACCTGCCATAATACCTGTTCTCATATGCGAGAAATCGGTGCTTTCAAAATCCGGATGCTCCAGCATTGCAATAAACATTGTGGGCACACCGTGGAAGCATGTTATTCTCTCGCGGTTGATGCATGCCAGTGCCGGTTTCGGCGAGAAGTACGGCAGCGGCAGAATCGTTCCGCCGTGAGTCATAACCGCCGTCATGGCAAGAACCATTCCGAAGCAGTGGAACATGGGCACCTGAATCATCATTCTGTCGGCAGTGGAGAGATCCATTCTGTCGCCGATGCATTTGCCGTTGTTTACTATATTATAGTGTGTAAGCATTACACCTTTCGGAAAACCAGTTGTTCCCGATGTGTACTGCATGTTGCACACATCATTGATGTCAACTGCCGCCGCCATGCGGTGAACCTCATCTATCGACACATTTGCCGACAGGCCGATTGCGTCCTCCCATGTGATGCAGCCCTTTTGCTTAAACCCGACCGTAATGATGTTGCGCAAAAACGGAAGTCTGCGTGCATGCAGCGGCCGTCCGCCGACATTTGACTCAAGCTCCGGGCACAGCTCACTCATAATCTGAGAATAGTTTGAATCGCGGTAACCCTCAATCATAATAAGCGTATGAGTGTCCGACTGTTTGAGCAGATATTCCGCCTCGTGAATCTTGTACGCGGTGTTCATCGACACAAGCACGGCGCCGATTTTTGTAACAGCCCAAAAGGCTATATACCACTGCGGAACATTGGTTGCCCATACCGCAACATGATGACCTGCCTTTACCCCCAGAGCGATAAGGCTGCGGGCGAATGTGTCCACATCGTCGCGGAATTGAGTGTATGTTCTGGTGTAATCGAGCGTTGTGTATTTAAACGCGCATTGGTCGGGAAATTCCTTAACCATTCTGTCGAGCACCTGAGAAAATGTTTTTTCCACAAGAGCGTCTTTTTTCCACACAAATTTTCCCGTACCCGCCTTGTTTTCGTACAGCGATGATTTGGCGCGGGAAAGATTGTCATAGCGCGACATATAGCTTACAAAATGCGGAAAGATAATATCGGGAACATTGATTTCGTCCTCCCACTCGGGATCCCACTCAATCGACACAAATCCGTTGTAGTTAATGGAGCGCAGAGCGTTCATAAACTTATCGACAGGGAGCGTACCCTCGCCTATGAGCGAATACTTTTCCGCACTTTCGGAATCCTTTATGTGAATATGCTTTATAAATGCTCCGAGGTTTGTGAGCGTCTGCTCCGGTTGCTCGCCGCACACTCTGTAGGGATAATGAAAATCCCAGAGAGCCGCCGCATAATCGCTGGAGAATGTCACAAGCAGCTCGCGCAACTTGGATGTGTCGGCATATGCGTCCTTGGTTTCCACCAGGAGAACAACGTTGTTCTTTTGCGCCTTTTCCAGTGAATTTGCAATAAACTCGCTCACACCCTCCTCCGACGAACATTTGAGCCTGATGTACGGAACGTGAAGTGCCGCAGCCGCCGAAAAGCATTTGTCAAGTTCTTTCGCCGCCTCGTTCGGCTGTGTGCTTATATCCGACACCATGTCTATGCACGGAATACTGAGCCGCATTTCCGCCAGTTTATGATATGCAGACTTGATATCCGAGTCGGTCATTTTTCCTATATCGTGAAGTTCGAATCCGTCAAACTTATATTCTCTTGCCGCCTCAAAATAATCGTCCTGCTCAAGGCCGCTCCATCTGTTGGTTGAAAATGCTAATTTCATGCCTGCGCCTCCTCAAAGCAGATTTTGTTCAGTGCGCTGATGTATGCATTGATGCTTGCGCCGATAACGTCTGTGGAAATACCTTTTCCGGAGTACGGTTTGCCGTTGTGACGGAGCTTAACGACGCTCGAGCCCATTGCCTCGCGCCCCTCGGTTACAGCCTGAATCTGGAAGTCATCCAGCTCAAAGTGATGCCCCGTTATCTGTTCTATTGCCAGAAATGCCGAGTCTATCGGGCCGTCGCCCACGCAATACCCGCGCAGAGCCTCGCCGTCTTTTTCCAGCTCAATACATGCCGTGGGGGTGATGATGTTTCCGTTGTTTATAACATAGCTGACAAGCTTGTATGTGGGTGCAACCTGCATTGCCACACTGGCAATAATCGCCTCAAGCTCTTTTGCTCCCACCTTCTTGCTCCGCGATACTTTGAGTACTTCGTCGGCAACATTCTTCAAATCCTCGTCCGACAGTTCATATCCGAGTTTTTCAACCGCACGCTTAACCGAAGAGATATCGTCTTCCGCTCCGAGAATGATATTCTCGGACGCGCCGGCATTTGTGCCGCTGTCGAACGGTGAGTTTGCGCCCGACTGCGGATTTGCCATAAGGCGGATGCTGTTTACCGATTTGTCAAGCACCGACATATTTACGCCGGTTCCGATTCCGAGAGTATCCTGCTTTTCAAAGAATATGTGTGCCAGCGAGCGCAGGCTGACAAATTCATCGGAAGCGCATGTAGTTTTGATTTGTTCAACACCGCTTGCCACGCAGGACACCGCGCATGCAGCCGCCATTCGGAGTGAATTGCTGCACTCTGCGCAAACGCACACACCGCGGAGTGCGGGCACGTTTTCATACATATCGTCAAAAAATTCTTTAAACTCGCCGGGGAGCATTTCACCCGCCGAATCACAGAACGTAACCGTTTTTGCGCCGCAATCCACAGCCGTTTTTGCCATGTCGTACAAAAATGTTTTTTCGGCTCTGGTGGAGTCAAGCAGTGAAACCTCAACATCGTCTGCAAGACTGCATGCTTTGGAAACAAGTGTGTTCGCCAGTTCAAGCATTGCCTTCGGTTTTTTGTGACACATGTATTCCATTTGAACGGTAGACACCGGGAGCATTATGTGCAGTCTCGGCTTTGCCGCCGATTTTATCGCGTCATACGCAGTCTGAACCGATTCTTCCGTCATGCCGCACGGGCAGGAAACAACGCTGTTTTTTACTATCGGGGCAATTGAGTGAAGATAAAGGATATCTATCTTGCCGTTTTCTATCGGCGGTGTTTCGATTACATCCACACACAGCTTATCGAGAATTTTCGCCGTTTCGATTTTTTCCTTAAAGCTGAGTGTGTAACCGCCGGATTTTCCGTTGTCTCGCAGTGTTATATCGGATATTTTAATATTTCTCATTATAATTATTCTCCTCACATATCGGGTGTTTCGCTGATACCCAAGATTTTTTCCGCATTTTTGTGGAGGATAAGTTCGTTTTCGTTGTCGCCGAGGCCGATATTCATAAATTCCTCCAGCTCATCCGCAACATTCCACATAGGAAAGTCGGTACCGAATACCATGCGCTCAGCGCCGTATAGTCGTATCAGCTCCCGCGCGCGCCTGAGTCCCATCATGGGGAATGAGCTTGATGTATCGAGGTAGCAGTGTTCATCCGCGAGGTATTCATATGCCAAATCAAATATTGACCACCCGCCGAAGTGTGCCGCAACAACCGTAAGCTTTGGAAAGCGGTGCAGAATCTTCTTAAGCCGTGAAGGATGCGAATAGCCGTAGCGGTAATCGCCGCAGTGAATCAGTATCGGAATGCCGCACTGCGCAAGGTAATCGTACAGTTCGTTCATTCTTTCGTCATCCATTTCGAAAAGCTGTGTGTCGGGGTGAATCTTGACACCTTTAAGCCCTGCCGAAAGGAATCTTTCCACCTCCGGGATTTTATCTTCCGATCCGGCATGTATTGTGCCGAATCCGATAAACTCACTGTGCTTTGAGCACTCGGACATAATATAGTCGTTGACCGCGCCGACTCTTTCGGGGGTAACGGCAACCGAGTGAACAACACTCTTTGTTATGCCGCAGCTTTTGTCCTCTGCAAGCAGTGCGTCCGCCGTGCCTTTGCCATCCATATGCAAACCGTAAAAGTCGCCAATACTCTCCACGGCACGTGCTGCAATTTTATCCGGGTAAATATGTGCGTGAAAGTCTATTATATTCAAAACCGCCCCCTCCTTTCCGTATTAAAAAAAGCGGCTCCGCAAAAAAGCAGAACCGCCACAAATCAATTTGTGAAACTCAATCTTACCGGTTGCTCTTTTGCGCTTTGACATCTGCCATAATAATGACGCTTAGAATAATGATAAGGCTAATTATGACGCTTATGACGCACGAAAAGCTAAGGACGGACAATACAAAAATAAGCGCTGCAACAGCAACGCTTACAACAGACGTATTTACACAATTTGCGCATGAAACACAAGACGCACCGCAAGACGATGTACCAAATGAATATGTATTAACCGAATACGATGTTCCTGTCATTTCAATGCCCCCGTTCTTTAACCGATAATCGAATTATATCACATTATGGCATGTGTGTCAATATCATTTCGTTGATTTTTTTGACGATTTTGCACACAAAAGATAAAATTATTTGTTCAAATAGCACACCGACTACTCCGATTTTTGCGTTTCGTTCAATTGTTTGAGGATATAATCTATCTGTTCGAGCAGTTTTTTCTTTGTTGCCTCGTCGGTATTGGGATCGTTGGATTCGTTAATAAGCTCAATAAGCTGCTCGCTTGTAACGGTGTTGCCGTCTTTGTCCTTAACCTCTGTTTGCGGCGCACTGCTGCCTTGACTGCTTTGACCGTCCTTTGTCTCCGGCGGAACCGATACATTCGGGTTTTTGCCGCCGCTTTCGGCAGATTTGCTTTTGGACGCACCGTCTGTTTTTTGCTGCGACTGCGACTGCTTCGGTTCACTGTCCGACTTCTTCTCTTTTCCTTTGCCGCCGCACCCGGTGAGTGCAAGCATTAAAACCAATATTGCTATAAGTGATTTTTTCATTGTTATTCTTCTTTCCATTATAATTAATATCCGCGATTGTTTCTGCATTTTATACAACAAACACATCCCATATTTTGAATTATATACGTTTTGAATGACATTGTCAATAATTTTACCGATTTTAGTTGATTTTCTTGCCGCGATATGGTATCATTGAGTAGATTATATTATGAAATGAGGTTTTTTTGATGCAAAAGATTCTTGAAATTCTTGAAAAAGACTGCGAAACACCGCTTGAACAGATAGCACTGATGACAGATATGTCTGTGGAGGCGGTTGCGGCGGAGATAGACAAGCTGCGCGAGGATAAAATTTTGCTGAAAAACAAAAGTGTAATAAATTGGGAAAAGACAAACAAGGAATTTGTAACGGCGCTCATTGAACTCAAAGTTACACCCCAGCGCGGCGAGGGATTCGACAAGATTGCCGAAAGGATATACAAATTCCCCGAGGTTCAGTCACTCTACCTTATGGCGGGAGCCTATGACCTCACCGTTATAATAGAAGGGAGAACGCTCAAAGAAGTGGCGCTGTTTGTTGCAAACAGGCTTGCTCCGATGGACTGCGTTGTGAGCACGGGCACACACTTTGTGCTGAAAAAATACAAGGACGAGGGAATCATTTTCGACGATGACGAAAAAGATTCAAGACAGGTGATTACATTATGACAGCAAACAAATTTGATATAAACAATTTTATAAACGACACGGTAAAAGACATGCGTCCCTCCGGAATACGAAAATTTTTTGACATTGTGAATACAATGGACGACGCTATATCCCTCGGTGTGGGCGAGCCGGATTTTGTAACACCGTGGCACATACGCGATGCCGGTATATATTCGCTTGAAAAAGGACAGACATATTACACATCAAATTCCGGTCTTGCAGAGCTCAGACAGGAAATCTGCAATTATTACAAAAAATTCAAGCTCCGCTATAAACCGGAGGAAGTACTGGTTACCGTTGGAGGAAGTGAGGCGATAGACCTTGCTATGCGCACAATTCTGCGCCCGGGAGACGAGGTTATAATTCACGAGCCGTCCTTTGTGTGCTACAAGCCGTGTGCCGTTCTTGCGGGCGGTGTTCCTGTGACAATCGAAACAAAAGCCGAAAACCACTTTAAACTCACAAAAGAGGAACTTTTGGAAAAGATAACCGACAAAACGCGTCTGCTGGTACTCTCCTACCCCAACAATCCCACCGGGGCAATCATGACGGCAGAGGATCTTAAGGAAATTGCCGAGGTTGTGATTGAAAAAAATATCATGGTTATATCCGACGAAATATATGCCGAGCTTACATACAGCGGCAAACACACGTCCATAGCGTCGCTGCCGGGAATGAAAGAACGCACGGTGGTCGTGAACGGATTCTCCAAGGCTTATGCAATGACAGGCTGGAGACTCGGATATCTCCTGGCAGACAAAGCCCTTACAAAGCAAATCACAAAGGTGCATCAGTACGCGATAATGTCGTCGCCGACAACGAGTCAGTATGCCGCAATCGAGGCAATGCGCAACGGTGCCGACTCGGTAAAAGCAATGGTTGCCGAATACAATGACAGGCGAAAGGTAATTGTGGACGCATTTAACAAAATGGGCTTTACATGCTTTGCTCCCGAGGGTGCTTTCTACATCTTTCCGTCAATTGCCCGAACGGGACTTTCGTCGGAAGAATTCTGCGAAAAGCTGCTCATGGAACAAAAAGTGGCGGTTATCCCCGGAAATGCATTCGGCGAATGCGGCGAGGGATTTGTGCGCGTATCGTATGCATACAGCGTAAAGCAGATATCAAAGGCTGTGGAAAGAATACGCAAATTTGCCGAAAAGTTTTAGCGGGGTGACGGTAATATGAGTTTTAACATAGTAATGGTTGAACCGGAAATACCCCAAAACACCGGGAATGTGGCGCGCACATGCGCCGTGACAGGTGCGCGGCTTCACCTTGTAGAGCCTATGGGCTTTACAATAGATGACAAAAAGCTCAAGCGCGCCGGGTTGGATTACTGGCATTCGCTGGATATTACTTATTACAAAAACACTGATGAGTTCTTTGAAAAAAATAAAGGCGGAAGATTCTTCTTTGCCACAACAAAGGCCGCCAACCGCTACAGCGACATTCACTTTGCCGACGGTGACTATATCCTTTTCGGCAAAGAAACAAAGGGACTCGATGAAGACCTTCTGCGCGCAAACCGCGACAGCTGCATACGTATCCCGATGCGCACTACAATGCGGAGCCTGAATCTTTCGAACTCCGTTGCGATTATAATATATGAAGCACTTCGCCAGAATGATTTTTTTGATTTGGAAACAAAAGGGTGTTTGAAGTAAATTTACATTATGTATTATGGAGGACAATTATGGACAAGATAAAAATCATGACAGATACCGCGTCGGACATCACATTGGAGATTGCCGAAAAGTACGGTATTCACCTTGTGCCGATAAACTTTGTTATCGACGGAAAAAACGTTAAGGACAAAATCGACATCTCTACCGCCGAGTTTTATAAGTACATGTCAACTCACTGCGAAATCCCAAAGACATCACAGGTGACGGTTGCCGATCATATTGACGAATTTAAAAAATTCTGCGATGAATACTCGATAATATACGTTACCATTTCGTCAAAGGGCAGCGGCTCTATGCAGAGTGCCGTGCTTGCAAAAAATGAAATTCTTGAAGAAAATCCGAATGCCGATATCACGATTATAGATTCAATGAGCTTTACCTACGGCTACGGATATCATGTAATCCAAGCGGCAAAAATGGCAAATGCCGGAGCAAAAAAAGAAGAGATAATCTCCATGCTCCGCGAACGGATACCAAAAACGGAAATCATACTTTCCGTGGAAACGCTGGAGTATCTGCAAAAAGGCGGCAGAATAAGCCCGGCTGCAAAAATTCTTGCGAACGTTCTTGACATAACCCCCATTCTCGCTGTTGAAGACGGTCTGGTTATGAGCCGCGAAAAGGTGCGCGGTAAAAAGAAAGTTATTTCAAAAATGACGGACATGGTTTTGCAAAATGCCGACCTCGAATCCGACATGCCGATAATTATTATGCAAGGCAACGTGCCGGACAAAGCAGAAAAAATGCGCGATATGATTGCCGAAAAAACCGGCAGAAACGATTCCGAAATCGTAGAAGTCGGAGCATGCATCGGTATTCACACCGGACCGGGAGTAATAGCATATATATATCAGAAAAAATAATGCGGTGCGCGGAAAAATGCGCAAATTCCGATAGAAGACTATAAATAAACATAAATTGTACCGTATCATTGTTAAATATTTATCAAATAACGGAATTTTTTAACATTTCTCTTGCAAAATTTTGATTTTTGGTATACAATATACTATGTAAGTTTGTGTAAACTATTATTTATTGAGGTGAATATAATGAACAAAAAAACTATTGAAGACATCAATGTAAACGGCAAAAGAGTTCTTGTAAGATGCGACTTTAACGTTCCGCTCGACGAGAACCGCCATATTACCGACGAAACAAGAATCGACGGCGCACTGCCCACAATCAAATACCTTGTTTCGCACGGCGCAAAGGTTATTCTTTGCTCACACATGGGCAAACCCAAGGGTGAACCCAAACCGGAGCTTTCACTTGCTCCCGTTGCAAAGAGTCTGTCCGAAAAACTCGGCAAGGAAATTGTTTTTGCCGCAGACGACAATGTAGTCGGCGAAAATGCAAAGAAAGCCGTTGCCGAAATGAAAGACGGCGACATAGTTCTGCTTGAAAACACAAGATACAGAGCAGAAGAAACAAAGAATGTTGACGAATTTTCAAAGGAACTTGCTTCACTTGCGGAAATTTTTGTAAACGACGCATTCGGAACAGCTCACAGAGCACACTGCTCAAATGTGGGTGTTACAAAGTATATTGAAACAGCTGTTGCAGGATACCTCATTGAAAAGGAAATTCAGTTCCTCGGCAATGCGGTAAACAACCCAAAGAGACCGTTTGTAGCAATACTCGGCGGCTCAAAAGTATCATCGAAGATATCCGTTATAAACAACCTCCTCGAAAAGGTTGACACACTCATCATCGGCGGCGGAATGGCATACACATTCATGAAAGCTCTCGGCGGTGAAGTAGGTAACTCGCTGCTTGAAGAGGATTATATCGATTATGCAAAAGAGATGATGGAAAAGGCAAAAGCAAAAGGCGTTAAACTTCTGATCCCGGTAGACACCGTTATTGCAGACGACTTCTCCAACGATGCAAACACAAAGACAGTTGACCAGGGCAAGATAGATGCCGGCTGGGAAGGCCTTGATATCGGCGACAAGACAATCGCACTGTACAAGGACGCTGTAAAGGACGCAAAAACCGTTGTTTGGAACGGACCTATGGGTGTGTTTGAAATGCCGAAATTTGCAAAAGGTACAAACGCTATTGCAGAGGCTCTTGCAGAAATCGACGCTACCACAATAATCGGCGGCGGCGACAGTGTTGCTGCGGTTAACCAGGCAGGCCTTGGTGACAAGATGACTCACATTTCCACAGGCGGCGGAGCATCTCTCGAATTCCTTGAAGGTAAGGAACTCCCCGGAATTGCAGCACTCAACGACAAATAATTAAACCGAATCGGGCGCCACAGGCGGCAAAATGCCGCCCGCGCCCCATATTTTTGCGAAAGGATGAATATTAATTATGAGACAAACTGTTGTAGCAGGAAACTGGAAAATGAACAAGACACCGGCTCAGACAACTGAGCTGATAAATGAGCTGAAACCGCTGGTAAAGGATTCGGAAAACAAATGCATCGTATGCGTTCCGTTTACAAACCTTGCAAATGCAATAGAAGCTGTTAAGGGTTCAAACATTGAAGTTGGCGCAGAGAACATGTACTTTGAAGAAAGCGGTGCATACACGGGCGAGATTGCTCCGTCAATGCTCACGGAAATGGGTGTTAAGTACGTTATCCTCGGTCACTCGGAAAGAAGACAGTACTTTGCCGAAACAAACGAAACCGTTAACAAAAAGGTTCTCAAAGCGTTTGAACACAATCTCACTCCTATTATCTGCGTAGGCGAATCTCTGGAACAGAGAGAACAGGGAATCACATTCGAGCTCGTTGCAATGCAGACAAAAATTGCACTTCTCGGACTCAGCGCAGAGCAGGTTAAAAAATGCATAATAGCATATGAACCAATCTGGGCAATCGGAACAGGCAAAACAGCAACAAGCGACCAGGCACAGGAGGTTTGCGCAAAGATAAGAGAAACCGTTGCCGAGGTTTACGGCAAAGACGCATCCGACGAGATTACAGTTCAGTACGGCGGAAGCGTTAATGCCGGCAATTCGAAAGAACTGTTTGCAAAACCGGATATTGACGGCGGCCTTGTAGGCGGTGCAAGCCTTAAAGCAAATGATTTTTCCGTAATAGTAAACAGCTGAGAATCAGTGTAAAGGAGCAGATTAATATGAGCAAAAAACCTGTAGTTCTTGCAATACTCGACGGCTACGGAATCAGCAGATACACAGAGGGTAATGCTGTGTACAGTGCAAAAAAGCCTAACCTCGACAGACTTACGGCGACATATCCCACAGCTGTCATTCACGCAAGCGGACTTGATGTCGGTCTGCCCGACGGACAAATGGGTAACTCCGAAGTTGGTCACACAAATATCGGTGCCGGAAGAATAGTGTATCAGGAGCTTACACGAATCACAAAGGCAATCGAAGACGGCGAATTCTTTGAAAATGAGGCATTTGTCGGCGCCTGTGAAAACTGCAAAAAATACAATTCGTCACTCCACGTAATGGGACTACTGTCCGACGGCGGAGTACACAGCCACTTTGACCACCTGTGTGCAATTGCCGAGCTGGCAAAGAGACACGGTGTGGAAAAGTTATACTATCACTGCTTTTTGGACGGAAGAGACGTATCCCCCACAAGCGGAGCTGAATTCGTTCAAAAGCTCTCCGACAAATTAAAAGAAATCGGTGTAGGCAAGATTGCCACGCTGTCCGGCAGATACTATGCGATGGACAGAGATAACCGCTGGGAGCGTGTTGTAAAGGCGTATGACGCTCTCACAAAGGGTATCGGCGAGACTTGCAAATGCGCCGTTAAAGCTGTTAAAGACTCTTATGCAAAAGATGTGACGGACGAATTTGTCGTTCCCACGGTTATTACCGAGAACGGCAAACCCACCGGAGTTATCGGAGAACACGACAGCGTTATTTTCGGCAATTTCCGTCCGGACAGAGCAAGAGAAATCACCAGAACAATTGTCGATCCCGAATTTAACGGATTTGAAAGAAAATACTTTGAAACATACTATGTTACAATGACACAGTATGACGCAAACATGCCGAACGTGCATGTGGCATTCAAACCGCAGAAACTTGTAAACACAATCGGCGAATATGTTTCGTCAAAGGGATTGAAACAGCTGCGAATCGCCGAAACCGAAAAATATGCCCATGTAACATTCTTCTTTAACGGCGGTGTGGAAAAGGTATATGAGGGCGAGGACAGAATACTCGTTGCATCGCCAAAGGTTGCAACATATGACATGCAGCCGGAAATGAGCGCATATGAGGTAACGGACAAGCTGCTTGCAGCACTTGACACCGGTAAATATGACATGGTAATCCTTAACTATGCAAACTGCGATATGGTAGGTCACACCGGAGTAATGGAAGCTGCCGTAAAAGCTGTGGAAACAGTGGATGAATGCATCGGCAAGATAGCCGACAAGGTTATAGAAATGGGCGGAGCAATATTCATTACCGCCGACCACGGAAATGCCGAACAAATGACAGATCCCAAGGATGGAAGTGTGTTTACGGCGCACACAACAAATGTTGTGCCTCTTATTGCCGCAGGTGTCGGCGATGTTAAGCTGAGTGACGGCCGACTTGCAGATCTTGCGCCCACAATGCTTGATGTAATGGGGCTTGAGATTCCGAAAGAAATGACCGGTAAGAGCCTTATCGAAAAATAATCCGGTTTCGGAGCATACACATGAAAAAATATATCAATGAAATATTAATCATATCCGCAGGCATAATGTGGGGAACAATCGGATTTTTTGCAAAAATTCTGACAGCATACGGCTTTACATCGGCAAACAGCGCAATTGTGCGGCTTGCCGTTGCCGCCGTTGTGCTGCTGATTATTAACCGCCGCCACTTAAAAATCGACATCCGCGACCTGTGGCAGTTTGCCCTGCTCGGATGTTCAATATTCGGCACGGTGTTTGCGTATTTCGGGGCAATAAAATTCACATCGATATCGGTTGCAGCAGTGCTTTTGTACACCGCGCCGATGATGGTTATGCTTATGTCGGCAGCGCTGTATCACGAACGGATAACAAAGCTTAAATTTGCGGCTTTGGCAGCGTCGTTTATCGGCATAATGCTTGTGTCCGGTCTCGGTGGAAATGAAAAATTCGGTGCAAAAGGAATTGCCCTGGGACTTCTTTCCGGATTTTCGTATTCCATGTACAGCATTATCGGAAAGCCGGTAACAAAAAAATATAACGCATACACCATTACTACCTATGCATTTATATTTGCCGCCGCACTTTCCCTTATTTTCGGGAATCTGCCGACATTTATATCCACAGTCGCAAAGGCTCACAACAAGCTTTTGCTTATATTGGTGTTCATTGCCACCGGAGCCGTAACAGCCGGTTTGCCGTACATGCTGTACACATTAGGGCTCAAAAACGTTCCGGCGGGCAAAGCAGCGGTTATAGCGTCGGCGGAACCGCTCACGGCAGCGGTTATCGGAACGGCTGTTTTTCATGAAAGCCTGACTGTGCTCACCGCGCTGGGAATGATTTTGATTATATGCTCGGTTGCGGCTCTGTCTTTGGAGCCAACAATAAAACAAAACGGAGGTTTTGACAATGAGTGAAGAATGTACACACGACTGCAGCAGTTGCTCCGCAAACTGTTCGTCAAAAGAACAGGAACTGCCGAAATCGGAGCTCAACCCTGCAAGCAGCGTTAAAAAAGTTATCGGAGTTGTAAGCGGCAAAGGCGGAGTGGGAAAATCCATGGTAACATCTATGCTGGCAGTGCTTATGCAAAGGCGCGGACACAACGCAGCGATTCTTGATGCCGATATCACCGGACCGTCTATTCCAAAGGCATTCGGTATCAAACAAAAGGCTTTTGCCGATGACCGCGGATTGCTCCCGGTACCGTCTAAAACAGGAATAGATATTATGAGTATCAACCTGCTTTTGGAAAACGAAACGGATCCCGTTGTATGGCGCGGACCTGTTATTGCCGGAGCCGTTAAACAATTCTGGACAGATGTAATCTGGGAAGATGTAGACTATATGTTTGTGGACATGCCGCCGGGAACGGGAGATGTTCCGCTGACTGTGTTCCAGTCTATCCCTGTAGACGGAATTGTTATCGTAACAAGTCCTCAGGAACTTGTTTCAATGATAGTAAAAAAAGCTGTTAAAATGGCAGAAATGATGAATATACCAATTATCGGTATTGTGGAGAATATGTCGTATTTTGAGTGCGACAACTGCAAAAAACGTCACTATATATACGGCGAAAGCCATATAGACGAAATTGCATCGGAAAACAATATAGATATTGTTTCGGCAATACCGATAGACAAAAAGCTTGCCGGCGCAGCAGACAACGGAATGATCGAACTTTTTGAAGGCCCGTGGCTCGACGAACTGGCAAACGCTGTCGAAAAGGACTGATTGAGATGTCTAAACCAATTAAAACAAATGCAATGCGCATGCTTGATAAAGCAAAAATCGCGTACTCTCCCATTGAATACGAGGTAGATGAAAACGACTTGAGCGGAGTCACCATTGCAAGAAAAGCAGGCCTTGATTGTTCAATGGTGTTCAAAACACTTGTGGCAAAGGGCGATAAAACAGGTCCTATTGTTATGTGTATTCCCGTGGATAAAGAGATTGACCTGAAAAAGGCTGCAGCAGTAACCGGGAATAAAAAAATCGAAATGGTTCATGTAAAGGATTTGCTTGCATTGACAGGTTATATCCGCGGAGGATGTTCACCTGTGGGAATGAAGAAAAAATTCCCGACATTCATTGACAAATCGGCATGCGGGCATGAAAAAATAACCGTGAGTGCCGGCATTAAGGGATGTCAGTTACTCTTAAACAGAGATGATATATGCCGCTTTACGAACGCATCGCTGTGTGATTTGACAGCTGAATAAATATGTAATATTAACCGCAGCAAAATGAATTTCTGTTTTGCTGCGGTTATTTTTTGAGGTAACAATTAATACGGAACGACAACAGCGCATTTTTAAACAAATGCGGTTACCGGCGGAATATGTCAATCTTTCCACAAACCGGCTTAAATCAAACAAACTTCCCCGCCGCGGATAATTTCCTTTCCGCCGTTCGGCCTTGAGGTTGTGCGGCGGACGCGTTCACGAGCAAAATCATTTATAGTGCAAAATCGGCATTGAATGTAATCTTTTTTCATATTGCAATGCCGATTTTAGCTGAACGTCGTCAGAATGCACTACGCTAATTCCGATTTTCCTATAAAGGAAAATCAGTCAACCGCTCCGTGATTCCTCCTCTTTCGCATAGGCATACGGGACTCGAACTCAATATGCCTTACGTTTGAAAAATTGAAGTCTTTTCAATTTGTCGTCCTTGAAAGGCGACAGCCTGTCTGCGTCCTCCGCATTGAAAATCCAATAAATTTTTCTAAACGTAAGGTCGCAGAGTTTAAAAATAGGAAATTTTGAAATAAGACAAAGAAAATTCAAGAATTATACGGTCGTATATTCGCAGAATTTTCTGCAGTATTATGCAAAATTTCCATTTTTTAACCACATCGGGTTCGAGTCCCGCATGCCTCATGTCACGTTCGCCTCGGTCTATGAGCTTGCAAGCGCGCTCATATATCCTCGTTGCTCACTACCAACATTCCGCGAGTTGCGCCTACGGCGCAATAATTAAAACCAAGATAATTTCGCGCCCTTTCGGCGGCACACAATAAAGGATTTTGTGAGTGATTACAAGTCCCCGCGCGTTCTCATCGCCGTGAGGCGGATTGGAAATTTGATTTACTCAGCCACTTTCGGCAAGTCGGCAAAACTTTCCTCAAGTTCTGCGTCTGTCGGAATATAATCTTCCATTTTTCCATCGTGGTATTTTTCGTATGCAACCATATCAAAGTATCCCGTTCCGGTGAGGCCGAAAACAATTGTCTTTTCCTCGCCGGTTTGCTTGCATTTAAGGGCCTCGTCTATTGCAACGCGAATTGCATGGCTGCTCTCCGGCGCGGGCAGTATTCCCTCTACACGCGCAAACTGTTCTGCCGCGTCGAATACTGCTGTCTGCGGAACGGAAACAGCTTCCATAAGTCCGTCGTGATAGAGCTGCGACAGGGTTGAACTCATTCCGTGATATCTCAATCCGCCGGCATGATTCGGTGCCGGGATAAAATTGCTTCCGAGAGTATACATCTTTGCAAGCGGGCAAACCATACCCGTGTCGCAGAAATCATATGCAAATTTTCCGCGCGTAAAGCTCGGGCACGATGCCGGCTCAACAGCTATGATTCTGTAATCGGCTTCACCGCGGAGCTTTTCACCCATAAACGGAGCTATTAAGCCGCCGAGATTTGAACCGCCGCCGGCGCAGCCTATAATGATGTCCGGCTTGATGTCATATTTATCCAAAGCCGCCTTTGTCTCAAGACCGATAACCGATTGGTGCAAAAGCACCTGATTGAGCACACTTCCGAGGACATATCTGTATCCCGGTGTGGTTGTGGCCTTTTCAACCGCTTCGGATATTGCACAGCCGAGGCTGCCAGTTGTGCCGGGGTGTTTTTCAAGTATTTTTCTGCCGACGTTTGTCTCGGTAGACGGCGACGGTGTTACCGACGCGCCGTATGTGCGCATAACCTCGCGGCGGAACGGCTTTTGTTCGTAGGAAACCTTAACCATAAAAACCTTGCAGTCCAGTTCAAAATAGGAGCATGCCATAGACAAAGCTGTTCCCCACTGCCCTGCGCCCGTCTCGGTTGTCACACCTTTGAGTCCCTGCTTTTTTGCGTAATAAGCCTGCGCAATTGCTGAATTAAGCTTGTGACTTCCGCTGGTGTTGTTTCCTTCAAACTTGTAGTAAATCTTTGCCGGTGTATCCAGCTTTTTTTCCAGGCAATATGCCCTTACGAGCGGCGACGGACGGTACATTTTGTAAAAGTCGCGTATCTCCGCCGGTATCTCAAAATACGGTGTTGTGTCGTCGAGCTCCTGCGCAATGAGTTCATCGCAGAAAACAGGTGCGAGCTCCTCTGCCTTCATCGGTTCGTGTGTACCCGGATTAAGCAGCGGTGCCGGTTTGTTTTTCATATCGGCACGCAAATTGTACCATGCCTTGGGCATCTCGCTCTCTTCCAGATAAATTTTGTAGGGAATTACTTTCTTTGACATAATCTTTCTCCTTTCTCGGGCAGATACAAAAATGCCCCTGCCCACAACAAATAAATTGCCGGGACAGGAGCATATAATAATCTTCCTGCGGTGCCACCCTGCTTGACGCGTATATTCCGCGCCCGCTCTGTACGTACATTCATACGCTGATTTTGTTAACGAAGTGTCAAACTCCGTCGCCCATACTCCGATAAACGTTTCTGATTGCCCTCAAAAGCCCATTCGGTTTCGGCTCCTCTGCCGCAATCACAGCACCTGCGGCTCTCTCTTTGAGAAGTATCGAAACTTACTTACTCTTTGTCAACGGTTTAGTAGATACTATCACAATTGTCTTTTTGTGTCAAGCATAAATTTGTTTTTTGTCGGAATAGCAAAATAATGATTGTTTTATGCCACAATATTTATATACATTTAATTATTTTCCAATCCCCCAAGCAAATTGCTTTAGTGTTTTTTCGTCGCAATTATATTATTCCTATGTTGTTTCTTTTCTAAAATTTTATGATTTTAATTGAATCCAAAATACTCCTTGGCATTCTTGTAGCATACACCCTCAACGATTGTTTTCAGTGCGGCAGTATCGTTCGGATATTCGCCGTCTTCCACCCATTTGCCAATCATATTGCAGAATATTCTGCGGAAATATTCGTGTCTCGGGTACGACACAAAGCTGCGCGAATCGGTGAGCATTCCCGCGAATCTGCCGAGTATTCCTAGGTTTGCAAGAGCCGTCATCTGTGCAATCATGCCGTCGCGGTTGTCGTTGAACCACCAGCCGGAGCCAAACTGTATTTTACCCGGAACGGGCGCGCTCTGAAAGTTGCCGAGCATTGTTCCGAGGACATAGTTATCCTTGGGATTGAGCGTGTACAGAATCGTCTTTGGCAGCACACCGTCCGAATTCAGATAGTCCATGAACCGTGACAGCTTTTCCGCTATGCACAAGTCGTTCACCGAGTCAAAGCCGGTATCGGCGCCGAGTGCTTTGTACATTGCGGAATTATTGTTTCTGAGCGCCCCGATATGCAGCTGCATTGTCCATGAGCGTTTTGTGTATTCGGCGGCGCAGTGCTTTAAAACAGCCGTTTTGTACACATTAATATCCTGTTCGCTCAGTGTTTCGCCGTTCATCTTTTTTTCAAAGACTGCCCCGGCGTCGCCCTCGGCGAAGGGCACAAACTCCATGGCATGGTCGGAAAGGCGGCAGCCGTTTTCGTGGAAGTACGCGATTCTGTCGGACAGCCACGACAGCAGGCCGCCAAAATCCGATATCCCAACCTGCTCCATATACGGTGCAAAAGTCGGTTTGTCTATCTCCACCGCTTTATCCGGGCGGAATGTCGGCAAAACGTGAGTCGAAAAGCCGTCTTGTTTCAGTTTCTTGTGGCTGTCCAGCGAATCCGACGGATCATCCGTAGTGCATATCGTTTCAACATTCGAACGTTCAATAAGTTTTTTTCCGGTAAAATCATCACGCGAAAGAAGCCCGTTGCATCTGTCCCATATTTCCTTTGCCGTATCGGCACAAAGCGGCTCGTCTATATCAAAATATCTTTTGAGTTCCAGCGATGTCCAGTGATACAGCGGATTTCCTATAAGGAGCGGAAGAGTCTCGGCAAACTTTTTCCACTTTTCGTATTCGTCGGCGCCGCCGGTGATATATTTTTCGTCAATTCCGTTTGAACGCATCTGCCGCCACTTGTAGTGGTCGCCGCCAAGAAACAGTTCAAAGGCATTTTTGAATCTGTGGTCGTCGGCTATCATACCCGGCACAAGGTGACAGTGATAATCGATAATCGGTAAGTTTTCGGCAAAATCATAATACAGTTTTTTTGCCGTGTCTGTGTAAAGCATAAAGTTTTCATTAATAATTCCCATTGCTGTGTCTCCTTTTCTACAACGTTACTCCGTCTTTGAATATTGATATTTCTCTGTAGCCGTTTATTTCATTTTTCGTATGCCCGCCGGACGCAACCGAAAGTATATATTCCATAAGATTATCCGACGCGTCATCCATACTCGTTCCCGACAGCACAACCGATGAATCAAAGTCTATCCACCCGGACTTTTTGCATGCCAGAGCGGAATTTGTGGCTATCTTTACAGTCGGAACCGGTGCACCCAGCGGCGTCCCGCGCCCTGTGGTGAAGAGAATCATATGTACTCCCGCTGCCGCAAGATTCGTCACCGCAACAATATCGTTTCCGGGGCCGCTTAGCAGGCTGAGTCCGCCCTTTCTCACACTGCCACCATAGTCAAGTACATCGGTAACCGGGCAAAAACCGCCTTTTTGAACGCACCCGAGTGACTTTTCTTCAAGGGTTGTTATTCCGCCTGCCTTATTTCCCGGAGACGGATTTTCATATATAACCTGACCGTGATTTTCATAATATTTTTTAAAGTTATTAACCAATGCCACAGTTTTATCAAATATCTCTCTTGTTTCGCACCGCTCCATAAGCAAATGCTCCGCGCCGAACATCTCCGGTACCTCGGTGAGCACGCAGCTGCCGCCGTACGATATCAGTTTGTTCGATACAGTGCCGACAAGCGGATTTGCGCTGATACCGCTGTAGCCGTCACTTCCGCCGCATTTAAGACCGATACGAAGTTTTGAAACCGGTACTTTTTCTCTTTTGAATCCGTCGGCATAATTTTTCAGCTCCGAAATTATGCGCTTGCCCTCGGCAATTTCATCATCGACATCCTGGCAGTTCAAAAAGCGCACGCGTTTTTCGTCGTATTGACCAAGAATATTTTTGAAAACCGATATATTATTGTTTTCGCACCCGAGTCCGAGAACAAGTACCCCTGCGGCATTCGGGTGGTTTACGAGTCCGCGGAGAATCAGCTGAGTAATCTTTTGATCGTCGCCCAGCTGCGAACATCCGAACGGATGTTCAAAACAGTACGCGCCCGTTTCCTTTGCAAGACTTTGCGCAATTTTATTTACACATCCGACAGTATTTACTATCCATATTTCGTTACGTATTCCCACATCGCCGTTCGGACGGACATAACCCTGAAAAGTTTTGTCCGTATCTTTGCGGACAATTCCGTAATCAACCCGGTTATAGCAATACTGCACACTTCCCGAAAGATTGGTTTTCACATTATAAGTGTGAACATGTTCGCCGCGGCTGATATTGCACACTGCATGACCTATCGGCCAGCCGTACTTGATTATATTCTCGCCGGCTTTTATGTCGCGGCGCGCATATTTGTGGCCGTCGGCAAGATTTATTTCCACATTATCTTTTTCGTTTATAACAATCATATCGCCGATACCTCATCACGCAAAAAACTCAAATCTTCGCCCCAAAGTTCGGTATTTGACAATATATCTCCTATATCGGACGAGCGCATAAACTCTATTACCTTTTTGTCGTCATTCGGTTCTCCGACTTTGTAAAATTCAATAAGCTTTTTGAGCGAAAATACGAGGTTGTGCGGAGTCTTGCCGAACCTTTTGATGTACTCCTTGATTGACGGAAGCACACGCACGCGGAATTTGCTCACCGAGTTCAGTGCAATAGACGAACACATATGGCGTATGTAGGGATTATTGAATCTTTCGAATACGCTGTTTGCATAATCTGCAAGCTCGCTTTCGGGCAAATCAAGAGTCGGTATTATTTCATCAAAAACACATTTTTTTACAAATGCACTCATTTTTTCATCATTCATACAGTCACGCACGGTTTCGATTCCTTCAAGCAAAGCATACGGAATCATTGAGGTATGCGCTCCGTTCAAAATACGCACCTTGCGCGTTCTGTATTTTGCTAGGTCATTTGTGCGGATGATATTGAGTCCCGATTTTTCAAAAGGAATTTCATCGAATAATTCTTTTGGTCCCTCTATAACCCACAGATGAAACAGCTCGCTCGTATCAAGCATATTATCCTCATATCCGACATTAATCTTTTCGTCGCGCGGATAACCTGTTACTATTCGGTCTACAAGGGTATTGCAAAAAATATTGCTGTCGTTAACCCAGGTTTTAAATTCCGCTCCAAGATTCCAGCTGTCGGCATATTTCAAAATGCATTCTTTAAGCGTATCGCCGTTATTTTCAATGAGTTCGCACGGCAGAAAAATAAATCCGTTCAAACCGAGGTCGAATCTTTTTTTCAGAAGAGCCGTTACCTTTGCCGGAAACGATGACGGCGGAACGTCGTCCGGACGGTCATCGGCGCAGTACACAATTCCCGATTCCGTCGTGTTGGACACAACTATTCTGAATTCGGGATTTTCGGCAAGCTTAAGATACGCTTCGTAATCATCATACGGTTTAACACAGCGCGATATAACGTCTATAAACTTTTTTTCAACTGTCGGGATGCCGTCTTTCAGCCCGCGCATAACATGAGTATACATGCAGTCCTGCGCTTCAAGCATGTCGCACATTCCGTGCTGTATCGGCTGAACAACAACCGCACTTGCGCAAAATTCGGTTTTTTCATTCATAATCTGCAGTATCCAGTCGACAAATCCGCGGAGAAATCCGCCCTCTCCAAACTGTATCACCTTTTCCGGCCGCAACGGTTTTTTATAATCTAACATTACCATACCTCCGCATAACACAATAATTTATATAATTATTATAACGTCAAACTATTAATATTTCATTCAATATATTGCTGTTATAAATTAAAAACATTAAAATATTGTCATATTATTATTGACGAAACGGCAATCCGGTGATAAAATAAAAAAGAAAGGCAGGCGGCGGCAATGGCAATATACAGTGACGAACGAATAGAATTTTTTGACAGAAAAAAGAGAAGCAAACCAAAGCATATGGAAGTTGCACATTTCCACAGCAAACATGAAATGTATTATCTGGAAAAAGGGAAAACAAAATACTTTATCGGGGATGAAATATTCATTCTTAATCCCGGGGATATGGTTTTTGTTCCAAAGGGAGTTTTTCACAAAACAGACGGAGAAGAAAATCAAAAATCCGAAAGGCTCCTGTTTATATTTGACGACGATTTTGTCGGAGAAAAATTCATTCCCTACCTGAACAGCCTCAAGGAAAATAAATTTATTCAATTTGCACCCGAACATCTGTACAAAATGAAAGAGCTTTTTCGGAAAATCGAAGATGAATCATCAAAAAAACACAGCGACTACAAAACAATGCTCCGGTTATATCTGGACGAAATGCTGGTTATGATATCAAGATTCAGGATAAAATCAAACACACCTCAACTAAGCGAATCATACACAATAATTCAAAATGCCGCAAGGTACATAAGCTCAAATACATGCGCGGATTTATCCTTAAATTCGCTCGCCGAAAAATACGCAATGAGCCCGAGCCATTTTTCAAAACTGTTTAAAAGCGTTACCGGTGTGAAACTGTGTGAATACATAAATATAGCACGCGTGTCCGCCGCCGAAAAGCTGCTTGCGGAATCGGACATGCCGATAACGGCGGTGGCTATGGAATGCGGATTTAATGACAGCAATTACTTCGCCACGGTATTTAGAAAACTTAAAGGTGTGTCACCGAAAAAATATTCGAAAAACAGGTATTAGTCTACCTGTTTTTCGGTAAACGTCTGCTTACATTCTCTCCTATTATTGCGGCAACAACCGACTTTACAATATCCACGGCTATAAACGGAAAAACACATTTCGCCAGCGCGTCAATCAGGGTGTATTTTCCCGTAACCGCAAGAAACTGAATTGTTCCGAAAGTATAGCAAACAGCCGTTCCGACAATGCATGCCGCAAAGGATTTGATTATGCTGCGCTTTTCTCCTGCGCGGCAAATAAACGAAATTACCGCGGCACTGAGTATATACGACCATATGTATCCGCCGGTGGGGCCCGCTATAACCGCTGCTCCGCCCTGCGCCGCCGAGAATACAGGCAATCCGCACGCACCGAGGAGTACAAAAACGATTACCGAAACCACGCTTGATTTTACATCGGATACAACACCGCAGAGCATAACCGCAAACAGCCCGAGGCTAATCGGCACGGGACCTATTGCAAAACTTATCGGTGACATGATGCATATGAGCGCCGCAAGCAAAGCGCATCGCGTCATGAAAGCCGTTTTTTCTTTTTTTGTAGTCTTAACAGTTGTCATATTATCATAATCTCCATTCTGCCGAAAATGTGTCGGCACAAGCTTTATCATAACACATAATACCACACATTTAACCATATGTCAACTCAAAAATATTGATAGTTTACAAATATTTATGTGCAATTTACACATTTATGATGTGTATTGCCTCCAATGGTTAGTTTTGCCTAACTATATTTTAAATTATATGTTGACATTTGTCAATATATATGCTATATTGTATATGTCAATCGCAATCTGCCTACAGGTTGTGGTCTGCCGATATATATTAAGCGGCAATTTTACCGTTTTACAACTATAACCAGGGAGGTATGTCAACATGAAATTTGAAGAATGGTCCGGTTTTAACAACGGAAAATGGAATGACAGCGTAAATGTTCGTGATTTCATACAGAGAAACTATACCGTCTACGAGGGCGACAGCAGCTTTTTAGAGGGTACAACAGACGCAACAGATAAGCTGTGCGATATGGTAGCTGATTTGTCTCAAAAGGAACGTGAGGCAGGCGGAGTTTTGGATATGGATACAAAGATTGTATCTACAATAACATCTCACGGTCCGGGTTATCTCGATAAAGACCTGGAGCAAATCGTAGGTTTCCAGACAGACAAGCCGTTCAAACGCTCACTTCAGCCCTTCGGCGGAATCAGAATGGCGCAGAATGCATGCCGCGAATACGGTTACGAAGTAGATCCCGAAGTGGTAAACATCTTTACAAATTACAGAAAAACTCACAACCAGGGTGTATATGACGTTTACACTCCGCAAATGCGACTTGCAAGAAAATCCGCCATTATAACAGGCCTCCCCGACGCGTACGGACGCGGCAGAATAATCGGCGATTACAGACGTGTTGCGCTGTACGGTGTGGATGCGCTGATACAGGACAAGCAGCATCAGAAAGATACGTCACTCATAAAGATGACATCAAAAAATATCCGTCTTCGTGAAGAACTGGCAGAACAGCTCAGAGCACTTGAAGATTTGAAAGAGCTCGGAAAAATCTACGGATATGATATATCACGTCCGGCAAAAAATGCAAAAGAGGCTATTCAGTGGCTGTACTTCGGCTATCTTGCTGCAGTAAAGGAGCAGAACGGAGCTGCAATGAGCCTTGGAAGAACATCAACATTCATTGATATCTACATTGAAAGAGACTTAAGAAACGGTGTTATAACCGAAAAGCAGGCACAGGAATATATTGACCACTTTATAATGAAACTTCGCCTTGTTAAATTTGCGAGAACGCCGGAATACAACGAGCTGTTTTCGGGCGATCCCACATGGGTTACCGAGTCTATCGGAGGTATCGGAATAGACGGCCGCCCGCTCGTAACAAAAACATCGTTCAGATACCTGCACACACTTGAAAACCTCGGACCGGCTCCGGAACCGAACATGACGATTCTGTGGTCGACAAGACTTCCGCGAAAGTTCAAGGAATACTGCGCAGAAATGTCGATAAAAACTTCGTCTATACAGTACGAAAATGACGATTTGATGCGTGTTACACACGGTGACGACTACGCAATTGCATGCTGCGTATCATCTATGAGAATCGGAAAAGAAATGCAGTTCTTCGGCGCACGTGCAAACCTCGCCAAGTGCCTGCTGTACGCTATAAACGGCGGTATGGACGAACGTCTGAAAATTCAGGTCGGTCCGAAATACAGAAGATGCACCGGTGAATATCTTGACTATGACGATGTAATGTCGAAATACGACGATATGATGGAGTGGCTCGCCGAGCTGTATGTAAATACACTCAATATCATACACTGCATGCATGATAAATACTGCTACGAAAAAATACAGATGGCTCTCCACGACAGAGATGTTAAACGCTGGTTTGCAACAGGTATAGCCGGATTGTCGGTTGTTGCCGATTCGCTCAGCGCAATTAAATATGCCAAGGTAAAACC
>CAKSIN010000019.1 GCA_934463115.1 uncultured Clostridia bacterium
AAAAAAGAACGCCTTATGGTTTGTTATAAAGCGTTCTCAGTTGATATTTTATTAAATTTTGACCTCCTTTTGCAGGGTATAACTTTTGTCTTTAACTTAACATTACCATTATTAAAGACGAAAATCTTGTAAATTTCGGGTTGGAAAAAGAACTGAAATATATCAAGATAAATCGCAAAACCCTTGATTTTATGCGGCTTTCACCGTTTGTCTTTATTATACCATAGGGGCACACCCATATAATCCGTTTATAGCAAATACATTTTTTGTTGTGGGATATATAGAGAGCTGGGGCGGAGGTATAGATAAAATTTGCGATGCGTGTGAAATCGCGGGACTGCAAAAACCTGTATACGACATTGACGGAAATGGGATAATGCTTCAAATAAAGGCTAATGTTGACTGGGACGGAAATAAAATTGAATATGATAAAGACGGCAATCGTAAAGGTGTCACCCCCCAAGTCAATGCTAAACTTACAAAACTGATGAAGTTTTGTGAAAAGCCGAGAACCAGGCAGGAAATGCAGGAAATTATGGGCTTAAAGGACAAGAGAAATTTTGTTAAAAACTATATACAGCCTATGGTGAAATTGGGGATAATAAAAATGACGAGTACGGATAAACCCAAAAGTCAAAATCGGCAGTATATTATGGTAAGACGGGATTAGCAGGATGAACCCAAGGTATTCATTTTCCGCAAAAATTAAATAAAATAATCAGAGGTAATTTCTATCATCGGAGATTGCCTCTTTTTTGCACTTGGGAAATAAAAGCACTAAAAATGAATGAAAAATTTTTACAACAGGTACAAATAGGTAAAATTTGAGTGGTGAGAAGGCAAAAATAATTTCAAAAAGTGTATTTTTTATGGTTGTCAACACTAAAAAGTGATATTTCAGCCAAAAAAAACGAGCATTGCGTCACATGGTATTGAAATTAAATAATTGTCGTGGTAAAACAAATACATAAAAAGAAACATATTTTAAACCGATACATAAATGACGCTTAAAATTCTCTTTTGAAAAGAAATTGATAACAAATTTTAACAAAAAAACAATTGCAAAATAGAAAATAACGTGGTAAAATACATACGTACAATAAAATTACAATTGAGGTGTGACAATGAAAGATAATTTGTTAATTTACATATGCGATGATGATTTTGCTTTTACCAAAGTGGTGGAGGAGCGATTATCTTCGATAATCAGCAACAGAAAATACGAAACAAAATGCTTTGACAACGGCAAAGATTTGATAAAACAATTCAAAGCGCGTGTTGCCGACGCGGTTTTTATTGATATAGATATGCCGGAAATGAGCGGATATGATGTGGCAATTAAACTTAGAGAAATAAAGAGAGATGCGATGGTGACATTCATTACAAGCTACGAAGAATTGGCATTCCAATCATATTCGTATCATCCGTTCACATTTATCAAAAAATCCAATATGCAAGAGCTTGAAAACAATATTAATGATCTGATAAAACATATTGATTTCAACAACGAAAGGTCAGAACACATTGTTTATTTGTATTCATGTGGAAATGTTACAAAAATTGACTTATTTGGTGCTATGTACATAGACTGTGAGTCAAACAATATTACTATACATTACAAAACTTTCAAAGAGAATGCAAGGTGCAAGCTGCAGATTGCCGAGGAACAGTTGAGAGAACACGGATTTATACAAATTCAAAGGGGTATATTGGTAAACTACAGATTTATATCCAAAATCACACGATGCTCGGTTGAACTTGAAGACGGGAAGAAATTTAATATAGGTCGTGTGTTCAAAGAACCGTTTATAGGTGCGTATGAGAAACTTATCGGCAGGAAAACAGACCTATGACGGAAAATTTATTTGAAATTGTAATTAATCTGATAGAGACGCTTATAACAACAGACTTTGTTACACGGTATTTGGGCTCAAAGTATACAACATCAAAGAAAACAATAGCGTTTGCGGTATGCTGGGCGGTTGCCTTTTTGCAAATGTGCATAATGAATTATGTTACGGAATTCGAGACCGTTGGTGCTTTTATTCCGGTTGTAATTTATTTTGTTTATGCCTTGATTTGTTTGGAGGGCAGTGTGTTTTTAAAGTTATGGGTGTCGTTTATCACATATGTTCTTGTATATGTTATAGCGGTATCGACGAATTTGCTGCTTTGCTTTTTCTTGGATTATTCTCCGGTAAAAATGGTGTCTGTGTTCAACTCTACAAGAGTTGTGGGAGTTATCATTACAAAAATAGCCTTGTTTTATATAACAAGAATTATTTTGCGGAACAAATATAAATATCCGCTGAATAAATACACGTGGCTGATGATTATATTCATTCCCATTATATCGGTGATATCTCTCGGAGCATTGATGAAGGCTGCGTTATACAACGATGAAATAGCCGTGTATGTTATGATTGGAATTGCATGCATTGTAATGGCAGATGTAGCCACGTACTTATTCTTTGTCATTATGAATAAAGAGTATGAAAAAACATTGGAGACAAAATTGTTCAAGCAGTACAATGAAGTGCTGATGAATAACTTGGAAGAAGTCAATACATACGTTAAAGAAATGAGAATTGTCCGACATGATATAAAAAATCAATTGTTGACTATCAGGAACTATGCAGAGGACGGAAAAAATGCCGAGATTATAGAGTATGTTCAAAAATTGACAAACAGCGCATTGCCGAAATTATCGGGCGGTATCAATACCGGAAATGTTCCGCTTGACGCAGTTTTAAATGTTAAGCTTGCACACTGCAAGAAAAACGACATTAAAATGTTTGTGTACAAGGAAAAGGGCGCAGAATTGAATATACCACAGCGCGAAATTGTGGTATTGTTCGGAAACGTTTTGGATAATGCTATAGAGGCTGCAACAAAGACAAAAGCAAAAAAGATAGTTGTTGACATAAGCAAGAAAAATATGTACCTGAACATTGTGGTGAAAAACAGCATTGATGAATCTGTGTTAGACGGTAATCCCGAACTTAATACCACCAAGAGCAACAGTGAATTTCATGGGTTAGGAATAAAATCCGTAAGAAAGATAGTTAACAGTCATAACGGTGACATGAGATTTTACGAAGAAAAAAAAGAATTTGTTTGTGATATTATGATACTCCCGGATTAAATTAAGGGATACCGACAAAAATCCGCAAGAAATCATCGCTATTTTTATGGCGGTGATTTTTTATGCGGATTTTTGCCGGAGTATATGATTACAATACAGTGCAAAACGTTTCAATAAACACTTGAAATTTTGGAAGTGAAAGTCAGAAAAATAACCCTCAAAATTACTTTTTTAGTGTTTTAAATGTCAAAAAGTGGTATTTCACAGCCGAAAACCTGCATTGTATCACAAAGTATTGAAATTCATGTAATTATTATGGTACAATAATTTTACGAAGAATGACGAATTAAAAAATAATATTTATAATTTAATTAGTGGTGTGATGATTATGGAAAGATTAGCAAATTACATAACTGACAGTTATATTAAAAAGGGTATTATAGATAAAGAAAAACGTGATATATATTGCTACGGTTTTAAACTTATTATAGCAGATATAATAAATTATTTGATTATAATTACCGGCGGAATTGTTTTTCACAGAATATTTGAGAGTATTGTATTTTTGATTTGCTTATGCGGATTAAGACAATTCAGCGGCGGATTTCATGCAAAGACATTTTGGCTATGCAGATTATCAATGATTGCGACATATATCAGTGTTGTTTTAATTACCGACAGAATAATGTATATGGATTATATAGTTGTTTTGATAGCATTGATTGATTTATTTTCTGTCGGGTATATTGGAATTTTTTCTCCGGTTGAACATCCGAACAAACCGCTGTCGGATAGGCAAAAGAGAAAAAATAAAATCAGGGCGATAATAACATCCGGTATCATGTCTGTTGTATCGGTTATTCTAACGTACAACGGTATGAAACTTGGTGTTACTATATCAATAACATTGCTTGCAGTAGTCATATTAATGATTGTTGGTTCGGCAGTGACGAAAGGAGGGAAACGAAATGTTTGCATGGATTAGCAACCTTTTTGCTGGAGCGGCTTTGGATATTGCCGTTATCTCGGTAGGATTGGCATCAGGCGGTGGTATGCACCAGATGCAGGAGCCCGCAGGGCTTAAGGAGTTGGCAGAAGAAAAGCACAACTCAAAGAACTAATGTAAAAGATGTTGCATGATTTTGCAACAAGAAAATGAGCTCCTATAAAACCACATAAGCGACGGTCATCACTATAGCGTTTTAGCGGAGCTCACATTCAATAATGTTACATCATATATTGCTGAATGTCAAGGGGTAATTACAAAAGATTAAAAAAATAAGAACTTTGGAGTGGTATAAATGAAAAAAATTATTGCAATTGCAGCACTTGTATGTTTGGTGTTTGGTACTTGCGCGGTAAATGTATACGCAGACAGCAGTGATGAAATATCGGAAGTTATACGGGACAGCGGATTGATTGATTCGTATTTGGAACCGGAATATTACACAAAAGACGGCGAGGACTATTACACAGATCCCCGTGAGTTGAAAGGCAGCAAAAATATACCGCTGTACACAGCCAATATAACGGAGTCGACCGACTCTATATATGATAATTTAAGTTCGCAGAATGAATATTGGCTTGTTGTTATGGAAACCAATAAAGGATTCGGATTCGCTTATTTGAAAAAAGGCGAAGAATATTCGGTAATGAAAGAAAAGATTGATAAATTAAACTGCAGCGATAAAACGAAAGCGCAGTTCCTTGAAAAGGTAAAAAAGCGCGAAGGAAAATGGTTTACGGAAAGAATTGTTGAAACAAGAAAACGTGAAGACGCTGCAAATTTTATAAACGATGATTATATTGAATCGTTGATTAAGGATGCCGGGATTACAAATATTGTCGGCATGAAACATATTAATATAAACAATTTCACGCCCGGTGTGAGTATAAAAACAGATGACGGCGAGTATGTGATTATGTATTACGTCGGAAAACTGAATGGATTGGAAAACAATAAAGTATATGCATTGTCCGATTTTATCGACCGCTATTTCAGCGATGATCTGCTGAAAATTGAAATCGATGAAAACGAAACCACAAAAGAACAGCAGAAATCGGACGAAGATTCAAAATCCAATGAAGATAAAGAAAAACAAACCGATAAAAAAGACACCAAGGAAGATACAAAGTCCAATGAAAAAGAGAATACAAAAACCGATGTAAAGGAAGAAACAAAAACTGATGTAAAGGAAGAAACAAAAACAGAAACAAAGGACACGGAAACACAAAAGCCGACAAAGCTGAACACAACGGAAAAAGCAGACGAATTGAAATCAAAGGGATTATTCAAAGGCACGGATTCCGGTTATGAACTGGACAAAACGCTTACACGTGCCGAGGGTGCAACCATGCTTGTGCGATTGCTCGGCAAGGAGCAGGACGCGCAGGGCGGAACATATGCCGAGGTATTCAGCGATTCGCCAAGCGGCGCATGGTACTACGACAGTGTTATGTATGCATATAAAAACGGAATAATCCGCGGAACAAGCGATACAACATTTACCCCCGACCGCACAATGTCGGCAAAGGAATTTACGGCACTTGTAATGCGTGCCCTCGGTAAAGAGGACACACAGCCGGAAAATGCACTTGCCGAAGCGGCAAAACTGAATCTGATTACGGGCAAAACGGTAACGGAACTTGAAAACAAAGGAACATTCACCAGAGGCGATATGGTGGATATTGCATACGCGGCATATAAATATTCGAACGGAAAATAAAAAGTAATTATGTTGGAATTATAAACCAAAACAAAGGAGGAAAAGAAAATGAACAGAAGTGTTGTGGTAACAATTGGTTGTGCTCTTGTGATTAGCGTTTCTGCTTTTGCGGCGGCAAACATAATCGAGGGGCAAACGGTGGCGAGGCAAACCGATGAATTTCTTGCGGAAGAAAGCATCAGCAGCCGGGTGGAAGAAAACTATTCGGCAAATTTGTCCGATATCGGGTGGAGTGATTTTTCGGGAATTTCTGAATGCTGCAAGGAGGCAAAGGCAGAGAATATTGCGGCATACATCAGGTTTTTGTGTATGCACAAATTCACCCCGGAGCAGCTGGCACTCATAAACAAAATTCTGCTCGGCGGTACGACAGTCCAGTCGCTTGAGCAGGTGTACGATTTCTGGGTAACAACCGACGAAGATTTTTCCGTTATTGAAGATATCTGCAATATGGAAAACGATATATTCGGCGAGTTTTGGTACGAGGACGCATTCAACAAAATAACAAATAATTCACATGGCGAACTTGACAGCAACGACATTGCACAATACAGGGAAAAAGGCGTGGAACTGGATCAGATATCGGCAGCAAATGTTCTGTCCAGAAAAAGCGGCTGCAATATCCGCGATATACTGGATAGGCTGTCGGACGGAACAGACCTTAAAACACAGGCGGAGCAAATATACGGATTTTCCGCCGACTGGGAGGACGGCGCAGACTATGACAGCGTGATGAACATTGCGGCGGCAAAGCAGCTGAACGTTCCCGAAAATGTAATTACGAGCCGAAAGGCAAATTTAAAGGAAGTTGTGCAATCGGCAGAAAGCGCACTTGCACTTGCCGCACAAAACAAGATAGACGATGAACTGCTTCGAGCAGGATTGTCGGATTTGGCGGCGGATTCCGACAGCACGGAATACCTGCAAAACTGCGACTATCCGCTTAGCGTAAAAAAGGCGCTGCTGAACAAGGGTTACACACCAAAGGAAATTTTCAACGCATCCAGGATTAACACCGATGATATTAATCAGGCGGCAAAACAGGCAAGGGAGGCGATGAAGAATGAATAAGAAAATCAGAACAATTATCTGCACGGCAATATTTGTGGCACTCACATTTGTGTGCGCACATGCGGCAACATCAAGCGCGGTTATGGATGAGTATTACAGAATATATTATTCAAACATATATCCAAACCTGAACGGTGCCAACGCAATACCCGAGGGAGAAGGATACATAGACAGCGTGACCGGCTCACTTTGCACAAATGCCGTTGACTACACAATAAAGGGTAAAAACGGATTCGACATTCCGTTTCAGAGAGTATTTAAATCCGGGAGCACCGGCGACGATGTATGCGGTGTGGAATACACGAGAGCAAAAACGGTTCCGCAATATTACTACGATGAGTATACCTGCAGTGCAGACAACAGTACTGTAACCATAATGTTTGAAAATGAAAAGGAAATGTTTGAGGCCGATACAACCTTTGAGGGAAAAATGTACGGAAGCAGCTCCAAACAAAGGTATGAATCTTTAAAAGATTCCGACACCGGGATATTCTATACAAGGAAAAACACCAGCAAGGCAAAAATTATGACAACACAGAACAGTTATGTTACTGTTCCGACATATACATATGATCCTAATTCTTTCATCAACATTGCCGGCGAAATGCATATTGTAAAGCCCGGTCTGTTCCACTATGATTACGATGCGGACAGCAGCGGAATTTACCCGAGCATGATATTTCAGGATATACACGGCGATTCATACACGTTTGAAATAGTGTATGACAGAGACGGCAGAGATACATCGTTTCGCAGCGCAACAGCTGTACAGATGAATTATTCAAAATATAAATTCAGCGTTGTAAATAGTAATGATTTGTCCGTAACAGCACAGCACCCGGCGGGATTCACGTATGACACAACGATTAAATCCGACAGCGGCGAGACATACTATTTTGAACGTACTTCTTATCAAAGCTACAATCTTCTCGGAATATCGGACAGATACGGTAATACATACATAACATCATTCGAAGGCGGTAAATACACCGTTACAACCGATGACGGAGTTGTGTACACATGCAGCAACAGCGGAATAACAAAGACATACGGTGATTCGGTTGTGCAGCTTGTGTCGTATGATACCGAAATAATTAACAGCGAAAAAGATGTAAATAACTTATATAAGATTGACAATGAATATATATTTACCGTAAAGAAGAACAGCGGAACAGCGGCTGAAATCCTTTCGGACGACAATAACATTACAAAATACTTTATGCGGCAGGAGCTAAAGTACGGGCATTTGCTGAGAAATGAGCAGACGCTGACATATTTGCAGCCGTACAAGATAGATTTTCCGACAGGGTTGTCGCGCTATGCGGAGTATGAGTCGGCAAACGGTTGGATTATAGGAGCTCCGGGTGATTTTTACGACGGTGAATATTATTGCGTGTCGCGCTGCTATGATAAAGTCGGCAGCACCGTTAAAAATGATACGAACTGCTCGTACGGATACACAACAAACAGATATAAACCAAAATATAAATATATATCGTACTCCAAAAATACACTTGTGTCCGGAAACGATGAAATACAAAATGAAATAACATACATCACATATCCGTATCGCGTAACACAAAAAATAATAAAAGATGCCGGAAATAATTCGTACATACAGCATGAGTATACATACTATGGCAGTTATTCCGATTCCGGTATAACGGCTGATTGCATAAATAAATACATTGGCGGTTCGTCTGCCTCCCACACAAAAAACTACGCATACAATGCGCAGAATCAGCTAAGCCGCGAAACGGACGGAGACTATGAGTGCAGCTACACATATTTTGACGGCGACGGCGAAACATATTTGCCGAAAACAACAGAATACAAAAAGGATGCCGACACAACCGTTAAGATAGAAAATGTCCTCACAGAGGATAAAAAGTCGATAGCTGCGCAGAACACATACGAAAATGATGTGCTCAAACGCACGGTAAATTACACCTACGACTCATTCGGAAATGTTGCGAGCGAGAGCGTGGCTGTCGGTGACAAAACAGCACTCACACAGTATGCATACACATATTCCCCCGGCGGCGGATATACCGTGACGAAAACTCAAAAGAATATTACGGACAGCGAGGGATATGACGTAGATGATATCGTTACAACAATCGTGTATGATTTCGAACACCGCCCGATAAGCCAAACGGACGGAAACGGCGGTGTTACAACCATGACGTATGACATGAGCGGCAGACTGCTTTCGGCATCATATCCCGACGGCACAAGCGAAAGCTTTTCGTACGACACGGAAAACAACATCGTTACATGCACGGCGAAAAACGGAACGGTGTACAAGGTGTATTTTGACGAATGGAACAACAGAATCAAAACAACGGCTGTTGCCGACGGCGCAGAGGTTGTATTTGATGAATATTCCTACAACGACCGCGGACTTGTGGAGTCGTACAAAAGATACACGGCAGCTGGAGTGTACAACGAGGCGAAATATACCTACGACGGATTTGGCACAATCGCAGGCGAAAGGGTGTACGATACCGACGGCACACTGCTGAGGAATATTTCGTACACACAGTCGATATCCAAAGACAGCAGCAACCGCCCTGTTACAACAGTTAAACGCTCAACAAGCGGAGGCAGCGGAACATTTGCCGACTACAGCGAGAGTGCCGACTACCGCGGCAATATTACCAAGCGCGAATATTCGTCCGGCAGCGATGCCCGCACATACTCATACACATATGACTTTGTGGGCAATGCTCTGACCGAAACTGATCCCCTCGGTAACGAGACTTCCACCGCGTATGACATATTCGGCAATCCGACTTCGGTGACCTATGCCGACGGAACATCTGTCAGCTATGAGTACAATTCACTCGGACTTGTTACGCAAAAGACCGACGCACGCGGAAACACATCACGCTGCGAATATGACGCAGCCGGCAGACTGATTAATGAATATGTTCCGCTTGATGAAGAAATGGATATGCAATGTTCAATTGATTATGATGCGAACGGCAACGTAATTTCGAAGCGAAAATTGCACATGGATTTGGCTTTTAAAAAGACGTATATTTCGGAAGAATATTCATACGATTCTATGAACAGATTGGCGTATGCAGTTGCTCATCCGACCGCACGCGAGAAGATATATACACTTTACAGCTATAACGCACTCGGAACCCCGACAACAGTTACAACACGTACACAGAATCTGGAAAACACCGGTTCCGACAGGATAACGGCATATACGTATGATGGCCTCGGAAGAATGATAACCGAAACAACTCCCGACGGCAATACAAAGACATATTCATATGACTATCAGGGAAGAACGACAAAAATAACCGATTCCGCCGGAATTGAAGATGTGTACACGTACACGGCGTTCGATAATATTGCAATGCGGACGAGAGACGGCGAAAGCGTGGCATTTGTTTATGACGCACTCGGCAATCGTACACAAATGATGGATTCATCCGGGACAACGAATTACGAATACAACCCGTTTGGAGAATTGACAACCGAAACCAAAGATGATATACTCAAATCATACACATATGATTCCATCGGACGGCGCACAGAATTTGGCATAACGAGCGGCACAGACAATGTAATTTTCAATACCTACGGGTACGACTCGGTGGGAAGATTGACATCGGTGACAAACGGGCAGGATTATGTTGAGTACACATATGACGGAAACTCAAATCTACTCACTTCATCCGTGAACGGAGTGCTTAAATCCGAAAGCACCTACAATGTCGGCAATCTGCCAAAAGTCATACGGCAGTATGCATCCGGTGAACTGCAAGACACATCAACGTATGTATATAACGAGGACGGAACGTTGTATCGCAGTGTAACGGAAAGAGCCACCGGCGAAGAACAACAGCTGTCGTACAATTATGACTACATGGGCAGAATGTACAGCGAGTCGGTATTTACCAAAGACAAGAACACAGGGTATGTTACAACATGGCTGGATTACAGCATTAGTTACGATGAATACGGAAATATCGATTGGGAATACAGAGTTGACAGAATGCTCAATACCGAACTTATGGTAGAAAACACTTTTGACACTGCCAACAAAATCACTCAAACACGTGTAAAGGATTTGAAGATATCAGATGGCGACCAGTATATATCCGATACCGCATATACCTACAACACGAACGGAGCAATAACGGCAATAACCGAGAACGGCGAACTCAAAAAATCATTTGAGTATGACGGATTCGGCAGGCTGTCCCGCGCATTGGTTGACGGAACAGAATCCGAATACACCTACAACGGAGATAATCTGCGACAAACAAAATCGGTAGACGGCGCACTCACAACACATATCCTTGACGGTGCAAATGTAGTTGCGGATATTTCGGATTCGGGAACAAAAACATTTGTTCGCGGCAATAGCCTTGAACTGTTCAAAACACAGGGCGGCAGCACAAAAACATACCTGAATTCATATCCGCGAAACGATGTGTCCGCATTGGTGGATTCCGACGGCTCAACATCCGATTATATCTACACCGCATACGGCGAAAAGATAGGAACAAACGATAACACGGAAAACCCGTTCGGCTATTGCGGAGAATATTTCGATACCGAAACAGGACTCGTGTACCTGCGCAACAGATACTATGATCCGACCATGCACAGATTTATATCCGAAGATCCTGCAAAGGACGGGTTGAATTGGTATGCATATTGTAATAACAATCCTGTTATTAGAATTGATCCTTTTGGATTGGAAAGCTATATTTTTTACACAACCGGAAAATACTCTGATTTTTCAACTCAAGCGCAGTGGCAAAAAGAGAGACTTGAAAATATGGGTGAAAAGGTTATAATGATACCTGTTAAAGGTATTAAATCTTTCAAAAAGGGTTGGAATGGCATGGGAATTGTAGATGGTGAAAATGTGGATATAAACTATGTTATGATTTATACACATGGGAATCAGCGGTCAATGATATTTGAATCTGGCTCAACAACAAATGCAATGTCTATTGATGGAGAAAATTCATCCGGTGAAAAAATAGGAAATATAAATGATTTGCAGGAGAAGAACATAAAAGAATTAAACCTTTTATCATGCAATGCCGGGAATGTGTTGACGTACTATAAAAAGGGAAAAAATCTCGCAAGTGTATTGTCAAAGAAAGTAATAAACGGAAATACGTATGCTTACGACGGGAATGTATCTTTTGGCAAATCGGCATGGGATATTTTTGGAGAGGATATAGGTATGTCATCCAGACTTGCGACAAATCAAAGTGGATTTAATGAAATTGCAAGAGGTTATAATATGTCTGGTCAAAAACCGTTAGGGAAAATAACATATTATGGTGGTGAATATAGACCATATGGCTATTATCCAAATACAAGTATACGACCAATGTAGGAAGAGGGGGGAAAAATAATGAAAAGAATAAAACGTGTTGCAGTAGTTATTATTGTAGTAGTATTAATAGTTTTGTTTATATATTTTTGTTTCCACCCATTAGTATACCAATCAGATTATTACTCAGAACTTGGTATCGGGCAAAACCACTTGTATAGCGGTGTTGTTCAAAAAAAGGGCGAACCCTTAAAGGTTTGGCAAAATGATAACGGAGATTGGATTGTAAGTTATGACGGACTGGATATAAGATACGGAAAACAACTCAAGGGAATATTTGAATGTGTTACAATTACGGGCAATCAATATAGATTTGGAATTTGGAAAATTGGTATAGGTACATCGCGGAAGAAAATAGAAAGCATTTACAAACACATGAATAAACTTAAGGATTTGCCAAAAGACGAATTTGGAGTTATTGAGGGTTATACGTGGGTAAGGTTCAAGTTTGACAAAGATGGCAATGTATCACAAATAAAAATAACTCAAGGAATTTAACGGTACTGTTGATATGGTGGATATTGCATACGCGGCGTATAAATATTCGAACGGAAAATAAACAGAATTGGGGAGAAACTTTATTCGGGCGGACACCGTGCGCCTGCGTGTCCGCCGTGTATGATTGGAATAGAGAACCGGCATATGTGATTACAGTTACTTAAAAAATAAAAACAAAAACCTATTCATATGACTACATGGGAAGAACAACAAAAATAACCGATTCCGCCGGAATTGAAGATGTGTACACATACTCAGCGTTCGACGATATCGCGTCGCGGACGAGAGACGGCGAAAGCGTGACATTTGTTTATGACGCACTCGGCAATCGCACACAGATGACGGATTCGTCCGGGACAACAAATTATGAATACAACCCGTTTGGAGAATTGACAACCGAAACCAAAGATGATATACTCAAATCATACACATATGATTCCATCGGACGGCGCACAGAATTTGGCATAACGAGCGGCACAGACAATGTAATTTTCAATACCTACGGGTACGACTCGGTGGGAAGATTGACATCGGTGACAAACGGGCAGGATTATGTTGAGTACACATATGACGGAAACTCAAATCTACTCACTTCATCCGTGAACGGAGTGCTTAAATCCGAAAGCACCTACAATGTCGGCAATCTGCCAAAAGTCATACGGCAGTATGCATCCGGTGAACTGCAAGACACATCAACGTATGTATATAACGAGGACGGAACGTTGTATCGCAGTGTAACGGAAAGAGCCACCGGCGAAGAACAACAGCTGTCGTACAATTATGACTACATGGGCAGAATGTACAGCGAGTCGGTATTTACCAAAGACAAGAACACAGGGTATGTTACAACATGGCTGGATTACAGCATTAGTTACGATGAATACGGAAATATCGATTGGGAATACAGAGTTGACAGAATGCTCAATACCGAACTTATGGTAGAAAACACTTTTGACACTGCCAACAAAATCACTCAAACACGTGTAAAGGATTTGAAGATATCAGATGGCGACCAGTATATATCCGATACCGCATATACCTACAACACGAACGGAGCAATAACGGCAATAACCGAGAACGGCGAACTCAAAAAATCATTTGAGTATGACGGATTCGGCAGGCTGTCCCGCGCATTGGTTGACGGAACAGAATCCGAATACACCTACAACGGAGATAATCTGCGACAAACAAAATCGGTAGACGGCGCACTCACAACACATATCCTTGACGGTGCAAATGTAGTTGCGGATATTTCGGATTCGGGAACAAAAACATTTGTTCGCGGCAATAGCCTTGAACTGTTCAAAACACAGGGCGGCAGCACAAAAACATACCTGAATTCATATCCGCGAAACGATGTGTCCGCATTGGTGGATTCCGACGGCTCAACATCCGATTATATCTACACCGCATACGGCGAAAAGATAGGAACAAACGATAACACGGAAAACCCGTTCGGCTATTGCGGAGAATATTTCGATACCGAAACAGGACTCGTGTACCTGCGCAACAGATACTATGATCCGACCATGCACAGATTTATATCCGAAGATCCTGCAAAGGACGGGTTGAATTGGTATGCATATGCCGGCTGCAACCCAACTAAATATGTGGATCCTAATGGAACTGATGCAATTATTATCACCAGCGAAGAGGCCGCAGGTGGTAACGGACATACATCAGTGTTATATCAGGATGCTAAAGGAGAATGGTATTATACATATTGGGGAAATAAAGCAGTGGCCGTGATACATATTCCCAAAACATATATAAAGGAATATCGCAGGAACGGTGATGTTACAGCTAATAGCATGGCATCGTTAAATGATTTCAAAAAATCTCTTGAACGAATAATTTCTGAGAATGGATTTAATAACATAACATTGGATTATACAAATGCGACATATGTTTTTGGGGATTTTACCGAATCATTAAATGCTGCATATGATGATGTTAGAGAGGCATCATTAAGTGATAATTCCTATTATTGTGGATTAACGTCAAAAGATGATGGCACATTAGTTTATCAAGGAAAGAATAGATCGTACAACGTGTTTTGGACAAATTGTTTGGATAAGTCATATGCTACTCTTAGCAAAGGTGCGTTACCAAACAAGGAAAATGTTGGAACATATATGGCTAATTTAGACATGCACGGTGGAATGGTTCCAAATAGACAGGTTAGTAAATTTAGTCAAATATTTATGAACACATCATTTACACAATTGGCGGCGTATTACAGCGTAAAAGATTATGCAAGAGCGTATGACGAAAAAAGTCCATGGGCAAAAAAAGCTGAAAAAGCCGAATACGCAAAAAGCGTAAAATTACAGTGAGGTGATATGGCGATGTTATTATACTACATACTTTCGCTTGTGCCGGTAATTATAAATATACAGTTTGAGATAAATCCATACGGCAGTTTTCTAAGTAATATTGATATTGTTTGGAATTTGGCATACTATATTGCCTTTAAACCGGTATATTTAATAATTATAAATCTGATATTCATAGGGTTAAAAAAGATAAAATATTTGTACGGCACTGTCTATATGCTTGTAATCGTGTTTATCGATTTTATGGTGACAATGATATTTAATTTTGTGCATTACAGAAATTGTTGGGGACATGATACACCGTCGGATTTGTATTTTGCACTGTACGGAATTCCGTGTGCAATAATTGTAATCGGAATGTTGATTGCATACATGTGCAAAAGGACAAGCAGAACTAAAATAATATATTATGTGTTCTTGCTTATTCCGGTTGTAGTGGATGTAATTCTGACGGTCAACTGTAACGAACTGATTGTAAATATAATGTCGTGTAAACCTAACATTTATTACCTTTGCATAATAAAGCCGATTTACCTGATTGCCGTTTGCTCAGTATACATACTACGCATCGAAACAGAACGAAAATACATATTAACAAGCGTACTGTCAACAATAGCTATAGATTTTTTTGCAACGCTTTTTGTTTTTAAAATGTTATATTATGCTGCAGGGTATGACAATATTAAAATTTTGTACACCGGGATGACTGCTGTTCAGTGTATAATTGTGACACTCGGAATCGAAATAATATTTTTTGCAAAAAATTTTTTAAACACATCAAAAAAACACAATACACCGTGTGACAGTAAAAATATGTTTGACAAATAGGAGCAGGATATGAAAAAATTAACGATAATATCCGCGGTAGTCATATTTATAGTTTTAATGACCGTATATTTTGTGTACGAAATAAATTTTGATTCGAATTGGAAATTGGAATTTAATGATTTGAAGGCTATGTTCAAGCCGAGCGTTCCATATACATTAGATGTTGATATTGACGATATAGAGTATGCAAGTTATTCCGGATCATTCGCCGATTGGGAATATCACCGTGGAAGCAACAATAAAAGGCTGAAAAAGCTTATCAATATGTTTAATCATGCAGATGTTATACCGGCACCGGAAAGCGAATTGCCAAATATATCTCCGGATGCTACATTTAACTGTTATGATAAAAATCAAAATGAACTGTGCGGAATCGGGATATACGGCGGCGTATACTTTAAAGATTATGAAAGAAACGAGGTATACAGATACCGAAGTCAAAGATTGATTGAGGATACCAGCAGGGCACTGGGATTTGATATACCATGGTAGAGTGATGTGAGATTGAGTGCGTAATGAAAAGAGACATCCTATACTTAAAACAATAATTATTACAGCAATGCTACGCGGATTATGCCGGGGGGTTACATATGAAACGAATATATTTCATATTATCATTTTTACTAATTGCTTTTTTACCGATTCATTCCAGCTGCGATTTTTATTATGACGATATACTGGTTGATAAAATTGAATTGCTTGTATCATTGGGAGTGGTGTCTTCGGAAACAACTCCGGAGACATGTGATTATGTAATAACTCGCCGTGAGGCATTTCGCATTGCATGCAATGCGAGGGGCGGAGTGCATTTTGAGGAGGATTTGGTGTCAAAGAGTTATTTGGACTATAAAATAACTGATGTTTTCGGCATTAATATACCAAAAGACATTGAAAACAACTTTGATGATATTGATAGCGATGATCAGGACTATTATGTTATAAACGGATGTTATTTAATTGGATTAATAAGCGGAAAAGAATATCAGGGAAAGAAACTTGCTGACTTGGATTCACCGCTTACAGAAAGTGAGATGAATTATATAACACTTCGTATAGCTCATGATTATTTTGGCAAGCCGGATAACCCGTGCGATTCATCATCGGTTACAAAAGACAGGTATTTGTCGGAAGTGTACGATGCGCTGTACAAAACATATATAGAAAGCCGCTATGCACGAATACGTCAGTCAAGACCGATAGACGATCTTATCAAACTCAAATACGCAGAAACGGTTGAATGATAAATGATTTTTGCAGCAGCAAATCAATTTGTGGTACAATATGAACAATGAACTAACTGACGATAGTTGCATTTGTCTTGGCATAGATTGGTATAATGGTGTAAATATCCAAATAAGGTTTGGTGTGTAATGAAGACATATAATAAAATATTATTAATTGTTTTTGCGGTGGTTATATTAACCATGATAATTGTGGTGTTCATGATATCGCCGCTCTTAGGCAGCGGCTTTGGTATGTGGCGTCCCGGATATCGCAAGGCTGAACGCTTTATAGGTAAATATACCGATGAATTGACAAAAGTATGCAGTTTTTTAAATGAGTGCAAATATGATTACATACGCTGGGATTCGTACGAACCGGACAAACTTGAATATTCATCCGATGAATCATCAAATTCTGTAGCTGTGGATAATTCCGATTTAATCGGTGCTTTGAATACACTGAAACAGAACGGTATAGAATCAATTGTCAAGGAGTCTGAATGTATTTCCTTTACTATGTGGTCGTCGCTTGATTCAAGCTGTGGTTTGGTCTATTGCGCAGATGATGAACCAAAATTGGAATACAACTATGGAAAGATAACGTATAGAAAGTATAAAGAGAAAAATTGGTTTTATTATCGTACAATCGGTGATTAATTGCAGATTGGTTATGTTCCGCCCGTAAGGAGATGTGTGTATTAATGTTAGTACATATGAGACGGATTTATATTTATTGCGCAGTGCTTGGTATATTGATTTTTTCAATGACTTTAATATTCAGCTTACCCGGTGTGCCGAGCTATATCAGCTATATGTTTGAAACAGCTTTTTGCCAAGTGGATTTTAACTGCAAGGTTAATGCCAAAGATATTTTTTCTGCAGAATACATTGGCGATGACATGAATTGGAGTTGGAAACGCGGAGATGACGGCGAGAAACTTCGCAGACTGTTACACTTATTTGAATCCGATGTATACACCGAGGCAGACGAGAAAGATATTCCCAATATATCACCGGATGAGTTTTTTTGTTGCTATGATTTTGCCGGAAACAAGTGTTTGAGCATTTCGGTATATGGTGATGTATATATAAAGGATAATTTAACAAAAAGAGTGTATATGTGCAGAACTCAGAATATTACAGGTCGTATATCGGTAATCCTTGGTTTTGAAAACTGATGCGGAGGAGCTTATGAAAAAAATATACATATTCTGTCCCACTGTGGCATTGATTTTATTATCAGTAATTCGCGTGATATTACATATGTCGGGAATATATGCAAACTATATCGGCAGAACTATCGCGTATATACTGTTGATTGCAGCACCGGTGTATTATGCAATTATATGTGCAAAGCCGCATAAACACCGGCTGACTGTGTGTGCCATACAGATTGTTATTGATGCAATTATTGTTTTTCCGAGTGAATTTGCCGACTTACTTACAGGGCATATTGATAAAAGTTTTGTGTTAAATCTTCTCCCGGTATATGTTATTGTACCTCTTGTAATTATGACTGTGTTAACATTGATAATATGCATTGTGCGTGATTTGGTGGTACAAATTGATAAAAGGTGACATATACCGATGATAAACAGACGAAAAACAGTAGCTTTGTGCCTGATTGCAGTGGTTATTCTTATTGCACTGATAGCCGGATTTGAAAACAGGTGTCCGATTGTATCTGCACTGCATACGGCGAACCTGATGTATCCAAGATAATATAAAAAAGGGAGGAATTATTATAATTAATTCAAAAGGTATTTTAAAAATGTGTTTGCCGGCTGTATTGGTTGCGGCAAGCGCAACGACCGCCTTTGCAAATCCGCGTGTGTATGTAAACGGAAAGCGAATCAGCGGCGATGTAATTATGTCGGACGGAACAATATATGTTCCGCTAAGGTCGGTGGGGGAGAGTCTCGGAGCAAAAGTTCTGTGGGATTCTGACACAAGCGCAGCCTTTGTATCACTTAGCGAGGACGATGCTTTGGCTAAGTTGGTGTCGGATGTAAGTCCGAGCGTTGTTGCAATAATAGGCAACTACAGCGGAACGGGAGAAACCATCGGATTTAATAATCCGACTGTTCACGGAACCGGGGTAATATACCGAAGTGACGGACGAATAATAACCAATGCGCATGTTGTAAAGGATACACGCAATTTAACTGTTGTGTTAAGCGACGGTACGGCACTGCCGGGGAGTGTAATGTATTCCGATGAAACAGCCGATCTTGCAATTGTAAAGGTTAATGCAATCGGGCTAAAGCCGATTGTGTTTGCCGACAAATCATCTATTGAATCAGGACGCACGGCTATAGCAATAGGCACTCCGATATCGCTGTCGATGAGAAACACCGTTACAAAGGGTATTGTATGCGGGTGCGATGTATCGCTAAGTGATTCGCACTATAAGCTGATACAAACAGACGCAACGGTTAACCCCGGAAACTCCGGCGGTGCGCTCTTGAATATAAACGGCGAGCTGATAGGAATAAATTCAAGCAAATATGCCGGAACGGGTATTGACAATATGGCTTTTGCCATACCTGCCGATACGGTTGAATATGCAATTTCCGAGTTTGAAACATATGGATTAATACGACGACCGAAAACCGGTATAACACTTGAACAATCGTGGGAGGCAAAAATCGGTTTGCCCACAACAAAGGGTATCACTGTTAAGACATCCGAAAACAGCGTTCTTCAAAAAGGGGACGTTATAACAGCAGTAAACGGGATTGCCGTACATAGTATTGCGGATTGGAACGAGGCGCTCCGCCAAACGTATAACGGCAGCTCGGTTAATGTTAAATATACAAGCAACGGAACAGAAAAAGAAGTTGTAATTCAAGGTTAGGAGGAGTCAGAATGAAAAGTTTGAAAAAGGTATTTGCAATTTTGATTTTTGTACTTTCAATTGTTATTTGTGCCTCGGCAGATAACGCGGATGTGGAGGTCAAATTTCGCGTCGGGGACAGTGTTATAAGTATAAACGGAACGGATACACAGGTTCAGACGCCGTATGTTGTCGGTGACGGTGTAACGCTGGTTCCGTTAAGAGTAATTACAGAGGCATTCGGAGCAAATGTTTCGTGGGATGGCTCAACGCAAACGATTACTCTTGATTATCCAAATGTGAATATTGTACTGCAGATTGGAAACAGTATTGCCGATGTAAATCAGGCAGCACGGCAACTTTCAAGCTCACCGCAGCTGACAAACGGAACAACTATGGTTCCGCTGCGCTTTATTTCCGAAACTTTTGGTGCAACCGTTACATACGATGATAACACACGCGAAATAACAGTTGTAAAGTCTGCAGATTTAAACGGTTCAACAACAGTTGTCGGAGCAGTAGACAGCGCCAAAATAGGAGACAGCTACTATAACTGGTCTATGGAAAACCCGGTAAACATGGAAATGCAGGAACGCAGTTTCGACGGAACGGATACAGCATTCAGAAACGGAAATGGTGCGTCAATCAGAATTGTGATTATGCCTTTATATGATGATTATGATTTTGACAGGGATTATATTAATCAAAAGGACATGCTGCGTGACTTTACTCTTGTTAAGGCAGAAAAAAATTCCGATAATGCCTCAAAGAAAACAATGCACTTCCAGGCAAAGAACAAGGAATTATTTTTGAATGTGCGTTATTTTATAACTCCGAAATACATTATAGATGTAATAGGAACATTTTTGAATTCTGATACCGATATCCGCGACGAGTGTTTGCGCATAATGGACACATTTGATTGTGTATACGATTCAGCTGATACATACGATATGTCAAATATACAAAACGGCACACGTACATTTAAATCCGAGGATTTAAAAGTTACGCTTAAGGTTCCGCAGGATTATTATCAGGTAAGCGACGATGATTCGGAAAATTCGTTTTGGTTTAAAAAGTTTGATTCAAATGATGACATATCCGAAATAAGATTTCTCGTGTATTCAAAATCAGATGCGGGCAGTGCAAAGGAGCTCGCGGAATATGACCACGACTATAATGGCGGAATGTTGAACAAATCGCTGGTAAAAATCGGTGACGTTACGCAAAATACATATAAAAATTTTGAAGCATATGAATATTTATGCGAAATAAAAGGCAGCACAGACAGTGATTGTGTTACACGGGATGTATTTTTCGAAAAGGGTGACTATGTATACAATGTTTCCATAGACATAAAAACTCCAAATACCGGGGCAACCGAAATCATAAGCGAAATTCTGAACGGAATTGAAGCCGGTGAAATTGATTCCGGAAAAGTCGGATTACTGCTGCGAAACAATGTTGAAACCAATGGCACATTTACCTCGAAAACAAGTAAGTGGAGTTTGCAATTGCCCAATTCGTACTATGAAAATTCGATAGATTCAACAGGTGCAAATTATACGGACAATGCAACCGGAACTGCACTTATATTCGAAACATTCAGCAGTGCAAAGGCAACACTGTCGGATGTAAAAAAATATTTGCAGGAAAATGAAAAGAATGCAAAATCCGATTCGGATGTAACGATTATAGATTCCACAAAGGAAGTTACAATCGGAAATAAAAAGTATATCACTTTTTCATTTAAAATGACAGACACAGACGATAAATCAACCGCATATTGCTATCAGTTTATCGGAGTCGGAAACGGTGTGTGCAATTCATTCTCTGCCGTGATTCCCGAATTGGTGTACACGGATAAGATGCTTGGTGAGATAAAGGGCATTATAGCAACATTAAAAAATTAATAATTATTAATGACGTTTTTGGTTATTGAACTGAAAGTTGTTGAGCTATTCCCCAAAATTGAAAAAAATTTAATTTTGGGGAATATGCTGCAATGCAATTAAATAAAAATTTTTAAATACTTGATTTACACTTGATTTTTTTCAAAAAAAGCATATAATATATGTTGTAGGAAATTCTGAAAATCAGAAATGTTGAAAGAGGTGTTTTCTGATATGGGGATTGATATAGACAATGTATAGGCATGATTTTCATTCATGCCCGTCAGATTCCATACACAGTACATAATATCCCTATTGCCCGATTTGATTGATTATGCTGCCGAAAAATTCGGCGCTTGTTCGCCCTGCCGGGCGGTTATAGCGGCGCAGCACATATCTGTCGGCGCCGGCAGAAAGGCGGTTAATCCCTTCGGTGCAGGAGAGCAATATGTCGTACCCCATATCGGCTGCCACCTCATAGGATTCCGGTGATATCAGCCCATAGGGATACACAAGCGCGCACGGATTTTTGCCCGTTGTGCGTTTTATTACATCTTCGGCTTTTTCAAGGTCGGTGCGCAGTGCCGACTTATATTCCTCGGAGGATTCGCCGTATTTTTTCCCAGCCCCTTTCCGCTCACCCTGAGAATGCATATTATATGTGTGATTTCCGAATTCCACAAGATTTGACTCCGACATTTCGCGTATATTGTCCTCTGTCATTATGGCATAAATCGGGTTGGTGTCGCCGTTTTTGGTGTATTCCTCCACAAAATAGCATATCGGCGAAATAACAACCGGAATGTTGTATTTTTTTATAAGCGGAAATATGTAGTCATAATTATTCCTGTTGCCGTCATCAATTGTGATAAGAACAGCTTTTTCGGGAAGGCTGCCCGTGCCGTTCTTGTACTTTTTTATATCTGCCATGCTCACAAATTCGCACCCGATATTTTTCAGATAAATAATGTCGTTTTCAAACTGCGCAGGGGTTATTATGTACGCTCCGGATTTCGACGAATCCTTTAAAAAGCTGTGGTACATTATAACCGTAAGCGATGCACGGTCGGGAGCAGTTGAAACGGTTTTCGCCCCGCATCCGACAGCAAGATACGCACATATCGCAATGCATATGGCAGATATAATTTTTTTCATTCAATCACCGCCGTTTTCAATATCTTTAAAAATGTATTTTCTTTTGTATGTTCCGTCATCTTGGCGCACAAGCGTTGATTTGTTTTCGGACAGCACATTCACAATATCATACACATCAATCCATATTTCGCCGTTTCCGTCTTTTTGCGATTCATCAAATATAATCTGCATTCCAAAGTGCAAATGCGGAATATTTATGTTGTTTACGTTTTCTTTGTAGCTGTAGCCTGTCATTCCGAGGTAACCGATGTGGTCGCCTGCCGTCACCTTTGAACCTACCTTTAGTCCTTTGGCATAAGGATTATTTTTTTTGAGATGCGCGTAGTAATAGTAGCGTTTTTTGTCAAAGCTCCGTATTCCTATGCGCCAGCCGCCGTAGCGGTTCCAGCCGAGAGCCTCCACAGTGCCGGATTCAACGGCAACTATCGGAGTGCCCACAGAGCCGAGCAGGTCGTTTCCGAGGTGCCGCCGCCTGAAACCGTATGACCTCCCGGCTCCGAAATCGCGGTAATGGCTGAATGTTCCGCATTCCGCAATTGGGCAAAATGCCTTGAGTCCATATTTTTTTACTGTTTTTCCGTTTTCGTCGGTCAGGGTATATTCACCGACAAATTCGTTTAGCACAGCGCCGTATGCCTGCCGATAGTAATCATAACTCCTGATGTCTTTTGTTATATCCTCAACACTGTACCCGTCGGATATTTTATCGGCAAAATCATCTATGTATTTAAGTGAAGCCGATGTAAATTTGTTTCCGCTTTTTGCCGCTGCATAGGCAAGTGCGTCTATCCAGCACAGCGGATAATCATGCTCGCACGAATCTATATCGGCTTTAATCGCACGGTTCATTGCATCTGCCGTGGCAGTAAACTCCATCCAGCGGATAAACTTTGTATTTCCGACATTTGCCGACTCGCGGCAGGATATACCTGTGCTGAACACTATTATTGCAATGCCGAGAATCGAAAACAACACCGACATTCTGTGTTTGATATTAATAGTCATTTCATTCACCGATTAAATGTATATGTGCAAAGGCAATTCGATATTACCATATTTTGATACTTGATATATTTTCGGATATATAGTATTATATCCTCGACGGTTGACATAAAACTAAATGTTATGTTAACTAAAATGCACAAGCAGCAAAAATTCAAAGGAGGAATACAAATGTCAAAAATGTCAAAAAAAGTTGTTTCTGTATTGGCCTCGGCGGCAATAAGTGTTTCAGCAATATCCGGAACAGTGTTCGCCTCTGTGTCAACCGACGTTATCGGCACAAAATATGAGGAATCGGCAAAGGTTCTCGGTGCGCTGGATATAATGGTCGGCGATGCCGGTACGGGACTTTTCAGACCGGACGACATAATCAAACGCTCGGAAGTTACAAAGGTTGCGGTTGCACTCAAAGGACTCTCCGACACAGCCGCATCTTCATCGTATGCAACAAAATATCCCGACGTTGTGTCTGATCACTGGGCAAACGGGTATATAAATGTCGGCACAAACCAGGGCATGATAATCGGCGATGACCTCGGAAACTTTCGCCCCGACGACAGAATAACTTATGCGGAGGCCGTTACTATGATAGTGCGTGCACTCGGCTATGAACCGCAGGCATTATCAAAGGGCGGATTTCCTACAGGATATGTTTCGACAGGAACGTCTATCGGTCTTACCAAGGGTGTAACATCATCGGTAAACGGTTATATATCCCGCGGTGATGTTGCCGAACTCGCATATAACTCGCTTACAATAAAAATGATGGAGCAGGTTAACTACGGCAATGACAAGTACGAAGTTGTGGACAAAACACTCCTGTCCGATTGCCTTGATACCAAACTTGTCAAAGGTCAGGTAACTGCTGTCGGCGACGCGACGATAGACGGAAAAAGTGCCGGCAAAGGAATGATAACCATCAATGGTGAAAACTACAAATGCGCCGATGCCGATGTACGCAGCGTGCTGGGATTCAACGTGGAAGCGTATGTGTATAACGGTTCAAATTCAAGGAAAAATTCATTGCTGGTTGCCGTTCCCACCGCTTCGGCAAACAAAACTTTAACCATAGCTGCGGATGATATTGATTCCGTAACGGGAAGTTCGTCGAAAGTTATATCATATACAAATCAGTCGAACAAAACGTCAAAGGAAACAATCCCGGCAGACGCAACGGTTATTTACAACGGCAAGCTCTCGGATATGAACGATGTTAAGCAAATAGATTCCGGCTCGGTTATATTGCTTGATTCTGACAAGAGCGGCAAATACAATATAGTATTTGTAAACGAAACCGTAAACTATGTTGTAGACGAGATAGCATCGGCTTCGCACAGAATAATCGACAAATACAATCAGGGTTCGCTTACCATAGATCCCGACGATGACGATATAACGTATGTTATCGACAAGGACAACAAATCGGTTGAAGCCGATGAACTTGAAGAATGGGATGTTATAACAACAACCGTAAGCCGTGACGGCAGCCTGATATACGGATATGTTACACGAAATGCGGTTGAAGGTAAAATTTCGTCAACAAACAAAGATGGTGTGACAATTAACGGTAAGAGATACAAAATAGCGTCAAACTACACCGATTCGCTGAAAAATAATGACGAGGGAACATTCTATCTTGATGCCGAAGGAAAAATTGCTGCATACGACAACAATAAGTCGAGCGGAAGAAACTACGCATATCTTGCAGATATGGCAGAAAAGGGCGGCCTCTCGGATACCGTTCGACTCAAAATGTTCACATCCGAAGGAAAAACCGTTACACTTGAAACTGCAAACAAGATAAAAGTTAACGATGTAAGCGGTCTGTCATCGACAGCTGCTATGAAAGCAATAGGTGATAAAGGACAGCTTGTAAGCTATGAGCTTGATTCCAACGGCGCAGTTTACAAGATAAACACATTTGCAAACGGTGAAATAGATGAGGACAAGTACGTTCACAACCTCAGCGAAAAAAATGTTGAGTACAAATCCGCATCATCAAAGCTTGTGGCATCGGATGTGAATGTTGGTGTGAGTGCCGATACCGTTATATTTGAAATACCTGACGGCTCAACAAAATCGGATGACTGGTCTGTTCGCAGCAAATCATTCTTTGTTGACGGCGGAAAGTATGATATCAGAGTGTTTGATATGAAAGAAAACTTAAATGCCGGTGTGATAATCGTTACTTCGTCGGACAGCAAAGCCGGTGAAGATACCTCGGCAGCTGTTGTTGACAGCGTATCCAAAACAACCAATTCCGACGGTGAGGATGCCGAAATACTCACAGCATTTATAGACGGTAAAGAGGTAAACATCACATCCACAAAGACGGGCGTTTTTGCAAAGGGCGGCAAGGCTCTTGAAACAGGCGACATCGTTCAGGTTAAAACAAACAGCGCCGGTCTTGCGGAATCTGTAACGGTTCTGTTCGATACAGACAACACTGCCGAGCAGCGCGTAGACCACTCCGCAAACCTCACAACGGTGTACGGAACAGTGGCAAAGAAATTCAGTGATTCGTTCAACCTGCAGGTAAATGGCGGCTCCGCTTCGAACTATTCGATAGGCGACGCACCGATATATGTTGTTGAAAAATCAAGAAACTCAAGCGTTGTTAAAACAGGCAGCGCAAAGGATATTCAGAAATACGATTCTTCAAAACCCGAAAAGGTATTTGTTAGAGTGTATAAGGACACTGTTAAGGAAATAGTAATTTTCAGATAATTGTCCGCTCAGCATTGTTTTTTCCAAAGCCCGGAGGGGTTGCGGCAAAGTGAACTTCACTTTGCCGCAACCCCTCATTTTTTATTTGCACGCAACGGAAAAAATTCCTATCTGCGGTGTGCTGAATGTAAATAAGCAGAATGCTGCGGCAATAATCAGCAGAATTACAAACCCGACAATGTCATGAATCGGCGAATTGTGCGAACGTGTTTTAATGCTTCTGTAGCTCATGTAGTATGCGGCAGACGCAGCCGCAAAGAAAATTGCTATGTCTGCAATAAAAAAGTTTTTTCCGATTATGCCGGTGTATGTGTAGTATGCCGAAACAATAAAAAACATACCGAAAAGTGCGCCGAGTGCCTTTGAAAAAAAGAACCCCGACGTATCCTTGCCGTATATCCACAGTTCAAAAATAACAGTGATAAAAAACGGCCAGTAAAGCAGTTTCAAATGTTCCCACACACTTTCGTTTGTTGAACCGAGTATTGCAAATATCGGGTGAAATCCCGACATCTCATATACAAAATGCAGCAATATGCCGAGCATGCATGTAAACACCGCTCCGATAATATGCCATGTTCTGATTTTCATGAGTCCAGCTCCTTACGGCAGACCGGTATTCTGTCTGCACCGATTACTTTTTGTAAATGTATATTCGGTGCGCGGCAGTTATATTACATATTCGGCCTTTTCAGTATCATGTTCACGGCGTATGCCGCTTCCTTTACATCCTGCACGGTATTGAAAACACCGAGGCTGAACCTCACAGTGCCGCTGTTTTGAGTTCCGATTGTTTCGTGGGCCGTGTATGCACAGTGATATCCCGCGCGGACGGCAATGCCGTATTCATCGTTCAGGCGCGATGACATCTGCACACATTCCATGCTGTCAAAGTATACCGACAGCACTCCGATTCGCTCGCGCGATTTATCATACCCGGCGGTATGAATGCCCTTGATTGAAAGCAAATCCTCTGCAAGAATATTGCACAGATATTCCTCTTTTCGCCGTATTTCGTTTTTTCCGAATGAGCTCACAAACTGCACTCCGCGCAGCAGTCCGGATATTCCCGGGACATTCAGTGTGCCGCTTTCGAGTTTGTCGGGGAGTTCATCCGGCTGTGTTCGTTCTTTAGAACGGCTGCCTGTGCCGCCCTCGGTCAGCGGCGGCAATGCGCAGTCGGAATTAACGCACAATACACCGGTTCCCATCGGTCCGTACAATCCTTTATGTCCCGGTGCGGCGAGCAGGTCTATTCCGTCGGCTGCCATGTTTATATCCATAACACCGGCTCCCTGCGACGCGTCGAGAAGAAACGGAATGCCGTGTTTTTTTGCCACAGATGCAATTTCGCGGTATTGTTGAACGGAACCGCAGACATTTGACGCTGCCGTGCAGATAATCAGGCAGGTTTGCGGGCGTATTGCTTCTTCCATATCTTCGGGTGATGTGTATCCCATATTGTCAGCGGTTACCATGTCGTATGACACGCCGTCGGTGCAGTGTACAGGGCGGAGCACGCTGTTGTGTTCCATAGATGTGAGCACAACATGCCCGCCCTGCCCGGCGATTCCTTTTATTGCAATATTAAGCGCATGTGTAGCATTGGATGTGAATATTACATTCTGCGCGCTGCTCACTCCAAAGAAGTTTTGCACCGCGTCTCGGCATTCGTACACAATTTCCCCGGCGCGAATTGCCATATCATGTCCGCCGCGGCCGGGATTTGCCGCGTATTTGCGCTGGCATCTGCCCATTTCACGCAAAACAGAATGGGGCTTAGGCCAGGTTGTTGCTCCGTTGTCAAGATATATCACATTAATCACCTGCTACAAAATTTTCGCCGATGCATCCGCATTGTAAACTCCCTTTGAGGATATATCCATGCTCTTTACAATGTTCCATGCAATGTAGAGATTTTTTTCTTTGAGTTCAAGTGCATATGCACAGCCCGTGTCGGATATTTTCGGCGGTGCCTGCACAATTCTTGATGCAATTGCATATTTTTTTTCGAGTATGGATTTTACAGCCGATGCACTTGTGGCGGATAAAAACACAATCAGTACCTTTTCCATTTTTGTCCCCCTAACATTCGAACTCTCTCTACATTAATTATTTTATTCAAATTATATAAATATGGTTACGGTTGTGCATAATATTACCGAGAGTAATATTTTATTTGCACAATACTAAAAAAATTTGCCATAAGGTATTGATTTATTTAAAATAAAATGTATAATTATATGTATAGAATAAATGTGACGGAGGATACAACAATGCCGTTTTGGAAATCCCAGGAAATCGGAATAGATCTCGGTACCGCAACAATACTTGTGTATGTTAAGGGAAAGGGAATAGTGCTCAATGAACCGAGTGTGGTCTCGATAGACAATAACAAGAAAAAGGTGCTTGCCGTAGGGCAGAATGCGCGCAAAATGATAGGGCGCACACCGTCGAATATAGTTGCAATACGTCCGCTTAAGGCGGGGGTTATATCCGACTATGTTACAACGGAAATTATGATAAAGGATTTGCTCGGAAAGGTGTGCACACGCTCAATATTTAAGCCAAAGGTTGTGATTTGCGTTCCGAGCATCGTAACCGAGGTGGAAAAGAAATCGGTGATAGACGCCACGACGAATGCCGGAGCAAAAAAGGCATACCTTATAGAAGAACCGCTCGCTGCCGCTTTGGGAGCCGGGGTTGATATCAGCAAACCGACCGGAACAATGGTTGTTGATATCGGCGGCGGTACATGCGATATTGCCGTTATATCTCTTAACGGTATTGTGGTGCACGATTCGATTAAGGTTGCCGGTGATGAATTTGACCAGGCGATAATCCGATATATCAAGCGTGTTCACAATATCAATATCGGCGAGAGCATGGCGGAAACCGTAAAGAAAAAAATCGGCTGCTGCTATGACCGCGGCGAGACGGTGTTTATGGATGTTAAGGGGCGCAGCCTGCAGAGCGGAATGCCTGCTTCGGTGCGCGTTTCATCCGATGAAATGCCCGACGCTCTGCGCGAGGCAACAAATGATATTGTGAACGGAGTTAAGGGTGTTTTGGAGAGAACACCACCGGAACTTTTGGGTGATATAATGAAAAACGGTATACTGTTTACCGGCGGTGGCTCACTTTTGACAGGTTTGGACAAGCTTGTGTCAAAAAACACGGGTATTCCGGTAAAGATAGCCGATGACGCTGTTTCATGCGTAGCCAACGGAACCGGTATTGCGCTTGAACACCTCGGAACACTTGTGAACAGCCATCTTTAGACAAAATGAAATAACACGGGACTCAATTCCAGTATCGGGTTTGAGTCCCGTATGCTTTGTTACGTCGGCACATATATCTATAAGGTTCACCTCGTCCATATCTGTCGGAAAGATATTTTGTGTTTTATATGAAAAAATAAAATTTGCTTTTTTTGGATTTTTGTGATACAATAAATAGTAATGAATTTTTGAAAGAAGGACGGTAACATGACAAAAATTGATATTTTCTCCGGCTTTTTGGGAGCCGGAAAGACAACGCTTATAAAAAAGCTTATCAAAGAAGCATACAGCGGTGAGAAACTTGTTCTTATCGAAAATGAATTCGGTGAAATAGGTATAGACGGCGGATTTATGCAGGACGCCGGGATTGAGGTTACCGAGATGAATTCCGGATGCATTTGCTGTTCGCTTGTTGGAGATTTCGGAAAGGCGCTTAAAGAGGTGCTCGAAAAATATCACCCGGACAGAATAATTATTGAACCGTCGGGTGTCGGTAAACTAAGTGACGTTATCCGCGCAGTGCAGGGAATAGAAGCCAAAGATGCGTCACTCAACGCTTTTGTAACCGTTGCTGATGTAAACAAGTGCAAAATGTACATGAAAAACTTCGGTGAATTTTTCAATGATCAGATAGAACACGCAGGGGCAATAATACTCAGCCGCACACAAAATGCGGATGATGAAAAAATCAAAAAGAGTGTTGAGCTTATCCGCGAGCATAATCCGGATGCGGTTATTGTTACAACAGCATGGGACAACCTTGACGGAAAGCAGATACTCGAAGCAATGGAGCGCCGCGATACACTTGATGCCGAACTGAAAAAGCTTAGTGAGGAAGAAGTTTGCCCGGTATGCGGACATCACCATGAACATGAGCATGAACACGAACATGAGCACGACCATGACCACGACCATGAGCATGAGCATGAACACGACCACGAGCATGAACACGACCACCATGAACACCACGACGGCGAATGCTGCTGCCATGACCACGACCATGAGCATCACCACGATCACCATCATCACCATGCCGACGATGTGTTTACAAGCTGGGGAACGGAAACCGCAAAGAAATTTACCGAAGAAGATATCAAAAATGCTCTTTGCGAGCTCGGCGACAGCCAAAAATACGGAACAATTCTCCGTGCCAAGGGTATTGTTGAATCAAATGACGGAAATGGGTTTATCCACTTTGATTATGTTCCGTCGGAGACGGATATTCGCCGCGGAAGTGCTGCAGTTATCGGCCGCCTGTGCGTTATCGGTTCAAAAATAAACGAAACGGCTCTTGCTCAATTGTTTGGGATTTAGTGCACGCATATCGTATGAAAAGAGGTAATCATATATGAGTTCGCAAATACCGGTGTATCTTTTTACCGGATTTCTTGAGGCCGGGAAAACCAAGGCAATTCAGGAAACAATGGAGGACGAACGTTTTAACGACGGTGAAAGAACGCTTATACTTATGTGTGAGGAAGGCGAAGAAGAAATAGATGTATCGCGCTTTCCAAAGAAAAATGTTTATATCGAGGTTATTGACGATGTTAACAGTCTAAAGGCGGATTATTTGTACAGCCTGGAGAAAAAATACAAAATTGAGCGTGTTGTTGCGGAATACAACGGAATGTGGCAGCTTTCGGCATTTTTCGAGGCACTTCCGGAAAAGTGGTTTGTGTATCAGAACATAATGTTTGCAGACTCAAATACATTTGTTTCGTACAATTCGAATATGCGTTCGCTTGTTGTTGATAAAATAACAAACACCGAAATGATTATTTTTAATCGCTGCGAAAATGCCGACAGGGACGAATTTCACAAGATAATACGTGCTCTTTCAAGGCAGTGTGCCATTGCATATGAAAAAGCGGACGGCACAATGGAGTATGACGAAACAGAGGATCCGCTTCCGTTTGATATAAACGCACCGATAATCGAAATAGCCGACCGCGATTATGCATTGTGGTTCCGCGACATGACGGAAGAAAAAAAGAAATATATCGGAAAAACGATTAAATTCAAGGGAATTTGCGCCGTAAGCGAAAAGTTTCCGTCCAATGTGATTGTTTGCGGCCGCCACATAATGACGTGTTGTGTCGAGGATATATCATATCAGGGAATACTCACGATTGTGCCGGATAACTCCGGAATAAAAAACCGCGACTGGATTACGCTCACGGCGACTCTGTCGTGGGAATATAACAAACTGTATCGCTCCAAAGGACCGGTTCTTACGGCAAAAAATATTGAACCTGCCGAGCCGCCGGAGCAGGAAGTGGCAACTTTTTATTAATTTTAAAATATTTTTGACAAAAAAATAACAAAACACCGGTATTTTTCTTGACATATATCGGCAGAATATGTATAATAAAGCTATGTGAGTAATAATTTAGGAGGTAGTTGTAAATGTTAGTATCAGCAAAAGATATGCTTCAAAAGGCAAAAGCCGGAAAGTATGCAGTAGGGCAGTTTAACATCAACAACCTTGAGTGGACAAAGTCAATTCTTCTTACCGCTCAGGAACTTAAATCGCCCGTTATTCTCGGTGTGTCCGAGGGTGCAGGTAAATATATGTGCGGCTATAAGACTGTAGTGGGTATGGTTAAGGGCATGATTGATGAGCTCGGTATTACCGTTCCCGTTGCACTTCATCTTGACCACGGCAGCTATGAGCATGCGTTAAAGACAATCGAAGCAGGTTTTTCGTCGGTAATGTTTGACGGATCACACTATTCGATAGAAGAAAATATCGAAAAGACAAAGGAAATTATAAGAATCGCTCACGAAAAGGGAATCTCCGTTGAAGCTGAAGTCGGTTCTATCGGCGGCGAAGAGGACGGCGTTATCGGCGGCGGTGAGGTTGCCGATGTAAACGAGTGCAAGATGATTGCCGATCTCGGTGTTGATATGCTTGCCGCAGGTATAGGTAATATCCATGGAAAATACCCGGCAAACTGGACAGGACTCAGATTTGACGTTCTGGAAAAAATCAGCGAAGCAACCAATCCCATGCCTCTCGTTCTTCATGGCGGTACAGGCATCCCGGCAGACATGATTAAAAAGGCTATATCGCTCGGAGTAAGCAAGATAAATGTTAATACCGAGTGTCAGCTTTCGTTTGCCGATGCTACAAGAAAGTACATTGAATCCGGCAAGGATCTTGAGGGTAAAGGATTTGATCCGAGAAAACTTCTTGCTCCCGGTGCAGAAGCTATTAAGGCTACCGTTAAAGAAAAAATGGAGCTGTTCGGTTCGGTCGGAAAAGCTGAATAATTTTTGTATTGTACAAAATATCAAATCGGTGCGGAGAATATCTCTGCACCGATTTTTGAGTATTATTCACTGCCTTAGAATAGATTTTTGCATCCATATGCATTTTTCTATTATACCACTCCAATAAGAAAAAATCGACAGGCACTATATACCTGTCGATTTTTGGAGCTGTTGAGCAGATTCGAACTGCCGACCTCTTCCTTACCAAGGAAGTGCTCTGCCTACTGAGCTACAACAGCATTTGCAACAACATCGACAATTATAACACAAATTTTTTAATTTGTCTATAGTTTTTTCAAAATTTTACCGAAAAAATTTTGAACTATTGACTTTGACGGTAAAAACGCTGTATAATGCTGATTACAGAGCAGAAATCAAGCGTTAAGTGTCGGGAAATGGGAGTAGAGTTCCCGAACGAAAAGGAATTAATTTTCTTGCGGTTTGATTTTTCATCCGCTGTTACACCTAATTTTTTTCATCTGTAACAGCCCCAAAAAAGAAAGGGGATTTTTTTATGTTCAAAGGTATTAATTTCAAGAAAATTACGGTTTATCAGATTTGCATTCTGGCAATGCTTGTGGCACTTACGTCAATTTTGTCGTTTGTCTCCGGTTATCTGCGTATAGGGAACATCAGCAAATTTTCCATTAGTTTTGTGTCCGTGTACATTGCCGCTGCTGCGTTTGGCCCGTTTGCCGGCGGCTTAGTGGGTGCGCTTGCCGATATTGTGTCGTACTTTGTAAATCCGATTGGCGGGTACATTCCATGGTTTACACTTATTGAGTTTGTAAACGGTTTTGTGTTTGGGATGCTTTTTTACCGCACAGACACACGCCGTATGAATCTTTTTGAACTTGCTTTCCGCGCGGTTTTGTGTTCATTTACACAGCTGGCAATAAATATGTTTGGCAGAACGTATATCCTTGTGGTTCTCGGTTTTATGCCGCAAAGTTTTTGGAATGCATTTGCAATACGTCTGCCGGCAAGTGCGCTTATGGCAGCTATCAAAGTTCCTGCGCTTATAATGCTTGAGGGGGTTGTTCCGTCTCTTGTGGCTATGGCACGGGCGGCAGAAGGAAAATAAACAAATAATCGGAGCTGCGGCAAAATGGATATCATTTTGCCGCAGCTCCGCATTGTGTTTGCTTGTAACAGCTTTCGTTTGACGGCAGCTGTTACAGAGCGTATTTCTTTTTGTAATCGGCATACAAAACATCAAAATCGTTTTCACCGTCGGATTTAACATGGCTTAAATATTCGTGCGTTTCAAAACTGCCATGCGCAATTTCAAGCAGGCATACCGCTATGTTTGAGCAGTGATCTGCGATTCTTTCATAATTTGTGAGCAGGTCGGAGAGAACAAAGCCGAATTCCATTTTGCAGTTTCCCTCACGCAGACGCTGAATGTGGTTATCCTTTATTTTTCTTTTTAATCTGTCAATAACCTGTTCAAGAGGTTCAACCATTTTGGCAAGCTCCAGATTGTTTTCGGTCAGCGCACCGGTTGCAAGGTTAAGCACTTCACACGTGGCGGAAGATATTACATCTATGTCATGTTTAGCCTTGTCGGAGAATGTAATATCCTTATCGTGAATTTCATTTGCCACACCCACGATATTCACAGCGTGATCCGACATTCTTTCCACATCACCTATAACATGCAAAAGCTCGGTTACAATTTTGCTGTCGTTTTCCGACATTTCGTGTGACGCAAGTTTAATCAGATATGTGCTTATTTTGTCTTCGTATTTGTCAACTTCGTCCTCTGTACGAAGTATGCTTTCGCACATTTTTTCGCTGTAATTGTTGAGCAGAGATGTTGCGTCTACTATCGACTGCTGAGACATTTTTGCCATCCTGCAAACCAGTTCACGACTTTTTTCTACAGCAAACGACGGCATGGACAGAAATCTGTCGTCCAGTGTCCCGAATATATCATTTTGGTCATCATCTGCCGAGCGAACCGTCTTAACAGATATTTTTTCGATAAACGAGCAAAACGGCATAAGTACAACCGTAGAGAGGATGTTGAACATTGTGTGAACAACCGCTATTGTTACAATATCCACATTTGTGTCCATAAAGGCGAAGTTGAACACATAGTCGGCTGCATAAAACAGCGGCGCGACAACCGCAACACCGAGCATTTTAATATACAGGCACGCAATTCCCACACGTTTGGACTCTGAATTTCCCGTAATTGCGGAAAGCAAAGGTGTTACAGTTGCACCGATATTCATTCCGAGGATAATCGGAATCGCAGTAGTGTATTTAATCGCTACCGTCAGAGAAAGCGCCTGAAGTATACCGACGGATGCCGAAGATGATTGAATAACAGCCGTGATAAGTGTTCCGATAAGTATTCCCATTACCGGATTTGAGAACATCACGAGCATATCCGTAAAGCTCTTACTGCTGCGCAGACCGGAGGCGGCATCACTCATGGCATTCATTCCAAACATCAGTACGGCAAAACCAATAAGTATCGAGCCGATATCTTTCTTTTTTCCGCTGCCTGCCATTATCATTATAATACCTGCAACGGCAAGAATCGGTGTAAATGATGTCGGGTTAAAAATCCGTATCCAGAACGATTCTCCGCTTATTCCGGAAAGACTCAGTATCCATGCGGTAATTGTGGTTCCGATATTCGCTCCCATTATAATGCTTATTGTTTGCGAGAGCTGCATTATTCCGGAGTTTACAAATCCCACAAGCATAACTATTGTTGCCGATGATGACTGTATTACGGATGTTACAAACAGTCCGAGAAAAAAACCCTTTATTCTTGTGGAAGTAAGTTTTTCCAAAATAGATTCAAGTTTTCCGCCGGCAAGCTTTTTAAGTCCGTTGCCCATTACATCCATTCCGTACAAAAACAAAGCTAATCCGCCGAAAAGCGATAGTATGTCAAAAAAATCCATTTCAAATCCTCCGTAAATTATTGCTGATTTTATTATACGACACCTAATGTAAAATTCTCTATCTTTTTTATGTTAAATCTATGTAAAATTATTAAATCCTGTGTTAATGCGATTTGTGTATGATTATTAAAATATCAACCATTCAATACGTTTCGTTATTAAAAATACACAATAATTCAAGAAAAATTTTAGCAATTATTAAGCTGCCGTAAAAAAAGGATTTTGCGTACATCACATCGAAATTAGGAGTATAGAGAAAAAACGAGGAGGATTGGTCAGAGATGATAAAAACGGAAGATGTGAGGAATATCTGCATGGTTTCACATTCAAACGCCGGAAAGACATCGTTGTGTGAAGCTATGCTGCATAAGGCAGGTGTAACAGAGCGTATCGGAAATACCGAATCGGGAAACACGGTATCCGATTTTGATCCGGAAGAGATTAAAAGGCATATTTCCGTGAACACCTCTGTTATTCCCGTACAATGGAATGATAAAAAGATTAATATCCTTGATACACCGGGCACGGCTGATTTTGTCGGTGAACAGATAGAGGCAGCTGATGTATGCGGAAATGCGCTGATTGTGGTCAGCGGCAAGTCCGGAGTAAGCGCAGGTACCGAACGCGCATGGAAAATAGCCGACGGAAAGGCAAAAATAGTATTTGTAAACAAGCTCGATGACATAAAGGCAAACTATTCGACTGTTATTGAACAGCTCAATAACGTTTTCGGTAAATGTATTGCGCCGTTTACATTCCCGATAAAGGACGGAGACAAACTCAGCGGATTTGTGGATGTAATCAAAATGCGTGCAAAAATGTTTACCGGTGACAACGCTACATATGAAGATATTCCGGAGCACTACACGGATATTGCACAGAGAAGCCGCGATATACTTCTTGAAGCGGTTGCCGAGGTCAGCGAAGATCTTATGCAAAAATATTTTGACGGTGAAGAATTTACCGAGGAGGAAATACGCGGCGCACTGAAAATCGGTATCAAAGACGGTACTGTGGTACCGGTAATCTGCGGAAGTGTGACGGCAAAAATAGGTATAACGCACCTTTTAAACACCATTGCCGACTATATGTCTGCTCCGAACGATTTTGACAACGATTATGCGGAAAATCTAAATACAGGCGAAACAATAAAACTTGAATGTAATGCCGATAAACCGGTTGTAATCCGAGTTTTCAAAACTGTTGTGGACAGCTTTGTGGGCAAGATGTCGTATTTCAAAGTTATATCGGGAACACTCAAGGCCGATTCCGTGCTTGTGAACACCGAAAACGGAAAAGAAGAAAAGATTGGCAGATTGTTCTATATGTTCGGTAAAAAACAAATTGAAACGCCGTCGATAACGGCAGGTGATATAGGCGCAACGGCAAAGCTGGCATTTACCGAAACTTCGGATACGCTGTGTTCGCCGGAGATACGCGTAAAAATGCCAAAAATGCAATTTCCGCGGCCAGTTCTCTCAATGGCGATTGAACCGCGTGCAAAAGGAGACGAAGAAAAAATCAGCTCCGGTTTGTCAAAGCTCATGAGTGAGGATAAAACATTCACACTTTGGCGTAATCACGAAACTCATCAGACAATAATTACCGGAATGGGAGAACAGCATCTCGCCGTTATATGCTCCAAGCTTGAGGGTAAATTCGGAGTCGGTGTCAATCTGACAGAACCGAAGGTTGCATACCGCGAGTCGATTACAGCCAAGGTAAAAGCAGAGGGCAAACACAAAAAACAGTCCGGCGGACATGGGCAGTACGGTCATGTTGTAATCGAATTTGAGCCCACAGACGGTGATGAACTTGTTTTTGAAGAAAAGGTTTTCGGCGGTGCTGTTCCGAAGAATTTTTTCCCGGCTGTTGAAAAGGGAATACGCGAATGTATGAAAAACGGTGTTCTTGCAGGATTTCCGGTAGTTGGACTCAAGGCAACGCTGCTTGATGGCTCGTATCATTCGGTGGATTCATCCGAAATGGCATTTAAAATGGCTGCTTCAATTGCGTTCAAAGAGGGACTCCCTAAGGCACGTCCGATAATTCTCGAACCGGTTGGAAATGTAAAGGTTATTGTGCCGAACAGCTACACGGGTGATGTTGTCGGAGACTTGAACAAGCGACGCGCGCGTATTTTGGGAATGAATCCCACAGACGAAAAGAATACGGAGGTTGAGGCAGTTGTTCCGGCAGCGCAAATGCTTAAATATGCAACCGATCTGAGAGCAATTACAAACGGAAGAGGTTCATTTGTATTTGATGAAACCGGGTACGAACCTGCTCCGGAGGCAGTTGCGGCTAAAATTATCGATTGCAGCGCACGCTGATGCGGCGATCACATATATGTTCTAAAGGAAATGCGGCAAAATGAAATTCACTTTGCTGCATTTCCTTATTGACCTTTTTTATTTTTGCGGAGGCGGAATCGCTCCGGTAAGTTTGTGCGGAATATAAAGTTCCTCAAGATAACCGATATCATCATCACTCAGGCTAAATTCAAGAGCTCCAGCGGCATCGGTGAGATACTTTTCTTTTGTTGCTCCGATTATCGGTGCGGTTACTCCTTTGGCAAACTGCCATGCAAGGGTAATTTGCGTCATTGTTTTGCCGTATTTTTCGGACAGTTCATGCACTCTTTCAACTATTTTTTTGTCTTCGGCTTCTGTTTTGTCATATTTCCCGGCAGCCATATAATCTGTTTTGCTTCTTTTTGTTTCGGCATGCCACTCTGGGCGGCACAACCGACCGGCTGCAAGCGGACTGTACGGTGTGATTGCAACATTCATCTGTTTGCATATCGGAATCATCTCCCGTTCGTCCTCGCGGTAAAGCAAATTATAGTGATTTTGCATTGAAACAAACGGAGTCAGGTTATTTTCCTTTGCAAAAATCTGCATGTTGTGGAATTGGTATCCATACATAGCCGATGCGCCTATAGCGCGTACCTTTCCGCATTTAACAAGTGAGTGAAGTGCCTGCATTGTTTCTTCTATAGGCGTTGAATAATCGAATCGGTGTATGATATACAGGTCAAGGTAGTCTGTTCCAAGACGCGACAGTGTGCCGTTTATTTCGCGGAAAATAGCGTCTTTTGACAGGTGTCCCTCATTAAAATACACCTTTGAGGCAATTATAACTTTATCACGTTGTGCAAGGTTTTTGAGCGCTTTCCCCAAATATTCTTCACTTGTCCCGTGGGAATATGTGTTCGCTGTATCAAAGAAATTGATTCCGAGATCAAGTGCGTGCCCGACAACCTTTTCTGTTTCCTCGCTGCTTAGCGTCCATTCTTGAAAATCGGCAGACGGTTTCCCGAAACTCATGCAGCCTACACATAGTTTTGATACTTCAATTTGTGAATTTCCAAGCTTTGTGTATTGCATAATATCCCTCATTTTTTTTGTTTTTCAAATATATTATATATTTTATTATGCCGTACGTCAATCAGAAAAATAACTCTGAATGTGTAAATTTTTACGCTCAAATATTTTGTTGTCATCTTTGCAGATTCATCCAAAAGTCGGCTGATTCATCATTTTTTGCCGCAAAAGCGGGATTTGATTTGCATAATGTCGGATGTATGGTAGAATATATAACTGAAAGGTTGTGATAAATGATGAACAAACGAATTATAACAAACAAGCTCATATGTGAATTTAAACTGTATTTGTATGAGCAGGAACGCAGCAAAAATACAATAGAAAAGTATTTGCGCGACGTACGGTGCTTTGCAAAAAATGCAGGTCGGACACAGCTGAATAAACAGGCTATTCTTGAATACAAGCAATATTTGTGCAAAAGATATTTACCACGCAGTGTAAATTCAATTTTATCATCAATGAATACATTTTTTGAGTTTGCCGGTTGGCATGAATTAAAGGTTAAGACATTAAAAATTCAGCGGCAGATATTTTCGGACAGGAAAAGCGAGCTTACAAAATCTGAATACGAACAGCTTTTGCAGGCGGCAAAAAGCAGAAAAAATGAACGGCTGTTTTATTTAATGCAAACAGTGGCAGGCACCGGCGTGCGCGTCTCGGAAATCAGGTGCATAACGGTAGAAGCAGTAAAAACGGGCGTTGCCGTCATAGATTGCAAAGGAAAAATAAGACAGGTGCTTTTGCCGGGCAAACTGTGCCGAATGCTTAAGAAGTATATTGATTCAAACAATATCAAATCCGGTGCGGTGTTTATTTCAAAAAACGGCAGGCCACTGGACAGAACAAATATATGGAGGATGATGAAGAACCTATGCAAGGCAGCCGGCGTATCCGAAAAAAAGGTATTTCCGCATAATTTTCGGCATTTGTTTGCAAGGACATATTACAGCCTTCAAAAAGACATTGTACGTCTGGCGGACATTCTCGGACATTCAAATATTAACACAACTCGGATATATACTGCCGAGACGGGTGACATACACAGAAAACAACTTGAGCAGCTCGGACTTTTGACATGTTAAAAACGTAATTCTCATTACGTTGTATTAACAAAATTCATGGAACACATAATTCTCATTATGTTGCAAATGATTTTAGAAGTTACATATTTACGTAGATTAGGTTACCATATTAAACCGTTTTTGTCAATGGCACACAGCGCTTTTTGACGTTTTTTGTAACAACTCAACATAATTTATTTTTTTATTCCACTACAATTAAGCCAATGATAAATTCAAAATTTTCATAGGCCGGGTTTCAATACAAAAAGTTTCGCGAAAATTGTCGAATTATGTTTTTCGCATACTCCGTTGATTGGTATTTAAGCTGTCGGTTCTCCGCTGTACAACATAATGAGAATTATGTTGTATTAACAAAAGGGGAGCCGAAATATGAATGAACAAAACAGCGATGTACGCAATGACGGCGAGATAGATCTTATTGCCTGTATGTACGAAATGTGGCATCATAAGTATATTATACTGATTCTTGCATTGATATTTTCGATTGCGGCGTATTCGTATACGGAATTTTTAACGCCCGACACGTACACATCGTACGGTGTGCTGCATATCAGCAACAAAACGGAGGAAAACGAAAAAAATAACGTAATTCAGCAAAACGATATCGAAACATCCAAGTCACTCAGCACAACCTATACTGAAATTCTTAAAACGCGTGTGTTTTTGCGCGAGGTAAGCAAAGCGTCCGAAAGTGATTACACAAGCAAGCAGATAGGCGATATGATGAAGATTTCCACCGTAAACGATACCGAACTGTTGAAAATCTCGATTACGTCACACAACGCATTTGATTCGGTTTTGATAGCAAAAACAATCATGGAACATGCGCCGGATAAACTCATCAGCGTGTATAAAAGCGGAGAAGTGGAAATAGTAGATCCGCCGATTTATCCGAAAAGCGCTGATGATAAGGGCGCGGCAAAGAAAACGGCAATCGGGTTTGTATTCGGTGCGTTTGTGGGCGCTGCATATATAATGGCGCATCGTTTTCTCGACAAGCGTGTGCACGAGAGTGATGAGGTTTCAGCACGGTACAATATTTCGATTCTCGGTGAAACGGCACGTGATGTCAGACACGAAAAGCTGTCCAAAAAGCGCGGCGAACGTGATGAAGTGCAGTATGTGATAGATTCCGAAACAGATTTTGACACGGTGGAAACGTATAAGGCAATACGCACAAATATCATGTTTTCAATACCGCGCCGAAGTACCGGAAAGACAATAGCCGTCACCAGTGCGTCACCCGGTGAAGGTAAAACCACAACTGCAATAAATCTTGCAATAACATTTGCACAGGTTGGCGCCCGTGTAATACTTGTAGACTGCGATCTACGCCGCTCAAGAGTTCACCGCTATCTGTGTCTGGAGCGCGGCAAGGGAGTAAGCAATGTATTGTGCGGGTTCAGCATGCTCGATGACGTTATCCGAAAAGATGAAAGGGGAATGGATATTCTCACAGCCGGTGAAATACCTCCAAATCCTGCGGAACTGCTGCAGACGCCGGAATTCGCGGATATGATATCCGCACTTGAAAAAAATTACGATTACATATTTATAGACACACCGCCGATTACCGTTGTAACAGATGCAGCCATAATAATTAAACAATGTGCGGGAACGGTTCTTGTTGTGCGCAGCGAATCCACAAGGTTTGACATTCTGGATAAGGCTGTTGATGAAGTAAAGAACACCGGAGCGCATGTTCTGGGTGCGGTTGTTCATGACAGTACGGATAAAAACAACAAATACGGATACTATCGCGGACGCGGTAAGTACGGCGGATACAGGTACGGTTACGGAAACAGTGCAAAAGAGGGGAGAAAAACAAAATGACAGATTTACATGCGCATTTTTTGCCGGGTATTGACGACGGTGCAAAAGATGTTGACGAGAGCATTGCCATGCTTAATGACGCATATCTGCAGGGGGTGAGGGTATGTGTGGCAACACCGCATGCGGTCATACACCACGATGACAGCATTGAAAAATTTATAAAACGAAGAAACGAGGCATACAGCGAGCTTGCAGACGAGATTAAGCGGCGCGGTTCGTGCGTTCCCAAGCTGCTTCTTGGGGCAGAGGTGTATTTCGACAATGATATCAGCAGCCGAAGTGATATAAAAGAGCTGTGTATCGGAGACAGCTGCATAATGCTTGTGGAATTTCCGGTGTCAGACCGTATGCCGAGTCGGATTGCCGATAAAATGTACAGCTTGAACTGTACGGGGATAATGCCGGTTATTGCTCACGTTGACAGATATCCGTTTTGGGAAAAGTTAATGTCGGAATTTTGCGATATAGACGTTTATTATCAGATAAACAGCTCACGTTTTCTTACCATTCCCGGGCGGACGCTCGCCAAAAAGATTATGCGCAGTACGGACAGGCTGATTGTTTCAAGCGATATGCACAATATGGCAAACAGAAAATGCAGCATGGGTAATGCATATCTTTCGGCAAGCAAAAGGTTTGAGTCGCGTGCCGGTGCAATGTTTAACAAGACAGCGCAATCGCTGATAAAGGGCAGGTGATTTGCGTGGTTGCTTTGAGTATAACAATATTTGCTGCCATGATAGCGTTGTTTGTATATTTTCGCATAATAGCGCCGTTCAGAAAGTCATATAATTATATTAAAGGTGAAATCAAACGCGCACCGGACAGAGAATCATATATTTATTGGAATACAGAACTTAAGGCACTGTGTGTTCGGACGTTCCCGATTATTGCCCCGTTTGTGAGGTTCAATAAGTAAACAGTTATTAACCGTTTCGCGGTAATCGCGTTTGCTTAAAAATGCGCCGTAGACCAGCTATAAAAAGTCAAGAGTTTTTTGAGAAAAAAGTAAAAAAGTTTTATGACTAAAAAAAGACA
>CAKSIN010000020.1 GCA_934463115.1 uncultured Clostridia bacterium
CAGCAAATCCCAGCCATAACCTTCTCCGCTTGTGCAGCGTCCGGCTGCAATTATATTATCAAATCCTGTGCGTACAAGCATTTTATACGACACTTCATACAAAAAATCACGCCTGTCAAAGTCATTGATAGCGGCAACAGAATCATCAAAATGCTTATAAGCATCACGCTCGGCATTAAGCGTCGCATCACCGTCTATTCTCCGTGATGTGCGAAATTGAGGCATAACGGGCAGCATTGTTAATGTACGGCTCTTTCTGCTGTCATTTTTTATTACATCAAAAAGTTCAAGTTGATTTGAAATCAAATATCTGTTCACGTCATCGGCATCAGTTGCGTTGTATGTAGGTATGGATTCAGGGTGTCCGTCGCCGTATAAACTTGCAAATACTTTCGGGCCGCGGCTCGACACAGCCTTTGAGATATCATTCGACATTACAGCATTTTTGCATCCGTCAAGCGTAACCGCGCGCGACATATAACTGTGATAGTTTTTACCTGTTACCGTGGGAACACCTGCGCGGTTCAAAAGATCGGCGTCTCCCGATGCATCTACAAACATTTTTGCCTTGTAACACGATGTTCCGGATTTGTTTTCCACAATAACAGCCTCGCACACGCCGTCATTTGTAACAGTATCTGTTATAATGGTGTCAAAGCAAACCTCAACTCCTGCGTCGTGCAGCTTATTAAGCAACACAAGAGAAAAAATCGGTGCGTCAAATTTCGTAAACTTCCGTACTCTTGTAGGATTTTTCGGTTCTCCGTCCGCCCACACCTCCGGAAGTGTATCGTATCCGTATTCAATACTGTCTTTCAGAAATTCCTCGCACATACCGTATATAATCTGTGTACCCTCGCCGTTGCACACGGGTACAAACAGATTAATAAGACCGAGTGTTGCAAGACCGCCGAGTGATATGCCTTTTTCAAAAAGAATAACCTTTTTCCCCTCGCGCGCCGCAGAAAGTGCCGCAGCACATCCGGCAACACCTCCGCCTACAACTGCAATATCATATTCGCCTTTAACACTTACAGTTTTTTTGTATGTAATCTTCACGTGATATTTCCCCTTTCGTTGTTCTCTATGTATTCCTTTATATATATTATACAAGCGAAAAAAATAAATGTCAACAGAACAGAGTGGTTAAATATCAACACAAGGTTTATTTTTCTGCAAGCTATGGGCAAAGCGGCGGCATCAACCACGCTGTCTATGATACGTGAAATAGTTTTCGGCGTTGGATTTGCAATATTACTTCCGATATATTTCGGGCTCAACGGTGTGCTCTGTTCCATGCCTGTTTCAGACATGCTTACATTTATCGTTGCGGCGTTTATAATTAAACACACATACAAGGAATTGGCGTAAATATTTTTGCAGTGCATATAATCAATGCCAAACGCTTGACACAAACACTTCCAAGTGATACAATAAGACTGTGAGTTCGAGACCTTCCTCACAGGCATGAAATTAAACCCGGTGTATATTTCGTGCTAAAAACAAAACTAAAGGAGTAATTCAAATGAAAAACAAAACAAATTTTTTAACTCAAAGTGCGCTTATTGCAGCACTCTATGTTGTGCTGACAATGATTTCGTCGGCATTCGGAATGTCAAGCGGGGTAATTCAGATTAGGCTCGGCGAAGCATTGACGGTTCTTCCCTATTTCACACCTGCCGCTATACCCGGACTTTTTATCGGATGTATAATATCGAATATTTTTTCGCAGGCGATAATCTGGGACGTGGTGTTTGGTTCACTTGCAACTCTTGTCGGCGCACTCGGAACATATTTTTTGAGAAAAAGAAATTATGTTCTTGCGGTAGTTCCTCCGATAGCGGCAAATACAATAACGGTACCGTTTATTTTGGCGTATGCGTATAACATCGGCACGGCAATTCCGTTTATGATTCTTACTGTCGGTATCGGTGAAATACTCTCCTGCGGTGTTCTGGGAATATTGCTTATAAAGGCACTGAAAAAACGCAGCAAAAATATTTTCAGATAATTTCATCGGCCGAGTTTGTACATCAACTGCCTTGCAATGTCTTTTGCAAGTTCAAAAAATTCACCGCAGCGCAAAAGCGCGAGAATTGCAACATACATTGCAAGAGACAACGCGGCGGATATAAGAAAGTTCAGCAAATTTCCTGCATTAATCAGATTGTTTGCAGATACCGCGCACAAAAGTGATGCTGCGCATGCAATGACAGCCTTGGTAATTAAAGGAAGAATCGACGCAAAGCGGAAATCCGGGATGTACCGCTTTACGGAACGATTCAATATTGATATCGTCAATATTACAGACAGGCTTGTTGCAAGCGAAACACCCAATATTCCAACAAATTTAGCCAAAATAATACTGAGAACAGCATTTAAAACTACTGCACTGATATTTGCTATCATCGGCATTTTTGTATCCTGATACGAAAAATGCAGCCGTATATATAATTCACGGATTGCTATGAGCGTAAAACCTACTCCGAATCCGATAAGTGCACGAGACGTATGCAATGCAGAAACCGAATCAAATTCGCCGCGCATGTATACGATTGCTACAATTCTATATGCGAGAGCGCACGTTACAATCGTTATCGGCGCAAGGAGAATGATTAGTCCGCTCAGCGATTTTCTGAATGTGAGTACAACCATATCGGTATCACCTTTTGCAACATATGACGCATACTTTGAAAGAAGAATCAAGCTGACCGTTGCGGTAATTGTAGCTGTAATAAACTGCTCGAGTGTGTAAGCGTATGAATAGTTGGATGCATATCCTTCACCGAGATACGATGATATAGACTTGTCCACTATTCCGTTGAGCTGTATAAAAACGTTGCTTAACAGCAAAGGCACGGACAGCAGAATCAGATGTCTGATATTTTCATCACGGAATTTCAGCGACGGATGAAAGCTGAATGTGTTTTTGCACAGCTGTCTAAGCAGGATTGTCTGCAGAATGTTTCCAACAAAATATGCAAATACAAGCGCTTTTATGCCGTATTTTCCTGCAAACGCAAGAACACATACAATTGCAATCGGATTGTATACTATACCGTACAATTTACCCGGAACAAATGAGTTGTTTGCATTCAAAACAGCTGCGTATATTGATTGAAAAGCCGTAAAAATGAATGTAACCGAAAAAATCCGCAAATACTTTACAAGCAAAGCATGATCGGATGTGTTGTATGTCGGTGCAAGAATTCTTGCAATAAACGGTGCAAAAATATTTATAACAGCTATAAATACAACGCTTGCCGTTAAAAAAAGCGTAAGCATTTTTGATGCAACCGAATTTGCGCTTTCGCGGTCTTTTTTTACAAAGATATCAATATATATAGTAACAAGCGCAGTGGTAAGCGAGGCAAGCAATGCGCCGGACAAACCAATCATAAAATCGCTTGACATAAAATATATATCGGTATTTATATCTGAACCATAGGTTGAAGCAATGACTATTTGCCGCAAAAATCCCAGAAACTTTGAACCGAGAACGACAATCATTACAAGTATTGCGGAACCTACGGCTGTTTTATCTTTCTTCATATGAGATTCTCCCGTTAAAATCTTTTAAATAAATTTGCAATGTACATTATATACGGTTTCATATCGCCAAAACTGAACAAACCGTCCTTTACGCTAAAATCAAAAAATGATTTTACATAATTTTTGAATGTTTCCGCTTTATTATCGGATTTTTTCATATTTGCCTTAAAGCAGGCAAAACTCTGCGGTGTAAAACGCATTTTTGTTCCGATATTGTAGTTCGGAGTGCATGTGCCGATGTCAATTTCTTTTGCCTGTCCGAGCGACGATTTAACATAGCTTTCAAAAAAACTTGATTTACTTACTTCTGTTATTGCCGCACTGCCCCAAACGCGCGGATTAATTTCCAAAAAATACGCATTTTCGGCGCTGCCGCGAAAATCAAGCATTGCAATGCCGCTGAATTTAATTTCTTCAAGCAGGGAAACCGCGTATTTTAAAAGGTTTCTGTTGAATATTGTCCGCACAAAACACGTAGGTCCTCCCTCTAACGGATATTCGCTTAAACTTTCGTAACAGAGAAAGTCAACCGGTTTACATTCGGAATTCATAACAACCGCAACACCAATATCGTGTCCCGGAATATAATCGGAACAAATGGGGTTTGAGTCTAATGCATTCATCCGTGTGTATTCTCTGATAAATTCACCCCTGTTGTTTACAATGCTGTAGCGCTGAGCCGGTTTAAGTCCCATTGCTTCCCCATTTCGGTATTTTATTATACACGGATATGATACGCTCTTTTCCAAGTCGTCAAGGTTACCGTATTCGGATAATGAGACAGTGTGCGGAATCGGTACTCCGATTTTTTTTGCGACCAGTGACATTGTGCGTTTGTCATCAGCCGTATTCAGCGCATCTATGTCCGGCACGGTAAAGAAACAGTGCTTTTCCAAAACCGAACGGTTTTTTATCACGTTTACAAGTGATGTGCGGTTAACCGGCAAAAGTACTGTATTTCCGGAGTCGCACAGTGATATAACATCATCGGCAAATTCCGACTGCCTGTCAGACAGCTCACCTCTTATTTTTGCATAACGTGAATAACAGCCGAGCCGCAATCTTTTCGGAACAGTCTTAAAATCAGCCGCAACAATGCGGTACCCTTTTTTAGCGAGTTCACGAATGGGTGCAATAGACATTCTGTATCTTACATCAGTAATAATAACTTTATATTGTTTCATAATTACTCCGATAACTGTTATTTCCAATTCTCATATCAGAAATACATGCCGCAAACTGAAGCACGTCTTTTCTTAAAACTTTTGTTTTATCCTTAAGCGATTTTTCATCAACATCCAAACTTTTTGCCATTGCAATATCAAGGATTGCATTTCCGAGTTTCTTTTCGGTATTAAATATTATCCCCGATTCATTACAGTTTCGCATTGCTGCCAAACACATTTTGTCATAATCAACTGCCGAGCGAATACGAAATGCCGACGGATCGGCACACATTATGCCGAGTTCACGTATTGTTATGTATCTGTCGGGAGCAAAGGTATTATTTTTGTATCCTACGGTGCATCCGCGTAATAACAGTTTTCGGATGTATTTTATCTCTTCCGTATCGGGATTGAAATCTTCAAACGGTGATATATTCATAAGTTCCGATACAGTTATTATTTTATATCCGTAATTTGTTAAAATTTCAAGCTGCTTTGAAAGCGCGTCAGCAACAGGTGTGCGCATATTCATATTGCACCCGTCTTTTTGAAAAATGATTTTTCCGTTCAGGCTGTCCGGATCATTATCCAATGCTGCGCGGAGCGGATTAATCATAGCGTCGACTTCTTCTTTATATGTACTGCAAGGCTGCCATCCGGCACCGTCAAAACTTGCCGCGAGGTAATTATACCCCATTATTCTGTATGCGTCATATGCGCTGCTTTTGTCCGGAATATTGTCTATATAATGCGGCGGACGCGAAAGCTTTATTGTATAATCAAAATTATCCGACATATACTTGTGCAGCTTACCGAGGTCTGCAACAACTTCCGATAATTCAAAATAGTGCTTTCTTGCTCCGTATATTGCCCGCATAGGTCCAAAGAGCGTGTGCGAATAGGTGTGACTTGTAATCTCATGCCCCGTGCTCAGAATTTTTTTAATAAGCTGCGGACAGTTAACAGCACCGGCTGAAAGGTCATCACCGTACACCGGGTAGTGGTCATAATGTACACCACTCCATGTGAAATCACCGGGTTTCCCCTCGGAATCGGGATAATTGTTGTGTGTAGTGCCTATAACATCAAATGTTCCCTTGGCGTCAAAATCATTTAATGTATCAATGATTGCGTCGGTCAGTCCGACATTTTTGTCGGATGTTGTAGGCATCACTGTAGGACCGTCGTCAAACGTCATCGCAACATATCTTCCGTTGGAAGGAGGATAGACAAATTCTATTCTCCGACACGGCGACATAAATTTTCCGGCACGGTTTTTCTTGATTTTCTTCAGCTGCTTATTCGCTTTTCTCGCTATATTGTAAATAAACATGTAATTTCCTCTTTCTATCTAAGCATAAAGTACGCAAGGACGATTATTCCGAGAATGATACGGTAATATCCGAATCCTTTGAAGTCGTGTTTGCGTATATAGCTCATCAGGAATTTTATCGCTGCAACAGACACTGCAAACGCGGTAATCATTCCCACTGCGAGCACGCCCCATTCCTGAGGACTGAACGCAAATCCTGCTTTTGCAAGTTTCAGTGCGCTTGCACCGAGCATAACCGGTATTGCAAGGAAAAACGAAAACTCGGCAGCTATTGCGCGCGAGCAACCTATGATTGACGCACCGAGAATGGTTGAACCGCTTCTTGATGTACCCGGAATAAGTGCAAGAACCTGAAAAACACCTATTAAAAATGCTGTCTTAATGCTTATGCTGTCAAAAGAAGTGTATTTTTCGCGAATACGGGCGTTTTCTATCACGATAAACAAAACACCGTATATAATAAGCGTTGCCGCAACCGTGTATGAGTTGTAAAAGACACTGTTAATTGCATCGTCAAACAGCACCCCTATTACACCGGCAGGTATAACGGCAATAATTACCTTTAGCCACAGTGTATACGTATCGCGTTTTTCCTCCGGACTCTTTGACGGAGAAAACGGATTAAGTTTGTTGAAATACAGGGCAACAACTGCGAGAATTGAGCCAAATTGTATTACAACCAAAAATGTGTCCATGAAACTCTCGGAAACATTCATTTTCAAAAATTCATTAACGAGTATCATATGACCGGTACTGCTTATCGGCAGCCACTCTGTGATTCCCTGAACAATTCCGAGAATAATTGCCTGAACAGTTAATAACATAGACATAATATTACCATCCTTTTGATATATGCGTTTTTATATACATACATATAATAACATTTTATGCATTATTTGTAAATGCTTTACACCAATTTTGTAATATAACAATAATACAACAGGTATTATATCGACAGATTTTACATACTTTAAAAAAGAGGTGATATAGATTGAAATCAAAATTTAAAGTCTATTCTGTTGCAATACTGATACCGCTTGCCGTTGGCGCATTGTCGGCATGGATTACAAAAAACAGTATGGATATTTATTCGACAATAAACCGTCCGTTTCTTTCGCCGCCGTCGTATCTGTTTCCGATTGTATGGTCTGTGTTGTTTATTCTTATGGGAATAAGCAGCGCGATTATTTACCTTTCCGATGCAAAACCCGACGATAAACGTTCGGCATTATCGATTTATGCGGTGAATCTTGCCGTAAACTTTTTTTGGAGCATAATATTTTTTAACATGCGCAAATATTTATTTTCATTTATCTGGCTGATACTGTTTGCAGTTACAATTATTGCAATGATAGGCAAATTTAAAAAAATCAGCAAAGCAGCCGCATATCTGCAAATACCGTATTTGCTGTGGGTTATATTTGCCGGTTATCTTAATATAATGATTTATATTTTAAACTGAATTTTCATTTAGCATGCATGCAAGGCGGAGAATATTTTCTGCCGCCTTGCTGTGTAAAATTTATACTAAATGATTTTTGATATATTGTACTGACTGCCTGTGTACATAAAATTCTGAACAAACGGTCGCATAAAATTCCAATATCCGCCTCCGCGCAAATTGTATTTATCAATAATTTTAAATTTCTCCGCAATACTTCGAACGTCTTCAAACCACACAACATGTTTGATTCCATCCTCGGCATAATACTCAAAATACGGCGATTTGGCTGTATCGTCATACTCTATCTGCGAACCGTAGCGTGCCGCAATGCGAATCGCGTCCTCGTTGCCTATACCCCTTGCACGCGTTGAGCCTTTAACAAAAGGAAGCTGCCAGTCATATGCATAGTTCGGTATGCCCATAAATATCTTTCGGTTGTCTATCTCGCTCACAGCATATTCCACAACTTTTTCAACCTTATCAGCAGGAGCAACAGCCATCGGCGGACCATAGGTATATCCCCATTCGTATGTCATAATCAAAACGGTATCTGCCACAGCGCCGAGCGCAGCATAATCATGTCCTTCGTATAATGTTCCCGGCTGAGACGCTGATGTTTTCGGGGCAAGATCAATATTAACCGAAAAACCTTCTTTATGCATCATACTCACTGTATTTCTCACAAATTCCGAGTACGCGTCGCGGTCTTCGGAATTTACATATTCAAAATCAAGGTCAATTCCCATGTAACCTTTTCGTTTCATAGTTTCAATACAATTGCTGATAACCTTGTTTTGCAAAGCGAGGTCGTTAAACATTTTTGCAGACAGTGAGCTGCTGAAATTTCCGTCCTGCGTAAGCGATGTAAGAAGCATATACGGTGCCGTACTGTTGGCATAGCACTTTTTTATCAACGTCGAATCGTCGATAGTAATGAGCGAACCGTCCTCGCGGAAACCATATCCGAAAATTGCGCATGCCGTTGCATACGGAAGTGCGCGCAAAATAACCTGATCACTGACTCTCGGATATACATACCCGTAGATTTGTATGTTTTTTTGAGCGTCGTCGGTATATTCAAGTACAATTGTCTGTCCGGGATAAACCGTGGAATTTACTGTTAAGTTTGAATTCCGCATAATAAGTTCGGACAGCGAAATACCGTTCATACGAGCTATTTTATCCAACGTGTCACCGATTTGAACCGTATAAGTTTTCTTTGGAACAAGAATCAGCAGTGCCTGACCGACAATAAGGTACGGCAAATCGTACAGGTTATTGACGGCAGCAATAATATTTTCGGTCACACCGTGCATTTGTGCAATGGAATAAATTGTTTCGTTTTGCTTGACAACGTGAATATACATACACACTCTCACCTTTTCTTTTTTTGTGTATTATATTCAGATAACTGCAATGTTATGATGATTTTACATATACCTCACGCTTGTCACCATTCCATTCCACGTCAAATTCAAAGGCTTCGGAAACCGCGCGAAGAGGAATATACATTCTGTCGCCGTATATATATGCCGGTGAATCAAGCGACTTTTTCGCACCGTTTACAATCAGATTGCCGCTGCCGACCGTAACGGCAACAGTTATATTATTTAATTTACCCGATGCTGTGCCGGTTGTTGCGTCCCAATCCACAGATGCACCGAGCGATTCAAATACAGCCCGCATCGGAACCATTGTGCGGTCATTTGTAATTTGCACCGGTGTATCCGAAATAATTTTTTTGCCGTTTACATAAATGTCTATAGGTTTTTCATATTTTTTAGATATGATATTTTGCAAATTTGCATCAGACAAAATCATTTTCAGTCTGAAATGAATTTCTCCGCTTATATCTTCGGATGCTTTATTATACTCCATCTGCCGTGCTATTTCGCTGCCGCCATACCACGGAGATGATACTTTGGCATCTACACTTCTGTAATCCGCAAGTCCGATATATAATTTAACATTGGTTCCGCGGCATACATCGTTCCACCAGTTTGCAAGTATTCCGTAATCGGCAATTGAAAATCCGAATTCCCAATATATCTGAGGCGCAATATAGTCTATCATTCCGTCCTTAACCCATTTGCGCGAGTCGGCATACAAATCTGTGTACGATGATTTTCCGCGCGTATCGCTGCCTAAAGGATTCGATGACTTGTTATCCCATATTCCGGACGGGCTGATTCCGAAAACAATATTCTTTCCGCTTGTATGCACAATGTCCTGTATTCCTCTTATAAGCATGTTGACATTTTCACGCCGCCAATCGCCTATATCGGCGAAATTCTGCGGATTATACACTGCAAACTGTTCACTGTCGTTAAAATCTGTTCCGGGATAAAAGTAGTCGTCCATATGTATACCGTCAATGTCATATGAGCCGATAAGCTCCGATACACCGTTCAGAACAAGCTGTCTGACTTCCGGTATAGCCGGGTTATAATAATAATTCCCGTCCGAATATTTAACAACCCATTCCGGGTGCAAAACCGCCGGATTGTCTGCTGATAAAGTCGAAAAGTCCGTATCCTTACTTCTGGTGATTTTGTACGGATTAATCCATGCATGCAATTGTATTGAGTTTTCATGACATTTTTTTATCCAGTATGCAAGCGGATCAAAATTATTTGTCGGCGCTTTTCCGCATTCACCGGTAAGATATCGGCTCCACGGGAAATATTTTGACGGATATATAGCGTCGCTGTTTGGTCTTACCTGCAGAAAGACGGCGTTAAAACCGAGCCGCTTACACTCGGAAACCTGCAAATCAATTTCGGCGGCAAGTGTTGCCGAGTCTGCTGTTGCCTTTGACGGAAAGTCAAGGTTATACACGGTCGATACCCAAACACCGCGAAGTTCGTCTGTTTTTGCATATGCAGTTTTCGCAAAAGCTGATATCAGCAATACAAATACTAAAGCAATAAATTTCTTCATAATTTAATTTCTCCCAAAATAACAGGGATGCAAAAACAAAGTTCAGAACATTTTTTGCATCCCCGATGTCAGATATATTGATTTCCGATATTATTTTTTATTTATAACTTTTTTTGCAGCTGCAACAATATCATCGGCTGTAAGACCGTAATCTTTCAAAAGCTGTGCCGGAACGCCGGATTTTCCGAATTTATCACGCACACCGACGCGCTCCATCGGAACGGGGCATTCTTCACACAAAACCTCTGCAACGGCGCTTCCGAGTCCGCCTATAATATTATGTTCTTCACATGTTACAATTGCCCCGGTTTCTGCTGCTGCTTTAGAAATTATTTCGCGGTCAATCGGTTTTATGGTATGAATATTGATAACTCTTGCGCTGATACCGTCTTTTTCAAGCATTTTTTTCGCTTCGAGTGCATCGGCGACAAGAAGTCCGGTTGCAATAATCGTTACATCCGATCCGTCCTTAAGCTCAACCCCCTTGCCAAGCTCAAATTTGTATGTCGATTCATCATATATAACCGGAACACCAAGCCGTCCGAATCTGAGGTATACCGGACCGTTGTGTTTAACAGCCGCCTCAACGGCAGCCTGAGCCTCTACATCATCTGCCGGGTTAATGATAACCATATTCGGGATTGTGCGCATAATTCCGATGTCTTCAAGGCACTGGTGCGTCGCTCCGTCCTCGCCTACAGATATTCCGGCATGTGTAGCGCCGATTTTAACATTGAGGTTTGGGTAACAAACAGAGTTTCTTATCTGTTCAAAAGCACGTCCTGCCGCAAACATTGCAAATGAGCTTGCAAACACAATCTTTCCGCATGATGCAAGTCCTGCGGCCGTGCTTATCATATTTTGTTCGGCAATGCCCATATTTATAAAACGCTCAGGAAATTTTTTCTTAAATACTTCTGTTTTGGTAGATTTTGAAAGATCGGCATCCAACACAACAATGTCATATTCTTCTCCGAGCCTTGCAAGTGCATTTCCGTATGATTCTCTTGTAGCAATTTTCTTGTCTGACATTATTTTTGTGCCTCCAGTTCGCTGATTTTTTCATCGAGTTCCTTTATTGCTGCCTCGTACTGTTCATCATTCGGTGCACTTCCGTGCCACGAAGCAACGTTTTCCATAAACGAAACACCCTTACCCTTAATACTTTTCGCAATAACTGCTGTCGGTTTGCCCTTGCATTCTTTTGCAGCTTTAAGTGCGGATTTTATCTGCTTAATATCGTGGGCATTAATCGTAATTGCATTCCACCCGAAAGCTTCAAATTTTTTATCGAGCGGAGTCGGGTTCATAACATCGGTTATATTTCCATCTATCTGCAAACCGTTGAAATCAACAAATGCAACAAGATTGTCCAATTTATAGTGAGGGGCAAACATTGCAGCTTCCCACACCTGACCTTCCTCACATTCACCGTCGCCGAGTATCGTATATACTCTGTAATCCTTTCCGTCAAGCTTTGCAGCGAGCGCCATACCGTTTGCAGCGCAAATTCCCTGACCGAGAGAACCGGTTGACATGTCAACTCCGGGAATATGCTTCATGTCGGGGTGTCCCTGCAGGTAACTGTCCGCACGGCGGAGTGTCGGGATATCTTCTTTTGGAAAATAACCTTTTTCTGCAAGAGCTCCGTACAATGCCGGTGCACAATGACCTTTTGAAAGAACAAATCTGTCTCTGTCGGGATTATGCGGATCGAACGGATTTACACGCATTTCGTCAAAATACAAAACCGAAAGCATATCCGCTATCGAGAGTGAACCGCCCGGATGCCCGGATTTTGCGGCATGTACACCCGTTAACGCATGCTTGCGTATCTTGTAAGCAACAATTTCCAATTCAATGTTATTCATACAACTTTGCCCCCATGTTTAATTTATTGTTTGTCCTCATTATCAATGCGAAAAGCAATATTTATAAGTTCATTAATCCTGTCATAGGATTTTTTTATAAACAAAAACCCCACAAGCGCTTCCAAACCCGTTGCACGCCTGTAATCAACAATATCGGCATTTTTTGCCGAGGTATGAGAATGAGCGTTTCTGCCGCGTTTGTATACTGAAAGTTCTTCATCTGAAAGAAAAGGTTCCAACACGTTCATTATTCGGCTTTGTGCCTGTGCGCTGACATATTTTGTTGCGGCGCGGTGAAGTTTGTTTACCGGCATATTTGCGCGGTTCAAAACATATGCTCTCACAAACACTTCGTAAACGGCGTCGCCGATATACGCAAGCGCGAGAGGAGAAATGCTGCCGGGATTTGTATCTTTCAGATACGGAAATTCGTAATCCATACTATCATCATACTCTCTTCCATTTTACACCCTGACGTGTATCCTCAAGAATAATGCCGTTTGACTTAAGCATATCCCGTATTTCGTCGGCACGTGCAAAATTCTTTGATTTTCTTGCTTCATTTCTTTCCTCTATAAGCTTTTCAATATCGTCATCAAGGAAATCTTTTTTCTCCGAAATGTCTATTCCCAGCACACCCGAAAGCTCACCTATAAGATTCAATGCAGCCTTTATATCTCCGGCACTGCTGTTTTCATTCAGCGATACATTTGCAAATTTAACCAAGTCAAAAATAGCGGATATAGCGTCTGCCGTGTTCAGGTCATCATCCATTGCGTCAATAAAGCTTTGTCTGAATTTATTCAGCTCATTTTCAAACGATTCGGATGCGGCGGTGCACTCGGCATCCGAATCCATTCCCAAAAGCAAAAATTCAAGATTGGACGCACAAGTTGTTATTCTCTCCAATCCCGCTTTTGCCTGACACAAAAGGTCATGGCTGAAGTTTATCGGGTTTCTGTAGTGAGCACTAAGCATAAAAAAGCGGATAACGGGATAATCAAATTCTTTTGCAACATCTCTTACCGTAAAGAAGTTGTTGAGGGATTTGCTCATCTTTTTGTTATCTACATTTATGTAGCCGTTATGAAGCCAGTAGTGCGCGAACGGAACTCCGTTTGCACATTCGCTCTGCGCTATTTCGTTTTCATGATGCGGAAAAATAAGATCCTGGCCGCCCGAATGAATATCTATGGTCTTTCCGAGGTATTTGTTTGCCATTGCGCTGCACTCTATGTGCCAACCCGGTCTGCCCTCACCCCAGGGGCTCTGCCACGAAGGTTCGCCGTCTTTTTTTGCTTTCCATACGGCAAAATCCATTGGATCCTCTTTGTCTGTTCCGACTTCAATTCTTGCGCCGGCTTCAAGGTTTTCCAAAGGCTGGTGCGACAATTTTCCATACTCTGCAAATTTCTTTACTCTGAAATAAACATCTCCGTTTACAACGTATGCGTAACCTTTGTCAACAAGTTTTTTTATTATATCAATTATCGCGTCTATATTCTCCGTTGCACGGGGATGAACCGTAGCTTCTTTTATACCCAGGCCATGCGAATCGGTAAAATATTCGGCAATAAACCTTTCCGCAAGTTCTTTTACCGTTATTCCTTCCTCATTTGCACGTTTAATCATTTTGTCATCTATATCGGTGAAATTCTGAACAAAATCGACTTCGTATCCGCGATATTCAAAATAACGTCTCAATGTGTCGAATATGATAAACGGACGAGCATTTCCTATATGAAAATAGTTATATACCGTAGGACCGCATGAATACATTTTAACTTTGTTTTCTTCGATAGGAACAAATTCTTCCTTTTTTCGTGTTAGCGTATTATATAACTTCATGAATTATTCTCCTCCGTTTGTATCTTCTTTTCCAAATCGTGAATCAGCTTGTGAAGTCTGCAAAATTCCTGACTCGTCGGATCCGGGATATGAATCTGATCCAAATCCGTTTCCGGATGAACACGTTTATCGTTCAGCTTGACAATGCGCGCCGGTACTCCGACACATGTTGAGTTATCCGGCACCTCCGACAGTACAACGGCATTTGCCGCAACCTTTGAATTATCGCCGACTCTGAACGGTCCGAGAACCTTCGCTCCGCAGCCAATCATAACATTGTTTCCTAGTGTCGGGTGTCTCTTGCCTTTATCTTTTCCGGTTCCGCCAAGTGTGACGTTCTGATATATAGTGCAGTTGTCCCCTATCTCGGCAGTCTCGCCGATAACCGTTCCCATTCCGTGGTCAATAAACAGTCCTTTGCCTATTTTTGCTCCGGGATGAATTTCTATCCCTGTAAAAAAGCGTGACAGTTGTGATATAAGCCTTGCAACAAAGAACATCCTGTGTTTATAGAAAAAGTGCGCATAGCGATAGCTCACAACGGCATGCAAACCGGGATACAGCAGCATTACCTCTGCATAATTGCGCGCTGCCGGATCTCTCTGGCGGAAGTTTGTCATTTCCTTTGGTGCAACCGCAAAAAACAAAACCATCCATAAAATTATGATTGCCAAAATTATGTATACAATAATCATAGCTACCTCCAATCATACTATACACTATTATATAATTTTTTTAGTAAAATTACAACACTTTTTTGCAGTTTTATTAAAAAAGATTGAATTTACATTAAATATATGATAAAATGATAGTGACTTTATACGTTACGGAGGACAAAACGATGATATATTCAGAAACCGAAAATCCCGAGTGTGTTATCTGCATACACGCAAAATCCGGCACAGCATCCGGTAATGTGACATGTGACATTAAGGGAACTGTACCGGAGGACTTTTGCTGTAAAAAATTTAAATACGACATTTTCAAAAGAAAAGTTCATCCGAAAAAAATGTTTTTGCAAAAGAACTTTTCAAAAGAAGATTTCGAAATATAAATACATTACATAATCTCGCATTCAACATAATCCCAAAACATATCCGCGCCCTCTCCCGTTACGGCGGAAAAAGGAATTATAACGTCGTCGCCGTGCAGACCGAGTGTTGTAATCACACGTCTCATTGCGCCGTCACGTTCGGATTTTTTGAGTTTATCCACCTTTGACGCAACAACAACCGCCCTCGTGCATACCCCGCGGATAAAATTAAGCATCGTAATATCATCCGGAGTCGGGGCATGACGGCTGTCAACTATCAATACAACCTGCGTAAGAGTGCCGCGGGTGTTCAGATATGTGTCAATCATTTCTCCCCACTTTTTCTTTTCGGTTTTTGATACCTTTGCATATCCGTAGCCGGGAAGATCGACAAAATTCAGACAATTATCAATATTGTAGAAATTTATCGTTGCTGTCTTGCCCGGTTTGGAACTGGTTCTCGCCAGACTCTTTCTGCCGAGAACCTTGTTTATAAACGAAGACTTGCCTACATTTGATCTCCCTGCAAATGCCAAATCCGGAAAATCTGTGTTGGGATATTGCTCTGCCTGTACGGCAGAAACGGTAAGTGATACATTATGAATATTCATACGTTTGTCTTAACCCGGCATTGCGGTACTCAGCACTTTATCCATGCTGTCCGCAACAACAAAGTTAATTTCCTTTCTGATTTCATCGGGCAGATCATAGGTATCCGCCATATTTTCTTTCGGAATAAGAATTGTCTTTATTCCGGCGCGGTATGCCGCAAGTGACTTTTCTTTAAGTCCGCCGATGGGTAAAATTCGTCCGGTAATGGTTATCTCACCCGTCATTGCAACTTTTTTGCTTACTTTTCTGCCTGTGAGCGACGAAACGATAGCGGTTGCCATTGTTATACCGGCACTCGGTCCGTCTTTCGGTATTGCTCCCTCGGGTATATGAATGTGCAAATCTTTGTTGCTGTGAAAATCATTTTTTATACCGAGGTGACTTGCGTTGGAACGTATATAACTGATTGCCGCTTTGGCAGATTCTTTCATTACATCACCGAGCTGGCCTGTCAGTTCAACATTGCCGCTGCCGTCCATGGTGTTGACTTCTATAGACAATGTGTCACCGCCGTACTGCGTCCATGCCAAACCGGTTGCCACCCCTACGCAGTCCTTTTTATCTGCTTCGGGTTCTGAATATATTTTTCTGCCGAGAAATTTTTCGAGAGATTTTTCCGAAACGGAAACACTTTTCTTTCCCTCATTCAAAATCATCCCTGCCGCTTTCCTCATGATAGCCGCAATTTTTCTTTCAAGCTCGCGCACACCGGATTCGCGCGTATAATAATGTATTATTCCCAGAACAGCAGAATCGCTTATTTTAATATTGGATTTTTTCAGACCGTTTTCAACAGCCTGTTTACCGATGATGTGATTTTTGGCGATATGCAGTTTTTCTTCATCGGTGTATCCGTTTACTTCGATAATTTCCATTCTGTCAAGCAGAGGTCTGTCCACGGTGTCCAGCGAATTTGCCGTTGTAAAAAACAGTACGTCGCTAAGGTCAAGTCCAACTTCAAGGTAATGATCTCTGAATGCAGAATTCTGCTCCGTATCAAGCACTTCCAAAAGTGCATCGCTTATGCTTCCTCTGTAGTCGGAGCCGACTTTGTCTATCTCGTCAAGCAGAATAAGCGGATTAAAACTCCCCGCCTGTTTAATTGCAAGTGCAATTCTTCCCGGCATTGCGCCGACATAGGTTTTCCTGTGACCGCGGATTTCTGCCTCATCGTGAACTCCGCCGAGCGACATGCGCACATATTTTCTGCCGAGTGCCTCCGCAACCGATTTTGCAATACTTGTTTTTCCGACGCCCGGAGGTCCTACAAGGCATATAACAGGAGACTTCTTTCCGTTTGAAAGCTTGCGCACGGCAAGAAATTCCATAATCCTTTCTTTGACTTTTTCCATTCCGTAATGGCTGTCGGCAAGTATTTTTTCGGCTTTTTCAAAATTACCGTTTTCCTTTGTTTTAATTCCCCATGGAAGTTCAAAGATTCTGTCGAGATAATTTCTTGCCGTCATTGCTTCCGGACTTGAATACTGCATCTTTGACAGACGTTTTATTTCGGTCGAAATTTTCTCACGTATATCCTGCGGAAGACTGATTTCGTTTAAACGTTTTGTGTACATCTGCGCTTCATCATCCGTATTTTCGGATTCACCGAGCTCCTCGCGTATCGCCTGCATTTGCTCGCGCAAAAAATAATCACGCTGTGCTTCCTCCATGCTGTTCTTTGCTTTAATTGCAATTTCGCGTTCGATTTTCAGAACTGCAATTTCGCGGCAAATAATATTCAAAAGTGACATGCAGCACTCAACAATGTCGTCACATTCAAGCAGCTGCTGTTTTTTTGACGAATCGACAAGCAACGAGGAGCAAAGTATGTTATAGACAACGTACGGATCTTTTTCATTGTCAAACATAGCTTCGGTTTCATCCGGATGCTGTCCCATATAGCTGAAATACTCAACTGCCGCCGTGCGCAGACGTCTCATATACGCATCGCATATAATTTCGTCATCATCGTCAGCAGGCGGTCGGTCGATTACATATGCGCTGCATTCAAAATGGCCTTTTGTCTTTGTAAAATCAATAATTTTCGCACGTTCAATACCTTCTACAAGGACCCGCGGAAATTTGTTATCCGAGCGCAAAACCTGCTTTATCATGCATATTGTCCCCGTGTTATACAAATCCTCTGTCTGAATATGCTCAATTTCATCATCACGCTGAGCAACAACGAGAATTTTTCTGTCGCGGGACATAGCAATGTCCACCGCATTCCTTGTTATTTCTCTGCCTATTTCAAAGTTTGTAACAGAGTACGGAAAAACCGGCGCACCACGCATTGCGAGAACCGGTATTGTAATTATGTTGTTATCTGTTGTGTTCAATTTTCTTCCCTCCCACAAACATATACTGACATTATACTAAATTTCACGCATTATTTCAATAGATAAATAAGGAAAACAGGATAAATCGGCAAAATTACTTTAATCTTACATTTTCGGCGGAAAATTCTTTGCATAATTTTTTAATTAAATCATTCGTAAATGACACACCGTGGTTGTTGTCGGAACGGTATGTTACCGACGTATCTTCAATATAAATGCAAACTTTGCTTTTTCCGCAATATTCTCCGATAATTTTGCTTGCAGTATCAAGTTCGTCGGCAGACGGAATCCGAATATACAGCGTCATACTGTCGGTTACCGTTACGCTGTCTCCGGGCAATGCATTAATTAAGTTTAAGTCAAAACCGTCATCACGTTTTCTCACTCTTGCAGTTGCACAAACAACTGCGCCGTTATACAGATATCCGGAACATCTTTCGTATGCTTTTTCAAATGCAGCCAGTTCCATAGCACCTGTCAAATCGCTTATCATCATGGTGCAAAGCAGTTTTCCGCTTTTAATTTTCCTTTTTTTTACTTCGGACAACACTCCGAAAATTTTAACTGTCTGCGAGTCATCGACAGTTCCCTCGGCTATTTCAAAAATCGCTTTGTCGGCAAATGCCGCCGAGTATATCATATATGAATCTATCGGATTTCCGCTAAGATACACACCGGCCAATTCAATTTCAAAAGATAACTTTTCTTCATCGGAAAAATCATTTGTATCATTCGGATTAAGTGAAAATATTTCTTCTGCCGTGTCATTTTCGAACATACTGAACTGTTCACTGCCATATGCATTTATTTCCTTTTTTGTACTGTCAATAATAGATCCGCTGCTCAGCAAAAGCATACGTCTGTTCGGAAACAAAGAATCAAATGCTCCGGCCTTAATCAATGATTCCATACATTTCCTGTTTATTTCGCCACATGTCCCTGTTCTGCGCATGAAATCATCAATACCGGTAAATTTTCCGTTTGCTGCCCGCTCCTTACAAATGCTGCGCACCGCTTCATCCCCAACGCCTCTCAGAGCCGACAGGCCAAAACGCACGTTATCTTTTTCAGCCGAATAATATTCGCCGCTCAAATTAATATCCGGCGGAAGAAGTTTGACTCCGTATCTTGAAAAATCATTTATATATTTCGATGTTTTCTGGAAATTCCCGGCAAGATTACTCAATAATGCCGCCAGGTACTGTGCCGGATAGTTTGCCTTAAGATATGCAGTTCTGTATGCCACAAGAGCATAGCACACTGCGTGAGATTTGTTGAATGCATAGTTCGCAAAATGCAGCAATTTGTCAAAAATAAAATTTGCCGTATCATCCGGTATTCCGTTCCGCCTCGTGCCGGCGATAAGCACTCTGCCGCTTTCATCAGTCATTCCGCCGATAAAGACATTCCTTTCGCGAATCATTTCATCATTTTTCTTCTTTGCCATTGCCCTGCGCACCAAATCCGCACGTGATGCCGAATACCCGGCAAGCACGCGGACAATGTTCATAACCTGTTCCTGATATATTATCGCACCGAATGTTGGCTTTAATATAGGTTCCAGGAGCGGATGAGCGTATTTAATGGTATCAGGATTGCTTTTAGCTTTCAAAAATTCCGGTATTTGCTCCATAGGTCCGGGGCGGTATATGCTTGTTGCCGTAACGATATCTTCGAGCCTATGCGGCCGCAGCTTGCGCAGGAATGATTTCAGGCCGTTATTTTCAAGCTGAAAAACGCCGTCGGTTTCCCCTCGCGATATGAGCGCATATGTTTTGGAGTTATTCAGTTGTATATCGTTAACCGAAAATTTTTTTCCGACAGACGCTGAAATCATTTTAAGTGTGTCATCTATTATTGTAAGATTTCGCACAGCAAGAAAATCCATCTTAAGCAACCCAAGTTTTTCAAGCGCCGACATTGGATACTGTGTCACGTAATTGCCGGCGGTACCCTGCAGAGGTGTGTAGTAAAACAGACTGTCATCGGATATAACCACTCCGGCCGCGTGAGTTGATACATTCCGGATAAATCCCTCCACACGCATTGCCGCTTTTACAAGCCGATTAATTTCCGGAACAGTTTCAAATAATTTTTTCAATTCCGGCTCGTTTTCAAGCGAATCGGACAATGTAATGTGCGGCACATCCGGGATAAGTCCTGCCGTCTTGTCAATATTATACGGCGCAATACCAAGCACTCTGCCGACATCACGTACTGCGGCACGCGCGGCAAGTGTTCCGAATGTCACTATACCGGCAACCCTGTCCGTGCCGTATTTTTGTACAACATAATCCTTGACATCTTCTCTACGCACATCGGAAATGTCAATATCTATATCCGGCATGCTTACCCGTTCCGGATTGAGGAAACGCTCAAACAGTAAATCGTATTTAAGCGGATCTATTTCCGTAATGTTCAGAGTATACGACACAATGCTTCCTGCTGCGCTGCCGCGTCCGGGGCCTATCGGAATTGAATTATCCTTGGCGTACTTGATAAAATCGTGTACAATAAGAAAATAATCCGTGTAACCCATTTTATTTATAACGCTAAGTTCATATTCAAGGCGGTTTTTTACGTCGTCACCATAATCATCGCCGTATTTAGCCTTTGCCCCGTTTTCACACAGTGATTTCATGTATTCAAAATGGTCAATGCCGTTATCTGTATGAATTTTCGGAAGATGAACACTGTTAAAATCAAGTTCAACATTGCACCTTTGAGCAATTTTCACCGTGTTTTCCACCGCAGACGGAATATCGGAAAATAATCTGCCCATTTCGTCGGGAGATTTCAGATAAAATTCACTTCCGTGAAAGCGCAGACGGTCTGTATCATCAATACGTTTCCCGAGCTGTATGCACGTGAGTATATCCTGTACAACGCTGTCTTCTTTTTTTATATAATGGACATCATTTGTAGCTACCAATTCCGCTCCAAGTTCTGCCGAGAGTCTGAGCATACCGTCATTTACAATTGTTTGTTCGGATATTCCGTGATCCTGAATTTCAAGGTAAAAATTTTCCTTGCCGAATATATTTATATATTTTTCGGCTGTTTTTTTTGCGTCGTTATATCTTCCGTCCGCAAGGCACATGCTGACATCGCCTTTCAGACAGCCGCTGAGCGCAATCAGTCCGTCCGAACAGCTGCGAAGAAGTTCGTCATCAACACGCGGTTTGTAATAAAACCCCTCCGTTTGCGCAAGTGATACAATTTTCATCAGATTACGGTAGCCTATGTTATTTTTGCACAGCAGTACAAGGTGACCGTAATTGGAATCGGTGTTGTAATTTTTCGAGAATCTGCTGCCGCGTGCGGTATACACTTCACATCCGATGATTGGCTTTATACCGCGTTTTTTTGCCTCAATGTAAAACTCCACGGCACCGTACATGACGCCGTGGTCTGTTATGGCAATACTTTCAAAGCCAAGATTTTTTGCTGTATCGAGCAGTTCATCTACCTTGCATGCACCGTCGAGAATGCTGTATTGGGTATGAACATGTAAATGCGCAAAATTTGTCATTGGTATTTATCCGCTTCTTCCTGAATTTTTCTTAGTCTGTGATTTACTCCCGACTTTCCGAGCGGAGGATTGAGCATCTCTCCAAGTTCTTTGAGCGAATGTTCACGATATTCCATCCTGAGCCTTGCAATTTCCTTCAGGTTGTCCGGAAGTGTGTCGAACGCACCCGTCCGCATGAGTTTTTCTATTGCTTTCACCTGCTCTACAGACGCATCTACCGTTTTTTGAACGTTTGCCGATTCACAATTAACCGTCCGGTTGACATTATTTCGAATTTCCTTGAGTATTTTTGCGTTATGAAAATCCATAAGTGCATTGAACGCACCCATGAGTGTAAGTATATCGGCAATTTCACTGCTGTGTTTAAAATAAATTACCATATCGCCTTTTCTTACAACAACCTTGGGTTTCAGGTTGAGCTGCATCATAATGCGGTATAAATCATTGTGAAGGCTGTATTCCGGAACGGCAAATTCCATATGATAGTTTTTCTCCGGATTCATTATCGTTCCGCAGCTCAAAAAAGCACCCTTTAAAAATGCTTTGCATTTAAACGGTTTATCAAGATAGTTTGTGTTGACACAAAATGTATTAAAGTAGTTTATTTCGGCAGGTTTTGATATAAAGCCGAGTCTCATCATGGCGGTAATTGTATCGTCTCCGTCGGTATATACCTGATAGTAAACATTGTTTTTCGCCGTTTTGCGAATACGGATTTTAGATTCTGCCGACGCAGCACTGCGCATAAGTTTATATATATGCCGCGCTATTTTTGCGTTCTCGGTAATGATTCCGAGAATATATCCGTTTTCGCTGCGGCGAATTTTACCGCCGAAAGCTACTATCGCCATTAATTCGGAAAGTTCTGCTGCCGCGGTGTGTATTTTTTGCGCCGCTATTTCATTTTTTGCATTTGAAGAAAATGACATAATCGGTTCCTCTTACTGCATAGAAATCTGCGTTATAATTTCGGCAAGACGCATATAGTCATGCCGAACCTTTTCGTTTTCATCTATGTATATCAAATTATCATCTATAAGTTCTATGCCGGCATTTTTAAACTTATCGGAATCAAGTTCAATTAATCCGGCTCCCTGTTTCCTATATCTTTCGGCTATTTCGCTGCACACACTGCCGTTGTTTGCGATACAAATGTCGATTATATCCGCACCGGCATGTGAAATAATGGCTTTCGCATGGTCAAATGCCGTGTATCCGTCAGTCTCCCCGGGCTGTGTCATTACGTTACAGATATATATTTTTTTGGCATGTGATTTTTGTATTGCATTGCAGATTCCGTCTGCGAGCAGATTCGGAATAATGCTGGTATAGAGGCTGCCGGGACCATACAAAATAACATCGGCATTGTTTATTGCTTCGATACATTTGTCAAATGCCTTTATATGTTTAGGCTCAGTTTCTATATAATCCACACTGCTGTGTCTGCACAGACATTCACGCGGTATATTTGACTCGCCGAAAACCACGCTTCCGTCACAAAGATGTGCCTTTATATCTACATTATCTTTTGTAACCGGAAGAACACATCCCTTTACCGCAAGAACGGAGCTCATGTGTTCTATTGCACTTTCAAAATCGCCCGTAACCTCAGTCATTGCCGCAAGAAAGAGATTTCCGAAGCTGTGACCTTTCAGTTTTCCGCACGGAAAGCGATAACGAAACAACCGTTTTAAAATCGACTCCGCATCGGCAAGGGCAACAACGCAGTTACGTATGTCACCGGGAGCGGGTATATTCAAATCCTCGCGCAGTCTTCCGGAACTGCCGCCGTCATCGGCAACCGTTACAATTGCCGAAATATTTTCGGTGTACTCCTTTATTCCGCGGAGCATTGTAGACAAACCTGTTCCGCCGCCCAATGCAACAACTTTCAAATCAGATACTTTATTCACAAGGTCACCCCTTAATTATCTGCCCTTATTTATGTCACGGTGGTTAATATATGCATTAATACCGTTTGAGATCAGATGTGTATACAGCTCGGTTGCCACAGTTACACTTCTGTGTTTACCGCCGGTACATCCGATTGCTATGACAAGATTTGTCTTTCCCTCTTCAATATAATGCGGAACAAGAAAATCCGTCATGTCAAAAAGCTTTTTTAAAAACTCGCCCGTAACGGAAGATTCCTTGACATAATCGCTCACATCACGGTCAAGTCCAGTTTTGTCACGCATTTCGGCAATATAGAACGGATTCGGCAAAAATCTGACATCGTATACAAGGTCAGCGTCAATCGGAATGCCGTATTTGAATCCGAACGACATAACCGTAACCTGCATGGATGTATCCTCTGCCTCCGATAAAAATATATCTTTCAGCCTCTCACGCAGTTCTTTCGGTTTAAGATCGGATGTATCTATAATGTAATCCGCTCTTTTGCGTATATCCGAAAGTTTTGCGCGTTCTGACTCAATACCGTCAATAAGATTTCCGTCTTTTGCAAGCGGATGCATGCGCCGTGTTTCTTTGTAGCGCTTAACAAGCGTGTCTGTGTCGGCATCGAGAAACAGCAAATCACAGCTGCCTATATTCTTTTCAAAATCGTCTATACACTCCACAAGTTCCGAAAAAAGTGCGCCGCCGCGCGCGTCAATAACAAATGCAACCTTTGTTATCGTACTATCCGACGATGAACACAGTTCCGCAAATTTTGTAAAAAGTCTCGGCGGCATATTGTCAATACAATAAAAACCCATATCTTCCATGTATTTTATCGTCTGGCTTTTCCCGGCACCAGACATACCGGTAATAACGACAAATTCCATTGTATTTCCTCCTTAGAACACACCTATCATGCGCACTTCCGGCTCAAGTGCGACTTTGAATTTATCCGAAACCGTCTTCTGAACATGTTTCATAAGATTGTATATATCACTGCTTGTTGCATTATCACGGTTAATGATAAATCCGCAGTGTTTATCCGACACAGCAGCGCCGCCGAGCCGATAACCTCTAAGTCCGGCGTCATCTATGAGTTTTGCGGCAAAATATCCCTGCGGCCGCTTAAATGTACTGCCTGCACTGGGATACTCAAGAGGCTGTTTTTCGCGTCTGCGTCCGTTAAGTTCCCTCATTTTATCGCGAATCTGCACTTTATCTCCGCGCGATAATTCGATTACGGACGACAAAACAATATCATCTTTGCCAAACATACTTTGCCTGTATCCGAATCCGTGCCGGTTGCCGCTGACAGTGCGAATGTTTCCGTCCGGCGAAATGTATTCGGTAGAAACAACAACATCTTTCATTTCTCCGCCGTATGCTCCGGCATTCATCACTATTGCTCCGCCCAAACTACCCGGTATACCCGACGCAAACTCAAATCCGGTAAGCGAATTTTTGAGTGCAGTCATGGCAACAGCGGATAACAATGCACCTGATTGAGCGGTAATACGGCAGCCGTCTGTCTGAATATCCGACATGTTTTTTCCGATGCAGATAATCACACCGTCATATCCCAAATCCGACACAAGCAGATTTGAGCCTTTACCGATAACTGTATATTCTTCGCCTGCTGATTGCAATGCGGAAATTATTTCCTTAATATCGCCGCTGTTTCGCGGTGTAACAAACACTTTTGCCGCACCGCCGGTACGAAAGCTTACATGTTTGCTCATATTTTCATTTTCTGCAACACAATCCTGCGGCAGAATTTCTTTTAGTAATTCCACAGCTGATTTAATAGCTAATCACTCCCGTTATAATACTATCTGCCGAGAAATGCCGCACCGATTATACCGGCATCGTTTCCGAGTTTTGCAACTTCAATTTTCGGCGATTCCACCAAGTCGCCGCCATAAGTGTGACCGATAACACGCTTTTTAATCGGATCAAGCAGGTTATCGCCCTGTTTGCTTACGGCACCGCCTATTGCAACAACGCTCGGCTGGAAAATATTTATAAGATTGATTATTCCCTCCGAAACATATTTTATATACTCATCAATAAGTTCACATCCGACTTTATCGCCGGCATCTTTTGCATCCCATGCAGTTTTTCCGCATGCCTTTCCATCCTTTTCAATAAGTTTTGCAACAAGTGATTCCGGATGTTCCTTTGCCTTTTTTTCAGTTTCGCGTATAAGAGCCGTCACTGATGCATATGCTTCCCAGCAGCCCTTTCTTCCGCACGAACATTCAACGCCGTCCACAACGATGGCTGTGTGTCCGAGTTCGCCGGCAATACCGTTGAAACCGGTACAAAGTTTTTTGTTTACGATAACTCCGCTTCCAACACCTGTTCCGAGTGTTACGGCAATAAAGTTTTCGACGCTGTCGTCGTTTAATGCAAAAAATTCTCCCAAAGCTGCGCAGTTTGCATCGTTATTTACATATATCGGCTTGTCAAAATACTTTTTAAGTTCATCGCAAAGCGGAACATTTCTGAAACCGAGGTTATTGTTGTAAATTACAACTCCTTTTTTGTCATCTATGCATCCCGGGCATCCCATTCCGACAGACACAACCTCATCAAGCGATATGCTGTTTTCTTTAAGCAGTTTGTCAGCAAGACCTGCCATATCCTTTACAATTGCCCGGTATCCGTTTTTAACATCGGTTTCAACATACCCCTTTGCCGTTATGATCCCGGCTTCGTCCACAATGCCTACCTTAACTCCGGTACCGCCTATGTCTATTCCAATATAATACATGTCAATTCTCCTTTTAGTTTTCTGATGATTTTGATTTCATTTCGTTTATTATACGGTTGTTAAGTGCCTCGGCAGCGTTATATCCCATTTTCTTCTGACGGTGATTCATAGCCGCAACTTCAATTACAACCGCAAGGTTTCTGCCGGGTTTAACCGGTATTGTAACCGATGGAATCTGCATTCCGAGTATCTCGGTATACTCGGTGTTGAGTCCGAGGCGGTCGTACTGTTTTTTCTCTTTCCACGATTCAAGGTTGATAACAAGATCAATCTTTTCGGTATTCTTTACAGCACCCATACCGAATATCATCTTGACATCGACAATTCCTATTCCTCGAAGCTCTATAAAATGCCTTATTATATCTGGGGCACTTCCGATAAGCGATTTGTCCGAAACACGGCGAACTTCAACAGCATCATCCGCAACAAGTCTGTGACCTCTTTTAACAAGCTCTATTGCAGTTTCGCTCTTGCCGATTCCGCTGTCACCAAGCAAGAGTATTCCCTCGCCGTATACTTCAACAAGCACACCGTGAGTTGTAACTCTCGGAGCAAGCTCCACGTTCAAAAAAGCAATCAACGCACTTACAAAACGCGATGTTGACATATGTGTTCTCGCCAGCGGAGTGTTGTATTTCTCCGCGAGTTCGCGCATTTCCGGCGGCACTGTCATATCACGGGTTACAATAACAAACGGGAGATTTTTTTCAAACAGTTTTTCAAAAGATTCTCTCCTAGCCTCGGGTGTCATTTTATTTATATATGTAATTTCAACCCTTCCTATGACCTGAATACGCGTGTTATCGAAATAATCGAAAAAACCTGCAAGCTGAAGACTCGGACGGTTGACTTCGTTGTTTGTTATATACACCGAGTTAATGTCGGTTGATTCGTAAACAAGCTCCAGTCCAAACTCATCAATAATCTTTTTCAGTCCGACTCTGAAATTGTGTTCTTCCATAGAAACACCTCAATTCATTAGTTCTTAAATTGATTATAACATAATATTTTATTTTCTTCAAGTGATTTTGTGAATTTTTGTATATAAACGGAAAACTATGGAATTAAGAATTTTTCATCATGTTATTTGACAATAAATGACAGTATATCTAAACCGTGTAAGGGAAAAATTTAATTGACACTAAAAACGACGAGAGGTGCATAGCATGAACAAGGTGGAAATTTGCGGAGTAAACACAGCATCACTTCCGGTTTTGACAAAATCAGAGAAAGATGAGCTGTTTTTGAAAATTAAAAAAGGTGACGTCTCTGCCAGAGACGAATTTGTTAAAGGAAATTTAAGGCTTGTACTGAGTGTAATACAAAGATTCGGAAACCGCGGGGAAAACATGGATGATTTGTTTCAGGTCGGTTGTATCGGACTCATTAAAGCAATGGATAATTTTGACATCACCCAAAACGTCCAATTCTCAACATATGCCGTGCCTATGATCATTGGGGAGGTTCGCAGATATCTTCGGGATAACAATTCCATCCGCGTAAGCCGCTCGCTGCGCGATACGGCATACAAAGCGCTGAAAGTTAAAGAAGCGCTTACAAAAAAGAATGAAAAGGAGCCTACCATAAATGAAATTGCACGTGAACTTAATCTGCCCAAGGAGGATGTGGTATTTGCCCTTGATTCCATACAGGATCCCGTCTCGTTATACGAACCGGTATATAACGACGGCGCGGATGCAATCTTCGTTATGGACCAGGTAAGCGATGATAAAAACACCGACGAAAACTGGCTCGAAGAAATTGCACTTAAGGAAGCTCTCAAAAAGCTTGGCGACCGCGAAAAACACATCCTTGACCTAAGGTTTTTTAAGGGACGTACACAAATGGAGGTAGCCTCCGAGCTGGGAATAAGCCAGGCTCAGGTATCACGTCTCGAAAAAACCGCCCTCAAACATATGCAAAAATATGTTTAAGGGCTTTGTTACTGTTATGTTATGCTTTTAACATCCATTTATTCATTTGTTATACCTCAACAACCTGCCCGCAGTCAAGCAAAAATAAATATTTCTTTGACACTTTTTTGCCGAAAGAAATTTCCAGCGCACGGGCATAATAATCAAGCTGCGGTTTATACCTGCGTGCAATATCATCAACATTGCCGCTGACTTTGTCTGTTTTGTAATCAACAATAATTATTCCGTTGTTATCATCTTCAAAGCAGACATCAATCATCCCCTGAACAACGGTCTTGTCACCTTTTGGCGCGTCGGAATTTATATCTGACGCGTCTATGAGGATTTTAAAGCTGTATTCACGCTTTAAAAATTTGTAATTCAATTTCATTTTTTTACCGAGTTCTGTTGAAAACAATTTTGCAATATTTTGGCGGTTCACATATGATGCCTGATTTTCAGTTATAAACCCACGTTCAATCATGCTGTCTATTTGCGCATTAACGGAGTTTTCGTCACATACTGCGGAAAAATCCAATTTTTCCATTACAAGATGAGTATATGTGCCTATATCGGCTGCTGTCGGTTTTTCCGCAGCGTCAACAAAACGCGGTGACTTTACTTTAAACTGTCTGAAATAATTGTAAACCGCATCATCATCCGCAATATTTTCCATTCGTTTAAGTTCTGTAACAGATATATTTGACGGAACAAGCGCAGATTTATCATACGGATACACAAAATCGAGCCTGTCGCGTACCAAATCATCACCGTCCGGACGGCCTTTCAAGTCGGCAAAATTATATTCTTTTGTGCCGTCATCCACGTTAAGAATCAGCTGACTTTTGCTTTCGCGTACCAGATTGAATTTTGAACCGTCATCCACACAGCAATCAAACTTATCCGTACAGTTATCCGTTACGCTCGGATTTCTCAGCACTGCCGCAAGAATCCAGCGAATATAGTTGCGTGCCTGTGTACTTACAGAACTTTGTATTTTATATTTACTCATTTTTAATGCGTTAACCGTATTTGAAATTACGGCGTCAAAATTTTTATCGGCTGCTGTGATTATAAGCTTTTCCCTTGCCCGTGTAAGCGCCACATACAAAATACGCATTTCCTCGGACAGCATTTCGGATATAATTGTCTCTTTTATAACCGTTTTTATCGGCAAAGGATATCTGTAGAGCAAATCGGGATGAATATAGTCCATTCCCATGCCGTACCCCTTATGAATCAGTATTCGTTCCGACGCGTCTTTCAGATTGAAGTTTTTTGCACATTGAGCAACAAAAACAATCGGAAATTCCAATCCTTTGCTCTTATGAATTGTCATAATACGAACAACATTTTCATCATCACTGAGTGTTTTGGCACTGTCAATTTTGGCTTTTCCGTTTTTAACGGAATCAATATAACGTATAAAATTAAATATGCCCCTGTAATCCGTAGCCTCAAAATCCCGCGCTTTGTTATACAATGCGCGGACATTGGCCTTTTTCAAATCCGCATTCGGCAAAAATGAAAGATATGACATATAATCGCACTTCTCTACAACATCCCATATAAGTTTGTCTGTCGGACAATATCTTGATTTGTCATAAAATTCACTCAATGTTCCGAGGAATGATTTTATATTTGCAGAAAGAATATCATCATTATCCCTGCAATATCTCATGACGGAATCGTAAAAATATCCCTGTTTCTTTGCAGCACGAATGCAGACAAAATCATCATCGCTGAATCCGAATACCGGATGGCGCATCACCGACAGCAGCGCAACATCGTCAAACGGATTATCGATAATCTTAAGGCAGTTTATAAGAAAAACAATCTCGGGTGTGTCATAGTAGTCGCTGCCTATATCGCAATAAACCGGTATCTGAGCTGTTGTGAGTATATCGTTGTACACCTCTGCATAGCCATGTGTACTCCTAAGCAATATCGCTATGTCCGAATACTTTACCGGTCTGTACGAATCCGAAGGTTTATCATACACCGTGTAGCCGCATTTTATCATATCATTTATACGGTTGGCAATATAAATTGCCTCTGCTTCGGTATTGCCGAGTTCTTCAACCGAATCTTCTGCGCCGTCATCCGAAGATTCCGAAAGCGATGGCGAATCATCATCTATGCATACTATATCCGCAGTATTCATATCCGTATTAACGTCTTCGTACGAGCCATCATTATAATACAAAAACTCATTCTCATCATATTCAAGTTCGCCCAATTCATCGCACATAAGCTGTGCAAAGACAGAATTTACCGCATCAAGCACAGCCGAACGGCTGCGAAAATTCTTGCTCATGATGATACGGTTAAATTTACCGTCGCCCGTTCCGTAATCGGGATAAGCGTCAAACTTATTTTTAAACAGTGTCGGCTCCGAACCGCGGAATCTGTAGATACTCTGTTTCATATCTCCCACCATAAACATATTCGGTTTACCGTCTTGTTTTCGCGACACGGCATTGAATATTGCCTCCTGAACACTGTTGCAATCCTGATATTCGTCCACATATATTTCATCAAAACGCTCGGCAAGCGCAATCGCCGTGTTTGTGCGGCGGCCGTTTGAATCGACAAGAAGACTTAGCGCAAGGTGCTCAAGATCGTTGAAGTCAACAATATTTTTTTCTCTTTTGTATTCGCTGAATTTATCCGAAAAAGCGCACATTATTTCAGCAAGTTTTTTAACCTCTTTATGCGCGGCTTTCATGTCATCGTTTAATTCATCAAGTGTACACGGAACATACTTCGCAGCAAGGTTTTTGCAAATATCTTTCGCCGTGTTTCTATGGTACTTTACTTTTTCGCAAATATCCTTGTCGGCAGCTTTCGGGAATCTGAGAACATCAAATTTTAAATCAGCCAGTGCCGCATATACTCTGTCCCAACCGGACGCATTCACAACATGTTCGCATCTGTCTGCTTCATCAGACACAAGAGCAAGCGGTTTTACAAAATCATCCGAGAATTTGCAAAGCGATACAGCGCGTCTGTAGTGTTCCATAGCCGCCGCGCAGCCGTCATGAACCCTTTCCAGCGTTATGTCAAGCCACTTATTGTCAGTCAAAAATTCATCGCTCATTTTGCAAATAAGTTCCGCTCCGTCCGGGGTACTCATTGAGTAATCATACATTTTGAATATTATATCCATAAGCTGCGAATCTCTTTTTGACGTGTATCTGTCAACGAGATCAAGAAATTCGCTGTCATTATTTTCATAGTATTCATCAAACACCGCGTCGAGAATATTCCTGCGTGCAAGCTCCGTTTCGGCTTCATCTGCAATGCGAAATCCGGGCGAAAGTGACAGACGGTGAAAGTTTGCCCTGAGTACATCCAGACAAAAACTGTGAATGGTGCATATCGAGGCGTTATTTATCAGCATAAGCTGTCGGTTAAGATGTTCTGTATTTTCAGCTGTGTCAAGCTCCGACATTATCTTTTGCATAAGTCTGCCTTTGAGTTCGGCAGCTGCGGCATTGGTAAATGTTACAATAAGCAATCTGTCGATATCGGCTTTTCCGCTTACAACACGGCTGACGATTCTCTCTACCATAACTGCAGTTTTTCCCGAGCCTGCCGCCGCCGATACAAGATTATCGGCTATCGGTGCGTCGATGGCACGTTGCTGCATTTCAGTCCACATCTGTCTTTTCCTCCATTCTTTTAAACACTTCTTCACTCTTAACGGCAGGGAGATGATTATACGCATTTGATTTATCGGTGCAATCAAAGCGGCACACCGATGAATAATCACAGTATTCGCACGGGGTAAATCTTCCCTTTTTATACGGATTAATGCTTATATCTCCGGAGGCTATGTCGCTGCAAATATCAGACAGCATTGCTGCCAAATATTTATCAATAATTTCAAATTGCTTAGTACTGTATCGGTTTTTCAACCCTGCCGTTTTTTTATCATATGCTTCGCGAACGCACTCATCGGATACAGACATACCTTTAATCTCAATGTTTCCCGGTACTTTTGCATCTGAATTGCTTTTTGAAACACGTGATGATTCGGACTTGATTTTGTCATCCAGCACATAGTAAAATGCGCCGCCGTATTTATATTCCGGAACAGAATCAACAAGTGCATTCAAATACACTGACAGCTGGATATCGAGTCCGTACAGAACTTCATCGAGTTTAAAATTTTTTGTTCCGGTTTTATAATCTATAACACGAACATATTCGTCATCACCCGTTTTATAGGTATCAACGCGGTCAATCTTTCCTGTCAAACCAATCGTTTTTCCGTCTTTCATCGGAATTTCTATACATCCGAGGGGCGAGTTTTCATCAAATACAAGTTCAAAATCCTTAGGTCGGAATTTTGATTCACTTATTCCTTTCGCCATCGATACAAAGCAATGGTATGTTGTACTTTTCAACCGTTCGATTATATATTTGTCTCTTCCGGACAGTGTATCAACATTTGATTCAATTTCATCAATATATGTATCTATCATATCCGAAATTTTTTCGGATATTTTCATTTTGTCGTAATTTGTGTAATCCCCGCCGGATGACGCGAAATCACGCAGAACATTTTCAAGCACTGAATGCATTATATTTCCAATATCAAGGCTGTCAACTGCCGACTCTTTCGGTACGGATGCGCGGAGAATATAGTCCATAAAATATGAATATCTGCATGCCATGTAGCGCTGAATTCTCGAAACGGACGTATGCGAAAAAATGCCGATCAGTTTTCTGAGATGTTCGGGATTCAGCCTATGCGCAATATTGTCGGATATTCTGTATTTGTCTGCTTTTTCGGAAAAACCGCATTGCCTGTAATATTCATAAACATTTTTCCATATGCCGTCACATTCACCCAGACGTGTGTACTCAGAAATATTCTTGCACATATATTCTCTGCACATTTTTTGCGAGTAAATGTTCCTGAGCGGGTTGCTGTCGGCTCCAAATTCACCCGATTCTGTAATATTTAATATACTGCACAGACGTCCGACGATATATGAACGCCTGAGAGTATTAAAGTCATTGCCGGCTTTAGGATAAGATACATACAGTCTCTCCGTAGGCAGGGTAAATGTTGTGTAAACCGAAAACTGCGAATAATACGCCGCAACAGAAGAAGTGGTTGAAAAATCAATTCCGCTGCTGTTTATTCGTTCCTTATCGCGGTCGCTGAAAACTCCCTCGGCTTTCGGTACCAGCGGAAACACACCATCGTTGACTCCGAGGACAAAAAGCACCTTTATGCCGCTTATTCTTGTGCGTTCGGTATTCCCCACTATGATTTTATCCAATCCGTTCGGAATGTAGCCGATTTTGTGCTGAGAAAATGCGGTGTCGAGAATTTTCAGAAACTCCGCCGGGCTGACTTTTCTTTCGCCGCACACGTAAACAATATCGTCGAATGTATCGGAGAGCAAATTCCAAATCTGCTCATATTCCTTTGCATATCTGAGATTGCCGATTTCCGTGAACTTTTCTATGTATTGCGAGATTGTCTGGGGAAGTTCTGCTACATCTGCGAGAAAACGATACAAGGCTGTCATATTCTCACTGACAGTATGTCTCCCTTTTATTTTTTCGTGCATTGAAATAAGCGGCAGAATGTATGTATCGCGTATTTTGCAGACGCGTTTTTTTAAAACGGTATTGTCTTTAAAATATTTGTCGGCGGTTTTGTTCCAGCGGGTGCCGTCAAGCCACGCAGCCCTCCCGATTCCGGTACATTCAATATAATTTTGCAGCATACATATATCACCCGGATCAATGTTTACAAATGCCGCCTTAAGATAACTGAATATACTTTCAAAACTGTAATTGAGGGTATATACCTCTAAAGTATCCAAAACAAAACGTATTATGTGATGTGTTGTTACATCATTTTTTTGGTCTATAAAATACGGTATGCCACAGCTGTCAAATATTCGCTCGATGTGTCTGTCATAGGTTGAAACATCGGAGCATACAATTCCTATATCGCGGTAGCGATAACCTTTATCGCGTACGAGCGTCATTATTTCAGCTGCGACAGACTCGGTTTCACTGCACGGGTTCGACGCGGCAAATACCTTTACATGCTTACAATCTCCGTCAAACTTCTTGCCGGGGAAGTGATAAAGATTGCTTTCGATATGTTTCATTTCCGGTGTGGCAAATCCGTTATATTCGACATTAATTATTTTAACATCGGCAGTTATTTTGGATGCCAGTTTTCCGAGAGTGTCGTTCGTCGGCATAAACAGAGTCGGATTCTTTTCGCGCGAATCCCGACAAAGAGATACATATACTTCCCGCGATTGCCGCACCATTTGACGTATTATTTCTGTTTCCTGAGGAACGAATGTCGAAAATTCGTCAAAAAACACATATTTATCTTTATATATGTCGCTGCATGCGAGCCTTTGTGCAAGAAGCGTCATAGAATCTCCGACATTGCCGAATTTCTTTTCGGTTTGTTCATCACACATGTCAGAAATCTTTAATATATCACGCAGTTTCATGGACAGAACTTCGTCATCGGTCGAATCGGCAACAGATTTGAGCACTGATGAATCTATTATATATTTTTTTAATTCGGCAAGCGCCGAAGAAACTATATCAATATACCCCGTTGTGTCTCCCGTGTTCAAAAAATATTCGAGATCGGCATTTTTCAGAGCGTGTTCAATTATCAATGCACGGCTTACCGAATCGGGCTTTTGCGTGTACGGAAGACCAAGCAGTGATTCTGTTTGCACTGCCAACTTTGCAAAAGAAAAAACCTCAGCCGAATTGTCGCGTATTGAGCTTACTACCGAAAGCAAATTTCTCTCGGCAGCATGCGTATATTGCTCCGGAACAATAAGCATAATCTCGCCGCCGCCCGATACAATATCATGGATTCTGTCGTATATATATTTACTTTTTCCGCTTTTTGCACGTCCGCAAACAACATTAAGTCCCATTACTATCCCCCCTGTATCAAGGCTAAAATACAACAACCAACAGCATTTTGAATCTTTCCTGTCCGAATACGGCATGAGGATGTCCGGCAGGCATAACAATCGATTCGCCCTCGGTTAAGATGTACTCCGTACCGTCTATGGTTATTTTTCCCGTTCCGTCAAGGCATGTTACAAATGCATCTCCCGATGATTCATGTGTGCTTATTTCTTCGTTTTTGTCAAACGAAAAAAGTGTGATACTTACGGATTGATTTTGGATAAGCGTCTTGCTTACAACCTGTCCTTCACTGTAGCTTACCTGCTCTTTAAGGGTTAAAACCTCTGATTTTGAAATGTTTTTCATTATATCCTTCATATCATTACCTCCAAAAACTTATCAATAATGTCAGTATACCCTTATTTAAGTATTATATTTGATTTTATACAGCTTGTCAATATCACAATCGGCATGCATTTTAATTTTAAGGTTTGCAAAATTATTCCCTGCACAGGCTGTATGTTAATTTTCCGCCGTGGCCGCCAAATATTTGCCAATTTCCTATGCCGAGACGGCTGAAAACAGCTTCACGCTCTTCGGCACACAAATGCGGATCGGTGTCTACAGATGTCATCAGTATCGGCGCATAACGATTATATTCGCGTTGCTGCGCAGTCATATCCTTTAAATTAACAAATATGTCTCCGCTGAAAACAACACGGTTTTTGTAATCAATTAACACCGATTCACCGCGCAAGTGACCGCCCCTGCCCTGATACAATTCAAAATGCAGCTCACCGAAATCAAAGTTTCCGGTTCTTTCGAGAACATCATGCCCATTCGGGCGTTCTCCGACTGTTATAACCTTGTCGGAGTTGACAGGATGATACGATGTAAGTAATTTGCAAATTTGTATATACGGCTTGTGAAGCGGATTTTGCTCACGATACCCGTTATTTCCGTCCGCTTCCATACGCAGACATTCTGCCGATTCCGCACTTGCATATACAGTGTCAAATTCGTGCAGTAATCCGCAATGATCCACATCCGCATGGGTGATAAAAACCTTTTTTTCAATACTGTCGTAGTTTGGAATAAGTCTATTAAATATATCTGTCATTTCGTCTTTAAAACACGCATAACCCGTATCTACAAACAGATAGCTGCCGTTGCTGTTAATTATGGCTGTATTGCTGCCGCACGGCGGTTCAATCAGTGTTATTTTTGTATTATCGGTAATTGTATGTTCGGTTATCCTTGCATTAAATCCGCTGCCTCGTGCCTTTGACAGCAATTCGCAAAATCTGCTTATACTGTCAAATGTGCGATATGGCGACACACCGGATTCATCAAGCTGCTGCATTGCGAGGTTGGTGTTCACAAGCAGTTCACCCTGTGACAAATCCGAAATATCCATAAGCTCGGAGAGCTCATTTACAAAGTGGGTGTAAAAGACGCTGTTGTCATATATTTTGTCTGCATGATTATAATCTATCGTACGAACATTGCATAATGCTTTTACTTCTTTTGTAAAAGCATTAATTTTCGAAGAATCGTCGGCGGTGATTCCCATCTTAAAATATTGATACTCGGAGCCGTTTGCAGATGAACTTATGTAAGAAATGTTAAATCCAAATTTATTTATACATTCCAAAACCGGTGTAAGGCTGCCGCAGACATCACGAAGTTTAAATTCGAATAAAATTATGTCTTTTTCATTGTCATTATACTGCAAATAGCCGATTTCGGAAAGCATGTCCGACGCACGGTTGAGCTGTTCCTCGGTTCCGTCGGCGTCAATAAACAGCATATGTGAGTCAACTGCTTTATTGTAGCTTACACGCGTTATGTTTATACCGTTCTGCGCAAAACAGCGGCTTGCCTTTAAAAATGCGCCTATGTGATTTGGCATTACTGTAACAAATGTTCTCTTCATTTCAGACCTCCTAAATCGATGATATGTAAAAATCCGCACACTATTGTGTACGGATTTTTGGTGAGCCATCGGAGATTCGAACTCCGGACACCTTGATTAAAAGTCAAGTGCTCTGCCGACTGAGCTAATGGCCCGAATATTAAATTTAAAAAAGTGGCTGGGCTGACTGGACTCGAACCAGCGAAAATGCCAGAATCAAAATCTGGTGCCTTACCGACTTGGCTACAGCCCAGTATAAATTGTGGGGTGGGTAGTCGGATTCGAACCGACGACCTCCAGAATCACAATCTGGCGCTCTAACCAACTGAACTATACCCACCAGACTTATTTGGCGCGCCTGGAGAGACTCGAACTCCCGACCCACTGCTTAGAAGGCAGTTGCTCTATCCAGCTGAGCTACAGGCGCATGTGGAGCGGGTGATGGGAATCGAACCCACACGGCCAGCTTGGAAGGCTGGAATTCTAGCCATTGAACTACACCCGCGTGCCATTCGGTTTTCGCAACCGACTTTTAGAATTATACCAGCTTTATAGCGATTTGTCAATACTTTTTTTGAAAAAATTTTATTTTTTTCTTATTTTTTCCGAATAAATAGTAATAAACCGCATAAAATCTAATAAGCAGCGGGTTATATCATTCAAAATGAACCATACACCCGCTGCTTTTTACAAATTAAAACCCGATATAATCAAGCCAATTAACAAGTAACCTGCCCCATTGGTTTATGTGCAGCTTAAGTTTGTCGTTGGCATCATCATTTGCAAGTCCCATTCCATGCCATCCTTCGGGAAATATGTGGAGCTCAGTGGGAATATTATTCTTTTTCAGCGCCTTTGCATAGTCCAAACTGTTGTACACATGCACAGACTGATCTTCAAATGTATGCCATATAAATGCCCTCGGAGTTTTATCCGATACAATATCAAGCGGTGTTAATCTATGGGCATATTCCTCTACCCTGTCACCAAGCAAATTGTTTGCCGAGCCGATATGCCTTATTTCATCATTGTATAAATAAATAACCGGATAACAAAGAATTTGCGCATTGGGAATAAAATCCTCGCCGTCAATATCATCACAATTATCGTCATATCCTATCGGCTCAAAATATGTTGACGTCATTGCAGCAAGATGTCCTCCGGCAGATGAACCCATTATAGCTATTTTGGATTTATCAATACCGTATTTATCGGCATAGTACCGAGCAAATTTAACCGCTCTGCGCGAATCAAGCAGCGGAAGCGGAAATTCAAACGGACTCACTCTGTAATCCACAACAAAAGAAACCATTCCATTATCGGCAAGGAATTCGGCATATCCCCTTCCCTCGTGTTCGGCACGCATGCTGTAACCACCGCCGGGCAATATTACCACAGAACCGTCAAATTTCTTTTCATCCGGGATATATGCCGTTATATGTATTTCGCCGTCATGCCCGCCCGGTATATTGTTCCAAAGATTCAAGATTTCGGTTTTCATTTAAACACATCCTTAAATATTTTATTAAAAAAACGGCATCCTCCCAAAAAAGAGAAATGCCGATCATTGGCGGAGATGGTGGGATTTGAACCCACGTGCCCTTATTCAGGACAACACGATTTCCAATCGTGCTCGTTATGACCACTTCGATACATCTCCGTATTAAGTCGGCTAATTGACACCGACTTAAATAGTATACCAGCTTTTAGGCTGTTCGTCAATACTTTTTTTAAAATTTTTTAAAATATTATCACAAACTATTCCTTATGCTCGCCTTCAAACATGGATACCTGCTCTTTGAGCTCTTTATTATGTTTCTCCATAAGATTCTTAATTCTGTTAACCGGAACAAGCAGCTGGCTGATTGTTTCGTCGTGGTTAATTGTATCAATAAGGAGTGCAATATATTTAGACATATCTACTTCGCAGTACCAATCGCGTTTCTTGAGTTCAGGTGTACGATAAACAAGATTTGTTGTAAATACTTTGGTTATCTCACCTTTTTTCTGAGCTTCATCAAACGCTTCAAGCCCGTTGCAGAAAAGACCGAATGCGGTAAAAATAAATATTCTCCTTGCGCCCTGTGCTTTGAGTTTTCTTCCGATATCAAGCACGGATTCACCGCTCGATATCATATCGTCAACAATCATTACGTCCTTGCCCTTAACACTCTTACCGAGGTATTCGTGAGCTTCTATCGGATTTTTGCCGTTAACAACAACCGAATAGTTTCTTCTCTTGTAATACATACCAAGATCCAAGCCAAGCACAGACGAATAATACATACATCTATGCATTCCACCCTCATCAGGTGAAATTACAATGGTGGAGTCTTTGTCAAAACTGATATCCGGCACTTCTCTGGTAAGTGCTTTAATCATCTGATACGTTGTCTGAACGTCATCAAATCCGGATATGGGAATTGCATTCTGAACGCGGGCATCATGAGCATCAAATGTTATAATATTTGTTACTCCCATCGAAACAAGCTCCTGCAATGCAAGTGCGCAATCAAGAGATTCTCTGGCTGTTCTTCTGTGCTGTCTGCCCTCATAGAGCATTGGCATTACAACACTGATGCGTCGTGCTTTTCCGCTCATTGCCGCAATGATTCTTTTTAAATCCTGATAGTGGTCATCGGGGCTCATTCTGTTTTCAACACCGTACATTTTGTACGTTACACCATAATTGAAAACATCACAGATAATAAAAACATCATCGCCGCGAACGGTTTCGTTAAGTACACATTTTGCTTCGCCCGAACCGAAACGCGGGCATTTTGTTTTGGCGATATATGTATCGGCCTGTTCATTCTCCCTGAAACGTTTTAAATACCAGTCGATTTTATCGGCAATTTCCTCGCACCCTTTCATACAGATAACTGCGAGTTTACCGTAAATCGGCTTTCTTTCTTCCTGATTTGACACTTTGACTCCTCCTAATCTACAATCATACATATATATTACCACAATATTAGATTTTTTTCAACAATTTGCATTTGATACATTGTAACAAAATTTACCGCAAAAAACAGAACTTTCTTGACACAACATACCCATGGCTTAATGTCTGAAAATGTGATATACTTTATTTTAGCTGAATCTTAGCCTGTATAATGGTAAAATATACAAGAGGAATGATGTTAAAATGAGCAAAAGAATTTTATTAATTAAGGATATATTAATAACTCTGATTATCATGTGTATATGCTTTTCGCTGTGCTTAATCATTCATACCGTGTTCAAAAAAGACAATCTTATATCATCGATTTTTATTCTCGGTGTGTTTATTACCTCGGCCGTTACTCAAGGATATACATGCGGAATATTGTCATCATTTATCAGCGTTGTTGCTGTTAATTATGCATTTACTTTTCCGTATTTGAGGCTTAATTTTACAATACCGGAAAATCTCACATCGGCTGTTATTATGATTGTTATTGCACTTGTAACGTGCGGATTTACCACACGGCTTAAGCGTTCGGAAATAATCAAAGCGGAGGGAATGGAAGAAAAAATGCGCGCGAACCTGCTTCGCGCAATATCACACGATTTGCGTACTCCGCTTACTGCAATATACGGAGCGAGTTCCGCACTGCTGAAAAACAAAAACAGCTTTACGGACGAGCAAAAGGAGCAGATGCTTGCCGGTATAAGCGATGATGCCCTTTGGCTGTCACATATGGTGGAGAATTTGCTGTCAATAACCAAGCTCAACAGCGGAAAAGTTAAGATAATAAAAACACCGGTTGTTCTCGATGAACTGATTGACTCATCGCTGATTAAATTCAAAAAAAGATATCCTCATCAGCAAATAAGCATAGATATTCCGGACAGACTGATTACAATACCCATGGATCCAATACTTATTGAACAGGTTATAACAAATCTTTTGGAAAACGCTGTAAAACACGCACACGGCATGAAAAGTCTTACATTACGTGTATTTGTAATTTCCGGAAAGGCAGTATTTGAAATATCCGATGACGGATGCGGGATTGCCGACACAAAAATAAAATCACTTTTTGCAGGAAACATACCGTCTGATTCTCAAAAAAGCAATGCCGGAATAGGAC